>LUGL01000004.1 GCA_002796835.1 Elainella saxicola E1 | reverse complement strand
CTTTGGGAAGATTGAAAGTCGAGTAAGCTTTTCAAACATGTCCACAAGGCATTGTCTCGATCGCCATTTCAGCTTTGGGAAGATTGAAAGATGTATACACGACTTTTCAGCTTGCAACAAAAAAAAGTCTCGATCGCCATTTCAGCTTTGGGAAGATTGAAAGTCCTCAGGATTGGTTTTATTGATGGTTGAGCCCCAAGTCTCGATCGCCATTTCAGCTTTGGGAAGATTGAAAGGTAGTAATAAATTGCCCCCGGAACTTCTTCGTCTTTGGTCTCGATCGCCATTTCAGCTTTGGGAACATTGAAAGCTAAAAGAGCTTCAGGCATTCGATCGAGTCTTTTCAAGTCTCGATCGCCATTTCAGCTTTGGGAAGATTGAAAGTAGCCTTTGCTCAGAAACTGATGCCCGCCCTTACGTCTCGATCGCCATTTCAGCTTTGGGAAGATTGAAAACTCTCACGACTGATTATTGTTTTGCAGTAAAGTGCTCAACCACATAGATTTTGGATAAGTTTCTCAGTATTACTAGCAAAATAGGAATTCTAGGTTAGAGTCATTATTAGGGTAGATTGAAAGGCGCACTTCGTTCGGGATAGGCGTTTAATGCTTATATGTTAACATGTTTTGCAAGCCTGTCCTATGCGCTGTTGAGCGACAACAAAGTGTTAACGATCGTTCAGAACGACTAGACGACAGCAAAGTGTTAATGACGACAGTAATTTGTTAATAGCGACAACAATCTGTTAACGACGACAAATAAACTGTTACTCGACACAACATGTAAAATCGGGATGACTGGATTCGAACCAGCGGCCCCTTCGTCCCGAACGAAGTGCGCTACCAAGCTGCGCTACATCCCGTTAGCCTGAAAACAGGCGACAATCTATTGTAACAACTGTTGGTAATAATGGGAAGGTAGAATTAACTTAATTTGCCAATTCTTTCGTCTGGCCGATCGTCCTACAAACTCTCCTTTGCCACACCCTGAGTCGCTTGATAATCTAGAGGTGTCGATTGTACTGTTAAAAATAGTTACCAACAACCCTAGCCCCTATGACTCATCCCTTCCTGGACCGCCTTCATAGCTCCGATCGTCCCGTCTTGGTGTTTGATGGCGCAATGGGGACGAACATCCAATCCCAAAACTTGACAGCAGCAGACTTTGGGGGTGCGGAATATGAAGGGTGCAATGAGTATCTGATCATCACCAAACCTGAGGCGATCGCCAAAGTGCACCGCGACTTTTTGGCAGCAGGGGCCGATGTGATCGAAACCGACACGTTTGGCAGCAGTCCCCTGGTGTTGGCTGAATATAATTTGGCGGATCAGGCTTATACGATCAGCCGGCAAGCCGCAGAGTTGGCCAAGCAATGTGCTCAAGAGTTCTCGACACCAGAGAAGCCACGCTTTGTCGCAGGCTCCATGGGACCGGGCACAAAATTGCCCACCCTTGGCCACATCGGCTATGACGAGCTGAAAGCGGGTTTTATGGTGCAGGCGGAAGGGTTGTTTGATGGTGGCGTCGATTTGTTCATTATCGAAACCTGTCAGGATGTGCTGCAAATCAAAGCAGCCCTAAATGCAGTCGAAGCTGTATTTGAGCAGAAGGGAGAGCGGCGTCCGTTGATGGTTTCGGTGACAATGGAAGTGCAAGGCACGATGCTGGTAGGAACTGATATCAGCGGAGTGTTGGCTACCTTAGAACCCTACCCGATCAATATTTTGGGACTGAACTGCGCTACGGGTCCCGATCGCATGGCCGATCACATCAAGTATTTGACTGAAAATGCCCCCTTTGTGGTGTCTTGCATTCCCAATGCTGGATTGCCGGAAAACGTGGGGGGACATGCTCACTACAAGCTGACGCCAATCGAACTGCAAATGGCGCTACATAAGTTTGTGGAAGACTGGGGTGTGCAGGTAATCGGGGGCTGCTGCGGCACCAGACCGGAGCATATTAAAGCCCTTGCAGAAATTGCCCAATCATTGAAGCCTAAAGAACGATCGGTGCGGGTGGGCGATCGAGGCTGGATGAACGGTCAGGTCTATGCATCAGATACGCCTCGGCCAGCGTTGAACTATACGCCATCAGCCTCTTCGATTTATACCGCTCAGCCTTATCAGCAAGACAATTCTTTCTTGATCGTGGGTGAACGTCTCAATGCCAGCGGTTCTAAGAAAGTGCGGGAATTGCTGAATGCGGAAGATTGGGATGGCCTGATTGCTGTGGCAAAATCCCAGGTGAAGGAAGGGGCACATGTGCTCGATGTCAACGTGGACTACGTCGGACGGGATGGCGAACGAGATATGCGAGAAATTGTCTCGCGTCTAGTGACCAATGTGACGCTGCCGCTGATGCTGGACTCCACCGAATGGACCAAGATGGAAGCCGGTCTAAAAGTGGCGGGCGGCAAATGTATCCTCAACTCCACCAACTATGAAGATGGGGACGAGCGCTTCTTCCAGGTGTTGGCTTTGGCGAAGCAGTATGGCGCAGGCGTGGTGGTTGGCACGATCGATGAAGAAGGCATGGCCCGTACCGCCGAGAAGAAATTCCAGATCGCGCAGCGAGCCTATCGAGATGCGATCGAATTTGGGATTCCGCCCTACGAAATTTTCTTTGATACTTTGGCCCTACCGATCTCTACCGGGATTGAGGAAGATCGGGAGAACGGCAAGGCGACGATTGAGGCAATTCGGCAAATTCATGAAACCCTGCCCGCTGTTCATTTCATGCTGGGGGTTTCCAATATCTCCTTCGGGTTGAGTCCAGCAGCCCGGATTACCCTAAACTCGATGTTCCTGCATGAGGCAATGCAGGTGGGTATGGATGGGGCGATCGTCTCTGCTGCGAAAATTCTGCCGCTGGCCAAGATTGATCCAGAACATCAGGAAGTCTGCCGCGATCTGATCTACGATCGGCGACGGTTTGATGAGAATGGCATTTGCGTTTACGATCCCTTGACCAAGCTGACGCAGCTCTTTGAAGGGGTAAGCGCCAAGGATGCCCGATCGAACAACTCGCTGGCCGATTTACCGATCGAAGAACGCTTGAAGCAACATATTATTGACGGAGAGCGGATCGGCTTAGAGGATGCGCTAAAGATTGCTTTAGAACAATATCCGCCGCTGGAAATTATCAACACATTTTTGCTGGATGGCATGAAGGTGGTGGGTGAGCTGTTTGGTTCTGGTCAAATGCAGTTACCTTTCGTGTTGCAGTCGGCTGAAACGATGAAGTCGGCGGTGGCTTTCCTGGAACCCTTCATGGAGAAGACAGACAGCGATGGATCGGGCAAGGGCAAATTCCTGATCGCTACCGTGAAGGGAGATGTGCATGATATCGGTAAGAACCTGGTGGATATTATTCTGACTAATAACGGTTATAAGGTGATTAACTTAGGGATTAAGCAGCCTGTGGATGCGATCCTGGATGCCTATTACGAACACCAGCCCGACTGCATTGCCATGAGTGGCCTGCTGGTGAAATCGACCGCTTTCATGAAGGAAAACTTAGAGGTGTTTAATCAGCGTGGCATCACGGTGCCGGTGATTCTAGGAGGCGCGGCATTGACGCCCAAGTTCGTCTATGAAGATTGCCAGAACACCTACAAGGGTCAGGTAATCTACGGCAAGGATGCCTTTGCGGATCTGACCTTTATGGATCGGTTCATGCCCGCCAAGCAAGCCGACCAATGGGACGATCGCGAGGGTTTTTTGGCGGACTATGCCCAGTACAACCAGAAGGGACGACAGGCGATCGAGGCCGCAGAACGTGAGCTAAGCGGTGCACCAGCCAAACCTAAGAAACCCGCTGAACCTGAAGTAGTGGATACGAAACGATCGGAAGCCGTCGAACTGGAGATTCCCCGGCCTACACCGCCTTTCTGGGGCACCAAGATCCTCAATCCAGCAGATTTATCGTTTGATTCCATTTTTTGGCATCTGGATTTGCAGGCTCTAGTAGCAGGACAATGGCAATTCCGTAAACCGAAGGAACAAACTCGCGAAGAATATGATGCCTTTTTGGCAGAGAAGGTCTATCCGATTCTGGAACAGTGGAAGCAGCGTATCCAGGATGAAAAGCTGTTACATCCACAGGTGATTTATGGTTATTTCCCCTGTGTGGCAGAAGGCAATTCAGTTTACGTTTACGATCCGACTGTAATCGAGCAAGGTTTAACCCCGCAAACAGCCCAGCCAATCGTCACCTGGACCTTCCCCCGCCAGAAGTCAATGCGGCGTCTTTGCATTGCTGACTTCTTCCGTCCGATCGCCGAAAACCAGTTCGATGTTTTCCCAATGCAAGCGGTGACGGTGGGCCATGTTGCGACTGAATTTGCTCAAAAGCTGTTTGCCGACAACCAATATACCGATTATCTTTACTTCCACGGCTTGGCAGTCCAGACCGCAGAGGCACTGGCAGAGTGGACCCATGCTCATATTCGGCATGAATTAGGCTATGGCGATCAAGAACCCGATAACATTCGCGATATGTTAGCACAACGTTATCAAGGATCGCGCTATAGCTTTGGCTATCCGGCCTGTCCTAACGTTGCTGATCAGTATCAGCAGCTAGCGCTTCTGGGGACCGATCGCATTTCGATGTCGATGGATGAAAGTGAACAGCTTTATCCTGAGCAATCCACCACGGCAATTATTACTTACCATCCAGCCGCGAAGTATTTTAGCGCCTAGGGCTAGTTGCTTCCTGGACTGCTGAATTAGAGAGCCGCTTTGTCATTTGGGCAAATCGAAACCGGTGGTCTACTCCAAAGCGGCGACAATAGAGTTGCCAGAGTAGATTTAACCTTTCCAGCTTTTATGATGCTGGGTAACTGAATGACGCTTTTGGAACGGTAATTCGTTCAGATGATCGGCGCTTCTCCCACAAGAGAAGGGTTGATGAAGATTCTACGCCTGAATCACAAAATCGCTTGTACTCAAACCGGGAGCACCCGTCAGGGTCGCAAACTGTCCGCCAGTGTTGTTGCCAAAGCCTGCGGCAGCTCCATTGCGGTTATAGAACAAGTTGCCATTGGCACTGTTGTAGACAATCAAGGCCGTACTAGTGGCGGCATCGGTATCATTGGTGACTGTGGCGATCTCTGCCGCATTGCTAAACCCAGAGCCGATCGCACTTGTGAGAGCAGTAAAGGTTGCTTTACTTAAGCCAATCTGATCGGTTCCAACTGTGAAGTCAGTGATGGTATCAATGCCGATCGCTGTTGCAGCAAAAGTTGCATCCAGGCGAAAAACAAACTGATCAACACCATCGCCCCCGGTGACTGTATCGTTGCCTCTGCCCCCTGTGAGACTGTCATTGCCGCCATTACCTGTGAGCGTATCGTTGCCTGTTTCGCCACTTAAAGTGTCATTGCCATTGTTGCCAGTGAGACTGTTGGCCTGATTGCTGCCTATCAGCGTATCGTCCAGGCTACCGCCGATCGCATTTTGAATCCTAGGACTACTGAGTATCAACGATAGATTACTGTTGACCGTTTGAGTATTAGTGATTGCCAGATTCACCACAATGGTCTGAGTGGTGGTGTCACTAAAATCAAAGGTATTATTTCCCTGACCATCGGTGACAAAGTCACTTCCCAGGGCTGTATCGGCATCAAAACGATAAGTATCATTACCGGCGTTGCCAACTAAATCATCTGCACCTGCCCCCCCGGTCAGCGTATCGTTGCCCAACCCGCCTGTGAGATCGTCATTGCCCGTCCCCCCATTCAGCACGTCATTGGCGCGATCGCCTGACAGCATATCATTGCCACCGTTGCCGTTGATCGTGTCATTGCCGTCCTGACCATTCAAGCGATTGATGGCCGAGTTGCCGATCAGGGTATCGTTTAGCTGAGTGCCAGTGACGTTCTGGTAGTTGCTGACAAAGCGGGTGATCGGGGTGGGGCGATTGACGCGAATGCTGCCAGTATTGAGATCGACCGTGATCGAAGCATTCAGTTCAGCAGAACCGTCGATCGTCCGGGTTGTAGTATCGAGGATAATTTGCGGCGTGCGGTTGAGCAGCACTGAGGCATTGTTGGAGTTGAGATTGGCCGTCACCAGATCCAGCACTCCGTCGCCATCCAGGTCGCCCGTCGCTATAGAGATGGGAGCATCTCCGACAGCAAAGCTGGTGCCGCTAAACCCACCGCTGCCATTGCCCAGCAGCACCGAGACATCGTCGGAGCTGGCATTTGCTGTGGCCAGATCGAGGATGCCATCGCCATTGAAGTCGCCCGTTGTCAGAGAGGAGGGGAGAGAGCCAACGCTAAAGTTGGTGGCGATGCTAAATCCACCACTGCCATTGCCCAGTAGCACCGAGACATTATTGGAGAAGAAATTTGCTGTAGCTAGGTCGAGTCTGCCATCGCCATTGAAATCGCCACTCGTCACAGATTGGGGATTAGATCCAACAGCGAAGTTAGTGGCGGCGCTAAATCCACCACTGCCATTGCCTAGCAGCACCGAGACATTATTGGAGAAGTAATTTGCTGTAGCTAGGTCGAGGATGCCATCGCCATTGAAGTCGCCACTCGTCACAGACATGGAAGCAGCTCCAGCAGCGAAGTTGGTGGCGGCGCTAAATCCACCGCTGCCATTGCCTAGCAGTACCGAGACATTGCCAGAGTAGCGATTTGCCACCACCAAGTCGAGTCTGCCATCGCCATTAAAGTCGCCCGTCGTCACAGATTGGGGATCAACTCCGACGGCAAAGGTGGTGTACGCTCCAAACCCACCACTGCCATTGCCCAGCAACACTGCAACATAGCTGAATAGACGATTTGTTGTAGCCAGGTCAAGATTGCCATCGCCATTGAAGTCGCCTGTTGTCACAGATTGGGGACCACCTCCAACGGCAAAGTTTGTGACCGCTCCNAAATCCACCGCTGCCATTGCCCAGTAGCACCGAGACATTATCGGAGAAGTAATTTGCTGTAGCCAGATCGAGTCTGCCATCGCCATTGAAGTCGCCTGTCGCCACAGAGCTGCGACGATTTCCGCCAGCCACGGTGGTAGCAGGGTCATAGATGGCAGGAAAGGGGTTAAAGCGGGCCATGAAAGGGGCTCCTGGGTCAAGAGGTGAAGTGACATCAAGTGACTTAATTCGATGCATCGCCACTCGGATCGGGCTTTCTGTTGCTTGTGGCTCTCAGCACGATGTCAGAATAATACAGGATGGGGAATGATCAGCCAGCAACAGGACCGTAATTCTACGCAAAGTTTACTGATTGTTTATCTCAACTTCATACTTGAATGTAGAGAGCCTGCCATGACGATCGCCTATTCAATCATTGATCTTATGTTCAATTTTTGAGTTCGCCGCAATGCAAACTACGGCGATTAATTTGATATAGACGATCGTCACTTGCCATTAGGCTTGCAGTGTAAACGACGCAGCACTCAGTGCCGGATTGCCGCTCAGCGTGGCAAACTGTCCGCCTGCGCCATTGTCTCCTAATCCGGCTGCTGCACCATTCTGGTTATAGAACAATCGACCGTTCGCGCTGTTGTACACAATCAGGGCACTGCTAGTAGTGGCAGCAGTATCGGTAATGACGACGGTAAACTCAGCCACATTACTAAAACCGTTACCAACAATGCTACTGAGAGCGGCAAACGTGGTCTTGCTCAAAACAATTCGATCGGTGCCCACGGTAAAGCCCGTGATATTATCAATGCCGATCGCCGTAGCCGCAAACACGGTGCCCGCGTTAAACACCAGTTGATCTGCCCCCCCTCCACCCGTCAGACTATCATTGCCATTACCGCCATTAAGAATGTCATTTCCTGCCCCACCGATCAATGTATCATTACCGTCGCTGCCCGTTAGCTGATCGTTGCCTGCCCCACCGTCAATCGTATTCGCCTGACTGTTCCCCGTGAGAGTATCATTCAGACTACCACCGTTCACTGATCGAATCACCGAACTGTTCAGAGTCAGGGATAAGTTAGTGTTAACTATCTGTGTATCGTTAAAGGATAAATTGAGGGCGATCGCTTGAGTTGTGGTACTGCTAAAATCTAGAGTATTGAGGCCCAGCGTGTCGGTAATCAGGTCTTCGTCCAATTGAGCATCGGCATCAAAGCTATACGTATCGTTGCCCACGCCCCCAGCGAAATCATCCACGCCTGCACCACCTATCAGGATATCATTGCCAAAGCTGCCCGTGATATCGTCATCACCAGCGCCGCCATTGAGGGTGTCATTGCCGCGATCGCCCAATAAGATATCATCACCAGCGCTGCCATTGAGGGCATCATTGCCCCCCTGACCACTCAACCGATTGTTGCCAAAGTTGCCCGTCAGGGTATCGTCTTTGCGGGTGCCAATTGCGTTTTGATAGCCTGGAAATGTGCGGGTAATGGTGGGAGTGCGATTGACGCGAATGCTGCCGGTATTGAGATCGACGGTAATGGAAGCATTGGGTTCAGCAGAACCGTCGATCGTTCGGGTAACGGTGTCTAGCACAATTTGGGGAGTGCGGTTGAGCAATACCGAAACATTGCCAAGACCTGCAGTTATCAGATCCAGCACTCCGTCTCCATCTAGATCGCCCGTCCTAACAGTGGAACCACTTCCGGTGACAAAATTGGTGGCAGCGCTAAACCCACCACTACCATTGCCCAGCAACACTGAGATATTGGTGGGGTTGAGATTTGCCGTGACCAAGTCGAGGTTGCCGTCGCCATTGAAGTCGCCACTCGTCATAGAGTTGGGAAGAATTCCGACTGCAAAGTTAGTGGCAGCACTAAATCCACCACTGCCATTGCCCAAGAGCACCGAGACATTACTGGAGAAGTAATTTGCCGTAGCCAGGTCAAGGATGCCATCCCCATTGAAATCACCCCTTGTCACAGAGACAGGGACAACTCCTCCGGCAGCAAAGTTAGTGGCTGTGCCAAACCCACCACTGCCATTGCCCAAGAACACTGAGATATCGTTGGAGGTAGCATTTGTTGCGGCCAGGTCGAGGATGCCATCACCATTAAAGTCGCCACTTGTTACAGAGTTAGAATTCGTTCCGGCAACAAAGTTGGTGGCTGTGCCAAACCCACCACTGCCATTGCCCAAGAGCACCGAGACATTGTTGGAGCCGAAATTCGCCGTAGCCAGGTCGAGGATGCCATCACCATTAAAGTCGCCGCTCGTGACAGATCGGGGATTCACTCCGACAGCAAAGTTGGGGACGGCGCTAAACCCACCACTGCCATTGCCCAAGAGCACCGAGACATTGTTGGAGCTGAAATTTGTTACGGCCAGGTCGAGGATGCCATCGTTATTGAAGTCGCCACTCGTCACAGATTCGGGACTACTTCCAACTGCAAAGTTGGTGGCGGCGCTAAACCCACCACTGCCATTGCCTAGCAGCACTGAGATATCGTTGGAATTGGCATTTGCTGTAGTCAGGTCGAGGATGCCATCGCCATTGAAGTCACCTGTTGCTCCAATGCGGGGAGTAGATCCGACGGCCACGGTGGAGGCAGGGTCATAAATTGTGGGGAAGGGGTTAAAGCGGGTCATGAAAGGGACTCCTAAGTCAAGGGAACAACATGCCGAATCATTTGTGCACCCTTACTGCCGATCGGGCTTCCTGTTGCTTGTGGCTCTCAGCACGATGTCGGAATAATACATGATGGGAAATGATAAGTCAGCCACAGGACCGTAATTCCACGCAAAGTTTTACCGATCGTTCACCTTAACTTCATACTCAAACATCGTGCTACAAGCACGTCCTAAACATTCATAGACAATTTTACGAACCGCATTAAAAAAGCAGGCAAAACGCCTGCCTAAAATACTCCTGAATGTGGGGTAGAAATTCGATCGCAATCAAATCCCAATTAAACAGCCTGAGCTACCTGCAATACTGCACCTAAACCAGCGCCCATTTCTTCCGCCGTAATTTTGCCGTCTTTGTTAATATCCAACGCATCAAATACGGCATCTGTGCCTAGCCACTCTTCGCGAGTAATGAACCCATCGCCATCCATATCGTAAACATGGAAGATATCTTCTGCGGCATGGGTCAGGGTTTCGCCACTTTCCAGGCGTGATAGACGGGTTGCCAGCAGCGTTTCCAGCGTTTCCAATGCTTTTGTAAAGCCCTTGATGCCTTCATCCAGTTTTTCGGAAGCCATCCGATCGGCAGCGTGCATTTGATCAAAAGTGGCTTTATCCATCGAAATCTTCTCAATCTCCATGGATGCAACTTTTTCGGGGTCCAGCTTGCGCACCAGTTCATCTGTCGTAGCCTGCAACTCACCCAGCAGCGCTGGAGAGATGGTCAACAGATCGCAACCTGCCAGCTCAATAATTTCGCCAATATTGCGAAAGCTGGCTCCCATGACTTCGGTGGTGTAACCAAACTTCTTGTAGTAGTTGTAGATTTTGGTTACGGATTGGACGCCGGGATCCTCAGCACCCACATAATCCTTACCGGTATCTTTCTTGTACCAGTCCAAAATGCGGCCTACAAAGGGTGAAATGAGCGTAGCTCCGGCTTCAGCACAGGCGATCGCTTGATGCAGCCCAAACAGCAGCGTCAGGTTACAGTGAATCCCTTCTTTTTCCAGCACTTCTGCAGCCCGAATTCCTTCCCAGGTGGAAGCAATTTTGATCAGCACTCGTTCCCGCGAAATGCCAGCAGCCTCATATTGGGCGATCAGAGAACGGCCTTTTTCGATCGTCGCTTCCGTGTCATAGGACAGGCGAGCATCCACTTCTGTCGAAACCCGCTTGGGCACAATTTCTAGAATTTTCAGACCAAAGGCAACGGCCAACCGATCGAATGCTAGCGTCACAATTTCCTGATCTGATGCGCCCGATCCGGCATCTTTTTTCGCCTTCTTCAGGGTTTCATCCACGATTTCCTGATATTCCGGCATCTGGGCAGCTGCGGTAATCAGTGAAGGGTTGGTGGTGGCATCACGAGGCGTAAATTTTTCGATCGCCTGGATGTCGCCCGTGTCTGCGACGACAACCGTCATTTCGCGCAGTTGCTCTAACAGATTTTTATCAGCCATCGGTTTATCCTTCGATTAGTTGCGTAGGAGGCGAAGCGGGATTTTGGGCGTTATAAGTACCAATGTCCAAAATCAAAGGTTTTAATCAGACCCAGTGCCATCCTAGCGCTGGATTTTTGATGCGGATGGGTTCTTTGCAAAGATTTCGGGATTCCGCCCCGTTGAGATTGACATTCCGAAACAGAACCGGAAACGATCGAAACGAACCTGCGAGTTAAACCATGAAGCAACGGCCTGCTTTTTACCCTGCCCAGTTAAATCCCACTCTCACTCGGTTTCTCCAAAAAGTTGCGCCCCTGCTGCTGCGCCAGCGTTATCAGATTGAGTTGGTGTTGAGTACCGAAGCGAACGTACAGTTGGCCACGTTACGCCATTCCCCCTGCCTGCTGTTGTGTAACCATCCCACCTTCAATGACCCGATGGTGATGTTTCTATTCTCGGCAGTCGTGCAGCGATCGTTCTACTATCTGGCGGCCCATGAGCGGTTTCGCGGCTTAGCAGGCTGGCTGTTTCAGCGAATTGGAGCCTATTCGATTCGACGCGGACAGGCCGATCGCGATAGTGTGGTCTATACCCTGAAGCTGCTGGCCCAACCTGACTGCAAGCTGGTGATTTTTCCCGAAGGCGGCTGCTCCTTCCAGAATGATACGGTGATGCCCTTCCGTCCGGGTGCAATTCAAATGGCGCTGCAAGCCCTGACTAAACAGGCCAAGCAAGGCAACCGCCATGATTTTTATGTGGTGCCGCTTAGCTTGAAATATCGCTACACGGGCCAAATGCAGCCCCTGATCGAACAAACCTTGCGGCGGTTAGAGCAGGCGTTAGGTGTGAGTCATAGCGGCAATTTTTACGATCGCCTGCGGGTGATTGCGGCCATCTTGCTCCAGCAATTTGAGCAGGAATATGGGATTGAACCGGCGGATGCCGATTGGAATCAACGAATTCGCACCCTGAAGGCCCAAATTCTGCAGCAATGTGAGCAACGACTGAACTTAACCCCCGCCCCAGATGAGCCCAACCGCGAACGGGTTTATCGGATTCAACATGCGATCGAAAATCGCTATGCAGCGGGTGTAGAGGGCAGCAACGGCGTCAGCGTAAATGGTCCAGAGGAATGGGAAGAGATGCGCAAGTCGCTGACCAGAGTGCTGAATTTCGATGCGATCTACGATGGCTATGTGGCGGAAAAACCCACACCAGAGAGGTTTTTGGATACCCTGGTGCGATTAGAGCGATCGATCTTCCATATCGATCAGCCGCCCCCTAAGGGACCGCAGCAGGCATTTCTGCGTGTGGGGCAGCCGATTAACTTGCGGGATTATTTAGAAGACTATGAGCACAACCGAGCGGCAACGATCAAAACCCTGACGCAGCAACTTCAGCACAAGGTGCAACAAAACCTGGATATTCTCTCAGAGGCTACCGCAAGAGATATTTCATGGTGATCGAAACGATCGGATGGGCGGTGGAAACCTCAAACTCCGCTTTGTCGAACGAAGGAGCACCCTTCCAAATCCGAGGATTACCCGAAAAACCGATGCCTTCTTTGGGAATGCCGAGTGCATTGCAGTTGAGCTTGCCGTCCATATTTTCGTCGTGATGCACCGCAATCGCATAATAGCCAACGGGCAAATTAGGAAACGTCAGTCGTAACGGCAGTTCCGTAATCGCAAAACAGCCCGATCGCACGGCTTGATCTGGGTCGCTGGGAAACCCCTGGGGACTATCAAACAGCGCGACGCAGACCACGCCTTGACGATTCCGTAAATCAGTCAGTTCAACGGTAAGGGTCGATTGTTGAAGATCAAGCGTTGAGGTGGCGAAATTGGAGCCCTGAGAAGAATGCACAGCGTAAACTCCACAGCAAGTGATAGAACCGTTATACCTCAACTGGGGATTTTTCGGATGACGATTCGCCATAGTCTTGCGCCAAGGTGCTTTCACCCGTGATTAGACGAGCGCCTCGGTTACGCGTGAAGTAGTTCCACATCCACTGGATCATCACGATCAGCTTGTTATCAAACTCAATCAAATAGTAAATATGGGCAAAGATCCAGATAAACCAGGCGATCGGTCCAGATAGCTTCACAGATTTGAGATTGACCACCGCTTCGTTTTGACCAATCACCGCTAAACTACCTGCATCGTCATAGCGGAAGGGCGGCATCGTTTCACCCTTGAGTCGTCGCTGCATGAGCTGCGCGAAATACTTGCCTTGCTGCACTGCCACAGGCGCAATTCCCGGCAAGGGCTTGTTGTCCTGATGCGCATAGTGGGCCAGGTCGCCCACCACAAAAATGTCGGGGTAGCCTGGAATGCTCAGATCCGGCTCTACCGTCACCCGACCCACCCGATCGAGCGTTGCCCCGGTGCGCTGCTCCAACACTTTGCCCATACCAGATGCTTTGACACCAGCCGCCCAGAGAATAGTGCGTGCCGGAATTTCTTCTACCTGATCAGCCTGTTTAACCGTGACAATGTGATCGGCAATATTCGTCACGAGAGATTGAGTTTTAACTGTTACTCCCAGCCGATCGAGAGCCTGGGCCGCTTTGGCTGACAGTTCTGTGGGATAGGGGGGCAAGACGCGATCGAGCCCTTCTACCAGCACAATTTTGGTTTCGGTGGTGTCGATCGTGCGAAAGTCTTCTTTCAGCGTATGGAAGGCCAGTTCGGCGATCGCCCCAGCCAGTTCCACCCCCGTTGGACCACCACCAATGATCACAAACGTTAACCAGGCTTTACGCTTTTCTGGATCAGACTCCTTCTCCGCCGCTTCAAACGCCAAGAAAATCCGCCGCCGCATTTCCAGTGCATCTTCCACGGTCTTCAATCCCGGTGCACTGAGCTGCCAGTGATCATTGCCAAAATAGTGATGGCTCACTCCAGTTGCGATCACCAGCGTGTCATATTCCACGTCTTGATGCTTCAACATCACCTTTTTCTGCACCGGATCCAGATCGGTAGCTTCATCCATCAGCACTTTGACGTTGCGATACTTGCTGAGGATGCCGCGCAGGGGGGAGGAAATATCAGCAGGCGAGAGCGTCCCCGTTGCAACCTGATACAGCAGGGGTTGAAACAGGTGAAAATTGCGTTTGTCGATCAGGGTGACATCGGCATGGGCTTTCCCCAATTCTTTTGCTGCATACAGTCCACCAAAGCCGCCCCCAATAATCACAATGCGATGCGGTGCAGTTTGACCTGCCATATCCAGCTAACTCCTTCAGCGCCAATTCACTGGTGTCGCGCTTGTCACCCGTAGCTTAACCTACTTTCCAAGAGGCGCGAGTAATCCCTGCGACAGAGTAACTTGGAAATGGCAACCCTGATGCTGATCCTAATTTTCCGTCTAAAGATTCGACTCAAATTGCGCGATCATCTCTAATAGGCGATCGATCTCTTCTTCGGTCGTCAAGTAATGCACGCAAGCCCGCACACAGTCTGGATCCAGAATGGTTCGTAGCAAAAAGCCCTGCTGTTCCAAAAAGCGCACCAGCTGATCATGCACCCGACCCCGAAAGTCTTTGATTTGAAATGAAACTAAGCCCGATTCCGGTGGCGTCGCACGCAGGCAGGTAATCCAGTTAACCGTGCTTAAACGTTGCCAGAGCAGCTCACTCAACTGCAAAATCCGCTGATAGCGATCGGTGGCATTACCCCACTGCTGATGAGTTTCGATCGCCGCTCTCAATGATGGATACAGCGCATAGTCCGAGGTAGCAATTTCATAGCGACTGCCGTCGGGTTGCCAGCCAGTCGGATTTCCAGCCGCATTTTTGGTAATCCCGCGCCAGCCAATGAACGTTGGGTGTAGCTGTTCACGTGCTGCTTGCGAGACATACAGACCACCCACCCCTGCCGGACCACACAGCCATTTATGTCCGGTGAAAGCGTAGAAATCCACATCCCAGGCATCCAGATCCAATGGCATCATGCCCACCGACTGAGCCGCATCCACCATCACTCGCACGGGTTCAGCAGCACTATGGCAAAGCTGCATGATCGCCGCTAAGGGCAACACCTGTCCCGTATTCCAGAGAATATGGCTGATCGCCAGCATGCGAGTCGAAGGCCGTAAATGTTCCGCAATCACCGCCACTGGATCGCCCTGATTCAAAGTGGCCATCAAGGGACAAGTGCTGACCTCTACGCCAAATCGGCGGCCAATCTCGTAGGCAGCAGCCACAATGCCGGGATGCTCACAATCCGACAGCAAGAGATGATCGCCTGCTTTCCAGTCCAAGCCCCAGAGAGCAATGTTGCAGCCGATCGACACATCTTCTGTGATCGTCATGGTTTCGACGGGTACTCCCAGTTCTGCTGCCAAAGCGGTCCTGAGCTGCTGCGATTCTCGCGTCACCCATTGATACACTTCACTCGAAAAAGGGCCTGCCTGCTGCATATAGCAATGGGCTTCCTGAACTGCCTTAAGGGCGCTAACGGGCATTGGTCCCTGTCCGCCATAGTTGAAATAGGATTTCTGGGTCAGGGTCGGAAATTGCTGGCGCTGTTGCTCGATCGATGGATCGATCGCCGAAGTGGAAAGAGGATGGGTCATCACAAACTGCCAAACAAACTGCTGGTTGAGCCGCTTTTATTATGTCGCGTTCACTGGCGATTGAGGTTGGCGACAACCGATTCCGTTCCGCATCAAAACAGTGGGCAAATGAGGTGAGCCAAAATTCATTCGTTACAATTTCGCCAAATTGTGAAAAATCAAGTTAAATTCATTAATAGTATGGGTCACAAAACGAAACACCCTCGGCTTTGGTATGAGTTTTCCTTGCCCGATCGACCCGATTCAGCGACAGATTTGTCCCGTGAGATGCGCTTCGCCTTTATCTCACTGTTTTGTGTTGCACAGGCAGGGGCCGTTTGTCTGTTAGTCCTCACCGCCCGGATGTTCAGGAGGCTGAGGTAACCCACCCGGCCTTTCCGGTTCTAGCGTCTAAAAATCGATCGCCGTTGCCGACTGGTTCAGTTGAGCCTGGTTTCATTCAATCGAATTATTTAGTTGAATCTGATCTGGTCCAGCCCCTGGCAAATCAGATTTGGCTCACGGATGAACTGCTGTTTCACTACCAGCGCTGTCATCGACGTGCCTTTCTAGAAGTCTATGGAGATGCCGATCTGCGCGATCCCCCCAGCGACTATTTGGCGAAACTTCGACAGGACAGCATTGCCCATCAGCGCTCGGTTTTAGGGGAACAGCCGACCCATCGCCCTAGCTATACCCGGCGAGACTGGGTCCAGGGAGCAGCCGAAACGTTAGCCCTGATGGCTCAGGGGGTCGATCGAATTTCCGAAGGCGTGCTGATCGTGGAACTCGACAACGACTTACGATTGGTCAGCAACCCCAATTTGCTCATTAAGCAACCTGGACAGTCCATCTTCGGGGATTGGGTTTATGAACCTGCGGATATTCGTCTGGGCAAGCGGCCCAAAATGGATTACCAGATTGTTGTGGCTTTCCACACCTATGTTTTGGCGATCGTCCAGGATGCTTGGGCAGAAACAGGGTGGTTGATGCTGCGTCAACGCGGTGCCTATGCCGTTGATTTAGCGGAAGCGGTACCTCGCATGCAGGAAATTTTGCGAAGTTGTATGCAAACCTTGCTGCGGCGCGATGAACCCGAAGTCTTCATTGCCCATAATCGCTGTGACTTGTGCCAGTGGTTTAGCCATTGCTATGAGCAGGCCCAGACCGATCGCCATCTTTCTTTACTACCCGGTGTGACTCCGAGCCGCTATGTTCACCTGAAAGCGCTGGGACTGACCAGTCTGGAAGCCTTATCAGAAGTGAATCCCAAGCAGCTCGAAATGCTGCCCGGTTTTGGTGTGCCCGTAGCTCATCGGTTGGTACGGCAGGCCCAGTCGATGCGTTACAACCAGGCACTTCCCGACTGTGCTGAGCCATTTACTGCTGCCGATCTGCTCTCTGTCCGGGAGTTGCCCACTGCGCCGATCGAACTCTACTTCGACATTGAAGCCGCCCCTGAGCAGAATTTAATTTACTTGCATGGGGTGCTGGTGGTCGATCGCATCCATCAAACCGAGACTTTTCATCCACTGTTGGCCCAATCTGAGGAAGAGGAGTTTCAGATTTGGGAGCAATTTCTCGATCTGGTTTGGCAATATCCGGATGCACCGATCTTCCATTTCTGCCCCTATGAAGTGCAAACGGTGAAACGCCTGGGAGAGTTTTACAACACGCCGATCGAACGAATTGAGCCGTTGCTGCGCCGATTTGTCGATTTACATGAGCGCGTCACTCGCGTTGCAATTCTGCCGGTCGAAAGCTATGCCCTGAAACCGATCGCCCGCTGGCTAGGGTTTGATTGGCGCGATCCAGATGCAAACGGGGCTCAATCGATTTACTGGTTTGCTCAATGGATAGATACAGGTGAATTACGCTATCTAGAGGCGATCCTGCGTTACAACGAGGATGATTGCCGCGCCACCTATCGCATTAAGGAATGGCTGGTGGAATTTTGCGGACTTGCTGCGTCCCCTCCCAATCTTTGACCTATGCAGACTGATTGCAAACCCATAGAGATCAGGATTAACGAGGGCGTGAATGATCTTGATCTCTGTAAACTGGTTTTCCTGTTATGATCACTTGCTCCACAATATCAGCGGCTCGCTTCACACCTCCTGCTCGTTGAATTGCCATTAGCGAGGGCGTGAATGATCTTGATCTCTGTAAACTGGTTTTCCTGTTATGATCACTTGCTCCACAATATCAGCGGCTCGCTTCACACCTCCTGCTCGTTGAATGGCCGCTTGCAGTCTCAATGCATTATTTTTGTAAGTATTTTCAGTTAACACCCGATCGATCGCACTCCGCAACCTCGCACAGTTTAATCGTTTGAGCGGAATTACCTCTCCCGTTCCAGTCCATGCAATTCGGGCTGCTACTCCTGGTTGATCATTGGCGATCGGTATTGCCACCATCGGCACCCCATTCCCTAAAGATTCCAGAGTGGTATTCATGCCTGCATGAGTAATTGTCAATGCTGCTCTCTGCAACAACTCCAATTGCGGCGCATATCCAACCACTAAAGGATCTCCAGGCAATGCAGGGAGTGAGTCTGGAACATAACCGCCTCCTAGAGCGATCACCAACTGCACATCCAATCCCTGGCAGGCTTCTGCGATCGTTTCAAAGGTTCCCAATAGACGATTTTGTACCGTGCCGAGTGAAGCGTAAATGAGCAGTTTGCCCGTCAAACGATCAAATGGGAAAGAAGCCGGTTCGCGGCTCGCTGGATGGGAATAAGGACCGGTGAAATGAAAACAGGCTGGTAGAGACTTTCGGGGGAATTCAAATTCAGCAGGCTGCTGACACAGCTGCGCCAACTGAGAATACGCCTCATTCGGATGCCTAAAGGGTGGTAAGTTCTGTTGCTGACGATACTCCGCAACCAGTTCTCTGATGGACTGAACCAGTCTGCCGATCAACTCATATCCAACTTGATTTCGTAAATATGCTAACCAATGGGGATGATAACTCCAGCCCGTATTGGATGGAGGAACATAAGGATCTTGATTGAGCATCAAGGCACAACAAACGCTAATAAAAGGAATTCCGAGTGATTGTGCAACTGTTGATCCGCCAAACGCAGTTTGATCAATGAGTAAAAATTCTATTCCAGCATTTTGGAGAACAGAAGGCCCTTTTTGCAGCCAGGTGACTGTTGACTTCTGAAAGAGTTCGATCGTGTAGCGGAATGCCTCAAAGCCACTAAGCTGACCCAGTTTAGCCAAAGAATCTGTGGATGAACCCGCAGGAAACTCGACTTCGCCGATCGATCGAAATTCTAAGCCTGCTGCTAAAACTTTGGCTTGTGCGTCGAGTGTACCCACTAGCGTGACACGATGTCCTCGTTGCTTTAACTCATGTCCCAGCGTTGTCATTGGATTCAAATGACCGCTAGCTGTCGGACAGAGGAGGCCAATATGAGCCATAATTCTTTCCTTGAGTAGAGTAAGCTACAGTTTCATAGCAAGGCGAATGTCACAAGACCGATCAGCACCGATCTGCCTGCTCCAACCAAGCGATCGAGAAGTAACGTGACCTCAAACATACCAAAAGAACCTATTCATAGACAAAGCGGGGTTGGACTCGCTCAAGGCAACGACTGTCGGGCGCTTGCTTGGGTTCAGCCAGGAAATCTAGAGCGATCGATCCCACACATTCTGCCGCAGGCGTACCGGGTGGCGCAAAAAANGGAGCCATGTCCCACGCCAGGAAAAGTATAGACATAGGCAGTTGTCAGGTGGCTAGCAACCATGTCCCCATAGGGTCGAGGAGTCACCGGATCGTAGGAACCATTGAGCAGCAAAACGGGAATATCGGTGTTGTCATAGACGAAGGGTTGCTCCCGCTCAACCTGAAGAATGTCACAGAATCGATTTACGCGCGCACTTTCACTCATCCCCACTTCAATCAACTGCTCATAGGGGGCTGGAAACAAAGCAGAAGCATCTAGATTGACTGAATTCACCCGGGCACAGAGAACCGCGTGATACATCCCCTTTGCGCCCGATGCCTCCAGGTTGCCGGACAGATTTTCCAGGATCCAGCTAAAGTCGCCCTCAGCAGCCTGATAGATATTCTTAGGCAGAGAGGGAGCGTTTGCGCTAGCTGCCATATAAGACTCAAAAGCCAGCAAAAATTCATCTCGATCGATCGTGGTTTCCAAAGTTTCTTGAGTGCTGGGAATGGTTAGTTTTAAGGGAACCGGGTTCTGGTGTAAGCGATCCAACAGCGACAGAAAAACATTCTCTAAATTTGGATAGGTTTGATTGCACTGCTGATCTTGAGCACAGTCAGCAAACAGATTGCGGAGGGCATGACTCAGAGCATAAGTGGCATCAAGATTAAAATCAATGTTTGGAGTAACAATTCCGTCGATGATCACACTCCGTAGTTTGGCTGTATGTTCTTCCGCCTGTTCTAAAACATATTGCCCCAGCAACGTTCCGTAGGACACCCCATAATAGTTAAACTGGTCATATCCCAACACTTCTGCCACAGAATACATATCCGCAGCATTCTCAACAGTATTAAACGCACTTGGGTTAATCCCGGCTGCAAGACTGCGATCGCGGCAGGCTACCATCCAAGCCGTATCCTCTGCTGGCCGTTCACCTCTAGCCACAGCGAGTTCATGATCTGTTTCCTCAGAGCAGGCAAAGAAAGGTCGAGAATATTGAGTACCCCGCTCCTCCACAAACACCAAATCACGCGTCTTTAAGACGGTGGACATTGAATCAAAAGCAAGCAACGCTTTCGCAGGAAAGGCACCGATCGTCGAATCGCCTGGTCCGCCCTGCTCAATGAAGAGTGGATCTGGAGCTGGATTTTCGCCAATGCTGCGGGTTCGAACGATCGCGAGCTGAATCTTGGGACCATCGGGCTGGCTATGGTGTTCGGGCACGGTGACATAACCACAGTCAGACAGGGCTGCTGCTAATGGAATCAATCCAAAAGTAGCGCAATCAACCGATTCCCACGCTTCGCCAAAAGTACGATTTGCTGGCAAGGCATTGGCGATATTGCTACTGCTAGCGATCGCCACAATTGTCACGGCTGCCAGTCTACTGATATGGGCAAAGGAATCTATCGTAAATGCGAAGTTGGATGGAGTAAGAGACATATTGATTTTAACATGAAATGATCGAATGATTAATGGACCATGCTATGCCCGTAGCAATAAACTCACCCCAGAGAAAGGCGATTGCATAAAGCCAGCGAGATGCATGTTCACGCCAATCGAGAAACCAGAGGATCGAAACTGCGAGGTTTGGTTGACGGAGAGCCATAGAGGATGCTATTTGTATACACGCTGTTTACAACGCACCTTCGTCTACGTCGGTATAGTTATAGTTATAAAACTCATCTCCAGTTTTAGGATTAATAATCGTCACCTGTCCCGCGTCGCGATCGTAAATGACTCGTGCCCGTCCATCGGAACCCTGAAAGATATTCCCAGAAGTGCGGGTGAGAATACCAGCAAAGTTGAACTCTCCTTCTGTGATCTGAACTGCAATTTGATTATCGTTACGGCGATTCATGATAGTGACTGGAGTACCCGCAGTCTGACTGGATGGGGTTGCCTGAGTGTCACTGGTATAGGGAGCGGTATCCCAGTAAACATAGATCGATTGATTCGTGAGGCGATAAATTTGTCCCTTGTCCCCCAACCCAGACTGTCGATAAGCCGCATCACCATTTTGGTCTTGATAAGCTCCAGGTTGTTCACCTACTGGAACCAGATCATAGCGATCGCCATTTTCTAGCTGAATTCCCACAGTCCCCTGGCGTTGTGAAAAGGTGCAGAGCCCAGAAGCAGTAGCGCGGTCTTCCCCTTTGGAATACACATCACAGCGAGCTGTTACGGTGTCTGCTTTGGCAGCTATCGTGATCCCCAAAGAGGCAGTCGATAATGCTATCGCAAAAATTGTATTTGAGAACTTCATTTTATGAACATCTCCTCAACATCACATCAACATTCTACAGCTTAAACTAGCCTCAATCGAGTGCCAAGCCACTGCTCATCTAGCCCTAGCTGATGAAGCATGGACAGTGCCCATCCATGAACTTGCTTCATTACAAACGTTTGCCCTCTATGATCAGCGCTTTAGGGGCACAGAACCGCATTTCAAGACCGATCCTCGAAATTCTTAAGCTAATTCCTACGATCAGCCAGCTGCTGCACCCTCAACGCTTCATTCACCTGCCCATGCGCTTTCTAGCGCTTTTGTCAGGCAACCAGGCTTTTACTCACTCTGCCATTGATCTTGAATTCGATAAAGCTGACAAACCAACCGATCGATCTGCTGGTCAAGTTGTTGGTGCAGCGTCTGATCAGGTTGATTCTCAGCAGCAATGAATTGTTGATCAACATATTCGATCATCGTTTGATAGATTTGAGATTCGATCGAACATTCCAGATTGGGAAGGGCGATCGGCAACTGGCGCAGTTGGGGCGGACCAATGCGAAAATAGTTGCTCTGGAGACGATTACCCCCAAACCGCAGGCGAAAATAATGGCTGAGCAAATTGCTGTTGAGTAATCCTAATAAATAGCGTAAATCAACCATACAATCGCTCGGCAAGATAACCGAGGTAGACTTACCGGCTAGAATATCGCCCCTTGGATCAAAGGCACATTCTAACTTTTGCGTCATGCCCGCTACGATAATTTTGGACTGGGTCGCTTGGGCTAAGCGGCGCGGCGAGATTTGCTTTAAATCCGATCGATCGATCACCGGATGTAGATAGGATTGCCCCAAGTAACGCAACGGTTTACGCCCCCAGAGCAACAAATATCGATCGATCGTACCGCTGTTGACGATGCGCAGATCGGTTTGTTCCGGCTGAGGCTGATTCCGGATCCAATCTTGCAGTAAATAGGCTTCTGCAACCGTTGCTGCACCAGTCACCTGCACCAGTTCACCGAGTTTAGGAAATTGCTCTAAATGCCGCATCAGTTCGGTTTGTTGATGCGTTTCAACCCGCCAGGTCGCGGATACTAGTGCTGGATTTTGCAACTGAATCGAATAGGCTTCTGCGATTTCGTCAAGCGTTTGCATGCGTTGGTAAAGCGTTTCAGCAAATGTTGTTGCAGATATTGCAGGCTCTGTTTTTTGCACGAGATACACCAGCGGATAAACTGATGCATCAAATACAGAAACTTGAGCATAATCCTGAAGCAACACAATCTGATACTTTGTCAGGAGCGATCGAGCAGCTTGGGCATAGTCTGCGGAAAGGAGCTTATTCGGCACAATTAGACTCGTGCAACCCTGATCGCGACAGAGCTGCAATGCCTTTTCAATAAAGATGCAAAATAAATCCCAATTACCGGTAGCCGTTTGATAGTGAGTTGCACAGTACGATCGCCAGTGGGACAAATGATTAGTCATCCATTCCGCATCGATGTAGGGTGGGTTGCCAACTACCAAATCAAATCCCCCCTGGGCAAAGATCTCCGGGAAAGCCGTCTGCCAATCAAAAGCCTGCGTTGCTTGCATGACCTCTGTAGAAGCTGGCTCGAAGTCAGTACCAATCACGCTATTGCCGCAGTGAATATTGCGACTTAATATTTCTATTAACGCAACCTGATTCATTGAAATCACGTTCTCTTTTTCTGAAATGCTACCTTCCAGAAATTTGAGTGCCAATGATAATTTTGTGATTGCCACCGCTTGTGTATCCAGATCCACTCCATAAATTTGCGATAGACAATGCAGCCGTTCCAATCCGTTTAGTTGCCATTGTCCATCTGAGGTTCTGATCAGCGAGCTCGACTGAGTCTCATTCTCCAAGCAGGCTTGCAATCGACGATTGAGCAAGGCTTGGTAGGCATTCAACAAAAAANGAGCCGCCACCGCAGGCTGGATCCAGAAAATTCGGCAAGGAATATTGTGAGGCATCCTCTGAGAAATTCGACAAGGAATATTGGCTGATTGCGGCCTCAACCATCGATCGCACGATCGGCTCAGGCGTATAGTAGACCCCTCCTACTTTTTTCACATTGGGTTGACTGGAATTTTCTGGCGCACATGCAGCATTGCGATCGGTTCCCAGTAACACTTCATAGACTTGACCTAAAATCGCGATCGGCAACCTCCGGAACGGGACAGGATCGGGATAAAATAAGCTACTCAGAATCGACTGAATCAGCGCATCCTTTAGTTGCAGATCGGCAGGTAGCGCCAACCCATTTATCTGCAACAAATCGAAACGATTTTGCCAGAGCTGGAGTAGCCTGGAATAGGTATCTGGTTGGTGACAGATTGTGCGGAGTGAATTTGCGGTAATTTGGACAAAGGAAGCGGGATGAGATTGATCAATTTGTAAGGCCAGAATTATGATGATCAACCGAATCGCGATTTGATGCTGTGTAGCTAGTGGAATAGGAGGTTGGTGGCGGCTCAGTTCCGCTGCGATCGTCTTTTGCCAAGCAGTGACTAACTTGAAGATTCCGGTTGTCTCACTGGTTCTCAATCTCACACTCGACAGTTACCTTTTAATGTCCCCCTAATGGGTCGATGAAGTTACTTCTGGCAACGGTTCAATACAGGCCGGACTGTCATTGCGTGGACTATTGACTTGGAGACTCACCGGATAAAAGTGTAGCCCAGCATCCGGGTAAGGTCGCAATAGGGGCAAAAGCCGATCGGCAGATTGGATCGTTGAATCCAACCACAGATCATAATTCGTTTTGTCTAAAATGACGGGCATCCGATTGTGGATTGGCCGCATTTTTTCATTCGCTGCCGTGGTGAGAATCGTGCAAGATTGAATCTCGTCTCCTTCGGCGCTGTGCCAATATTCCCAGAGACCC
The DNA here is from genome assembly GCA_002796835.1 of Elainella saxicola E1. Taxonomy (GTDB): domain Bacteria; phylum Cyanobacteriota; class Cyanobacteriia; order Elainellales; family Elainellaceae; genus Elainella; species Elainella saxicola. Next base: position 69,994 of record LUGL01000004.1, on the reverse strand, counting down.
GCAAAGGCAAAGAGCTGCTGATCGTCTAAATGGAAATAGTAGGGCTGCTTCTTGGAACCCTGACGTTGCCATTCATAAAATCCGTCAGATGCAATCAAACAACGCCGCCGCTTAAACGCAGTCCGAAAGGAAGCTTTTTCGGTGACAGTTTCAGAGCGAGCATTAATCAGCTTTGCGCCGATCGACATCTCTTTGGACCAGGATGGAATCAGACCCCAATACAAATAGTCGAACTCGCGTTTTTGGGTCTCATTGTTCAGGCGCACCACCGGAACGGGCTGACTGGGCGCAATGTTATAGCCCGGTGCGAAGCGAGGAATTTCATCGAGTTCGAAGGTTTCGGCGATCGCTTCAGCGGACTGCGTGAGGGTAAATCTGCCACACATAATCTTTTTCTCCTAGCCTGACTTTCAGCCCTTGATAGGCTTCCCTGATTTGCTCCCTATGGTAGTTTGGGACGACGCTAGTGGCTTCTTCAAAAAGGTACATTCTTGAACTGAGACAATTTAATCCCAATCTAGGACTACAATAGACGATCGCAATTCTCTTCCAGGCTGCAATTCACGATGTTAGAAACCAGCAAACCTGCTCCGAGCCTCATGACTGTTGAAGCCGTCGAAAAAGCGCTGAATCGGTCCAGAGCCTCGGTCTATCGCTATGCCAACACAGATCCGAATACGCTGAATCCATCTTATGATCCGACGCGGCTCAATCCCGAACTGCGAGTCGATAAAGATGATCCCTTGCTGTTTCACCCAAATGAAGTAGCCCGTTTTGCCCAGGATGTGCTGCGGATTAAACAAGTGACGATCGAAGTGCAACAGCCGACTGAAACCGTCACCCATGAACTATTGCGATCGATCCTGGCAGAGCTACAAAGTATTCATCAGCTTTTGCGCGAAAAAGGATAACGATTTGGAATAGCAATTGGTGAGAGAATTTCATCCTTTGCGGCTCTTAACCTGACTTTCAGCTTCTTCTCATCTTGCGGTACAAAAAATGTATTAGCCTGTAAGTTGGTAGTTTATCCTTACCGGGGTAATGGGCTTGTGCTGAAAACCGTTCTAGAAACTTTCAGGGCTGACTTTCGCATCATTTTCGACCGTGACCCAGCTGCGCGTAACTGGCTGGAAGTTTTATTCTGTTACCCCGGTCTCCAGGCGCTTTTGCTGCACCGTTTTGCCCACCAGCTTTATCGCCTGCGCGTCCCTTTCATTCCTCGCCTGATCTCCCATATCGCCCGGTTCTTGACTGGCATTGAGATTCACCCCGGCGCGACAATCGGACGCGGTGTTTTCATCGATCACGGTATGGGCGTCGTGATTGGCGAAACCGCAATTGTTGGCAACTATGCCCTAATCTATCAAGGTGTCACCCTCGGCGGCACGGGGAAGGAAAGCGGCAAACGCCATCCAACCTTAGGGGAAAACGTCGTTGTTGGTGCGGGTGCGAAGGTGCTTGGCAATCTATTAATTGGCGATAATGTGCGGATTGGAGCTGGATCAGTCGTGCTGCGCGATGTGCCGTCTGACTGCACGGTGGTCGGCATTCCTGGCCGAATTGTTTATCGGGCGGGTGAGCGGGTTGGCCCTCTCGATCACGGGCAACTGCCTGACTCAGAAGCTCAAGTCATCCGGGCTTTGCTCGATCGCATCGAAATCTTAGAGCAACAAATGCAGGCCCTGCAGCAACCCACCCTGGAGCCCGCCGTCGAACCGGAAATCGTAGAAGAAGCCTTGGCGCATCATCCCACGAGCTGCCGTTTGAACGATCGCATCATCGAGCAGTTTTTGGATGGCGCAGGCATTTAGGGCCAATTCTGTCTTCGTCCAGCATCCCTATGCAGCAATCTAGCCAAATTTGTAAGGAGCTCTGAGAGTCTCCTGAAATTGGGACGCTAGGCATGGAGAGTATAGACATCCCGATCGAGAAATTCCCAAATTGGGACTCCATCTTTTAACTTTAGAGATATCATCACTGTCAGCCGACTCTGACAATTTCTGCGCATAGCAATCAGCAGGAATGGGTTGCTGGAGCGAAAGCTTTGTTGCTTCTCGCTGTTTGCTTCTTAGGTGCGAACGATCGTAAGAGCGGCTAATTTTAACAGGCGAGAGGTTGCACATCCATGGGGCGGCTGGATAACTTACCAGAACAAAACGGGGCTAATATGTCACCCGACGAAACTCAGACGGCTGAAAGTTTGTTGCGATCGGTCACGCAAGACTTGCGGAGCTTACAGCAAGATGTGCTGATGCAGCTGAATCAAGATGTGAATCGGCTTCAGGCTGAAAAATCGCGTCTGATTAACGACATTGAGAAGCTGCAAAATCAGCAGCAGGCATTGCAATCTCAGCACGAAATTGATTTATCGCGACAGCAGTTGGCGCAGCAGCAAGCCTGGGCAAAGCAGCTCGCATTAGTCTTGGCGAACCATTTGCAGACCGCCTTGAACGATCGCCTCAACCAGACACTGGGGGCCTACCAATCGGCGAATCCGCCACAAATTACCGGGGCAAACATGGCGTCCGATCAGTCCTATCGGTTGGCCTCGTCTTTGGATGACACCGTCAATCGCACCTTTGCCTCCCTCCGCCACGACATCAACAGCTATCAAAGCTCTTTAGCCCAACAGTTAGAGCGGATGCATACGCTGGGACAGCAAGGTGAAGCGATTCTGGAAGTATTGGTCAAGCGCCTGAGCCAGCAGCTTCAGGTAGAAGCCCGTCAAGGTGGACAGTATGGTGGACAACAGAGTGGGCAATATCTGGAACCCAGCTTTCCCCCACGAGAAATTAGTCCGCCGACCAATATGGCGCTGCCCCTGCCGGAAAACTTTTCGTTGGGCAATACTCGGCCTGCTATCCCTCCCAGTGCATCCACGTCTCCCACTCCAAGTGCAGCCTTCAATCCGCCAGCGAGCTCCTCAAGCTGGATGGATTCGCTGATTCCCAATCGGCCTCAGTTAGAAGAGGTGGATGAAGCGATCGATCCAGATGACGAAGAAGTGGCAGCCGAGGCAGCCCCCATCCGACCCAGCCGCACTCGTCGCATCAGCAATCTGAAGTTGGGTCTGGGCTTTGTTTTTCTGTCAACCCTGGTGATTTCGCTCCACTATGTCACGGTGGGCATCATCGGCAATGCCAGTCAGCTTTTCGGTCAACAGGCGATCGGCGGCTATCTCAGCTTGAATACGTTCAGCAACTCGGCCTTGCTGCTATGGATCCGCATGCTGGTGGTTGTGCCGATCATGGTTTGGCTTTCGACCTATCTCTATCCGCCGACTCTACGTGAGGTGCGCACGTTGTCTCGATCGCAAGATCGGCGAGCCCTGATTGGCATTGTGGTGAGCGGCGTTTTCCTGTTCCTCTCTCAGGTGTTCCTCTATATTGCGATCGGTCAGACGGGTCCTGGTGTGGCAGTCACCCTGCTATTTATGTACCCGATTGGCAGTTTAGTGTTTGGCTTCCTGCTGTTTGCCGAAAAACTCTCCCTCAAGCGCCTGGGCATCATCTTAGGCATTTTAGTGGGCACGGGTCTGGCGGTTTATCCGCTGTTGTCGATCGACAATCCCCCCACAGGCGGCATCATCGCTGGAATCATTTCAGCTGTGACATTTACGCTCTACCTGATTGCGATGCAGCTCGGGGCACGGAAAGTGCACCCGATTCCCGTCAGTCTTCTGCAATTTGCCACCATGTTTGTGCTCAGCAGCATTAGCCTGATTGTGTTTGGCTTAAGCGGCAAACCAACTAGCTGGACCAGTTTGCTGATCAGTGGTGGATTGTTAGGACTGTTCACCGTGGGCAGCTATACCCTCAACCATTACGGCATCCGCGCCCTGGGAGCAGCTCGATCGGCGATTATTGCCGCCAGTACCCCTGTCATTACAGCACTGCTGGCTTTCTTCCTGGTGCCTGGAACCTTAACAACGCTGAATTTTGTTCAAATTCTGGGTGTGTTGCTGGTGACCTTAAGCGGCACAGCATTGAGCTTAGAACGTCTGATGCTGCACAACAAAGCGATCCGTCAAGCCAAGCAACGCGAACAGGAACTAGCAAGTTAACCTCATCGATTTGCGCCTTTGCAGAATGCTTTGAGCAGCTCAATACAATGAATGATCGCGCCCAAGTGAGCAATTTCGTATCCATGCGTATTTTGGGTGGGAAAGCTGAGGCAGGCAGCTTTGGGGACATGGCCATTCTTCATGGCGATCGATCCATCGCTGCCAAATCCGCTAATTGTGGCTAACTGAAGCGGAATATTCTGAGCCGCTGCCACCTGCCGCAGTTCCGCATTCAAGTCTTCGTCATAAAGACCATAGCCATCCTGAGACAGTAGAACCGGGACTGGACCTGCTTCGATCGGATATTCCGCAGAAAGCGGACAGATTTCTAAGGCGATCAGGCCATCCAGAAGCTGACGTTGAGAAAAATACAAAGCGCCGATCGCCCCTACTTCTTCTTTGGAAGAGGCCACCAGATACAAATCAAAAGCGGGCTGCTGTATCTGTTCAGCCAGGGCCAGCAAAATTGCAACTGACGCTTTGTTATCGAGAGTATAGCTGGCAATGTAATCTTTCAGCCGAAACGGATGTTTACGGTGCTTGCCTACCACCATTCGCGTTCCAGGCCGAACGCCTGCTGCCTCTAATTCTTCTGCCGTACATTTCGTTTCCACCCAGGCATCTTCCCATTTCACCGGCTGATCCTCTTGCAGTGACTTCTGGGGAGATTCATGCGAAACATGCCGTGAACCAAAGCTGAGAATACCGCTGATGGTCTGTCGATCGCCCAACAAATCCACGACTCCTTCACCATAGACCCAGGGAAAAGCACCACCCAAGCGCCGCACCTCCAGATTGCCGTTGTCCTTGATGGTCTTGACGATGCCGCCAATCTCATCTTTATGGGCCGTAATTGCGATCGATCGACTGGAATCTCGTCCAGCAATTTTGGCGACACAGTTGCCAGCCGCATCCAAATACGCCTCCCGTCCGATTTGCTGAAACTTTTGGAGCAGCCAGCAATCGATTTCAGCTTCAGCCCCGCTGGGGGAATGGCAAAGCACGAGTTCAGTAATAGTGGCGAAGAGGCGATCGAAGGAAATGGGCATGGGGAAGCAGAGGAGTAGGGGGGCGGGAATGATCAATCTTGTGAGTAGTGACCGATGTTTTTTGGGGATGGCATCGTCAAACTCTTGATCGGCAGCTTTCGAGATTAAGATAGCAGTAATTCCCTGTACTGCTGCTATGGTTATTCATCTGCCTCCGCCCCAAACTGATCCACCGCTGCCGCCAAGACAAACCCTGCCTACTATGTACGATCTTCCCAGTGAAGATCTAGAGGGGTCTGGCTTGCCTGATGAATTTCATGACCTGCAACCCCAGCTCTTGAGTGCGACTCTTCGCTTCAGCATCTACGATTCAAACAACTTTTTTACTGGGACTGACCTCAATCTTTATTACGATATCCGCCATCCCCTCTGGTATAAACGCCCCGATTGGTTCTTGATCTTAGGTGTTTCTCGCCTCTACGATGGCACTGACCTCCGCCTCAGCTACGTTCTCTGGCAAGAAGGCGTGAGTCCCTTTGTGGTAGTTGAATTGCTCTCTCCTGGAACTGAAACCCAGGATCTGGGCCAAGCTGAACGAGAAGATAACCAGCCTCCGACGAAATGGCAGGTCTATGAACAAATTCTGCGAGTGCCCTACTACATTGTTTTCGATCGCTATACCAATCGCTTCCAGGCTTTTGGTTTAAATCAGGGGCGCTATGAGGAACTGTCTCTACCCGAACAGAAACTCTGGATTCCGGATCTCAACCTAGGATTAGGGGTTTGGCAGGGAAGCTACCAGGGGATCAATCGCGACTGGCTGCGCTGGTATGACGATCGGGGCTGCTGGGTACCAACTGAAGCGGAAAGAGCTCAACAGGAGCAACAACGGGCCGAACAAGAACGTCAACGCGCAGAACGGGAACGGCGACGGGCTGAACGAGAGCGTCAACGCGCAGAACAGGCAGAGATGCAACTAGAACAAGAGCGGCAACAGCGAGAACAGTTGCTGGAACGCCTGCGGGCTAGAGGAATTGATCCGAACGAACTGCTCGGTTAGCAGCAGCAAAACTTAAGTTTTTGTTAAAGTCATCAGGAATTTTTAGTAACTTCCGATAAAGTCTATGACGTTACAAAAGATTTCGAGATGTAACCATGAGCAACAACATGCTTCGCAACGTCCTGATTGGGGCAGGCATTGCTACCGTAGGCGCGATCGGCACTAAAGCCGCCGTGGACTACTTCAAAAATCGGGGAGAAGAAGAAGCACCCAGCGAAAGTCAGGGCGATCGAACTGCCGCTTCTGCGGAAGAAGTCAGCTTTGCCAAAGTGGAAGATGCTTCACTCCAGAAGTTCTTGGATGTCAGCTTTGGAGAGGTCGGTCGCTATGTGCCTTCTCGTCCTGCCAAAGTGTTTGACTATCAGGGCAAGCAATACATGGTGGTTTGGGCCACAGATACTAAGAAAAATAAAAATCAAATGCTGGCCTTTATCTACACGCCAGAGGGCCGCAAAATGCTGGCTAGCGTCGGTTACACCAGCGAAATGACCGACTACAACATCAACCTGGATGAGACGCCGTTTGCCGTGGAAGTGGCAGGTCAGAAAATCACCACGGGCAAAGGAGCCTTAAAAGGGAGCGACGAAGCCGATTTTGTCTTGGCCTAGCCGTCCTTCAGGTCGTCCTTCAGACTGTTCACGTTCACTTCATCAGACCAGGGGCGCGATCGCGCCTTTTTTGTTGCGATTAACCCCCTTGAGCAGGAGATGGCGCAGCAGGAGATGGCAGAGGAGATTGAGTAGGGGTTTGGCTGGTTTGCAGCGCATCTTTGGCGGATAGGTTGTTGCCCTGTGTGCCAAACTGCCAGAGCACAGCAGCGGCTTCTGCTCGACTCACAGATTTCTTGGGTTGAAATAGGGTGGTGTAACCAAAAGCGCGGCGAATATTGGAGAGATCGCCATTCTGATAATCGGCAGCAACGGCCCGCATCGCATAGGGCGCAATTTTGGCTCCATCTTGGAAGCCCCAGGTTTGCTGAATTGTATCGATCGCCGCATTAGGCAACGCTTGGCGGGTATCTACCGGCACTTTCCAGAGAATCAATTCTTCGCGGGTCAAGGGCGCATCAGGCTTGAAATTCACCTGATCGGCACTGCCAGACAAGGGGCTAGGAATCAATCCAGCATTAGCCAATCCTTGAATCACATCAAAATCTGGATCGGTGGCGGACACATCCTGAAAAACGGGTTTCTCACTGCCCGATGCCAGCCGAATTTTACGGGCAGCCTGATCGCTGTAAATCAGATTATTGGCTGTTACCAGCCAGCGAGCATAGTCCCGTCGAGAAATTTCCGCATTCGGTTTGAATTCGCTACCGCCAGCAAAGACACCCAGTTTTGCTAAATCTTGAATATAGGACTGCAATTCGGTAGGAGCCTGCTGCACATCGCCCGGACTGCCGCTAGGACTGGGTGAAGCGGAGCCAGTCTGAGCCACCCGATCGCTTGGCCAAACCGGACCAATAAAATTGGGGTCTCCAGGTTGAGTGCTGCCTGTTGAACTGGGCGAGGCCGTACTGACAGCGCCCTCTCCGAACTGATAATCGATCGAAAATTTGGTTTGTCCATCAGCGGCGGTTGTCGAAATTGCCACCTGTAAGCCATCCCGACTGGCCTGTAGAGGAGCATCTGCATCAGTAGCAGGCGTGATTTGCCACCCTTCTGCCTGGAAGCGATCGCGATAAAACTGCTGCACTTGTTCCGCCGTATCCTCAGTCTGCCAGCGGGTTTTCACAGGCTGATTGTTGTCGATCGGGCTATTGGTCTGCTCAACCCCCGTTACTGCTAGCAAGGTGGCATTGGCATAGCGAGGAATTTCAGCCGGAAAGTTAGCAGGCAGTTGTGTCGTCGTTGAAGTTGGCGATTCAATGACCACCGCATCTGAATTGGCTTGCAGTTGCGGATCGGCAGCCAGGGATTGCTGCAATTGGGCAGCCCAGGGCGTATTGGCGCACGAACCGAGGGGCAGTAGGCCGATCGCGAGCAAACTCAGAATCGATAGCTTGTAGCGCAACACAGGTAGCTCCCTTGCAACTTGCTTCCCTTCAACGCTAGCGCAAATAGTCAACCGCAGGAATGGGGAACTTAGGAATCCCAATGGGGGGAAACCGAACGAGGAATGGCTGTTTCTACGCTGGCCATTTTCTACTCAGGCAACTTCTACTCAGGCAATAGGGCCGCTTCTAAACAGGCTCCAGTCAGATCAGCTTTGAACAACTTACTGCGGCGCAGGTCTGCCCCAGTCAAATCGGCATTTTTCAAATTCGTGCGGCTCAAGTTGGCTCCCCGTAGATTAGCCCCCCGCAGGCTGGCATTGCTTAAATTGGCGCGGCTTAAATTCGCCCAGTTCAAGTTGGCCCGATCGAAATTGGCTTCGATCAGAGTGGCCGCAATCAGGTTGCTGTGAGTGAGGTAGGCTGCAGTCAAAATCGCTTTAAACAGGCTGGCCTTGCTCAGATTAGCGGCGATCAGATCGGCTTCCAAGAGATTCACTCGACTCAGATTGGTCTGGTAGGCCATCACACCCTTGAGGTTGGCTCGGCTCAAATCAGCCCGCATCAGATTGGCATCACTCAAGTCGGCTCCTCGTAAGTTAGCGCGCCGCAAATCTGACCCGATCAAATCGGCATAGCTGAGGTTGGTGTTGATCAGAATGGCTTCTCGCAAATCGGCAGTGCGCAAAATCGCGCCTTGCAGGTCAGCGCCCCTCAACGTTGCCCCAATCAAATTTGCATCTGTCAAATTGGCTTCATTCAGATTCGCATTTGTCAGATTGGCTTCATAGCAATTCGCTTTGGTCAGGCTTGCACCCGTTAGCGAGGCCGCTGTTAAATTAGCTTCTGACAAATAGGCCCGATGCAAATTAACGCCATTCAAGTTCAAATTGCTGAGATCTTTGCTGCGAAAGTCGGCTTCGCTCAAATCAGGCTCAAGCTGAGGATGGTGCGATCGCCACTCTTGCCAGCGGTAATGATTCCAATGTAGGACTGCCAGATGCTCTCCGTTTGCCATCTTGGGCTCCCTCGTCTGCTGCGCCTCCAACTCCATTACTCATTCCGATCGTTAAATCCGTCTGCTCGACCCGCCACACTTTCGATCGATCCCAATACGGCCTGCGATGCAGCAATGATGTCTCGTTCCTGTCCACCCAAATACAAGCGACCAAAACTGCCGACTGCGGAAATATGCAGAATATTAATCAACGCCGCTTTCTCCGCTTCATTCGCTGCCAGTGCTGCATAGGCTGCCGGTTCTACCTCAAAGACATAGAGGGTTTGCCCTGCTAGCAACATATTGCCTCTGCGAGTCCGGTTGATCAACTGCGTATGATGCGCGTCCACATTACGGATGATCTGGCTGGAAATAATCCGGGGCTTGAGGCTATTTTGCCGAGTGGTACCAAGAGACTCTAGGATGGCGCGTCCTGCCGCCTGGGTGTCGCTTTGCCGACTGGAATGCACTTCCAACAGGCCATAGAGCCGCTCAATCACCAACACGCCGGGACGTACGACTGCTGCCTTTAAAGCCACATCCATCAGTCGGTTAATCTCAATGCCAGGTGAAATTTCAATCCACAGAGAAGAGTCACCGGGCAAGGGCAAAAATCCAAGCGCTTGGGTGCCCAAATAAGCCGCATGTTGCGGTTGCAAACTGTCGAGATAGACGTAGCTGCGGAGATCAATACCCAAAATGCGTTACTCAGCCCCAACGAGCAGGAAGAATAGATTCAAAAGGACAAACTAGACAAGCGATCGGTCTGATTAACCTCCCTGATTGGCCTCAACCTCACTGGTATTGAGTCAATCCGATACCTAATCTAGCTAGTCCCCTATTATCTCCTGAAATGTTAACAAGTTTAAACTTTCCTGGAGACGGTTTTCTGATTTCAAAATTTGGCTTGACACTGAGACCAGCAATGTAACAAGATCGCAATAAATCTCAGGGATCTTACTGAACGATTTCATGAAGACTGGTATCAATTACAGACAGCTACTCTTAATCCATGCGCTAATGGAATTAGATCATTGCCACCCTGTGCGCAACATCACTGGCAGGTCACAGGAATTTTAAAACGATATGTTGAAGGACTGAATTAATCCCCGTTGTCCTCCAAGCCCCCTGTCCTATGCAAACCAACACTCTCATCAAAACTCCCTTTCAGCCCCAGCCAGAACCGATCCATGCTGAAAATGTGTTGGCGTTCAACTGGCGAGAGCTTACAGCCCTAGGTGTTACGCCTGAAGAAGCTCGATCGATCGCCATGACGCTAATTGCAAAACGGTTGATGTGGGTTTACTGGCGGCGTCTGAATCGCGCCGGAATCCCCATCCGAGAAGCCAAACGAATTGCGCGGGCAGTAGCAAAGTATGACGTGATGGCAGTTCTGCCAAATGCCTATCAGCAAAGTTTGATCTGCCAATATTGTCCAACAGTCTGTCGGGTCGGTCTGTGGCGGCGAGAGCTGTTGCTTAACCCACATGAACAAACTGGCTGTACAAGTGGATGATGGCGAGAGTGGATCAGGGCGAAAATGGAGCCGATCGCCTGACTGAACCGACTTATCGCTAAAATAAAGCCATTCGATCGACGCGAAAACCAAGTTCCATGACCACTGCAACCCCAACTAAGACAAAATACGAAGCAATCATTGGTCTAGAAACCCACTGTCAGCTCAGTACCGAAACCAAAATCTTTTCCAACAGCTCAACCCAATTTGGCTCCGATCCCAATACCAACATCGATCCAGTTTGCATGGGTCTACCGGGAACGCTGCCCGTTCTGAACGAAAAGGTGTTGGAGTATGCGGTGAAGGCTGGGTTGGCTTTGAACTGTCAGATTGCCCCCTACAGCAAGTTCGATCGCAAACAGTATTTTTATCCCGATCTGCCTAAAAACTATCAGATCTCGCAGTACGATCTGCCGATCGCGGAACATGGTTGGCTAGAAATTGAGCTAACCGACGAACGCGGCAAGCCCCTGCTGGATGGATCGGGTAAAGCCCAGACGAAGCGAATTGGCATTACGCGCCTGCACATGGAAGAAGATGCCGGGAAGCTAGTGCATGCGGGCAGCGATCGGCTGGCAGGTTCAGCTTACTCCTTGGTGGACTATAACCGGGCTGGCGTGCCGCTGGTCGAAATCGTCTCGGAGCCAGATCTGCGGACTGGCCAAGAAGCTGCGGAATATGCTCAAGAGCTGCGGCGGATTATGCGCTACTTAGGCGTGAGCGATGGCAACATGCAGGAAGGCTCGCTGCGCTGCGACGTGAATATCTCGGTGCGTCCCGTTGGCACTGAAAAATTTGGCACGAAGGTAGAAATCAAAAACATGAACTCCTTCAGCGCCATTCAAAAAGCGATCGACTTTGAAATTGAACGGCAAATTGAAGCGATCGAATCGGGCGAACGGATCGTCCAGGAAACGCGCCTATGGGATGAAGCCTCGCAACGCACATTCACCATGCGGGTCAAAGAAGGCTCCAGCGATTATCGCTACTTTCCCGAACCAGACTTGGGACCGATCGAAGTTTCAACCGACCAGTTAACAGCCTGGAAAGGCGAACTGCCAGAACTGCCTGCAGCAAAGCGTCACCGTTATGAGAGCGAACTGGGACTATCCGCCTACGATGCTAGAGTACTCACAGACGATCGGGCGATCGCCGAATATTTCGAAGCGGTGATTGCAGCAGGTGGCAGCGCCAAACCAGCGGCCAACTGGATCATGGGAGACATTAGTGGCCATCTAAATAACGAGAAGCTCAGCATCACGGATATTCCGCTCAAACCCGACTCGCTGGCTGAAATGATTCAGCTGATTGAAGCCAATACGATCAGCAACAAAATCGCCAAGGATATTTTGCCGGAACTATTGGCCAACGGTGGCTCTGCCAAAGCCTTGGTGGAAAAGAAAGGGTTGCTGCAAATTTCCGATCCCAAAGTGATCGAAGCGGCGATCGACAAAGTCATCGAGGCGAATCCGGGCGAATTGGAGAAATATCGCAGCGGCAAGAAGAATCTGCTCGGTTTCTTTGTAGGTCAAGTGATGAAAGCAACAGGCGGCAAAGCCGATCCAAAGCTGACCAACCAGCTCCTGCAAAAGAAACTAGAAGGCTAACCGAAGTAAAGGAATTACTGTACGGACACAGCATGCTGTGTCCCAACTATCTCCAACTAAGCCCAAAAAATTTCGGAAGCGATTTTAATTCAGTCATGCGTCTGACCAAAAGGGACAGGTAGAGCTCAATCTCCTGTCCTTTCTGATATCAATTAAATTCTAAAATTCAGCCCTTTAGCTTTTCGCTTCTGCAGTTCCGGTCGTAGCCGCTGATGGCACATCGCCCAGACGAATTTCAGAGCAGAACGAAGCCACTTCAAACCCGCCCGATCGCTTCACAACCCCTGTGCGGAGCCGAAAGTTGGGGCCTGCAAACCAAATCCGCTCTTCGGCATAGAGAGCGTCAGTTTCGGTAATCAACGTCAGTACTTCATCATCCCCCATGCTGTAGCGCCCCTTCGTGGGTTGCCCCGTTTTCACCTGACTAACTAGATTGCCCTGGTTCGGATGATCGGCATCAGCGATCGCCACCAACAAACTGGTGCCGACTTGGGGGCTAGGACTGCTGACAACAATGCTTTTCCAGCTCATTTTGAGTCCACTGACGGCCAGGTCTGGATCAAATCCTTGCTGCTGACAAAGCTGTACTACAGCAGGATCATCTTTCGTCAATGCTTCAACCATCAGATCCGATCGAGCACTCTCCGATCGGTTCTCTACTAGATGATGGCTCGTCCGCTGCGATACCCACTTGCCTGTGCTTCGTTCAAATAGCGCTTGAATGTCCATGAATGCCGTCGTTCTTGCTTCACCTTCTTTATCTTAGTGCTTAGCAGTTTCCTTAGTCACTTTAAAAAAATCCCATTGGTGCAGGAGCGATTGAACTCAATTGAGCAAAGCCATCTAGGCCGAGAATCTAACGCTACCCTTGTCCGATCGCTCTCCTGTGCTTCATCACTCTATGCCCCACCGCAAAAGTGTTCAGAATCCGGCAGCTCAACCGAACCGTTCGTGCGATAGTTCAGCAAACTATAGATGCGACCTCGATTGTCTCCCGGAGGACAATTTTGCGGAATGGAGAGCAGGCAAAGCTTGACTTTATCCCCCGGTTGGCTGTCCTGACTCAGCATCGGTATTTCTTCATAGGACACCAGGTAGATGCCATTCGTCAGGTTAATGCTGGTGCCACTGCCAGGAATGGGCTCTCCAGTCTGCCCATCCACTAACCTTGTACTAATTTGCTGAATAGATGTATCCGAGCATTGCCCAACCTGCGTCGGTGGAACAGCACTCAGTACGATCGTAGTCATGAGTAGCGAACTGCCTGTAAATGACAGAATACCTTGGCTCCATTGGAAGATAGGTTTCATTCGTTTTTCTCCTGTTTCGCCTTTTCGATCGCCTTTGGGCTTCTGTTAGAACCAGATTGTCGTAAGTTGCTGTTGCATCAAGTGCGTTAAGCCATTTTTGCAACGCTTTGGCAGCATGGGAGCCATCTCTGCGTCTGCTACTTATGAGCGTAACAGCGATCGCCATGTTCGCCTGTGACATTCGCTGGTGATGTTCGCTAAATGGATACCACTCTATGGATAGAGGTTCTTTCAGCAAGTGACTTAGAAGCTGATAAACAGATGTTAAAGAGCACCTCTCATGGGCAGGCAAGCTGTACTTTGGGGCATCTGGATCAGCTTTGTTGCTTACACTCTGTGGTTGGCCCCGCTCGATCGCACTTATACCTGGTATATCGGGCATAAGTTGATGACCCTGCAATGGGGCGATCTGAATGCATACATTCCAGCCCTCTTCAGCTTAATGGGAGTGTTACCAATGGTCTATGCTTGCCTGATGTTTGCGGATGGGCGGATGCAAAAATTTCGGGCCTGGACTTATTTCGCGGGCTCAAATTTTACAGGCGTGATTTGCTTGTTGCCCTACCTATTGTTTCGTCGTCGTAACCAGTCCTTTGATGGCAAAAAAGATCCGTGGCTCCAACTGCTTGATAGCCGATCGACAGGGATAACCCTGTTAGTTAGTGCGATCGCTCTGATTGGTTATGCTGTTATAGCAGGGAATTGGGGAGATTATGTACAGCAGTTTCAAACGCAACCTTTTGTTCATCTCATTTCGTTAGACTTCTGCTTGATGTGTCTCATCTTTCCGATCACGCCGCTATTGGATGATGACATGGCACGACGCAACATTTACAGCCCGTGGCGCTTCTGGGCAGTTGCTCTCTTTCCCTTATTCGGGCCCTTGACTTATCTTTGTTTGCGCCCACCGCTAGAGGCCTCGCAATAAACGCTTATTGCATTGTAAATAGAACATGCAGGAGAAAATATAAAAGCGTGATGGGTGAATGCTTTTGCTGCTCGCTGATTAACACAATTAAATTCTGAAGCGTTCACCTACCTGCTGTCTCAACATCTCGTTGACCTCATTCTGATTGGTTTTGCCACGATAGGTGAAAATCCAGGTTTCGGAATAAGTGTATTTCTCTACAAATACTTAAGTAGCTCTCCTGACAAATACTTAAGTAGCTCTACAAATGCTTGGGTAACTCGGCACCACTGATGTTAGACTTTTCCAACTCCGGGAAAACTGGATCTATCTGTATTAACAGATACACCCAGACACGAAAATCCCCAGTATGAAAAGCTCAAAGTTGCTCATGATGATCGTGCTGCTCAGTGCAGGAACGATTCACCCCGCCGCTGCACAGACTACAGGATCTGATCAGACTCAGCCCATCTCAGGTACGAATGGCTCAGCTGCCGATCTCCGTATCAGTCCGCGCCTCGGTGTCAGCCATCACAGCTCAGGCGGAGGATATGATGGAGTGACTCAACTCGAAGGGTTCATTCCATTGAGGCAAACCCCAGGTGAAAACCTCACTTTTCTGGAAGGCGATCTCCGTGTTGATAATGGTGGTCATTGGGGGGGGAGCTTAGCTCTAGGTCACCGTATTTACGATGAACAGAACGATCGGATTTGGGGGGGATACCTCGCAGCCGATCATCGTCAAACAGATGACAGTAGCTTTTACCAATTAGGGGTGGGACTTGAGAGTCTGGGTGAAGTCGTTGATTTTCGTATCAATGGATATCTGCCGATCGGAGACACGAGCAACTTACTCTCTGAGCAGACTTTTGACTCAGGCAACCAGATTTCGACTGGCTTTCAAGGGCATCAGCTAATGTTGACCAATGAGCGAACAAGACAAACTACCCAACTGTGGGAAAGTGCCTTGGGGGGATTTGATGCGGAAGTCGGTGCAAGGGTTGCCCGTTGGAAGGATGGGGATCTGCGGGCGTTTGGTGGTGTTTATTACTATGGGGGTGCCCATTCAGATGACGCTTTTGGTTGGCGACTACGTCTGGAAGCAAATCCAAATGACCATCTCCATCTTGGGGCCGCGATCCAGAACGATGACCTATTTGGCACGAATGTCTCTGTCTCTGTGGGCGTCACTTGGCCCCGGATTCATCCTCGTGCCCAAACTCCTGAACAAGAAACGGTTGCACTCCGTCTGGGTGAACCGACCGTGCGGAATCCGAACATCATTGTCAATCAAGAGCAAGAAGTAGATACACAAACCGATCGAACTGAACGGCCTTTGATGAACCCTGAAGAAGAGCGGCCTTATCGCTTCCAGCATGTCACACTGGGGAGAAAAGGTGGGGATGGCACGTTTGAACGGCCTTTCGGATCAGTGCAAGCAGCACTTGATGCAACTCGTTCTGATGGTAACGATGTCGTTTATATCGATCGCGGCAATAATTCTGATATTCCGGCATTTACCATTCCCAATCGCGTGCAAGTACTTTCCCAGGCTCCGGTGCAAGTATTGGCCGGTATGCCATTTCCTGGTTTTCCAAGTCGTCCAGTGCGTCTGCCTTTTTCGCCCACTGAGAATTTCAACAACGGGATTCTGGTGCGTCTGCCGCTCTCCAATGACGGACGCTTTCCAAACATCCGCGAGGCTGGAGCTACAAATCTTGTGACGTTGGGCGATCGCACCACCCTTGCCGGTTTTCATCTAAGCAATGCGACAGAAAATGGAATCATCGGTCAGAATATCGCAGATGTGGAGTTGCGAGATAATACGATTCGCAATGCTGGACGAGGCATCTTTCTGGAAGATGTTTCAGATAGTGTCATTCTCTTTGACAATACGATCGTCAATTCAACCGGCGGAGCTGGTTCTGGGCAAGGGATTCTGATTCAAGACAGCATCAATGATTCCGTAGAAGTCACGATGGAACGGCAGCAGTTGCGCAATAACCGTGTCGGCCTTGAGATTGCAGCATCTGGCGAAATAACTCAACAACAAGGTTCTTCCCAAACCGTTTCGATTACCGGTAGCACGATCGAAAATAACCATGAACAAGGTCTGCAGCTCAGCGCTGAGAATTTCGGTAACCAGGTTGTTAGTTTCCAAAATGGTACGATTCGCAACAATGGCTCACAAGGGGTACAAATCCAGGCAGTCAACTCAGGCTCGCAAGAAGTCACGATCGAACAAAGCACAATTAGCCAAAATGGTAGTGACGGGATTCGGATGGAAGGCGGGGTGCTGAATGGTTCTGGAACGGCAGCGCAAGAAGCCTATATTCGCAACAATACCATTAGTGAAAATGGTGGAGATGGCATTCGAATTATTGGTAATGAAGTTGTTGCCCAAGAAGCTGGAATTGACGGCAATCAAATTCAAAATAACCGGGGAGCAGGCATTCGCGGAACTTCTAACAACGTTTCGTTCCTGGAGTATGTTACCGATGCAGACAATAATTCCAACGGAATTAGCAACAACATTATCACTGGCAATGGCGATCAAGGAATCGACCTGAATGCTAACAATCGAGGTACCATCATTGCCGACATCAAAGATAACCGATCAGAGAATAATCAAACAGGTGGTCGTCCTGATATAGACGTAACTAGCAGCAGTAATAACACTGATATTTGCGTTGTAGTTAACAACAATTCTGTTCCTTCTGGAATTCGTTTAGATAATAACAGCATTCTCGGTGTAGCAGGCTTATTTGAAGTTGGCGATCTCAGCACAGTCTCTACTCGCAATATTGGTCAAGTTGAGTTTTTACCGAATACAACTGCCTTTACCAATAAACCAGGGGCACGTTCTTGTTTTGAATAATTCAACCCAGCTCTAGCTCATTTGAAACTGCATCCAATGAATAGGCAGCATACCGCTTAAATATGCCGCCAATCTCTATTGCCCATTTCTATCCATCTAATTCTACCTATATCAACATGACTGCCTCTCATCCCATGTTCAACTTTGAGTTAGCCGATTCTTCAGCAGCTTACGTTGGTATTCTCGATACCTCGCAGGCCATCGTTCGTGAAACCTTACTCAATTTCTTTGCGCAAGATGACTTCCTGACAAAGCTTGCTATCCCCTTTAGTGCAACAGCGGATGGCAGTAGCTGGACTGACAATGCTTTATTTCTACAAGAAGCCATTCTCAATGGCACCTATTCCATCAAAGTAGAAATCTTGGATAACAGTGAGCTTGCAGGTGTTGCTGGGGCCTATAGTGCGATCGGAACAACCAACCAACCTACAATTTATCTGAATGGAGATTGGTTGACGACCGCCTCTTCTGAAAAGATTCAAGCGGTTCTCTTGGAAGAACTGGGTCATGATTTGGACCATCGTATCAACGGTAATATAGATAGCATCGGGGATGAAGGGGAGATTTTCGCAAATCTGGTGCTCAACCGAAGCACGAACTTAGCAGCCTTGCTGCAGCAGGACGATCATGGCATTATCAATCTGAACGGAAATCCAGTGGCGATTGAAGCAGCGTCACCCTATGCTGTTGCTCAGATTTTTTATCTGCCCCTGCCAGAAGCAGATATTCAAACTTCCCTGAAAGCAATTAATGCAGCAGTCACAGGCGCAATCAAAACGACAATTGCGCTGAGTGCGACCAGCAATGGCACAGTGATTGTTTATGATCACTGGGAAGATGGCTACGAAACTGACCTCAGCAATCCCACCCAAAGCACTACCCAAATTTGGGGAGATGGAGATCTCACTAATGGAATTGCGCCGGGAACTGTCAATGACTTATTTAACATCGGCCAGACCATTGTTCTCAGCAACGACATCAATACAACCACCCCTCTCGCAATTGACTATGATGGGCGGGACAAGATTGGTTCGAACAAAGCCATTTCTGTGACGAAAGCAGGCTGGTCAGCAACGCCAGGAACGGTCTTAGCTGGGGCGATCGAAGTTTATGATGCAGGCAATCTGGGAACCACTTATGAAATCCCAGTAGGGGTCAATACTGTCACCAACAATGCGAACCCTGGTGACACAGCCAATCGTCTGTTTGAGTATACTTCACTTCACATTCTGGCAACTCAAAATAATACAAGGCTGCTGATCGATAAAAATGGCGATGGGACGACTGATATTACCATCACATTAAACGAAGGGCAAACCTACCTTGTGAATGGTGGCGTATCTCAAGGAGCCACCGTTGTGGCCCAAGATGCCACAGGAGGAACTGCTAAAAAGCCCATCTCAGTGAACATGATCACGGGTGATATTGGCTCTAGCTATGAAAACCGGTGGTTTGCTCTGTCTGCTAAAGATCAATGGAGCAGTAGCTACTATGCTCCTGTGGCAACGGTAACAACTGCCAACCCGGCCTATGTTTTCCTCTATAACCCTAATGCTACAGCAATCACCGTCAAGTACGATACCCAAGGCAACTTAGGCCAATCAATTACAGTTGGTCCTAAAGGATCAGCCTACGTAGCAATGCCTAATTCTGGGGCTCATTTCTACACGGCAGATAATAGTAGGTTTTTCGCAGTCGGAACGTTAGATTCAGGCCCAACGAATAATCAATCTTTTGACTGGGGATATGCTCTAGTTCCTGAAAGCAATTTAACCAATAAAGTTGTTGTGGGTTGGGGACCTGGAAACGGTAATGCTGATCCCAAAACTGCAAACAATGGTAGCCCTGTCTGGGTTACCGCCACAGCAGATACCACCTTGTATATTGACTACAACGGTGATGGAACGGTTGACACAACTTATAATATCAAAGCCTTAGAATCCTATCGTGTCCGCGATGCCAGCGATAACAATCAATCAGGCTTGACAATCTTTACGACCGACGGCACATTACTAACCGCAGCTTGGGGGGAAGATCCCAGCGTCGCCGCCCCTGGAACTCCTTACCTGGACATGGGAACTACCGTTTTACCGTTCCCAGATTACGTATTTAATAAAGTCTCCAAAGAAGCAAGCACAGTCGATTATGGCACTGGGGTCAGCAATAACAACAGTTTAGTTGAACTCAGCGAACAAATTGAGTATAAGGTTAGCGTCACGAACAAAGCAGTTATTGAATTATTCAATATCAAGGTTACCGACACGCTCAGTCCTTCCAGCAGTGCAACTTATGTCCCAAACAGCACAACGTTAACCATCATCAAAGCAGATGGAACATCACGGACGATCGCCATTCCAGATGATGTAACAGGGACTGCCTTCCCGCTCTCTCCCCTGAACGATGGTTATATTATTGGAGATACTGATCCCAATACTCCCGGTATTCAAGGTTTAGCACGAGGGGACAAAGCAATCCTCACCTATCGCGCTCAAGTAAGAGGCGATATCAACCAAGCTCTAGCAGACGCAAATTTCAAGATCACAAATGATGCCTCCTTCTCAGGAACACCTGCAGGAGACACTCAGTCCGTTACAAAAACGGTCTCTAATCCAACCATCGTCACAGTTAACAGTTCAGATGGGGGTGTTTTTTTCTATGATTCGGCATTTTCTGCGACTGTATCTACCTATCAGGAAGGTCAGGCGATCGGCATTCGAGTCGTTGATGCGGATCCTAACAAAAATACAGGTGTTGCAGAAACACTGACTGTTAAGGTGATGAATGTCACCACTGGAGAAGAAGAAACGGTTACCCTGACGGAGACAGGAACCAATACTGGCATTTTCCAGAACACATTAGCCACTTCCATCCTCAACACGAATGGCGGCAGCAACAGCGGTACACTGCAAATGGTACAAGGCGATTCCATTAAAGTGGAATATGTTGATCCCATTTTTGGCAGCGTTTTTGACAATCCAACTAAGCCCGGAACCCCTACTGATGCTGATGGTAACACTGCTACCGGAAATGCGAACCAAACAACAGCGACAGTACCTGCTCCAACTAAAACAAAAGTTCTCTACCTTTCTGCTGATGCGGCTAGCGGTGATAGCACAGGAGACTTGGATCGGATCGATCCAGTTGGAACAAACGACACAACGACCTTAAGCACTGGAGCAATCACTTCAGGGGGAGGGTCTACATCTATCTCTGATGATTTCGGCTCAGGCAGCGCAAGCTATGCAACAGGTACAGGCTGGTCCGGCAGTTGGACAGAAAGTGGTGATGGTACATCTAGCCCTACAACTGGAGAAATACAATTAACAACTACTGCTGGAAGTAGTGGCTTTGGATTACAATTTGGTACAACCTCTACAAGTAGCGTTTCAGCTTCTGTTGAGCGATCGTTCTCAGCAGCGTTAGCCAGCAATGCAACCCTATCTTTCAAATATAAAAATGCTGGTATGGGGACTACTTCCCCACAAATTGACACACTTACAATTGAAGGGTGGAACGGTAGTACTTGGTACACAATTGGCACGATTCAAGGAAAGAGTGCTGATGGTGGCGGCGTTGGTATTGATAGTGCTTTCACAACTTACTCCACCGCTTCTTCAACTACGGTTGTTACAAATTCAAGCGCCGTTCTTAGCGGAACATCAAAAATTCGCTTTAGCTATAGTGCTAATCGCCCAACTAGCGATGCGATCTATATTGATGACATCTCAATCACATCTACTGCTGTTGCCACACCCGCCACGTTCATTCAATCTATCCCAATGGCTGACGCTTTTGTCATTCCAGCGAGTGGACAGGTTAAGGTTGTCACTTACATTAGTGGACTTTCCGGTGGAACGCCAACGTCCGGCAATGTGACCGCTGCTCTATCTTACGGCTCCGGTAATTCGATTATTACGCTGAGCAGCTTTACATATACTTCTCTAACTGGAACCACAGGATATCTAACTTGGACAGGCACTATACCCAGTGGTGTCACCATTCCAGCAGGTCAAGCGGTTAAATTAGTCGTAACTAACAATCAGAACGGACTTAGCTTTAAAGCCGATTATGATAGCAGTACCACGCCTTCCCGCATAGAACTGCCAACTACTACTGTCATCAAAGTAAATGATGCTGACAATAATAGCGGTAATGGGACTCAGTTGATTGGGTTCTACAACAACTCTTTTGCCAACGGTGGCACCTTACTCTCCAGCAATAGTGCGAACGCAGGCGAAACGGTCTACATTCGAGTTCGAGTGTCTGATCCGTTTGGAGATTACGATATTACTGGGCTAACGATCAACATTGACGGACCCGGCACCAGTGGAGATAGATCTGTCACATTGACCAATGCCAACGTAATCAATCCGAGTGGGGACACGGCAAATGATGCCTTTAAGACCTACGAATTTGCTTGGAACACAGTCTACACGACTGGAGATTACAACATTAGCGTTGTTGCTCAAGAAGGATACGAGAGTATTACAGCTAACGCTAATTCTACTTTTAATATCACAGCCCAAGATCTAGGAACTCCTTCTAAGACAGAATTTATTACTGCTTTAGGTGGCGCTGTTGCAGGTAATACTTATGCCGTCAACGATGAAGCTTTTCTGCGCGTTACCGATCTCGACGAAAATGCCAATCCTACTGCTGTAGAGACTGTTACAGCGATCGTGAATGGGATCACTGTGACGTTAACAGAAACAGGAAATAATACAGGCATTTTCGAGGCAGATTTATCTCTGCAAAATAGTGCTTTTCTAAACTTGCAGCAGGGCACGCTATTAAACGCGAATTATGTTGACAATGACGATGCTGTAGATACAAGTAGTGACAGCATTAGCGTTCCAGTACCAAGCAATACTGCACCTGTCGCGAATCCGAATACCTATACTGTCTCCGAGAATGCAACAAGAACAGGCAATATTATCACGGATGCAATTGCAGATTCTGATGCGAATAGCGATCCGTTAACGGTTGTCTCGGTCACTCCTGCTGGCACATCCAGTAGTATCGCAGTCTCTGGTGCAAATACTGCCATTACTCTGCCTTCTGGTGCAATTCTGACAATTAGCCCAAACGGCAGCTATTCGTACAACACGAACAACAAATTTGATCAGCTTGGAGTCGGTCAATCAGCGACAGAGACGTTTAACTACACGATTAGTGATGGTAAGGGTGGAACCGCAACCGCAACTGTCACCATTACGATTAACGGAACGAATGACGCTCCCGTTTCCAGGCCAGACACTGGCAGTACTCCAGAGGAGACACCTATCAATGGGAATGTACTCCTATATGACACGGACATTGACAATGCAACGCTTACCGTAACCCAGTTTACGGTAGACACAGATGGTAACAGCACACAGGAGAGCTTTACCGTAAGCGCAGGCGGAAATAATACAGCCACAATTGCCGGTAAAGGAACCTTGGTGATTAGCAGCAATGGAGACTATAGCTTCACTCCCGTTGCCAACTACTATGGCCCCATTCCGCAAGTCACCTATACTGTCAGCGATGGTGATGGCGGTTCCGCTACAAGCACCTTAGACCTAACCGTTACACCTGTTAATGATGCGCCAAGCTTCTCGACTAGCCTCAATAACACACCTACATTTATCAGAGGTGGTTCAGCAATTGCCCTAGACAACACGGTTACCATCAGCGATCCAGAATTGGATGCGATCGGCAACTGGAATGGAGCAACTCTCACTTTAGTAAGAAATGGTGGTGCGAACAGTGGAGATAGCTTCACCAACAGTGGAACATTAGCAAGCTTAGTCGAAGGGGCAAGTCTAGTCGTTGGTGGTACGACGATCGGTACAGTCACAACCAACAGTAGTGGTCGTTTAGTGCTCACCTTCAATGCTGCTGCGACAAACAGCTTAGTTCAATCAGCCATTCAACAAATTGCCTATTCGAACAGTGAAGCCAATCCTGCTGGTTCTGTAACCATCAACTATACAATCAACGATGGTAATGCGGGAGCTCAAGGAACTGGAGGGGCATTGACTGGAACAGGGGCGATCGCAGTTACGATTCTTGCTCCACCGGCTGTGGACCTAGACTCAACCGATCCGATCACCACCAGTGCTAACAATCCCGCGACATTTACAGAAGTCGTTGGTTCAGATACAGGAGCCAATGCCGTTAATTTCGCCAAGGGAGTCATCAACCTCAGTGATGCTGACAGCATCAATCTGGCAAACTTGAAGGTCAGCATCGATAAAACGACCTTACAATCAGGCGATCAACTCTTGCTGGGCGCAACTAGCATCGACATTACAGGAACTACCGCAACCGGAACTATCAATTATGGTGGAACAATCTTTACATACAGCATTGTCGATAGTGGTAATACACGAACCTTAACTTTCAGTAAGAACGGGGGAGGCGCTGCTCCATTAGCTGATTATGAAACGTTGCTTGATGCGTTGAAATACAACAACACATCCGATACACCCAGCGGTAGTCGTGCTTTTTCAGTCGTCGCTAATGATGGCATAGCAAATAGCAACACAGCAATCTTCACTGTCAATATCACAGCAGCGAACGATCTGCCTGGGCTTGACCTGGATGCCAACAACAGCACCATTGCAGGTTTCGACTACAAGACCTCCTTGACTGAAGGAAATAGCGCTGTCGCGATCGCCGATACTGATACTCTCATTACCGATGCAGATGACACCAATATTGAGTCTGCAACCATTGTCCTCACAAATGCTAAAGCAGGAGATTTACTGTCTGTTGGGTCATTACCTTCTGGTATTGTCTCCAACGTTGACACTTCAGTCGCAGGACAAATTACTGTTACCCTAACTGGGTCGGCGACTAAGGCAAACTACGACTCTGCCATTAAAGCTATCACCTTTAGCAATAGCTTAGATAATCCAGATACAACCGATCGAACGATCACTGTTGTTGTGAATGATGGCAATGTCGATAGCAACACAGCCACAAGTACGATTGCCGTAGTAGCAACCAATGATCCACCTGCCATCGACCTGAATGGGGCAAACTCTGGTACTGGTTACAGCAACCTCTTTACACAGAATGGCTCAGCCGTCGGAATTGCAGATACCACAGTTGCCACGATTGCAGATCCTGATGGAACTGACATCAATACCCTGACGCTAAACATTACTGGGCTACAAGACGGCACTAACGAAAAACTCGCGATTGGCGGTAAAACGATCGCCCTTAGTGGCTCTGTAACAGATACAGCGACGATCGGTGCCACTACTTTTGCAATCAATGCGAACAATGGGGTCGTCACCATCACAAAACAGGGAGGAGGAGACATCCCGAATGCTGACCTGCAAACCCTGTTACGCGGCATCACCTATCAGAACACTGCTGGAGCGGTCACAATAGGCGATCGGACGATTAGCATCATCGCCAATGATAGTACGGTAAACAGCAACACAGCAACCAGCACGATCACTGTTGCTGCCACCCCAACAATTGCAATCACCGTTTCAGACAATACGCTAAAAATCGGAGAAACATCGACCGTTACTTTCACCCTCTCTCAATCATCCACAGACTTCACGGTAGATGATGTCACTGTGACAGGTGGAACGCTGAGTGGTTTCTCTGGGAGTGGCACAACTTATACTGCAACCTTCACTCCAACGGCTGATAGTACTACTGATGGCGTCATTAGTGTTGCAAGCAATAAATTCTCTAATGCTAATGGCGATCAAAACAATGACGGAACTGATGTAGACAATACTGCAACTATCACTGTTGATACATTAAGGCCGACGATCGCCATTAGTTCTGACAAATCCGCTCTCAAAGCAGGGGAAACAGCAGCACTCACCTTTACGCTTTCTGAATCCTCTACCGATTTTGACGCGTCCGATATTGCAGTAACAGGTGGCACACTCAGCAACTTCTCAGGAAGTGGTACAACTTATACTGCAACGTTTACTCCGACCGCCAATAGCACTACGAGCGGAGTAGTTAGCGTTGCTAGCAACAAGTTCTCGGATGCAGCAGGCAATCAAAACAATGATGGTGCGGATGCTAACAACAAAGCTACTCTGACCATTGATACTGTTCTGCCAACGATCGCCATTACTTCTGATAAAACTTCTCTGAAAGCTGGCGATATTGCAACTCTCACTTTCACCCTCTCTGAATCCTCCACGAATTTTGACGCAACCGATGTGGTTGTCACAGGCGGAACACTCAGCAACTTCTCAGGCAGTGGCACAACTTACACTGCGACCTTCAGTCCAACAGCTAACAGCACTGCCGATGGCGTAATCAGCGTTGCCAGTAACAAATTCTCTGATGCTGCTGGCAACCAGAACAACGATGGTGCGGATACCAATAATACTGCTACTCTGACCGTTGATACTGTTCTGCCCAAGATCGCCATCACTAGCGATAAGTCCAATCTCAAAGCAGGTGACACTGCAACCCTCACCTTCACCCTTTCTGAATCCTCCAACAATTTTGATGCTTCTGATATCGTTGTGACAGGTGGCACCCTCAGCAGCTTTACAGGAAATGGTACAACTTATACCGCTACGTTCACTCCGACTGTCAACAGCACGACCAGTGGCGTCATTAGCGTTGCTAGTAACAAGTTCTCCGATGCTGCTGGCAATCAAAATGCAGATGGATCTGATGCTGATAATTCGACAACACTCTCGATCGATACGGTTCTTCCGAAGATCGCCATCACTAGCAATAAGTCCAATCTCAAAGCAGGTGATACAGCGACGATCACCTTCACCTTATCTGAATCCTCCTCTAACTTTGATGCGTCCGATATTGCAGTAACAGGCGGAACACTCAGCAACTTCTCAGGTAGTGGCACGACCTACACTGCAACATTCACTCCCACAACTAACAGCACTACCAATGGCGTGATTAGCGTTGCCAGCAATAAATTTTCAGATGCTGCTGGCAACCAGAACAATGATGGCGCTGATGCTAATAATACAGCGACTCTGACCGTTGATACGGTTCTTCCGAAGATCGCCATCACTAGCGACAAGTCCAATCTCAAAGCAGGTGATACCGCAACTCTCACTTTTACAATCTCTGAATCCTCTACGGATTTTGATGTGTCTGATATCGCTGTTACAGGTGGCACTCTCTCTAACTTCACAGGGAGTGGTACAACCTATACTGCAATCTTCACTCCAGATGCAAACAGCACCACCAATGGCGTAATTCACGTTGACAACAGCAAATTCTCAGATGCTGCTGACAATCAGAACAATGACGGGGCTGACACGAATAACACAGCAACTCTAACCGTCAATACTGTACTCCCCACGATCGCCATTACTTCTGACAAGTCTGCTCTTAAAGATGGCGATACTGCAACGATTACCTTCACCCTCTCTGAAGCTTCCACCGATTTTGATGCATCTGATATTGCAGTAACAGGTGGAACACTCAGCAACTTTGTGGGTAAAGGCACAACCTATACTGCAACGTTCACTCCTACAGCAAACAGCAGCACTAATGGAGTTATCAGCGTCGCCAGTAACAAGTTCTCAGATGCAGCAGGCAATCAAAATATCGATGGTGCGGATGCCAACAACAAAGCTACTCTGACCGTTGATACTATTCTTCCGACGATCGCCATTACTTCTGACAAATCTGCTCTGAAGGCTGGTGACACTGCAACCATCACCTTCACCCTCTCTGAAGCTTCCACAGACTTTAACGCAACCGATATTGATGTCACAGGGGGGGCGCTCAGTAACTTTACAGGTAGCGGCACAACTTATACTGCAACCTTCACGCCAACTGCCAATAGTACCACGAATGGCGTTATCCATGTTGACAACAGCAAGTTCTCGGATGCCGCTGGTAATCAAAACAGTGACGGGGCAGATGCGAATAACACAGCAACTCTAACCGTTGATACAGCAATTCCAACGATCGCGATTAATCTAGTTGCAGTTGACGACATTGTTGATGCTTTAGAGGATGACTCACCTGTCACAATCAACGGCACAACCACCGGAGTAGAAAACGGACAAGTCGTTACAATCGTTCTGAATGGCAACACCTACAACGCAAACGTCACCAACAATAGCTGGACATTAGATATTTCTCCGACTGATGCTCAAGCCCTACAGTCCAGCGAAATCATCACCGCAGATGTTCAGGATTTAGCAGGCAATCCAGCGATCCAAGCGACTCGAACCATTTTCCACAGCAGTGTCGATACTGACGGAGACGGTATTGCCGATGTTAACGATTTGGACAGCGACAATGATGGAATTCGTGACGTTGATGAATTGAGCGGCAATCCTAACCGTGATACCGATGGTGATGGAATTATTGATTCTCTCGATTTGGATTCCGATAATGACGGCATCACCGACTTGAAGGAAAGCGGTCTCACCTTCGCTCAAGTTGCAGCACTCGACACTAATAATGATGGGGTAATTGATTCTACAAATGCTTTTGGCACAAATGGCTTAGCAAATGCAGTCGAAACCTCGGCAGATAGCGGCCAACTCAACTACATCATTGTTGACACAGACAAGGACGGCGTTCGGGACTTCCAGGATCTGGATTCTGACAACGATGGGATTAACGATGTCATTGAAGCTGGAGGGATCGATGCAGATGGCAACGGGTTTGTTGATGGAGTTGACAGTAATAGTAATGGTTTAGCAGATACGGTTGAGCCCAAGAACGGTACGCCGCTTCTCGTTCCCGACACCGATAGTGATGGGGCCGCAGACTTCCGAGATCTGGATACCGACAATGATGGCTTATCCGATCTGACAGAGGCAGGCTTCAATCCAGATCAGATTGACAAGGATCGCGATGGGGTTGTGGATCCAGGAGATACCGATCAAGATGGCATCCGAGATTTAGTTGATGGTTCTCCCAATCAATTTGGGGACAACAATGGTCCCAACAAGACTCAATTACCCGATACAGATCAGGATTCTATTCCTGACTACCAGGAACTTGACCGCAATAACAATGGCGTGCCCGATCGCTTAGAAGCGAAGCTGCCCGCTGGTCCGAATACTCCCGATGCCAACTCAGATGGTCGGATTGATGATCCTACCGATCTCGATCGCGATGGTATTGCCGATAGTATTGACAGCAAGAAGGGAGTCTTTGGTAGCTTCAATTTCGACATCACAGATACTGATGGAGATGGCATTCCCAACTCCAACGACCTCGACGATGACAATGACGGCATTCCGGATATCGATGAAGGCAACAATGATACAGATCAGGATGGCATCCCAGATACACTCGATCTAGACAGCGACAATGATGGGATTCCGGATGTTAAAGAAGGCGGCGGCACCGATCTGAACGGCGATGGCATTATTGACAACTTCATCGACCAGAATCATGATGGTTTGTCCGATCGCATTGACCTGAACTTAGGCGGTATCCCACTGCCTCTGTTCGACACTGATGGAGACGGCAAGCGCGACTTCCAGGATCGAGATAGCGACAATGACGGCATTCTGGATGTGATTGAGGCAAACGGTAGCGATCCAGATGGCGATGGAGTAATTGGAACAGGAACGCCCACCGACACTGACGGCAATGGTTTACCAGATGTGGTCGAGCCTAAGCAGAACGGTAATCCTTTATCCATTCCCGATACCGATGGCGATCAAGTACCTGACTACCGCGATCTGGATTCTGATAACGACAGCATTCCTGATGTGATTGAAGCAGGCGGTAGCGATCCGGATCGAGATGGCATTATCGGTAACGGTACACCTGTAGATACCAATCACAACGGCATTGAAGATTCAATCGATCGAGCAATCGGCGGCAATCCGCTGACTCCACCCGATACTGATGGCGATCGCATCCCCAACTATCGAGATCTCGACAGTGACAATGATGGCATTCCCGATATTCAAGAATATGGCAATCAGGTTTTTGATCAAAATGGAGACGGCATTGTTGACGGTGACGATCAAGACAGAGATGGCTTAATCGATACGATCGATCAGAATTCCAATCGGTTTGGCAGCGCTGGTAAACCCCTGCCCGCTTCTCCTGATCAAGATAGCAACGGCATCGCGGATTACCTTGAACCTCCCAAGCATGGCAATGCAAGTCAAGGGTCCGATCGCGTCACCGGTGGTGATGAAAACGATATTCTAAACGGATATAGTGATCTAGACATCTTAAGCGGTGGCAACGGCAACGATATCATCAACGGCGGCAGTGATAAAGATGTTCTGCGGGGTGACGCAGGAGATGACATCATTCATGGCGGCAGCAACGATGATGATATGAAAGGTGGTACAGAAAACGATATCCTCAACGGTGGAACAGGTAATGACAGAATGTTGGGTGAGGAGGGAGACGATATCCTAAATGGTGGTCGTGGCAAAGACTATCTTGACGGTGGCCAGGGGAACGATCGCATCACCGGCAATGAAGAGAATGATCTGTTGCTGGGCGGCGAGGGGAATGACACACTGATTGGCGATCGAGGGAACGATCGAATCGTGGGTGGTTTCGGTAAAGACCGAATTACAGGAGGACAAGGCCGCGATCAGTACATCTACAGTTCTGTCAAGGATATGAGTGATGTCATCACTGATTTTGAAATTCTCAAGGACCACTTTAACTTGAAGCAGTTGTTTAAAGGTTCAGCTGGATCAATGGAAGATGTACGGTTCAAACAGCGGGGTAAAGACACCCTGGTTCAAGTGGATGTCAGTGGCTGGCGTAACCTTGCCCTGCTCCAAGATGTGAATAGCGATACGCTAGGCTCACGCCATTTTACTTTCTAGAGCAGCATTCATCTGGAACATTGATACATGGCCGAATCAGAGGGATTGATCAACTCAGTCCCTCTTTAGTTTTGCATTTAAGACTTAGAGCGCAGTAAACAATCGGCTTTGAGGAGTCGCCAATTTTGATCTTGCAGAACAGTGCATTGCTTACTTCGCCGCTGTACGATCGGGCTACCTTGTTGAAGATGAGCAATGGCAGCAGCTAAGGCCTGGGGATATTGACGAATCCATTCATCTTGTAGAGAAGCTGCCTTAAAAGATTGGCGATCGATCAACCAGAAGTCGATGCCATAACGTTGGACAAATTGTTTGAGCGCAGCAGGGTCCAGTGTATATTGGGCCTGAATTAATTCCTGCGCCCGTTCGCGGAATAGATTCGCATAGCCCATGTGGTAGGGAACAGCATACTCTGGCGCAACTAAGACCGATCGCTGAGCAAACGTTGGAATATTATCGGCTTCTGGCAGCAAAGAAGCGATCAAACTATCTTTGGGTTGTTGGGCTAAATATTTGTAGAGCTCGATCGCCCGACCCTGTTCATAACCAGCATTCGGAAAATTCTCAGAATAGAGTGGATACAGCAACAAAAGGCCAACCAAACTAGCCATTCCGCTCCAGATCAAAATTCGTTGGGGCAACTTTTCTAAGCGCTGAAGCCACCATAAGCCCGCTTCCAACAATAGGGTTAAACTCAACGCAGCGGCAAATACGAGAACAAATCTGAGGGTATAAGTCGTATAGCGACTGGGAAGATGAAGCTTAAACAAAAACAGATGAGCCGCGAAAAATAGCGTCAATGCAACAGGAATAATTCGAAAGAGAATGCCAAGCTGGGGTGTCACTTCTTTGGCGAGTCGAAAGCGGTGTGGCAATCTCAGCAGAATTGGCAAGAGCAATCCCATTCCCATCAATGGAGGCTTGAAGGTTGGAAAAACGCCGCTACGATTGCCTGATAACCAGTACAGAAACGGATCGGCCAGGAAAAAACGAGTATCTCCTTTGGCCGAAAACTCTGGTAATTGTTTGGCGATCGCTCCACTCATCACAGGGCCATGATCCGAATAGATATGAAGACAAGGTAAAAGCACAACACAAGCCGTTGCAAGTCCAGTCAAGCAGAACTGAATATCCTGCGGTGGAGCCAGTCTGAATCGCCCCTTATACCATTGCACGAGCTGCAAGCTAAGAATTCCTGCAAATACCAGCACATACTGAGGATAAAATAGCCCTTCTAGGACGATCGTTCCAGCACACAACCATAGTTTGCGCCGCATGAAGTAATATAGGAACATTAAGAAGAACAATGGCATAAAAGCACGCGGAGTTGCTGAAGCCAAATCATCATGCGACCAAAATAGCTGATTCAACAGCACCGACGCTAAAAAGCCAGCAAATGGAATGGGCAACAGTTGACGGCAAACCTTAAACCCATAGATGGTTGTTAACATGCCCAGGACGAGGGGCAACACTCGACTCAGGTCCAAGGGGGAAACGCCCAATCCGGCAAACAAATAGTAGAAGTGGATATATCCCCAAGGGGCGACTGACTGGAAATAGTTGGCGATCGGATCCTGCGAAAATAGGGCCGGATCAATAAACTGCTCCAGCCAAACCACATGCTGCCGCGCATCGTCATTAATGGTGTAGGGCGATCGCCATACGGGTGAAATTCCCCACAAACCAGAGAGGATGGCAACCACTAAGCTGCTGCCAAACCAAAATCTGACTTGCTGGGATGATCTGTGCAGAAGGATGCTGTGAAGACGGACCGCTAACGGGTGGAAGACTTGCTGTGTTGCAGGATGAATGTTTTGCACCGTGAGTCAGAATCCTGTAAACTTTTGTGGATTTTAACCGCTTTGTTTCGCCAGAGTTAGGCTTGTCGCAATGAATAGTAAGAGCAAGCTTGAAGAAGTTCAAGAAGGTCCCTATGCTGAAAAACAGCGATCGACACCACGCTGGTTAAAGTACACGGCGATCGCGCTGATTCTGATTGGGGTTTTCTTACGGTTCTATAACCTGGATAAAAAGGTCTACTGGATCGACGAAACCAACTCTTCACTGCGCACGCTGGGCTATACCAAGACCGAATTCATTGCCACGATGTTTACGGGTGAGGTAGTTAGCGCCGACCAGCTCCAGCAATTTCAGCGGCTCAGTCCCGATCGAGGTTGGCCGGATACTTGGAAATCCCTGACTGGCACTGCCGAACATACGCCGCTCTATTTCCTAATGGCTCGCGCCTGGGTCGGCATGGCTGGGCATTCGATCGCCTCCATGCGATTTTTGACGGCTCTGTTTAGCGTACTGGTTTTGCCTTGTCTGTATTGGTTATGCCGCGAACTCTTTGGGTCTACCACCGTGGGTTGGATCGCTATGACGCTGGCTGCCGTGATGCCAACTCATGTCTTATACGCCCAGGAGGCTCGTCCTTACAGCTTGCTATCGGTCTTGATTTTGCTGTCGAGTGTGCTGCTGCTGCGAGCCATGCGCCTGCAAACTCCCCGAAGCTGGCTACTTTATGGGCTATCCATGGTTGCGGGCCTCTACACCCAGCTGTTGTTTAGCTTAGTGGCCTTGGCTCAAGGCATTTATGTGTTGCTGATGCAAGGCTGGCGGCAATCGCGTGCTTATTTGCTCACAGCCGGACTGGCCGGACTGAGCCTCATCCCCTGGCTGCTGCTGTTGGGACGCAACTGGCAGAAAGTGCAACAATCGACCGTTTCGTTGAATGAGAGCCGGGCCGCGAATTTCATGGTCGATCGCTGGTCTTTAAACCTGAATTTGGCTTTCCTCAGCCGAGAGTCAGGAGGGTTTAACTTGATCCTGATGATTTTGACGCTGATCGCGTTTTATTACTTGTGTCGTCATGCTCCGAAACGTACCTGGTTATTCGTTTTATTGCTGATCGGCATCCCTTTTCTGGGGCTGGCCTTACCGGATCTGATGGTTGGCGGACAGCGATCGTTGCGAATTCGTTACTTATTTCCTTGCTGGTTTGGCATTCAATTGGCCTTTGCCTACTGGTTTGCTAATCAGGCAGTTTGGGCCAAAACCTGGCGACAACAGTTGTTGCGTGTCTTAGCGGTTGTTTTGATTGCAGGTGGATTAGCCGCCAGCATCGCCAGTTCTCAAGCGGTGGTGTGGTGGAACAAGAGCCTGACCCGCAGCAGCTACTATCCGCCCGTTGCCGCATTGATTAACCAAACCGAAAATCCATTGGTGATCAGTGATGGTCCTGTCACCGATACCCTGGCTTTTAGTGCTTGGTTAGGGCCTGAGGTCAAACTCCAGTTGCTGCAAGAACCGCGACAATTGAAGATTGCCCAAGGCTATACCCCTATTTATTTATTGAACCCATCCAAACAGCTCCAGCGCATTATGATCCGACGAGGCTATGCGCTAACGGTTGTGTATGAAGATCGCAGCGATCCAACTGAGGTGGAGCAACGGCTCTGGTTGGCCAAATAATTTGACCAAATAATAGGATGCTACTGGAGCTGGGAATAGCTGAATCGCTCGAAACCGCCTTCGTTCAACTTGTTCCAGGCATACACCCGATCGCGAAACTGCTTCCACTCGTCCCAAATGCCTTTGAAGTCAGCATCTTTAGCAGCAAACTCGTCATAAATAGCAAACGATGCTTGTTCTGCGGCTTTCATAATCTCATCACTATACTGCCGTAATTGCACCCCACCCTGAACTAATCGCTGTAATGCCTCATTGTTCTGCGATTCATAGCGAGACAAGATGGACATGTTGGCTTCAGCCGCCGCTGTTTGAATCACCGCTTGATATTCGGGTGGCAGTTTCTTCCACTCGTTGAGGTTAATTTGGACTTCTAAAGTGGTACCCGGCTCCCACCAGCCTGGATAGTAGTAAAAATTGGCGACTTTGTTTAACCCCAGTTTTTCGTCATCGTAAGGCCCCACCCATTCGGCAGCATCGATCGCACCTGTTTGCAGTGCCTGAAAAATTTCACCACCAGGAAGCGTTTGCACCGTGACGCCCAATTTACCCATGACTTGACCGCCCAACCCAGGAATCCGCATCTTGAGTCCTTGCAGATCGTTCAAACTGGCAATTTCTTTGCGGAACCAGCCGCCCATCTGAGCGCCAGTGTTGCCTGCGGGGAACTGAATCACATTGAACTTTCCGGCATAGAATTCCTGGAGCCGTTTCAATCCGCCCCCTTCATACAGCCAAGCGTTTTGCTGCTGAGCCGTGAAGCCGAAGGGCAAGCTGGATCCGAATCCCATCACTGGGCTTTTCCCCACATAGTA
Source organism: Elainella saxicola E1 (assembly GCA_002796835.1). Classification (GTDB taxonomy): domain Bacteria; phylum Cyanobacteriota; class Cyanobacteriia; order Elainellales; family Elainellaceae; genus Elainella; species Elainella saxicola. Next base: position 35,609 of record LUGL01000004.1, on the reverse strand, counting down.
ATAGGAAGCCGTGTGCCCGCAGGGAACCGCCCCCTGAGAAACGACATTCAGCACTTCCAACCCAGGAGCCAGCTCACCGGCAGCGCGGGCTGTGATCTTAAACTTGCCGTTAGTCATCTCAGAAACGCGATCGGCAAATAGTTTTGCCCCCCCAAATAAGGTATCGAGTGAGGTCGGCCAGCTAGTCGCCATTTGCCATTCGAGATTGGGTAAAGCAGCATTGGTGCCAGCCGTGCCATTAGAAGCCGTACCACTAGAAGCCGTGGAAGTAGTTTTGTTGCAACCGCCAACAATTCCGATCGTTGTAGCAGCGATGCCGCCCTGGGCTAAAGCCGTTAATATTTTGCGACGTTCCATACAGCTGATTCAAATTTAGGTGTCAATAAGCTGCCGTCTATCTTCTAGTGAAAACGGCTGGTCTAAGAGTTTTTTTTAGGAATCTTTAGTTTTATCGATGTTTCTAACTATTGCAGGGAAATCAGACTCAGGGAATCATGTGACTTCAGAAATACAGCTAAAGACTGAGTTTGTCCGAAAAAGTCAGAGATCTCTCTAGAGTTACATTTGATAAATTTGCCTTTTCAATTGGCAATTGGTAAAATAAGATACAGAAATAAACTTGATTTCGTTCATCTCTACTCGATTCAGCCGGTGGTTTCTAGACCGAATTTGCTTTAGGCACTATTTGCTCCAGACACTGAATCTGGCTAACGAAAGACGAGGCGAGACGGAAGTAAGGAAAAATTCCTGAAGGAACGCGCTTAATTCTCCACCCTCCATAACGACGCATTTCAGGAGTTCACAAATTATGCAGCTTTCTTATCGCGGTACTTCCTACAACCAGAATGTCACACCTGTAGACATGGTTGACAGTGGCATGACAGCCTCTTACCGAGGACGCACTTATTCTTTGACCTATCCGCGCCATATTCCGGTTGCACAACCAGCCCATAACCTTGTTTATCGAGGCGTGGCCTATCAGACAAACGCAATGAGTGGAGCTGAACCTGCGGTTGCTCCTAAGCCTGCGGTGAAATCCATCCCAACCTCAACCATCCGGATTCCCCATTCTTTGCAGAAAGGATCCTATGATAGCGTTCATAAATTGAACATTCAACGCCGTTTGCAACAACGCATTGAAGCAGCGAAAGCTAGAGGCGATCAAAGGCTTCTGCTTTTATTAGAGCGTGAAATGCAGCAAGCTGGCTAACCCGAGCGTTAATTGCACAGATTCTGCACAAAATTGCACAAACTCTGCATAGACTTTGCGCAACTAGAGGTTGAAGGTTTAACCGCCTTCAACTTTTCTTTTTCAGCACTTTTCCCAAAGATTTGTTGCTACTCTGGCTTTTTCGTCACTGCAGAAGTTTGAGCAGACTTAAAGGGACTGCGCTTTTTACGAGCTTTTTCTTTAGCTTTTTCGCGCTCATATTCCAGTTCCTTCAGCTTCTTCATAATGCGACTGAAGTACTCCTGCATATAGTCTTCGAGCGTGGTGATCTCTTTTGGCTCGATGCCAAACACCTGATAGGTTTCACTCATATCAGCGGTGAGCGGTTTTCCAGAAGCTACGACTTCGGTAAAGGCAAGTCGATCGGCCAAATTCCAGCCCCACTGGAAGAACCGAGCCGTTTTTTGGACTGCCCGCAGGAGACCGATCGGCATGCGGGAAATTTTTGCTTCTCTGCCGGAAAGCCGCTCGCAAAGCCGGATGATTTCATAACCTCCCCAGGCTTTTGGCCCCACCACCGGGAAGCTGCGGTTAACTGTTTCTGGTTTCTGAAGCGCGGTAATCACAAAGCGAGCAATATCTTGGGTGTCCATATAGGCGATCGGCGAACTGTCACCCATGACCCAAACTGCTTGCTTCTCAAGAATCGGAATTGCATATTGGCCGATCAGGCCCTGCATAAACCCACAGGTCCGCAGGATAGTGTAGTTTAAGCCAGATTCTGCCAGGAATTTTTCAGTGCAATTTTTGATATCCATCAGGGGCACATCAGGATATTGCTCGGCATCGAGGATCGAAACAAAGATGAAGCGCTCTATTCCTGCTGCCTTAGCGGCCTGAATCAGTGCCAATTTACCGTCCCAATCCACCTGTCGGATGCTCAGGGAATCTGTAGGCCGGGTTGTGGCGGCATCAATCACAACTGTCATCCCATCCAGCGCGGATGGTAAGGTGTCTGGTTCACAAAGATCACCCTGGATCAGCTCAGCACCCCATTCCTTCAAAAAAGACGCTTTACGCAGGCTGCGCACCAAGCAACGCACCTTATATCCCTCATCTAGGGCGCGGCGGGTAATTTGTCTACCTAAGGTCCCAGTGGCACCAACAATCAGTAAATTCATGAGGGATTCCGTAACAATTTATTAACTTTCTTAGTTTAAGATAGCCTAAACTGAATCCTTTCTCCAGATCTTGTTAGAGAGAACAAAAACTCTTGAAACAGAAAATAAATCGTGCAATGTCAACGTATGCCTAACATGACAAATCTTGAATCACACCAAGCTTTCAGGCTCTAACTGGTACGGTTATCCAGCTTTTTGATCAAGATTTAACTTGTTTGCAGATAGATCCTTACGCCCAGAGTAATTACAAAGCAATAGTTAAAAAGGGTCGATCGTTCATAGACCAGATAAGGCCAACCGCAGAGCAGGAGTTGTATCTAGGAACCTCCGAGCCAAACGTGAAAATGGCTGAGCTAACGGTGTCCAACAACTCCAAACTCTGCGAGTCTACGATATCTAATACCCCATGTAGGGGCGAAATATGTTTTATTACCTGAAGGATAGTCCTGCTACCGATCGCTACAGCAAAGCTGTCAAACGGGAAGACGGTCAACCAATCAGACGCACTAGACTGAGGATTGAGTCAAACTATTCTTCACCGCCCTGCAATTTCAGCATCAAAAATCCTAGTGCCAGCCCAACCAGGATCAGGCTGGAGGATAAGAAGATTGCATTATAAAACTCGCTCCCCATGCGATTTTGTTCTCCTCAATAAATAAAAATGATCGTGTTGTGGAAGCTTTGTGAGAAAGTTCACAACCCTTAGAAGATCTTAAAGCAGTTTGGTAGTCAATCTGAAATGAATTGCCACAGTGGAGTTCTGGATTTATGGTGATTTTTGCGTCTGCTGGGTCGTCCGGCCACCCATTTCGCCCTCGCCTTGCCATTGCCATGGGAGATCCGGCAGGAATTGGGCCAGAAGTCATTTTGAAAGCTTTGGCCGATCGCCATTTGACCGAAGTTTGTGATTTGACGATCGTAGGTAACCGATCGTTGTTGCAGCAAACCTATCAGCAACTTTGCGCAGCAGCAACGGCTCAATTGGCCGATCCAGATAGCCTTTCAATTTTAGAGGTACCCCTCTCGACTTCCTTGGTCGATCAGATGCAAATGGGTGTCGGCAATGCAGCCAGTGGTGCAGCCAGTTTTCAATGTCTGGATACTGCCATTTCGAAAACGCTTGCAGGTGAATTTCAAGGCATTGTGACGGCCCCAATCGCTAAATCGGCCTGGAAAGCTGCGGGCCATGATTACCCCGGTCAAACCGAATTACTAGCGCAACGGGCGGCTACCGATCGCTTTGGCATGCTGTTTGTGGCCCGATCGCCCCACACGAGCTGGACCTTACGCACCCTCTTAGCCACCACTCACATTCCGCTGCGCCAGGTGCCTGATGCCCTCACTCCTGATTTGATGACCCGCAAGCTGGATTTGCTAATTGACTGTTTACAGCGAGATTTTGGCATTACCCACCCTCGCATTGCGGTGGCTGGTTTAAATCCCCACAGCGGCGAACAAGGTCAATTGGGACAAGAGGAGCAGAAGTGGCTGATTCCCTGGCTAGAAGCAATGGCCGATCGGTTTCCCGCCGTAAAGTTAGAGGGTCCGATCCCACCCGATACGCTATGGGTCCGTCCGGGTCAAGCCTGGTATGGCAGGAATAGTCAGGTTGGTCAGACTAGTCAGACTGATCGGATCAATCATACAGGTCAGAGCCATGATGCCTATTTAGCGCTCTATCACGATCAGGGGTTAATTCCGGTGAAGCTGATGGCCTTTGATCGAGCTGTCAACACGACGATCGGATTACCTTTTGTCCGGACTTCTCCCGACCATGGCACGGCGTTTGATATTGCTGGTAAAGGACTTGCAGAGGCAGCAAGCTTTAAGGCGGCGATCGCAATCGCTGTAGAGCTTGTGCAGCAACGCTTTCAGGCTAATTCAGTGGCTTCATAAGCGCAGAAATCGCCACCAGTATTAACGGAACGCTAAGAAACATCTAAGAAGTTTACGAAACTCTAAAGAATAATGCTAAGTCTTCCTTTCGGCCTACTCATCGTTCTAGGCTAAGGAGGAGGTAATATTTGCTGATGCTTGAAAGAGGTTAAGTCAAATCAAGCAGAAATGGGCATCCTGGAATGGATCTAGCCTTTTTTGACGTTCCCTGCCGTTCACTTCATTTTTCTATCAGTCCCTCCTTCAGCCTACTTGCATCTCTGTGTAAGTAGCGATTGGGTTTCGTTTACATCAACCGTAAGAGTGACTTTTTCAGGATCTAGGCGTTCGATGGGTGAACTGTCAGAGTTTGCTGACTTCCGTAATCTTTATTAATATAATCAATGTGGCACTAGCGTGAAAATAGAAATCATTCAGTATACCGGACTACAAGAGATTTGCTTTGAACTACTTTAGGTCCACTTTTACAATCACTTTTCTCTTTCACAGCTTTTCTTCTCGCCACATTTCGTCAACGACCAAATCAACTGTGAATTCAATAGCAGAGGGTGAATCATGATTCAGTCTGTTCAATGTTCTATGGATCTGCTCAAAGACGAAGCGACTCAACTTGTGCAAAAAGGGGTAGTCAGCCGTCATCAGCCAATTTATGTGCTCTGCCAATATATTCCTGCGCGGGAATGGGCCGGTGTAGAGCATGTTTTAGAAGACAATGACTTTCTATTGCGCGATCGCATCGGCGACCTACTAGGCCGAGAGGAATGGGAAAACGACTAACCCAATAGAGATCAGTTTTTGCGCTAATGCTTTTGCGTTAATTCGGATGGGTACAGTTCAACGAGCAAAGCTGATTGCCTTGAGTGAGAACTCGTTGTCCTAAAACACAGTGCTGAATTCTATTTCTATTGAAATGATTGAGAAAGACCTAGGACAATTTAACAAAATAGGGTTTGAACTTGATGGGTTGCACCCGGTCGATCTGCCCTGGCTGTTCTGCCTAGCTCTTTTGAAGTAACTTACAGCTCAAAAGACAACCCTATATATCAACCCTCGAATGAACCATTAAATCAGCTTAAAAAGTTGAAGGGAAGGGTAGCTCAGCCATCCTTCCCTTTCTGCCAATTTGCCTTAACGAAGACCTGAAAACATTCAACTAAGTGTTATCTTCCGACCGTAGACGCTCAATTTCTGCCCGAATTGCCGAAATTTGTGCCGTCAAGTCCTGTAAATCCTGTTGCACGTCATCCATTGGTGTAGTGACGGGAGCAGAGGATGAAGGTGTTGGGGGTGCAGGAGGGGTGACTGGGCTTTGCTGCCATAAATTACTCACGAAATTACGGGCTTCCACCTCCGTTGTCGCTCCTTTGGCTTCCCATTCCTCTGCGAGCTGGCTAAGTTCGTTAGAAAGCTTTGAGACGTTGGCTTCACGGCGCTGCGGATCTTGCAGGGCTTCAACTAAAGTGGCAGTTGCTCCCAACGTGACATGAAATCCTTTTTGCAGTAGCTGGGCCAGAGTATCGGAATTCATAGCAATCACTCAAAATAAGATCGGTATCAAGGAGCGAGATTTCTCAGCACCTATTTCACTAGATTAGCTCAAGCGCTATCGATGCATCGTTCGGGGCATCACTAAGATGCAGCGAATTAGCCATGTTGGTCTAAAAATTCTTGCAAATCTTCGACTAATCTGGTCAGCTCTGCTTCTGTGTTTAGCCGAATCCGATCGTCCCTCAGTGTAATTAACACTTTTGCAGCAAATGGGGTCGCCCAAATATTCGGGTTACAGAAGACTTCCAGGAAGACTTCTCCAGTGTAGTAATACTCCATGGGCTGCTGGGGCGTGGGTTTAGTGCCACTACTGCTGCTTTGCGCGGCAGCAGCTTTGAGATGATCCATCAACTGACCGATCGCTCCTTTCAGTTCACGAGCCGCATCTGGACTAAAACTAAACGAGACAGACCCATCTGCCAAATTCAACCGCAGCTGAGGAGAAGTCATAGCACTTTGAAGTGAAAGTTCTTTTTTATCCTACCGAGGATGAGGTCGCGATTTGCAGTGGATTCGTACCTAGTTGAGGAGACTTGCTATTCCGGCAACGGCCAGCCTAGCCGAGTCGGCTGCTGGTAAATCCTTTTGAGAGTATTTACATCTCTCACAGAGATTGTTGCCGATTGGCGCACCTGAGAAAAGTAAAGGGCATCGGTTGCTAAAGGGCTATGACCCCAAATGCCGAGAGCATGCCCCAACTCATGGCGAGCCGTTGCCAGGGTATAGCGCTCAGTTTGATTAGGCGTCAGTTGAATCGTGAAGCGGTGGATGAGGGTGGCTGCCTGATGGGTTACCTCAGAACTGGGTGCCTGAGGACTAGCTGCTTGACGAACCAAGATTTCATAGTGGGTTTCTGCCGATCGCACTCGTGGAAATCGATCGACAAGAGCCTGGGGTTGGTCGCTGGCAGCGTTTCTTTCAGAAGGTTGAGGCAGAGCTTGAAGTGCAGGAGCCGATCGCAGAATTCGAATATCTGCATTTTCTTCAGTATCAACTTCAACTAATGGTAAATAGACACTCCATTCCTGAACGGCCTGCTGCACTGCGGCATACCAGGCTTGCGATCGGCCAGTCAAATCAGTCTCATCCGACAACTGGATGTAGACCTGGACCGGGAATTGTGACCAGATCAGATAACCAACTGGCGTAGACTCAACTGCATCGAAATAGTCTCCCTGCTGGGCAGAATCTTGCCACTTTTCCAGGCTTTCAGGCAGTGGATGAATTTGGGACGGCGGCAATTGCAGCATGGACGGCTTAGAGTCTTGCCCCAGAGTAGGAGAAGCGACCAATCCGATTACCAGGGCGATCGTCAATAAACCAACCCATCCAACTAAAAATCTGGACAAAAACAAAATAGGCTGCCGATATAGCAACCTAAACTGACAAAACCATCTATTCATTGAAGTGAGGCAAGCATCTAGGCCGGAGGAGGAGGGGGCGCATTGAGCCAACCAGCACTCAGGACGATCGTCAATCCCATAAACAGAGCGGTTAAGGTCCAGGTGACTCGATTGAGCGTGGTTTCGGCACTTTTGGTGCTCGTAAAAAGCTGGGCTTGTCCTCCCAAACCCCCTAAACCATCGCCTTTGGGGCTATGCAGCAACACTAAAACAATCAGTCCTACTGCTGAGATCGCCCATAGAATCGTTACAATGCCAGTCAGCGTCATATCAGCAAATCCATTCCACATGATTTTGCAGAGGCTCGTTCGGTTCAGGATGGATCCCAAAACCAGGCCCATGCGTTCCCATCTCTTTTATACCTTAGGATCCGGCCCCTTAGGATTTTGGCTCCATGGATTTTCAGCCGGACTGCCAAAATTCCCCGCTTTTTATAAGGAAACTCTAACCGGGGTTCGATTGGCTCGCACCTCATATTCGCTGGGTTGAATCATCGATCGGCCCGTCATTTCAGGCGGCTGCGGCAAGTTGAGAATTTGCAGAATGGTAGGGGCCACATCGGCTAAACAGCCATCCGAGCGCAGCGTCACATCCGTGCCATACCCCGGCAGTTTGCGCTTTTCGCCCTCGATCAAGATAAAGGGGACTGGATTCGTCGTATGGGCAGTCCAGGGATTGCCGTGCTCATCCCACATCATCTCGGCATTGCCGTGATCCGCAATGATAATCGCCGTGCCACCCGCTTTACCAATGCTTTCCAGCAACCGACCCAGGCAGCTGTCCACGGTTTCGACTGCCTGAATTGTCGCTTCCATATTGCCCGTATGGCCCACCATGTCTGGATTAGCGTAATTGATCACGATCAGCGAGTACACGCCTTTTTCAACACCTGCGATCGCGCCTTCTGTTACCTGGGCGGCAGACATGGCCGGAGCTCGATCGTAGGTTGCGACCATGGGACTGGGCACCAATTGTCGATCTTCTCCTTCTAGCGGATCTTCAATGCCGCCATTAAAGAAATAAGTGACATGAGCATATTTCTCGGTTTCAGCCGTGCGGAACTGGCGCAGCCCGTGCTGAGCGATCACCTGTCCCAGAATGTTGTTCAGGTTTTGCGGCTCAAATGCCACCAGAACCGGAAAACTGGGATCATATTGGGTGAAGGTGACAAAGGTGAGCGGCGTAATCAGCTTGCGCTCAAACCCATTAAAGTCTGGATCAATCAGGGCTTGCGTGAGCTGTCGGGCTCGATCGGGCCGGAAGTTGAAGAAAATAATGCCATCTCCCTCAGCGATCGCACCAGGGGCAATCCGAGTTGGCAGGACAAATTCATCGGTGATATCAACAGCATAGGAGTCCTTCAGTACTTCAATGGCCGATCGACCATCCCCTTCGCCATTTTGCGTCATGACATCATAGGCTTTTTGCACCCGATCCCAGCGACGATCCCGATCCATCGCATAGTAGCGGCCACTCAGCGTGACAATTTGCCCCACACCAAACTGTTCGATGTCAGCCTGAATTTTCTGCAGTGCGGCTAAACCATCGGTAGGTTTTGTATCGCGACCATCAGTAATGGCATGAATGCAAACCTGAGTTAATCCTTGTTCTTTGGCCAGCTCCAGCAAACCCGCCAGATGATTCAGATGGGAATGCACTCCTCCTTCTGAACAAAGGCCAATCAGGTGTAATTTGCTGTTGCGCTGCCGCACATCTTCACAAACTCGCAGCAAGGCCGAATTGCTCAACAGAGTCCCATCTTCAACCGCATCGCTGATTCGCACCAATTCTTGAGGAACAACTCGACCGGCCCCTAAATTCAGGTGTCCCACTTCCGAGTTGCCCATCTGTCCGTCAGGCAAACCAACACTTTTCGCTGAAGCCCGAATCAAGGTCTTGGGATAAACCTCCCAGAGGCTATCCATGACAGGCGTGTTGGCAACGGCAATGGCATTACCGTCGGTTTCCTCTCGATAACCCCATCCATCCAAGATGATTAGCACGACCGGAGACACTGGCACTTGCGCCATATTTGAGTAGCCCTTCAAATCAGCAATTTCTCAGCAATAATATCATTCAAACTTTCAATTTGCGTGACCTAAAACCGGAAGGATTTAAGACATAAATGACCAATTTCTTGAATTGCTTTAGTAAGTTTAAACTTTCGCTTTTTTAGCTTCCTGTTTTTGCTTTTGCTTTTCTCGCTGTTTCGCTCGTTTCTCAGCCGCTTTTGCAGCCTTCTCAGCCTCAATTGCCTCTAGTCGGGCCCGTTCCTTCTCTTCTTCAACTTTTTCAAGATAGTAATGGTAGTTTCCCCGATAGAGCCGCAATTCACCTTCTCGAATTTCAACAATTTTGTTTGCGACTTGTGAAATAAAGTAGCGATCATGAGAAACAACAATGACCGTACCGTCGTAGTTTTGTAAAGCTTCTTCTAACATTTCCTTAGCTGGAATATCCAAATGATTGGTCGGCTCATCCAGGATCAGAAAGTTAGCGGGCTGCAACAACATTTTTGCCAGCGCAAGTCGAGCTTTTTCGCCCCCACTTAATGTCGCAACTGCTTTAAAGACGGTATCTTCGCTGAACAAAAAGCGGCCCAGTAATGTTCGCACCTCTTCATTTTTCCAGTTGGGCACTTCGTCATGAATGGTGGCCATAACGGTCTTGTTCAAGTCGAGCGCTTCTGCCTGGTTTTGCTCAAAATAACTAGGCAGCACGTTATGATCCCCCAACTTTACTTGCCCTTCAGTAGGGGCTTCGAGGCCCGTCATCAATCTCAGTAAGGTAGACTTGCCCGCCCCGTTGGGACCCAAGATGGCGATTCGATCACCCCGTTCTATCAATAAATTTGCGCCCAAGAACAGAATGTTGTCTTCATAGACATGGGTGATGTCTTCGATCGAAACCACTTCGCGGCCACTGCGGGGAGCCGGAGGAAAGTGAAATCGCAGGGTTTTCAAACCGGCAGTTGGGGCTTCTACCAATTCGATTTTTTCCAACTGTTTTTCGCGGCTCTTGGCCTGGGTGCTGCGGGTCGCGCTAGCCCGAAATCGATCGACAAACGCCTGCTGTTTCTCTAATTCTTTTTGTTGGCGCTCGTAAGTGCTGAGNTTGAGCCGCCTGATTTTCCGCCTTTTGTTGCAGATAGGCGCTGTAGTTGCCGAGATAGGTGGTTGAAACGCCTCGCTCAGTTTCCACAATTTGCGTGCAGAGGCGATCGAGAAATTCCCGGTCATGGGAAACAATCACCATTGGCGTTGTCAGGCCTTTCAGATAGGTTTCCAACCATTCGATCGTCGCTAAATCCAGGTGGTTGGTCGGTTCGTCTAGCAGCAGTAAATCCGGCGATTGCAGCAGAATCTTGCCAAGCCCCATCCGCATTTGCCAGCCGCCGCTAAAGGACTCCACTAACCGATCCCCATCTCCCTGGCCAAATCCCAGGTCCGGCATGATTTTTTCAATGCGGGCTTCTAGGCCATAGCCATCTAACGCTTCAAATTGCCGCTGTAGGCGATCGAGTTTGTGAATGAGTTCGTCGAGTTCCTCTGGGCTAGCAGTCTGCATCTCATGTTGCACTTCAGCCAGGGCTTCATGGACTCGATTTGCCTCCCCAAAGGCGCGCCAGAACTCGTCTCGGACAGTTCGCTGTGGATCAACGTCAAATTCTTGTGACAAATAGGCAATGTGGAGACTGGCCGGACGAATGATTTCCCCTCCAGTCGGTTCAACTTCGCCTGCAATGATCTTGAGCTGCGTCGATTTTCCGGCCCCATTGACACCAACCAGCCCAATCCGATCGCCAGGTTTAACTTCCCAGTTCACATCCTTGAGCACTTCGCCCGTTGGATAAATTTTACTAATATGTTCCAGACGCAGCATGAAATCCAGCAGAGAAGGACAGAATCAATAACTGTCTCGACTGTAACAAAAATTTAATCATCTTCTGAAACAAACCGCTGGCCTTATCTTGTAAAGAAATATTGAGCTTCGCTCTCATTTTTCTGCTTTGCTGAACGGCTGTAGGAGTACCAGGGGGTTCAGCCCTGTTCGCAATGACCGGGGTGAATAGTGTGCAATGGAATGGAATGCAGCTTCATTGGTATCAACGGCATGAATCAGATGAGAATCTTTCCGGATTGAACGATCGGGCTGCGTATAATCTGTTCAAGCTGATGCTTTTGCTGAAGTGAAGGTGCAGTACCAGAGCTTTGTTTCCTGGCGTCACTGTAATCTTGTGGTGGATAGTTAACTTCATTTTCTTCGGGCAGCAAGAATCTTCTGAGGGCAGCAAGAAAATGTTTCAGTGCTAATTCATAAGTTTTTAGTCCTGCTATCCGTGAAATTACGGCAAAAATGAATAGCTTCTCTGTAGGAATACTGAATGTCTCCGTATTTTTTCGCTTTTGTTTAGCCCCAGGTATTGTCGGAACATTTAGTGAACATTTGTTAGCGGTTCTTAACCTAACCACAAGGGAAATGCAACCGTCATCAGGTCATCTACATTACAATCCAGGGTTCTATTTATGGTTGCTACCAGGATGCAAGAGAGAAAGGTGGTCAAGCCATCACTGCGTCAGGGGCTTGTCTTTGTACAATCTGTAGAGGAAGCTGCTAGCATTAGCAATACCTTAAGCGCAAGTGGTTGTCCTTTCGGTTGGCAATGGGTAGATTCACTCGAGTCCCTGATCTTAGCCTTAGCGGATCAGTTCTGGGATTTGGTCATTACCTTAGATTCTCTCCCCCAAGAGCAATCCACCGCTTTGAAGAATTTGTTGGCTAAATATGCAGCAGACTTACCTGTTTTGGTTTTGCCGCACCGTCAGCTTTCTACTCCAGAGTTGATTACCTTCATTCAATCGACGCTGAACGTGACCCAATTCATTCATCTCCAAGCTGCCAATTTAACAGCTCTGATTGAGCACACTCTGGATGCGGTCTGGTCAGTCGATCGTCGCTACCGGCTGATTGTTTGTAATACGGCCTGTCAACAGCAATTCATGAAAGCCTATGGAGTGCAGTTGCGAACTGGTTTAGATCTGGTTGCTGCCATCCCCGTTGCTCAACAGACGCTCTGGAAGGACTGCTATGATCAGGCTCTGGCAGGTCAGCAATTTGCGATCGAACTCCATTTTGATGTGCCCGGTTTACCTGCGGATATTGAGGTGCTGTTTAATCCCATTCGCACCGAGGGTGAAATTACGGGCGTTGCGGTGTCTGGACGTGATATTAGCGATCGCAAACGGGCTCGCCTGGAGCTGCAAGCCGCGAAAGATCAGTTACAGGCCGTATTGGATGCTGTTCCTGGCTGCGTTTCCTGGTTTACTTCCGACTATAAATATCTCGGCATTAACCGCTACCTGGCTGAAACCTTTAAGCTGCAGGCTGAAGATTTCATCGGCAAAGAATTGGGCTTTATGGAATCCAGTCCCGGCTTTGCGGCTTTTGTGCGGCAGTTTCTGGCCAGCTCATTAGCATCCAGCACGGTTGAGGTGGCGGCCCAGGTTGAAGGCGAGATGCGGAGTTATCTGCTGGCGGCCCAGAAGTATTCTCAGAATCAGGCGGCTGTGTTTGTAGGTCTGGATATTACCGATCGCAAACAATTTGAAGAGGCCCTGCGGGAAAGTCAGGAACGCTATGCATTAGCAGTTCATGGAGCCAACGACGGTTTATGGGATTGGGATCTACGCACTGAGCAAATCTATTTCTCGCCCCGCTGGAAAGCGATGTTGGGCTATGAAGAACCTGAACTGAGCAATAGTCCTGAGGAATGGTTCAGTCGCGTGCATCCTCATGAAATCAAATGGTTGGAAGCCCAAATCATGGCCCATCTTGAAGGCCAAACCCAGCATCTTGAAATCGAACATCGCATGCGACATCGGGACGGCTCTTACCGGTGGATGTTGAGTCGCGGCTTTGCGGTCCGGGATGGGGTGGGCAAGGCATACCGCATGGCTGGCTCCCAAACAGATATTACCGAACGCAAACAGGCCGAACATCAGTTAGTGCATCATGCACTGCATGACAGTCTGACCGGGTTGGCCAATCGAGCTTTATTCATGGATCGGTTGCAGCAGGCGATCGAACGCAGCAAACGGATTGACGGATACCAATTTGCTGTTTTGTTCATGGATCTCGATCGGTTTAAGGTGCTGAATGATAGCTTGGGTCATATTGTAGGTGACCAGCTCCTGGTGTCAATTGCCCGTCGGTTGGAAGCTTGCCTGCGGTCTGTAGACACGATCGCTCGCCTGGGCGGGGATGAATTTACAGTTCTGTTGGAGGGAATTAATGAAGCCGAAGCTGCCTGTCATTTAGCAGAACGGATTCATCAAGCGTTGCAGGCTCCGTTTAACCTGAACGGCCAGGAGGTATTTACCTCAGTCAGCATCGGCATTGCCATGAACTCTGAAGACGATCGGCCTGAGGATTTGCTGCGGAACGCTGATACGGCCATGTATCGGGCCAAAACATTAGGACGATCGCGCCATGCCCTGTTTGATACGGCCATGCATAAGCGAGCGGTGGCCTTGCTGCAACTCGAAACAGATTTACGGCGTGCCGTTGCCATCAGCAGCACAGCATTACAGAACCAAGAATTCCGGATTCAATATCAACCGATCGTCGTTCTCGAAACGGGACAAATTAGTGGGTTTGAAGCTTTAGTGCGGTGGCATCATCCAGAGCGAGGCTTGATTTCCCCCACCGAATTTATTCCGTTAGCTGAAGATACGGGGTTAATTGTGCCGTTGGGCCAATGGATTCTGACGGAAGCCTGTCAGCAATTGCGCAAGTGGCAGCAGCAGTTTTCGCCCAGTTTACCGTTGTCAGTCAGCGTGAATTTATCAACTAAGCAATTCGCCCAGTCTAGTTTGATCGAGCAAATTCAGGAGTTGCTGTCTCATCCAGACTTGCAAAGTAACGACTTTAACCTCAACCTCAAGCTAGAAATTACGGAAAGTGCGATCATGGAAAATCCTGAGGTTGCTAAAACCATGCTGGAGCAGTTGAAGTCGTTGGGTGTTCAACTTCTAATCGACGATTTTGGCACAGGCTATTCTTCGCTGAGTTATTTACATCGCTTCCCAATCGATACCGTTAAAATCGACCAATCTTTTATTAGCCATATGAGCACCGATAGCGAAAGTGCCGAAATTGTCCGGGCGATCGTATCGCTGGCTCATAATTTAGGTATGAATGTCGTGGCGGAAGGGGTTGAGCAAATCGAACAGATTCATCAGCTGCGTGCCCTTGGCGCTGAATATGGACAGGGCTTTTTCTTCGCCAAACCTTTAGATCGAGAAGAGGTCGAAGTGCTGATGCAGCGGGAACCCTTCTGGGCCGCGAATTGATGCTGCTCCTAAAATCAGCCTGTCGATTGTTGGATCATTACTGCCGATCGAGTTTTTCCAGCTCTTGGCGAAGACTCATGCCAATCTGCAATGCCTCATTAAGCAATTGTCCATATTCGTTGGCTTGTTGATTGGCTTGCAACGTTTGCAGGGTGGCTAAATTTGTCTCGATGTTGGCGAACAATTCCTGGCGTCGGGCCATAAACTGCTGGTGTTTCCGCAACACTTTTTCAGTCATCAAGGCATTGAGTAAGCTCTCTCGGGTGGCAGATAATGCTTTTAAGATTTCTTCACGATCGATGACTTGAATCGTTGAATTCTGTATTGCTCCCAATTCATCAATGATATGAACAGCATCGATAATTTCATTGTGCTTATCGACTTCATCCAACAAATGCGCCAATGTTTTCAAGCCTTTGCCCTTTTGCCAGGTCCAACCGTTCCAGATGGCAAATAGGGCGATCGCAATTCCCAGAGCCGTCAGCAAAAACGGCACCGTATTGCTCGTTGTCAAAATTCCCAAACCACGTCCGATCACCAAACTGAGCGGCAGACAGAAGATTAAAATTAGGCCCAGCGTTAGGGTTTCAGTCAACAGAAAAGAAAGAAACCGTTTGGTCGATCGAAACACCGTGGGTCGATAAACTTTGCCCATCAGGATGTCTGTGACTTCCAAGCCGGTTACTTTCTCTAACTGACTGGGGGTAATTCTCAGCTCGTTCAGGTCAGTTTGCATATCTGAATCTTTTGCGATACTGGGCCAAACTGATAAATCCAGGGTTTATTTTCAAATTAATTCCACCCTAACAATGTAAACAAAGTTCTAAACACCTGGGAATAGAAGTTGCCTTCAATGTTACGGAATAACTGGAAAGGTTCACCAGGAGCACCAAAGAATGGACGTAACGTCCAACCCAACTGACTACCCACTAATCCATACAAAACCAACCAGAATTGCAATAGCCGTTTGCGCGTTTGTTGATTATTCGATGAACTGGTCAGTGTCTTCTCACGATTTGCCAGGGCATCTACTGGTAGAAAGTCATTTGCTGTATCGATTTCTGCAGGTTCGAGAACGGCAGGCTGAGCCTCAGCAGGTTCAATTCGATCGATCGTTTGCATCGCTTGATAAAGGAACTTGATGCCCATCAGCCCCGTGAAGGCAAAAATGGCGACATTGAGCAGCAGAAAAAAGTTGTAGTCATGCACTGAAATCAAGAAAAAGAGGGTGATCGGCGCAAAGCTGAACAACAGCACGCTGATGACTGAAACGCTGATCAATACCAATAAAGCATATTGGCCGAAACTGAGGGCTGAGCCAAACAAAATGTCGAAGAAATAAAGGGTCGGCAGACAAATGGTTAAGGTAATCAGATACAGGGCTGGCAGCTTAATTGCTGATGAAATCATTTGCAACCAGCCACTCGAAGCTCCAATAATGGCCCCATAGCTGGCTAAAAAAACGGAACTTGCAATCAGCAAAGAACCAATTTTCTTTTCAGTTTTGTAATCTCGACGAATTTCATCAAAAAATTGCTTGCGATCGCGTAACAGCGAGATCAGAGTTGCAAAATGCCGCATTTTGATTTCCTTAGTCTCTAAGAGTCATTACATGGATGAGGTCAATTCTGCGTTAGCAGCCGTGCGGAGTGCGGTTTTTAACACAGAGTTTCAGTCCTGCAGCGGTTCTAGCCATCGATTTAGCCCACAGAAGGATAGATTTAAGATTCCCGCTGATGAGGCTGCAAATGACTGAGGTGAGAAGGGCAAATGCCACTTCAGAATGCACCATACTAGAGAAAATTAGCCTGCTGTTGAGTTTCAGAGACTTGTGTGCTGCCGATCGATCTTGAACAGGCAGACGGATCGGAAATGGCCGATCGACGTCAGAGATCTCTACACCATAAAGATCGGGAATTTCGGAAAGGTCGATCGAAAATATTACCCCTGTTTTTGCATTCGACAGAAATATTTGCGGATGAGATTGGCTCACCCGATCGGGTTGAATTGCGGGTGAAACGGGAGAAACGCGCTTAGACTATCCCGAAAATGCGAGTCTGAGCCTGTATGGATCCAGTACAGCGCGATAAGGAATGAAAGCCATGCGTGTCGGGCAATTACTGGCAGGAGTTGGAATCGGAATTGGATTAACGGCAGGTTCAATCGGCGGTTGGAAAATGATGCAGCAGCGTCAGGCCGTCGCAGTGTCGCCGAATGCTGCTGATTCAGCAACTTCAGCAGCCGTGCTTATTTCTGATTCCGTCTCGAATTCAGCACCGAATCCGGTTCCAACTTCAACAGCCAATCAGCCTGCGACCACGGTGATTATGATGAGTCAGGCTGAGAATGATTATCTTTACGATCTATCACAGTCGTTACAGTCGGTGGAGCAACGGCGCATCAGAGACTCGGAAAAATTGGCGATCGGACGGCAAATTGCCGGGTGGTTGCAGGCTGGTGCTGACTATTGGGGAGTGCGTGCCCAGTTTGATGAAGCTTACGGGTCTTCCATTGCGGGTAACTATGCCCAAAACCGGGATGTCTACATCAAGTTTGCCACCGAGCGTTTTGCACCTGCTTTTGTGGCCACCATTACACCACCACCTCAAGTGATTACCCAAACAGAGTATGTGGAAGTCCCGGGTCCAACTGAGTATGTGACGGTGCCTAGTAAACCAGAAGTCATCGAAACCGTCGTCACAGTACCTAAACCTTATCCGGTGCCTGTCTATCCGCCGCACCACCATCCAGAGCCCCGACCTTGGCCATATCCACACCCCTCCCCTGAGCCTGAACCGCATGACTCTGAGCCGCCGCATCGACCCACCCCGGATTTGCCAGACCAACCAGACCAACCCCCGGTAGAGCAACCTCCTACTTCGGAAGTGCCACCCCCCCAACCTGACTCAGACGATCAGCCTGCGACGCCCCCTTCAAAGCTGGAACAGGCAAATCAGCCTTCCTCGATCGAAGTCGGTGCAGAACCAGAACAGGCACAAAGCTCTGAAGCCGTCTATTAACGTTCAATGGATCCAATACACGAGAAGAGGGGACGATCTTTGCCCCCTCTCTGGTGCCTCATGGGTTTAAATCAAGGCGATCGATCGAATACGACCTAGCCGAATCGACCCAGCCGCTAGGAATCTTCCCGCAGCTTATCCAGGACCGATCGATCTTCTAGCGTAGAAGTGTCGCCTGCGATCTCTTGTCCTGCTGCCAGAGATCGCAGTAATCGCCGCATAATTTTGCCCGATCGGGTTTTGGGCAAAGCATCGCTGAAGCGAATTTGACCCGGACGAGCCAGTGCGCCAATTTCCTGGACAACATGCTTCTTCAGTTCCTTTTCCAGTTCTTCACTCGGACTATAGTTGCTTTCCAGCGTCACAAAGGCAACAATTTCTTCCCCTTTGATCTCATCTGGCTTACCAACTACGGCAGCTTCGGCAACAGCACCATGGGAAACCAACGCCGACTCAATTTCCATCGTGCCGAGCCGGTGACCGGAAACGCTGATCACGTCATCGACCCGTCCCATTACCCAGAAATAGCCATCATCGTCGCGACGCGCCCCATCTCCAGCAAAATAGAGGTACTGGCCATCGATCGGGGCGATATGTTCCCAGTAGGTCCGGCGGAAGCGATCGTCGTCCCCATACACAGTTCGCATCATGCTGGGCCAGGGATGCCGTACCACCAGATAGCCACCTTCGTTGTCTTTGACCGGATGGCCGTCTAGATCTACCACATCAGCCAGGATGCCAGGGAACGGTCGAGTCGCTGAACCAGGTTTTGTGGGAATGGCTCCAGGCAGCGGTGTGATCATAATGCCACCCGTTTCGGTCTGCCACCAGGTATCGACGATCGGGCAGCGTTCGCCACCAATCACGCGGTAATACCACATCCAGGCTTCTGGGTTGATCGGTTCACCCACTGTTCCTAAGAGTCGCAGTGACGAGAGATCACGTGCTTTCGGGTGGTGTTCGCCCATTTTGATGAAGGCTCGAATGGCTGTAGGAGCGGTGTAAAAAATATTGACGCCATATTTTTCGATCACATCCCAGAAGCAGCCCGGATTCGAGTTGCGAGGCGCACCTTCATACATCAGCGTGGTGGCTCCGTTGGAAAGGGGGCCATAGACGATATAGCTATGTCCTGTGATCCAGCCCACATCTGCTGTACACCAATAGACATCCGTATCGCGCAGATCAAAGATCCACTTGGTGGTCATATGAGTGTAGAGGTTATAGCCACCTGTGCTATGCACCACACCTTTGGGTTTGCCCGTGCTGCCGCTGGTGTAGAGAATGAACAGCATATCTTCGCTATCCATGGGCTCTGCCGGACAGTCGGAAGAAATACCCTGACGCAGATCATGCCACCAGTGATCGCGACCGGGCTCCATGTGGATGCGCTGATGGGTACGCTGCACTACCAGAACATTTTCCACACTGGGCGCGGCGTTGTCGTCCAGGGCTTTATCTACCTGATCTTTCAGCGGCACGATCGCATCCTTCCGCCAGCCCCCATCCGCAGTTACCACCAGTTTGGCCTTGCCGTCATTCAGTCGATCGCGCAATGCTTCAGCACTAAAGCCACCAAAGACGACTGTGTGGGGTGCACCAATCCGAGCACAGGCCAACATGGCGATCGCCGCTTCCGGGATCATTGGCATATAGATGCCCACCACATCCCCTTTTTTGATACCCAGCTCTTTCAGCACATTGGCAAACTGGCAGACTTCTCGGTGCAGTTGAGCGTAGGTGAGCGTTCTGGAATCGCCCGGTTCTCCTTCCCAAATCAGCGCGGCTTTGTTGCGTCGCCAGGTCGTGAGATGGCGATCGAGGCAGTTATAAGAAATATTGATTTTGCCGTTGACAAACCATTTTGCAAAGGGAGGCTGCCAGTCAAGCACTTGATCCCACTTTTGAAACCAGTGCAGCTCTTGCTCAGCGAGTTCAGCCCAAAATGCTACAGGATCCGCTTTGGCGCGTTCGTAGAGCTGTTCATAATCCTGCAAGCTTTTGATCTGAGCTTGATTAGAAAACTCGCTAGAGGGTTGAAATAAACGGTTTTCGTGGAGAATTGATTCGATCGTCGGTGCTGTCATAGGTTGATGTTACAGACGCAGTGATAGACGAACTGGTCGAGTCGATCGATATTACTGTATCGCCAAACAGTTCTAGATAAAAACCCTATGATCTTATCTGCCGAATCACAAGCAACGTTGAGATTTTGTTGCGAACTCTTGGAATTTATTCAACGCGACAGGCTCAGTCGGGTGAGGCTCCTGTTGCGTTAGCCTGCTGTTGCCCCGTAGCGCCGGGTTGTTCTGCTTTCTTGGTATCTGGCTGCAACCACACGATCTGGCGCTGTTTGGGATTAAAGCGGATATTTTGCTCCTGCATCACATTCAGTGCCTGCTGAGGATCGAAATGACGATCGAAATCGGTTTCCAGAGTCGCAACCTTGGTCGAGGCTTCTTGCACTTCTGCCTCCAGCCGTTCCAAATCAGCCACTTGAGCCTGGTTGTAGGGAATGAGCTTGACCAATGTGACAATCGCAGTCAGCGCCAGTACGCAGTTAACTGTCAGCTTCACCGTTGCTTCCAGGACGATCGGCTGTTGAGAACTCTGCCGCTGCTGCACGCGATGCCTAACTCTAGGAGGACGCGATGGCTGAGAATTCGGAGATGGATAACGATGAGGCTGAAGTGCGTTCATAATCATTGAGCCCTAACTCTAGCTGTGGGCAACTTCACTGAAAAACGGCAAGGGAGCAAGCTGAGAGCATGACATCCAGGAAACCTGGCGCTTGTGGTTCCCTGAAACCTGCTTGCAAAGAGGTTAACCTATATTTCCCAATTTGCACGCAAAATTTTTCTACTCCGGAAGTTTTTTGGCTTTCTTGATTCAGATGAATGAGAGAATCCAGAACGGCTCTATACACTTCCAGCTTGGAAGATTATTCTTGCATACTTATCTCAAATCTGAGGGGGTCAGACGTACTGGAAATCGGAATTGAAAGCCTTAAAAAGTAAATCAAGACAATAAAAAAGAGAAAGCATTGTCCTTCTAAACTGAAGCCAAAGCGCGCTGAACACTCTAACCAGCCAAAGGAGGGCTTTCTCTTTTCAAATGCAATAACTTTGCTGTCTACGCTGCACCAACTGCGTCGATTCAAATCGCAGGGCAGCTTGTTCCCTTTTATTTATACAGCTCGGTGGACAAACGGAATGCCAACACAGCGGGGATGAGGGCAATCACGAGTGCAACGTAGATTTGCGTATCTGATAGGGACATGATTTAGAAGGCTCCTAATGTCATGTAATGTTATGAGCTGCAAGACAACCTTGCTCACTTCAAACAGAAGCAAGCCTAGGCTAATTTCATTAATTTCAGATAAATCCTGACTTTGTGGAACTCTTTGTCACATCATGTAACAAAGAACATTTGTTCGACAAAAATACTTTCGATTTGGTTCCTCTTTGTCCTACGCTACAGGCGCATCGCCAGTTGACAAATCTGGGTTTGCAATCTTGTGCACAGCGAAAACTAGACTTCTAGCGTTATCCTAGGGAAACTAGCAGCAGCAGGAACCGATCGCCTCCGCTCATACAAGTTCACAGCTTTTAGTCTGTGGTTTACAGCTTTAGCCCGGGCGGTTTGCTGGACTTCCACACTATATGTTGTTCGGCAGGGAGATCATCTCAGTGGAAGACGTTAAACCCACTCGTATTCAATTTGAACGGCAACTCCGCCGCCTTCAGCATGATGTCTTGAGGATGGGAGCATTGGTTGAAACGTCTTGTTGGTTGGCCCGCAAAGCGCTCTGCGAAAGAGATCTGGAGGCCGCTCATCAAATCACCCTGCAAGACAAACAGATCGATCGCCTCTATCGTCAAATTGAAACCGACTGTGTCAGCTTGATGGCCATGCAGGCTCCCGTCACGAAGGACCTGCGCTTGCTGAGTGCCTTGATGCAGCTGATTCGCGACCTGGAGCGGATTGGGGATTACGCCGAAGACATTGGTGAAATTGCGGTCAAGCTCTTCCCTTATCCAGTCCACTCCTGTATGGGCCGCATCCAAATCATGCTCGATCGCTGTCGGGCGATGTTAGCCATGGGATTAGCTGCACTGGCCGATCTCGATGCGGAATCGGGGCTGGATATCAGAATTAAAGATGATGCCGTTGATTCAGACTACGAGTCACTCTACAATCTCCTGGTGCGCCAACCCAACTATCAAGGGGCAATCGAGCCAGTGGTGCTGCTCGTGCTGACAATTCGTCATTTGGAAAGAATGGCAGACCATGCCACCAATATCGGCAAACGGGTCGCCTATATCGTGACTGGGAAGCGGTAAAGATCTGCAACAATGCAGCAGACAAACGACGATAGAAAAATTTCTAGAATATTCATCTTTTGGACAAAAAGTGTTAATAGAATGAATAAGTGCGAAAATTAGACGAAGTTTTGGCACTTGTTCCAGACGTCGTTCACTCGTCTCGGTGTTCGTTCGTCCGGTTTCATTCAGTCTGTGCTGGTTTTCTGTAGGATACTGATGCGGTTCGTTGTCACTTGCTAGTTTAGGGCCTCTCAACGTCAGGGGATTGCAGACTCAGGCACAGACTATTCTGGAAGGTTCTGTCTGAGCAGCTTTCTTTGGCATGCTGGTTAAGGTGCAGACGATCGCCCAATTTGGCTGGCTAGGCGCTTGTTGCGCATCGGTACCTTGGTTGACGCGTGACATGAGCTGCTGTAGTCTTGTACCCTTTATCGGCAGAACAACAGCTTTGCAATAGGACCGCGAGCTGTGTACCGAGAGGTTTGCAGAAGGCGTTGATGCTGTAGGCAGACTCGTTCTCGCTCGGCAGGCATACAGTGCTTCCAGAACGACTTCTGACTGGCTCAACGTTTGATGGTCAGGTTGAGTAACGGCTAAATCAGTATTGAGGATCAATCGCTACATGGAATTTTCGATTGCAGAACTACTGGCAAATTTTACAGATGACAAGCTGGTTGCCCCCAAAGCGTTAGAGAAAAAGCTCAACTGCAAAGACGAAGCGAGTCAGCACTTGCTCCAGATCACGCTGGATGCGCTGGAAAAAATCGGCATTCTGGTGCGGGAGCGCGGCAAGTATCGGCGGCTGTTTGAAGATGACGTGGTCGAAGGGAAACTGCGCTGTTCCAGTAAAGGCTTTTGCTTTGCCATTCAGGATGTGGAAGGCTCAGAAGACATTTACATTCGCGAAAGTCATCTCAACACGGCTTGGAATGGCGATCGCGTTTTGGTGCGGGTGACTAAAGAAGGAACTCGGCGGCGCAGCCCGGAAGGAGAGGTGCGGTTGATTCTCGATCGGGCCAATTCCTCAGTGCTGGCACGCGTGAAACAGGTGGAAACTAGCTATCGCGCCACGCCATTAGACGATCGGCTCCTGTTCGAGGTAGAGCTGAAACCCAATGGCATCGACCTAGATGAGGCTGTTGATCAGCTAGCCCATGTCGAAATTTTGCGCTATCCCTTAGGCAACTACCCACCGGTCGGACGGGTGGCTCAGGTGCTAGGAAGCGATGCCCAGGCTGCTTCAGAATATGACATTGTTTGCTGCAAGCATGATCTGCCGCGCCAATTTTCTGAGGCCGTTTTAGAGGAGGCGAAATTGCTTCCCACCAAGCTACGTCGCGCCGATTTGAAGCAGCGAGTGGATCTGCGACATTTGCCTACGATCACAATTGATGGCCCTCTCAATCCGACTGGTCCTGCTATTGATGATGCGCTCACTCTGGAAGCTCTAGGATCAGACCACTGGCGCTTAGGCATCCACATTGCCGATGTCTCTTCTTATATTGAGCCGGGATCAGCGTTAGATATTGAAGCCCGTCGGCGTGGCACCTCAATCTATCTGGGCGAGAATGTGGTGCGAATGTTGCCGGAACGCGTGCATCAGTGTTGCTCTCTGGCGGCTGAGCAAGATCGACTCGCCGTTTCAGTTCTGCTGACGCTGACTGCCAGCGGGCAGGTGGTGGAATTTGAAATCCAGCCCACC
Source organism: Elainella saxicola E1 (assembly GCA_002796835.1). GTDB lineage: Bacteria > Cyanobacteriota > Cyanobacteriia > Elainellales > Elainellaceae > Elainella > Elainella saxicola. The sequence goes on along the minus strand of LUGL01000004.1, from coordinate 12,011 downwards.
GTGATTCAGGTTGACTATCGACTGGATTATCAGCAGGCCCAGGCGATCGTCCAACGGCATGACGACCCCGACATGTCTACCGTCCAACCCGCTTATCCCTTGCCAACCCTGGCAGAACTGCAAGAATTTGCCCCAATTTTTGACATGCTCGATCAGCTGTTTGTGCTGAGTCAGGAAATCCGGGAACAGCGGTTGCAGCGCGGCGCATTTGACCTGAATCTGCCAGAAAAAATCTTCCCGAATGAGGCCAACCCTGAGCTGAGCAAGTTCCTCTCCACCAAGTTCCAATACGACGATGAAGGGGCGCTGGGGGCAATGGTCGTGTCTTCGTTGCTGCCCGCTCGATCGATCGTGACGGAACTGATGTTGCTGGCCAACCAGATCGTTGCCTCCCATTTGCTGGAACTTCAGGTGCCTGCTATTTACCGAGTGCATCGCGCTCCAGACCCCAGTGATGTCCAGGAATTGCTGAAGCTCGTCAGCAACATGGGTATTGATGCGCATCTGGCTCAGGAAGATGTGGTGCATCCACGCGATTACCAGAATCTGGTCAACCAGTTTGCCAACTCTAAAACCGAAAAAGTGTTGACCTATTTGCTGCTGTCTACCTTTAAGCCAGCGGTATATAGCACGGCTCCAGGGCAACATTTTGGACTGGCGCTGGACGAAGGCTACACTCATTTCACCTCGCCTTTGCGGCGCTATCCTGATTTACTGGTGCACCGAGTCCTGCATGCGGTGTTTGAGTATGGTCGCGATCGCCGCAGCACTCGATCGAAAGAGAAAGTCGATCTGCGCCATAGCTCCTGCCATGGCCAAATTACCTGGAATGTTTTGCCCACCGAGATTCAAACTGAGCTGGAAGAAGCGTTTGCTGCTGTGGTGGTACATTTAACCGAGCAAGAAAAGCTGGCCCAAGAAGCGGAAGCCGATCTGGAAGGGCTGAAGAAAGCTGAATTTATGCAGCAGCACACAGGCAAAGTCTTCCATGGCCTGATTACAGGCGTTCAGTCCTATGGCTTCTTTGTGGAGATCGAAGAGCTGCTGGTGGAAGGCCTAGTGCATGTCAGCTCGCTGAAAGATGACTGGTATGAATATCGCTCCCGCCAACAAAAGCTGGTAGGCCGCAAAAACCGCAAGCAGTATAAGCTGGGCGATCGGGTAGAAGTGCAGGTGAAGAGTGTGGACTACTACCGCCAACAAATTGACCTCGTCGCTGTGGGTGGCGGCAGTGAAGCCTCTGACGAAGAAGAAGTCGAAGAGGTGGTGGTAGAGGAAGAGATGGAGGAAACCAACGGCTCGGCTGAGGAAGCCTATGATTAAATGCGGAGGGGTAAAGCATAGAAATCACTGCTCCCTGCCTCGCCCGTACCCAACCTGCGGTTAATCCTCTCGATGAGTTCCAAGTTTGAATCCAACCACCTTGTCCAATCCAACCCCTCTGCCGCTGATTCTAGGCATAACCGGGGCATCTGGGCTGATCTATGCCGTGCGTGCTCTCAAGTTTTTACTTCAGGCGGGTTATGCGATCGAGCTAGTTGCCTCTAAATCAACCTATATGGTGTGGCAGGCAGAAGCGAATATCCGCATGCCGGTCGAAGCCGCTCAGCAAGAGCAGTTTTGGCGGCAGCAGGCCAATGTGTTCGATCGCGGCAAGTTACGCTGTCACCCCTGGGGCGATGTGGGAGCCAATATTGCCAGCGGTTCCTTTCGCACCCTAGGCATGCTGATTTTGCCTTGCAGTATGAGTACAGTTGCCAAACTGGCGGCAGGTCTCAGTTCCGACTTGCTGGAACGAGCGGCAGATGTGCAGTTGAAGGAAGGACGTAAACTAGTAGTAGTCCCACGCGAAACGCCCTTTAGCCTCATCCATCTGCGCAACTTAACGAGTTTGGCAGAAGCAGGGGCGCGGATTGTCCCAGCTATCCCAGCCTGGTATCATCAGCCGCAGACGATCGAAGACTTAGTCGATTTTGTAGTGGCGCGCGCCCTGGATCAATTCGAGATCAGCTGTGTGCCATTGAAACGATGGGAAGGCCACCTGGGAGAAGATCAAGGTTGAGGCACATCATCTTTCGCAGGCGATCGAAAGAGAAGGAGAAAAGCCAATGGTAAGGGTCGTACTGTTATTTGTCATCACCGCTGGAGTGGTCATCTTTGCCTTCCAGAATCCTGCGCCAATCGCGCTGGTGGTGCTTGGCCTCAAAACGCCGCCTTTGCCTCTATCTATTTGGGTCCTGGTTGCCTTGTCTGCCGGAGCCCTGACTAGCCTTGTCTTAAACGGCTTTTCCAGCATTTCCAAAAATTTTGCCGTTCGCCGTTCCAGCCAGCGCCCCCCAGACTCCGCCGCCAAATCGCCTAAATCGCCCTGGAGCGGCATGGGTATGAAATCTGGCGAGGCTCAATCCACTCGCACAGCCAGAGCCCAAAACACCGCTGGTTTTCGGGCCACTCGATCCGATAATCCGCGTAATGCAGAGGATTGGGATGACAACCGGGGAGAGGATTGGGATGACTGGGGAGAACCTGCTCGCTCCGATCGATCGCCCACCTCTCCTTCTGCGCCGACTCGAGAGGCTAACGATAACGATTGGGCCAAATGGGATGACAATCAGCCTTCAGTGCGGGATACTCGTCGATCGCCCCAGCCCGATCCGTCACGCCGTATTGATCTGGGATCCTATCCTTCTGCTCGGACAACTGCGGCAGATGATCGCTATCGCAGTTCTTCACAAGAGGTTCCCCGCAAAACGGGCGAGGTCTATGATGCTGAATATCGCGTCCTGATTCCGCCCTATAATCCTGTTCCGGACCCTCCAGCACCCAATCCCACTCCTAGCTCAGCCGATGACGACGAGGACTGGGGCTTGGATGATGACCTGGAAGATAAGACCGATCGCTCCCGATAATTAAGGTGGGATGGCAGTGGAAAACTTCAGTTTTTGGATTTGGTTAGCGGCAGTGCTGCTGATTGTCGGCATTGGTTTAGGTTCTATGGTCAGGGCCTATTGGGGCAAAGAGAGCGTGGTTGTGATTTTTCCAGACCCGATCGCCACAGACCCGGTCCCAACCCTGCAACCAGAAGCTGCTAGCCGGTTTCAACAAGCCTGTACAGCCTATCGCAATGGCCAATATCGGCAGGCGATCGATCAGTTCACTCAAGCCATTCAACATGATCCTGACCTGGCGGAAGCCTATCACAATCGAGGACGGGCAATCGTCAACCTCCGCCGCATTCCAGAGGGCATCGCCGATCTCGTCAAAGCAGGTGAGATCTACTCCCAGCAAAACAACGGGGCTGAGCTGACGCAACTCAAACAAGATTTGTCGGTCCTGAAAGGGCAAAAAGACAAGGCCACTCAGGGATAGCAAAATCGCTAGTTTTGAAAGGGATTGCCTGGAATCGCTTACCTGGAATTGCTTCCTCAACCTGCTGTTTTACAAAGCGGTTAATTCGTTTGGTAATTCTGTAGAAATATTACTGTATCGTCAACTTTAATGAATTAGGAAATCTTATTCTTCCGAGAGTGGGTTTTGCACGCCTGCACCGCTTCAGCATTCAGCATGGCAAATCGCGATCAGGTGCTATCGTAAAGAAATTGTTTGGCTAGCGAGTGTGTCTATTCGTTACGCAACTGTTTTGTTAGTCTAGTTAGAACAATCTCCGAAGTAAATTTTTGCAAATAAATACGCATGAGCACCATAACTCAGGTCAAACACGACGTTAAGGATCTTTCTCTGGCTCCGCTTGGTAAGCAGCGAATTGAATGGGCAGGACGAGAAATGCCAGTGCTGCGTCAGATTCAGGATCGATTTGCCCAGGAAAAGCCATTGGAAGGCATTCGTTTGGTTGCTTGCTGCCATGTCACGACTGAAACTGCTCACCTGGCGATCGCCCTCAAAAATGCTGGGGCAGATGCCATCCTGATTGCCAGCAACCCGCTCTCGACTCAGGATGATGTGGCCGCTTCCTTGGTGGTCGATCATGGCATCTCTGTCTATGCCCAAAAAGGCGAAGATAACGAGACCTACCACCGCCATGTCCGGATTGCCCTCGATCACAGACCCAACATCATCATTGATGACGGTAGCGACGTGGTGGCGACGCTGATCCAAGAGCGGCAGGAGCAATTGGCAGACCTAATCGGCACCACCGAAGAAACCACCACGGGGATTGTCCGCCTCAAGGCCATGCTGAAGGATGGTGTGCTGACCTTCCCGGCTATGAACGTGAATGATGCTGACACCAAGCATTTCTTCGACAACCGCTATGGGACTGGCCAATCGACGCTAGATGGCATCATCCGGGCCACCAATATCCTGCTGGCCGGTAAGACGATCGTCGTTGCAGGCTATGGCTGGTGCGGTAAGGGCACGGCGCTGCGGGCTCGCGGTATGGGTGGCAATGTGATCGTCACCGAAATTGATCCGGTCAGAGCGATCGAAGCAGCGATGGATGGTTTCCGCGTGTTGCCGATGGATCTTGCGGCTCCGCTGGGTGACCTGTTCATCACCGTGACAGGCAACAAGCATGTGATCCGCAAAGAGCACTTCGACGTGATGAAGGATGGCGCGATCGTTTGTAACTCCGGCCACTTCGACATTGAGATTGACCTGAAATCTCTGAAGGCAATGGCGTCCGAAATTAAGGTCGTTCGTAACTTTACCGAAGAATATCGCCTTACCAACGGCAAATCAGTTGTGGTGATCGGGGAAGGCCGTCTGGTGAACCTGGCTGCGGCAGAAGGTCACCCCAGCGCTGTGATGGATATGAGCTTCGCCAACCAAGCTCTGGCCTGCGAATATCTAGTGAAGAACAAGGGTAAGTTGGCTCCTGGTCTCTACTCAATTCCGGCTGAACTGGACAAGGATATTGCCCGTCTGAAACTTCAGGCCATGGGTATTGCGATCGATACGCTGACCAGTGAGCAAGTCGAGTACATCAACTCCTGGACTGCGGGAACCTGATCGATCAATTGAGATAACTACTGGAGCAGGCAAGTCGCCTGCTTCTCTTTTTTGTGAGGATAAACTGACGCAGTAGGAGCGAGTTTGTGGCTATGGCGGACTGGATTGCAGAACAGATTCCAAAAATCATGGAATCTCTAGGATATTTTGGCATTGGGTTGCTGATGTTTTTGGAAAATCTGTTTCCGCCTATTCCATCAGAGCTGATCATGCCGCTGGCTGGCTTTACGGTTCATCAATGTCAGGCTGGTGTCATTCCGGCTCCTTGTATGCAATTTGTGCCCGCAGTTGCCGCTGGTGTGATTGGCACGATGCTGGGTGCGCTGCCCTGGTACTATCTGGGGCGATATCTCGGCGAGGATCATTTGAAAAACTGGCTCGATCGCTATGGCAAATGGTTAGGCATTTCAGGGGAGGAAATCAACAAAGCTCAGCACTGGTTTTATCGTCATGGCACTAAAGCCGTCTTTTTTGGTCGATTTGTCCCCGGCATCCGCACGCTAATTTCGCTGCCCGGTGGCTTTAGCAACATGCGCTTCTCCCAATTCATGATCTACTCGACATTGGGAACCTTGGGTTGGGTGCTGCTGCTCACCTATGCAGGCTATGCATTAGGCAGCAACTACGAAAAAGTCGATCAGTATCTTGCGCCTGTATCGAAAATCGCCTTGGGTCTGGTGCTGGTCGTCTTTCTGGTTTGGTTATTCCGACATTATCAAGCCAGACGAAAAGGGAGATGAAGTCTCACAGTTCCAGCATCTAAAATTCGCTAAGATGACAGGGCTGATCCATCTTGGCATAGGCTGTCATGACCCTCTCTACGGAAAAACTATCTCTGCAAGAATTCTGGCGGCAGGAAGACACTTCAGATTGCTGCTACGAATTAGTCGATGGAAATTTGGTGCTTATGCCGTTGGGGACGGGATTGCATGGAGACATCATTAAGTTCCTGAGCCAACAGTTTGACGCTGAAGTAGAGCGCTTGGGGGTTGACTTTACAGCACTGCAAGCCAGCGTTGGTATTCAATCTCCACCCGGAACCTGGGATACATGCCGAATTCCTGATGTTACTGTTTTACGCTTAGAACAGTGGCAGAGTTTGCGAACTCGCGAAGCTGTGATTGCTTTAAATGAACCACCGCCGCAATTAGTGGTTGAAGTCGTGAGTGAAACCACCCAAAGTACTGATTACCGGGCTAAACGAGCAGAATATAGCGTGTTAGACATTCCAGAATACTGGATTGTGGAACAACAACAACATCCATTCAGGCAGTGTGTCACGGTCTGTCTGCTGTTGGAAGGACTTTATGAGTCAGTTGAGTTTGCAGCCTTGGATCAAATCGAATCTAAGCTGTTTGCGGAATTGTGGTTAACGGCAACTCAAGTTTTGCAAGCCCACTTGTAAGTTCGCCGATTTTCCAGTAGTTTTTTCTTCACCTTTTACCTTCCTCTCATGTCTTCATTTCCCCGCCTAATTCTGCGCAAAAATAAAGCTGACGCCGTGAAGCGGTTTCATCCCTGGATATTTTCGGGAGCCATTCAGCGGAATGAAGGCGAAATAGAAGAAGGATCAATCGTCGAAGTTTACAGCGATCGCGGTGAATATTTGGCAACTGGTCATTACGGCACAGGCGGCATTGCTGTCAAAATTTTTTCGTTTGCGCCCGTTACTGATTTGCCCCAGCTCTGGTTCGACAAGTTGCAATCTGCTTATCAATTGCGGCAGCAACTCGGCTTGGTGAATCATCCTGAAACTAATTGCTATCGGCTGGTGAATGCAGAAGGGGATGGATTTCCGGGCCTGATTATCGATTGGTATAACGGTGTCGCAGTGATGCAAGCCCATTCGATCGGCATGTATCAACAACGGCAGTTGATCGCGGATCTGCTTCAGAAAATCTATGGTGCCGAACTCGATGCTGTCTATGACAAATCGGCCTCGATGCTATTCAAACAAAAATCACCCAACCATGCTGATGAATATCTTTTTGGCAACACGAATGCGATCGAAGTTTTAGAATATGGAAACCGTTTTCAGGTCGATTGGGAGACAGGTCAGAAAACGGGTTTTTTCCTCGATCAGCGAGAACATCGTGCTTTACTTGCCGAATATGCTAAAGATCAAAAGATTTTGAATACTTTTTGCTATTCTGGCGGCTTCTCTATCTATGCCTTAAAAGCAGGCGCAAAGCAAGTCAATTCAGTGGATAGTTCGGTGAAAGCGATCGCTTGGACTAAAGATAACGTTGAACTGAATGGCCTGCGTCAAAACCATGCGGCCTATGTTGCTGATGTCTTCACTTTCCTGAAAGACTGCGATGCTGATTATGACCTGATTATCCTCGATCCACCTGCCTTTGCCAAAGGACTTTCAGCCCGTCATCAGGCTGTCATGGCCTATAAGCGACTCAATCAGTTAGCGATCGCAAAATTACGTCCGGGTGGCCTCTTATTTACCTTTTCCTGTTCTCAAGTCGTAATTCCGGAATATTTCAACGGAGCGGTGACCGCAGCAGCGATCGAGATGGGTCGGTCCGCCAAAATTCTGCACCACCTGAGCCAACCTGCCGATCATCCCGTCAGCATCTACCATCCCGAAGGACTCTACTTAAAAGGACTCGTCCTACAAGTCGGAGGCTAAACCGCTATCTGCTCCCCTGTTCCTCCGCCCCGATTCACTTTCAAATCTCCCGCTTCACCTGCTCTAACAAGCCCTCACAGGCATCCAGCAGCAAATCGATCACATAATTAAATCCGGCTTCACCGCCATAGTAAGGATCCGGCACTTCCCGATCGGTATGGCTGCGGCAGAATTCACACATCAGCTTCACCTTATGCTGGTATTTGCCTTCTCGATCGAGCCAGAGGATGTTTTCGTAGTTATCTTTGTCCATCACCAGAATCAAATCGAATTCCTCAAAGTCCGATCGCTCAAACTGGCGACCTTTCCCGGCCAGCGTAATCCCTCGTTTGGCGGCGGCGGCAGTCATGCGGCGATCAGGTGGACTGCCAATGTGATAGCTGGAGGTTCCGGCAGAGTCACAGATAATCTGGTCTTGCAAGTGCTGTTCGGCGATCAGGTGCTTCATGATGCCTTCGGCAGAGGGCGATCGGCAGATGTTGCCCAGGCAAACGAACAGTAATTTGTAGGGGTTGGACGACATAGGGGAAGAGAGGGAGCTTCAGAAAACTTAATCCTTACCCAGTCTACTGCTTCTGTGTGGCGATCGAGCCTATTGCCAGGAAAAGTTTGGCAGTAATGCGATTGGATCTGCTACAATTATCTAGCCGCAATTCTAGTGCAGTCAGGATTCTCTGCTGTCAGGCATTGCAGGGGCATGTAGCTCAGTGGATAGAGCATCAGATTCCGGTTCTGAGGGTCGGGGGTTCGAATCCCTCCATGCTCGTTAGATTTGAAAGATTGCTGTAATCAGCCTTGACCAGTTCTTGACCGAATTATAGCGATTTTCGATTTATAGCAACCTATCAATTGCCCCAAGCTTGAACCTACTCTGATGCTCTATCCACTGAGCTTACATGCTGCAAGAATTGACAGCTTTTACAGGTAAGGTGATTCACTTAAAAGCACTAAGGAATTGCTTAAACATACCAACCAAGGAAGGCGGATTAGGATCGTAATCAGTTTGTTGAGGCTCAAAGTCTGAATCGTCGTAAGTCTTCGTTGTATAATACTTTGCTCTTAATTCTTCCCTAAGCTTGCGTAGATCTTCTAAACTTTGCTCAATACGTTTGAAATAAGAAGCATTTTTACCTAAGAAAATTCCTGCCTCCGCCTTCGCCTCTAGCTCGAAAATCCGGAAATCAAGCTCTTCAAGCTTTATTTGATACTCCCACTCGCTCATCTTTACTGGTGCAGGTTGAATGAAGTTATTAACGGGTTTCTGAAGCTCAAGCTTGTAATAGTCAAGAGCCGCTTGGAATAGCTCTTGATCGCTTAAATTAGGAAACTTCGCTTTTAGTTCATCAATGATCGCTTCTAATTTGGGATCGATGTTGCTCATAAGTGGGTGAGAAGTTATTAGCGCTAGATTGACTTATAGTCGCCTATAAGTCTTGAGAATGAGAATCATTCCTGTTGAATATCAGTTTTTACCAGCCAATTTGCTTAAAAGCATTAATGACATGCCCAGATTCAAAGGATGAATCATCGTAAGTATTCATAGCAAACTCTGCTATGAATTTATTCCTAAGCTGGTGTAGCTCATCTAAACTCTGATCTATGCGCTTGATATCAGAAGGCTTCTTCCTATGACTGAATTTTTTATCTACCTCTAGACTGCTTATTCGTGAATCGATCTCTTTAAGCTTTATTTCATACTCTCGCTTGCTCATCCTTCTTGGTTGAGCTTGAGGAGGCTGGGTAAAGTTATTGACGGTTTTCTGATTTTCTAGCTCGTAGTATCTGAGTGCCAACTCTCCAAGGTCTTGACTACTTATATCAGGGAACTGGGCTTTAAGTTCAGCAATAATCTTGATGAACTTAGGATCGACGTTACTCATAGACGTGTAAGAAGCTTTAGTGCTAGATTTTGCCGTCTATGCTAGCGCAAAAGGTACAAAGGATCTACTTTTACAACTGACCTAAGCACAAATTCTTGTAATTTTTACTTAAATTTTAACTCATACTCATTATGAGTTTGTTGTTGATCCTTGTTTTCATCTAGCTGTTTAGATATCAAGATTTCAACAAAAGCGCTTACAGTTCTACGATCCTGCTTAGCAAGCAACTTAAGCCGTTCAATCAGCTTGGGATCTAAATAGATTGTAAGTCTTTGCTTATCCTGATCCTCTGTCATCTCTGCCACTTCATAGCTAGATCAATACTACTTTGGGCACTCTATACTCAAAGACTACATGATCGCGAATGAGGCGGGATAAAGCCATGCCAATGCGAAGATCCGATCGGCGGAATAGCAACGACGATAACGCAGCTAGAAACCCAAGATCACATCAACCAGAACCTCTGTCTGCCCACGAAATCAAACAACTTCTGGCTAACTTGCGGGCTGATAAAACTGAGTTGAAGCAAAAGGTTAAGGAAACCGAACAACAGGCAGAGCAATCGCATCAGCTCTACCTGGAGGAACAACAACAGCATCAAGTCACTTTGGTACTTTATCAGGAAGAACAACAAAAATCCCAATCTACTCTCACTCTCTACAATGAGGCCCAAGCCCAGGCACAGTCTTATCTGGCACTCTACGATCAGGAAAAAGCACGCAGTGGTGAGCTACTAGTTCAGTTTGAAATGGTTCAAACCGAACGCGATCAATACCTTACCCTCTACAATGAAGCCCAAACCCAACTCAGGATTGAGCGGCGTTCAAAAGCTGGCATCAAGGGCTGGGAGACTCGCCGCAAGAAAGAAAATGAGTTGCTGAAGCGAGAAATTGGTGAAATGACAGTTCTGCTTCGTGACTCACTGGCCCGTAAGGAGGAGGCAGTCGGGCATCTTGAAGAGTTGGCAAACCGCATGGATCGAATTCAGAACTTAGTTGACTCAGTGGAAGATGGTTCAGTCAGTAATCCCATCGGGTTATTGCAAAAGTTCAAACGCATCTGGCAGACCATTCAAGATATCCTGGCAGAGTAGGAAAGCATCTTTATGAATAATGATTCGGTTTCCATTGTTCCAATCACCCCAAAATCAACCTTTGGTGATCGTATTCGCATCCTTGCTAACCAACTCCGGCAAGAAAATGCGGTGCAAATCAAAGCGACCTCTCGTATTCTGGGCGCTGCTGCCAAACTGGCTGAAAACCACGATCGACTCATTGATGAAGTGGTTGAGATGGTAGAAGAAGACCTAGACCAACAATCCCAAATCCCCCAATCTCAGCTCTATACGGTTGAGCAACTCAAACAGCAATTTGCCAAGCTGAGTGATGCCAAAACCCATTTTGGGATTAAAGCATCAAGCTGGAATGCCTTGGTTGAAAAACTCAATGAGCAAATACCTGCTGCTCCCCCCTCTTCTCGACCAAGTGCTTATCCTCCTCAAGATGCTATTTGCCAACGACTTGAGGCGATCGAACAAGAGATCCAAAGCTTACAAGGTGATATGACTCAAGTACTCAAACTTTTGCATCTGATGGTGGAAAAGCTACTATGAGAGCCTGTCCATTTTCTATATCCTTGAGATTATCGGACTGTCTGTGGAAGTCAAGTATTTGAGAGGTTCTATATTTTACTTTAAGAGCATCATTTAATATTTCAACTTTTAGTTTTGACGGCTGTAATTTTTCTCGATTTATAGCAAGGTTGATAATGAAGCTCAAGAAGGCAATTGAAAGTATTCCATATTTGAGTACGAGCTCGTCCAGCATATGAGCAATTCCTTGATCTCTATAAATTCTAATTCTCGATCGCTCTATGCCTTAAAAATCCGATCGCTCTACTCACCCAGAAATCCAATTCTCACGATTTATTGACGAACTCTTGCCTACGCTTGTATCCGATCGAACTTTCCTCTATGCTAGGAAGACTGGTTTTTCCGATATCTCAAGAAGACCAGTAGATAGGCTTAAGGTGAGGTCGCTGATTAAGAGTGCGCCAACACTCCTAACCGTAAGTGTCTATTTTCAGAACGAAATGTAGCTTCATCGATAGTGAAGCCAATCTTGCGATTTAGGATTCAGAGCAGCCTGACAGTGGTTTAAGCGCTCGACAGCGAATTGGCCTGGGTGATGCCAGCTAGTTCTGCTTGGAATTGGGATAGTCCAAGTTCACGCCAACGCGCTAACTCAGCCAGGAGAACATCTAAGGTGAACGTTTCAAAGCGCGTGTTGAGGGTAGCCAGGACGCTCATGATCACACTGCGCCGTTGAGCACCTGTTTGGGTTTTGCTGGTGCGTCCACCCTTTCGCACCTCGGCTTCTTGGCGCAGATTGCGTTCAGAGCGATTGTTGGTCGGTTCGACTTGAGGATTGGCGACAAATACAAATAGCGCACCGATGCCCTTCATTAACTCCTGCTGGAGTCGAATGAAGCTTTGTTCGTGGATGGGCATCGTCTGGGGTTCA
>LUGL01000199.1 GCA_002796835.1 Elainella saxicola E1 | reverse complement strand
GCTGCCCCAGACGAAACCAACTGTAACTCACCCCACTCCAACAATCAAACCCAGATTCATCGAGGTACTTCAGCTTGAGATGCCCCTCTGCTGCTGCTTGTTGCAAGGTGGACAGGTCAGCTTGTTTGTTCGTTCGGGCAACCGGGTCTTGCAACTGTCGATGACTGATGCGAGTTCGTTTCCAGACAAAGCCCTTTTTTTGAGGATGCGCTGCACCTGATAACGACTCAATTGCACCTGGCGTTGCGTTGCTAACTGCTCTGCCAACTGAGCACTGCTGTAGGTTTTAGGGTCTTGTTCTAAGGTTGCTTCTAGCTGAGCAAAATCGGCTTCCTGCCACTTGGGACGACGACCAGCACGGGGTGCATCCCATAACCCACCTAATCCTTGCTGTTGCCAGCGATGGATGGCTTCACGGACCGTTGGAATGCTCCAGTCCAAGTATGCCGCAATTTTGTCTACTTTCCAGCCTCGATGGCTCAGGCGCAACACTTCCGCTCGGTCTTTAGTGCGTTGCGGCACACGGGTTGCCGTTCTTAACTCAAACAAGGTCCGGTCTTGTTCAGGGGTCAGAAACACTCGTAGAGGGGGAGATGACATACTCAAATACAGGAATCTTGAGCTTCATTCCCATCTTTACATAGCTCTGTTTATTTTTGCTTGGCTACTTATCACCCTCACAGAACTAAAACCTTCCGAACTCTCCCTCGATCCAATTCGAGCTGATGCCTTAATACTGCTGGAATCAGACGAAACGGTCTTGCATCTAGAATTCCAAACTCGTCCTAAACGAGATATTCCATTCCGAATGCTAGATTATCGTGTGCGAGTCTACAGGCGCTATCCAGACAAGGCAATGCGACAAGTCGTCTTGTATCTTCAACCTACTGGATCGAATCTGGTTCAGCAAAATAGCTTTACCCTCGAACGCACTCGCCACGAGTTCGATATTGTTTGCTTATGGGAGCAACCTGCTGAAGTGTTTCTCCAGTATCCTGGGCTACTTCCTTTTGCCACACTGGGCCAAACTGTTGATGCAGCATCAACCTTGCAGCAAGTTGCCCAAAGGGTTGAGCAGATTGTAGACCCAACTATGCAAGCGAACTTAACGGCAGCCTCAGCGATTCTAGCTGGGATAAAATTAGAGGAAGAAACCATTTATCGACTATTGCGGAGGGACATCATGCAGGAATCTGTCATTTACCGTTCAATTCAGGAAGAAACAGAAGCAAAAGCAAAACGATCGATCGCCCTCAATTTCTTACACGACGGTTTTTCAGTTGAATCAGTTGCCCGTGGCACCGGATTATCGATCGAAGAAGTGCAACAACTTCAGCAACAGCTCAATCAGTCAGCCCAAACTTAACGCAGGATTCGGAAGATGGTCATAGGATTAACGGATCCAGATCCCTGACTGCGCTCGGGTCAAGCCAATTCTCCTGATTCAAAAAATTTGCCCTTTCAACTAGCTATTGGTTTAGGCTGCCGAATTGGAATTTCAATCACAAATTTGGTTCCTTCTCCAATCGTGGAGTCATACTTCATTACTCCATTGTGTTTCTCGTTGACAATTTGATAACTAATCGATAAGCCCAAGCCTGTACCTTTCCCGATCGATTTTGTGGTGAAAAAAGGATCGAAAATGCGCGATCGCACTGCTTCTGGCATTCCTGAACCATTGTCGGCGATCGTAATTCGGACAAGATTGTCAGCCTTCACTTGTGTCGAGATCCAAATCGTATCAGGCTGGACGGACCGACCGACTGAAGTTTGTTTTTTCGCCGAGTCTTCCAGTACATCGATCGCATTCACTAAGATATTCATAAATACCTGGTTGAGTTGACCTGGATAGCAGTCTACCAGGGGCAATGCACCATAATCTTTAACCACCTGAATTGCAGCAGACTCTGGTTTTGCCTTCAACCGATGTTGCAAAATTAGCAGCGTATTGTCGATGCCTTCATGCAGGTCAACCGCTTTAAACTCAGATTCATCCAGTCGGGAGAAGTTGCGCAGCGACAAGACAATTTGCCGAATCCGATCGGTGCCAACCTTCATAGATTGCAGCGTAAGTGTCTATTTTCAGAACGAAATGTAGCTTCATCGATAGTGAAGCCAATCTTGCGATTTAGGATTCAGAGCAGCCTGACAGTGGTTTAAGCGCTCGACAGCGAATTGGCCTGGGTGATGCCAGCTAGTTCTGCTTGGAATTGGGATAGTCCAAGTTCACGCCAACGCGCTAACTCAGCCAGGAGAACATCTAAGGTGAACGTTTCAAAGCGCGTGTTGAGGGTAGCCAGGACGCTCATGATCACACTGCGCCGTTGAGCACCTGTTTGGGTTTTGCTGGTGCGTCCACCCTTTCGCACCTCGGCTTCTTGGCGCAGATTGCGTTCAGAGCGATTGTTGGTCGGTT
>LUGL01000034.1 GCA_002796835.1 Elainella saxicola E1 | reverse complement strand
ACCGCTTGGGTATGCGTCCTTGGATCTGCGTGGCTTACTCTGCTCCTGTGGCAGCTGCTTCTGCAGTCTTCTTGATTTACCCGATCGGCCAAGGGTCGTTCTCTGACGGGATGCCGTTGGGTATTTCTGGAACCTTCAACTTCATGTTCGTGTTCCAAGCTGAGCACAACATTCTGATGCACCCCTTCCACATGCTGGGCGTTGCGGGTGTGTTCGGTGGTTCACTGTTCTCCGCGATGCATGGTTCCTTGGTGACCTCTTCGCTGGTGCGTGAGACAACCGAGGTTGAGTCTCAGAATTATGGTTACAAGTTTGGCCAAGAAGAAGAGACGTACAACATCGTTGCGGCTCATGGCTACTTCGGACGGTTGATTTTCCAATATGCAAGCTTCAACAACAGCCGAGCATTGCACTTCTTCTTGGGAGCATGGCCAGTAGTGGGCATCTGGTTCACTGCGTTGGGTATCAGCACGATGGCGTTCAACCTGAACGGGTTCAACTTCAACCAGTCTGTGTTGGATAGCCAAGGTCGCGTTGTCAATACCTGGGCAGATGTGCTGAACCGTGCGAACCTGGGCATGGAAGTGATGCACGAGCGGAATGCACACAACTTCCCCTTGGATTTGGCAGCAGGTGAAGCGACTCCGGTTGCCCTGACCGCTCCTCAAATCAACGGTTAATTCTCAGCGATGAGATAAGCAAGAGCGTCTCCTTCGGGGGGCGCTTTTTGCTTGGCATATGTTGCTCAAATTACTGATCGTCTAAACTGATTGCAAACAAAAGTGTGAGCATCTGACTTATCTAAGCGAGATACCCACACCAGCCAGCGTGAACAGTACTTTAACTCGGCATTTGTTGGTTCAATTTCTCTTCATGTTTGAGAATGACCCACAGAGCATGAATGCTTCCAGGCAACCAGCCTAATAGCGTCAGTAAGATGTTGATAAATAGGGTGATGCTGATGCCAGACGTTAGAAAAACGCCGACCGGAGGGAGCAATAAGCCAAGCAAAATTCGAACAAACTTCATCTCAATTCTCCTTTAGAAGAAGCAGATTACATGGGCGAAAGCCGGAGCAGAATTGATATTTGTCTGCCTGTTTAGCTATGAAGTTTTACTAAAAGATCTACTGATTTCGTATCTAATGACAAAGTTGATTATCAACTTTTCATCATCAAAAGTAGCATGTCTAATCAGCTGAATAAATTAAGAAAGCCTTTATTCATTTTCAATCATCCATCGAGTTAAGATTCAGGGCATGCTCAAGTATCGATCGTCCGATTGAGACGAGAGACGATGAGCAAAATATAAAGGCAAGCAACAAGTTGTAATTACTTCGTCAAACTCATTATTTCGAACCCTCTTGCTTTTGAATTACTTCAGCGAAGGAGGCTGACATGCTTGGATTTTTCTTAACGACTTTAGTAACTGCTTTAAGTTTGTTAGTGGTCGATCTGGTTGTTCCAGGCGTTGATATTAAATCATTTCCAGTCGCGCTGATAGCGGGTGTGGCGATCGGTTTTGTCAACGCTTTTATTAAGCCCATTTTATTCATTTTGTCTTTGCCAATCACTATTCTCACCTTGGGATTGTTTGCCCTTGTGGTGAATGGAATTTGTTTTTGGTTGGCTTCTGCACTAGTGCCGGGATTTATTGCAAAGGGCTTTTTGGCAATTATTTTAGGACCGATCGTCCTTTCAATTGTGAGTACATTTCTAAACAAGTATTTTGGTGAAAAAGGATTTGGACTATTAGGTGGAGGAACTGAAAAAGCCGAAGAAGCAAATTGACTGTTGCTCAGGGAAAAGTCTGTTAGAGAACGCGGGTCTCTCGTTCGCAAATTACATGAGATCCGTTTGGGCCCAAACTTGCTGCCTGTCGGTGAACCGAACCAAATCGGAGAGAAATCCCATCTGCAAGCTGGATCGAAAACGGCTCAGAATGGGATTATCTTTATGGGAAACGCTACATAAATGAACCGAGAACTGAAGTCCGATCGTCCAGAGTTTTGGGATGAACAAGGCTGTAAATTCTGTCAAACCGAGCAGTTCGAGCAAGCTTTGGCTGCCTTTGACCAAGCCATTGCTCTGGATGCCGCCTACTGTCGAGCCTGGAATAATCGCGGTAACGCCCTTTGCGGCATAAAGCGATATGCAGAAGCGTTAGTTGCCTACGATCGAGCGGTTGCTTTGCAGCCCAACTACCATCAAGCTTGGTTTAACCGAGGGCTGCTGTTTGCAGAAATGATGGCCTATGGGAATGCAATCGAGTCTTACGATCGGGCAATTGCCATTCATGCTGCTCCTTACTATCTCCATGCAAGAGCAGAAATTGGTCTGAAACAAAAACTGGTCATGGTTGAGACCTGAATGTAGCAAGTCACGCAGCCAGGACCAGTTGCTTATACCATTGCAAATTTCAAGATGATGCTTGGAATGCATCATGAGGTTGCGTTGCCAAAATTATGCGGCTAAAGCGACTGCTTCTTGGCCATGCAGCCGTAAGAGATCCATCAATTCGTCCCGATAGTCATGGAAAGTAGAATGGCGTTTCACGGTATGGGAACGATTGGGCAGATTGATCAGCATCTCTTTGCGGACTGTACCCGGACGAGCGCCTAGGGCATAGATGCGATTCGAGAGAAAAACGGCTTCCTCTACATCATGCGTAATCATAAAAATCGTGATATTGGTGCGACGCCAGAGATCCAACATAAATTCATGCATCGCTTCTTTGGTATGTACGTCCAACGCTCCGAACGGTTCATCCATTAATAGCACTTTAGGTTCAGAAGCTAGGGCTCTGGCGATCGCGACTCGTTGTTTCATACCGCCTGAAAGTTCTTTCGGCAACGCTTTGGCAAATTGGGTCAAACCCACCACATTGAGGTAATAACTGGCCTGTTCACGCCGCTCTTTTTTAGGAACGCCTTGAAGTTTGAGCCCAAATTCAGCATTCTCTTGCACCGACATCCAGGGGTAAAGCGTATAGTGCTGAAACACCATGCCGCGATCGGGACCTGGTCCTGTGATCGGTTTGCCGTCGATCATGACTTCTCCAGAAGTAGGACGATCTAATCCTGCAATTTGTCGCAGCAGGGTTGATTTGCCGGAACCAGAGGCCCCGACAGCACAGATGAATTCACCCTGCGCGATCAGCATATTGATATCTTTGAGAACAATCAAAGTACCATTTTTGGTTTGAAACTGTTTATTGAGATTATTAATTTCCAAGAACATGAGTTGTACCTCAGATTAGAGATTGAGTGATTGAATTGGAGCCGAAAACTGAATCTAGTCGCGAACGCGTAAGTAAATAATTAGCGTTTCTGACTTGCCCAATGACAGCTAACACGCAGTAGGTATTGAAATAACAGGTCAAATGCCAAACCGATAATGCCAATTACAATGAGACCTACAAAAATTTCATCCGTTCTGAGAAAGCGGCCAGCGACGCTAATGCGACGACCCAATCCTTCTGTGGCGGCGATCAGTTCTGACACAATCACGAGTTGCCATGCGGCAGCTAAATTGATTCGACAAGCATCAATAATGCCTGGAAGCACATGGGGCAGAATGACCTGCGTTAATGTTTCCCAGCGATTGCCCCCCAAAATATAGGTTGATTCAATCAAATCTTTGGGCACGAATTTGACGGTGTCCATTACCATCAGGGAGTTGAAGAAGAAGACGCCAATGAAGATGAGCATGATTTTGGGTTCTTCTCCAATCCCCAAATACAAAATCAGCAAGGGGATAAAGGCGGGAGCAGGCATATAGCGCATTAGGCCAAAGATGGGTTCTAACAATGCCCGGATGCTGGGAAAGCTGCCCATCAAAATCCCGACGGGAATGGACAGAGCAGCTGCGAAAATGAACCCGACTCCTACCCGCCACAGACTGGCAACTGTATCTTTTAATAACTCTCTGGTACTCCAAAGTCGTCCAAAGGCGTGAAGCACATCGGCAGGAGAAGGCAAGAACTTCGGATCAATGTTGGCAAAGGTCGTCACAGCCCACCACAACAGCAATGGCAGCGCGATCGACGTAATCATTAAACCAGTCTGTAACGGTTTGGGAATATCTTCAGCTAAGCGCCAGAATACGGTTGGGCGCATCGGCTTTGGCTTCATCAAGGATCGGATCGATCGAGCGTTAGTGCTTTCTGTCATATCTAAGAGGCGATATAGGTTGAGGAAAATGGAAAGAAAGATGGATGAGTAGACGACGGGTTGTAGATGCGGTTGCAGTGATGGATACGATGATCTTTGCAATGATCGGTTAAGAAACGGGTGAAAAGCTTGAATTAGGATGGCTTCGTTTTTTCGGCATAGGCTTTGACAAACCGATCGTCAAATAGCCGGGTTGTATCTGGCTTTTGTTGGGCTAATCCGGTTCCCACCAAAAAGTCCCCCAATTCCTCAGCAGCATAAATGAGAGACGACATGCTATTGGAGGGCTGAAAGGCTTTCAAGTTTTCTTCAACGGTAAAGATCTTGGTCCCATCTGCGTAATCTTTATATTCCTCTAAACTCACCCCAGCCCGTTTCGCCATGATGTCGTAAGCTTTGTCAGGATTGGCTTTAATAAAGTCCAATGTTGCAAACCAGGTATCTACCAGGGCTTGGACCTGATCAGGCTTTTCTTCAACAAATTTACGGGTGAATACCAAGTGATCGGAAATCGCACCTGGAAAGTCTTTTGAGCTAAATAGCTCTTTGCTGCCAGCTCGTTTGAGGGCCTGAGTTGTGAAGGGGGCGAACACAGCGGTTGCATCAACCTGACCTGCCACGAATGCTGCTGCTGCCTTCCCGGTCTCAAGCGGGACAAATTGAACGTCATTAATCGTCAAGCCCGCTTTTTTCAGCCCCAACAACAGCAAAAAGTGATCGACGGTTCCTTCTTCTGCTGCTACTTTCTTGCCTTTGAGATCGGCGATCGATCGAATCCCATCTGCCACAATTACTTTGTCATTGCCAGTTGAGTTGTCGTTGACTAACACAATCACCTGATCGGCTCCACCCGAGATGGAATTCACGGTATCCCCGAGGGTCTGGCTATTGGCATCAATTTGTCCGGCGGTCAACGTGCTGATCGATTCTAGATAGCCATCAAACCACTTCAAATCGACATCCACATTGTTTTGTGCAAACAGTCCCTGTTCCTGAGCAATTTGCCAGGGGAACCAACCAGGCCAAGCACTGAAGCCTAACCGCACTGCATCAGCAGCAACTGTAGATTCTGCTGCGAGTTCATTGGTGGTTTTGATATAGACTGCAGGGTTAACGCAGCCAACAGCCAACATCAACGTGACCAGAAAGAGAAGGCAATAGGATAGGAAAGCGCGAATTCTAATCATGGGAATTGAGAGAAAGCAGTGAGCATCAAGGAAGGTAAATCATGGGTGCATTTAAAGGACAAAACCCGGAAGAGGCCTAGCGTTTGACTAGTAACCTTTCTCCCGGGCTTTTCTCCCGCCGTGTAACCAGCGTCTCATGTACCACGTAAAACTGATTGAGCGCCAGCCAGCTTCTCTCGGACCAGCATTTGAATTGATCGATCGTCATTGCCACCTGATCAACTCAAACCGGAACCCTAGAAGCATCTCAGTTGTATCTCCCGATCGCAGCAAAACCTTGTCAAACTTAGGAAAATGTTGGTTGACGTTTGGAGGTTGCTGAAAAAATTCACCAATTGATTTGTACCTGTATGGGAAACTATCAGCAAATCTAGGGGCAGAATGTATTGACAACTACAAAAGCCTTTGCTAAATAGCTTCTGTCAGGATTCCGTGACAATTAGAATAGAAACCATTTGGCTGCCTCGCAGGTTTTGCGTTTGGCAGGCTGGCGTTGAGGGCATGGCTATGAATTTACGCGAAGCCAGAGTAGAGGATATTGCCACCTTGTTTGCGATTCGAACAAGCGTCCTAGAAAACCATCATTCTCTGGAGACATTGGCGGCCTTAGGAGTGACACCAGAAACGATCGCCCAAATGCTCAACACGACCTGTAAGGCTTGGATCGCCGAATTGGAAGAACAGGCTGTCGGATTTTCGATGGCAAATGCTGTCGATCGGATGATTTTCGGGTTGTTTGTGCGGCCTGCCTATGAAAGGCGAGGCATTGGTCGATTGTTGCTGCAACAGGCTGAGGCTTGGCTTTGGTCAGACCCGGACACGCAAGAAATTTGGCTGTTGACTAACAAAAATCCACAACTGCGGGCCTATGGCTTCTATCAACATTTGGGTTGGATGCCGCTTAAGGATCCCTTTAGTCAACAGCTCAAATTTGTGAAGCAGCGATCCAGTGATGCAAGTATGACAATTAAATAAGAGAAATTAAGAGATACTTTTTATGGAATGGATACCGCGTTGACTGGGCCACTCCTGCCGAAATTTTGTCTAGTTGAGCTAATGAGGATGCCGACCCTGCAATGGTTTGACCTCATGCTCCTTGATCGATCGAATCAGGGATTGAACGTCATCAGTCGCGAACTGACAAATCGATCCATCCATTGTTCTAGATAGGCTCGGTTTTCTTGCCGCGCTTGTGGATCTGTGGTGTTCAGCGGATGAGGAGCCAAGCCCTGAATTGCGGCTGTCGTGACGCAAAACATCGACTTTTGGAAACTCAAACAGATTTTGACCCGCATATCATCTTGACTGCGCACACCTTTCAGATAAATTTTCTCCAAATAAGGAGGAATGAAGTGCAGCATATCTTGCATCAGCAAGGTGGGTGGAATGCCTGCGCCACCGATCGGTAACGGATCGGCATACAGAGCTCCATAGTTGAAATCAGCCTGTTCCGGCGAAATTTGGTGGGCTTGCGCGTTGTAAGAGACCGTGCCAAAGAAGGGGAATGATCGAAAGAACACGGCTTCTACATAAGGAACAGCCGTATCCATCAAGAAAGTGAGCCCTGCCGATTTGGGAATAATATCAAAGGTTTTACCGCCAATCTCTACAGCATAGGTAATTGGATTGGCTGCTGCTTCGACTAAGCCATTGCGAATATGATCCACCACATCGGCGATCGACCGAATCTCACCCTGGTCATAGCGATCGGACAGGATCAGAAACATGCGGCTCATGACATTCCAAAACTGGCCTAAAGCGCTGTAATAGCAAGATACCCGCACTTGTTCCAGCAAAAATTCTGGAAACAGACGATTCAATCCGCCCATGATTGGATTGGATTTCAACTTGGCCTGGATAGCGGCTGTGGCTCGTTGCCGAAATTCTTCGCTATCTAAATAGACATCCAGCTTGTCTGCGCCATGCCATAACATCGCCTTCATGCAATATTCGGCAAATTCGTAGTTGATCCGATCGTGCCACCAGTGCTTGAGCAACTTTTGCAGCGTCACTTCGCCGTTGAAATATTTGAAGAAAGGAAACAACACCAAAAACTGGTGGTTTGCGATATAGAGCAGATTGGTCTGATAGGCATCTAAGACAACGCCATAGCTTTTGAGAATACCTACCACTTCCACCAAATTCTCTGGAGATTCAGGTAGAAGTGCTCCGCCTTGTTCCAGCCGATCGATGATAGGAGCAAGCACATGGACCGAGGGATAAGTTGCAGTCGGCATAGTTGGGATTCTCGTCTTCAAAAGTGAGCAGCAGGTTTAATTGGACTAGCCTTGATCGGCAGATTCTAAAATCGGAGCCGTTAGTATAGGCTGATTTTCGACCGCCTGTAATTCAGCAACCTGGGGGGGCGTGATGGGCGGAGCCGCAATTTGAGGAGTGCGTTCCAACCGATCGCGAACAATCGCCACAGTTGTACTTTCGCTCCAGCAGGTCATCCATTCTGGCTGGATTCCCAGACAAATAATCAGCAAGGTCACAATCACTGAAGGGATGCGATCTGTCCAGCGCACACGTGGCAAATTTGCCAGACTATCGGGCAACCGACCAAAGAATACTTTGTTGATCAAAATCAGAAAATAGACCGCAGTCAGACCTGTACCCACCATACAGAGGAGAGTTTGCACTGGAAAAACTTCAAAGCTGCTGCGATAGACAATAAATTCAGCGATGAAGCCCACCATGCCTGGAATTCCAGCGCTAGCCATTGCGCCCACAATCATTAAACTACCAACGACGGGCAGGCCGCGTTCTGGACTTAATAGTCCCCGCAGCAGATTGATATCGCGTGTTCCAGTTTTGGCATAGACCACGCCTACTAATAGAAACAGCAGCGCTGAGATCAAACCATGGCTGATCATTTGAATAATGGCACCCAACAGACTGAGAGAAGTGCCCGCTGCGGCAGCCAATAAGATGTAGCCCATATGCCCCACAGAACTATAGGCGACAATTTTCTTCATGTCCGTTTGGGCGATCGCCGCAAAAGAGCCATAGAGCACGCTAATCACAGCCAGGGCTGCCAAAACAGGCGACATTGCTTTCCAGGCTTCTGGGAATAGTCCCAACCCAAAGCGGAGTAAACCATAGGTACCTAATTTGAGTAACACACCCGCGAGCAGCACGGAGGCCGGAGTCGGAGCCTCAACATGGGCGTCGGGTAGCCAGGTGTGGAGAGGAACGATCGGAATTTTGATGCCAAAGCCAATCAGTAGCGTTGTCAGCAAAATCAGCTGAGTTGTCAGAGGCAGCATGTGGGATTGCAGCACTTCGTAGTCAAAACTCGAAAAGCCGCTCAGCAGCGATAGGCCAAAAAACGCAGCCAGAATCAAGACGCCGGAAACCGCAGTGTAGATCAGAAACTTGGTTGCCGCATAACCTCGTCGTGCCCCACCCCAAATTGCAATGATTAAATAGAGTGGAATCAGTTCTATCTCATAAAACAGGAAGAACAGTAAGATATTTTGCGATAAAAACGCTCCTGCAACTGCCCCGCCCAACACCAACATCAGAATGTAATAGAGACGAGGCCGACTGATTTTTGGATCGCTACTAAAAATGGCCAGCCAGGTCAGCAAGCTGTTGATTAGCACGAGCGGCAGCGATAAACCATCGATACCAAGCTGATAGGTCAGACCCAAACTGTCGATCCAGGGCAGAGATTCTCGAAACTGGAGCCCAGCATCGGTCAGGTTAAATTGGCTGGCCAGATATCCCGACCAAACTAGAGCTGCTCCAGACACAAATAGGGCAACCTGACGACTTCGCTGGGCAACGATCGCTTGCGGTAGGCAGCCAATGAGCAGCGCCCCTAAAACTGGCCCCCAGATCAAAATACTCAACATGCTTGCGATGACTCCTTTTTACCGATGGCTGATGCTGAATGGGTAGGCGTAGCTGAGAAGGTTACAGGCTGTTGGTTAGAAATACAGACTCCAATAGGTCCAGGCAAGAGCTGTCAAAACTAACATGACGCCAACAAACAGGGTCAATAAATAGTTACGAGATTGTCCTGAAATGGTGTATTTCAAACTTTCGCCGCTAAAGATGGAAGCAACGCCAACAAAGTTGACCAAACCATCGACAATGTAGCGATCGAACCAGGCAGTCAATCGTGCTCCTTGAACTACCCCAAGCACAACGCTGATTTTGTAGAGGCGATCGATACAAAAGTCGTAGGCCAGGGTCTCGCGAACGGATTGCCACACTAAATCGCTAGGCTGAGAAACTTGGGGCCTCAAGTAGAGCCATGCTCCTGCACCGCAGCCGCTCAGTCCCGATAACACCAATAGCAGCGCCAGGGTTGGGTTAATGGCATCCCAGGCAGGTAATAGTCCCCATTGCAGCAGCAGGACGGGCAGCAGTAAGGCAATGATGGTCAAAGTTACCATAGGAACTGCCATGGGCCAGGGGACTTCCGGAGCCCGTCTGGTTTTAGGTTTGGGTTCTCCACAAAAGACCAACCCAAAGACGCGTGTCAGATTGAAGGCCGTTAACCCATTGACGACCAATAACACGCCAACCAGCCAGGGCATTGAATTTCCCATCCCTTCTGACCATTTCAACATGACCCAGAAGCAGCCCAGGGGCAGCAGACCGATCGAAGCAATGGCCCCAACCAAGAAAGCAGTTGTAGTCGCAGGCATGCGAGGCGCAAGTCCCCCCATCTCTGTTAAATCTTGCGTGCTGGTTGTTAAGATCACAGAGCCAATACTCATAAACAGCAGCGCTTTGGCAACGCCGTGCGTCAACAGAAACATTAATGCAATGTCATCTTGTTGAGTTCCGACTGCGAGAAACACCAGTCCTAAATAGGCACTGGTTGAGTGCGACAGGGCACGCTTAATGTCAATTTGGGCGATCGCAACCAGAGAAGCCCCAACAGCCGTCATGGTGCCCAGAATCATCAGCACATCAAGAACCACCGGCGAAAGTGCCAGGATGGGCCGCAGATTAATCAAGACATAAGCGCCACAGGCAACAACGACCGAATTTCGCAGAATGGAAGCCGGATTTGGACCTTCCATCGCCTCATCCAACCAGAGGTTGAGCGGAAATTGAGCGCACTTACCTGTCGGTCCAGCCAGCAGCGCGAGCCCAAGTAAAGTGGCTACCCAAGGGCTGAGGTGTGCGGTTTTTGCCCAGAGGTCGAGATGGGTGAAGTCTAAACTGCCTGCCAAGGTTGAGATAGTCACTACTCCCATGAGCAACAGCAGGTCGCCGACCCGTTTGGTCAAAAAGGCATCGCGGGCAGCAGAAACAACCAGCGGTTGAGCATACCAGAAGCCAACTAACAGATAGGTTGAGAGGGTCAACATTTCCAGCAGGGCGTAGGTAAGAAACAGCGAATCACTCAGGGCAATCCCTGTCATCGCTGCTTCAAAGAAGCCCATCAAGGCGTAGAAACGGGCCAATGCCCAGTCTTTTTCTAAATAACCTAGGGCAAAAACCTGCGCAAGCAAGCTTAAGCCAGTGATCATAAAGGCTGCCCCAACGCTCGTGCGGGATGTGACAAAGGTCAGCCAGATGTCAAAACCAGGGACGCTCAACCAGGGTATCAGCAACCTTTCGGGAGGCTGGTCCCATACCGCCCACAGGACAAAACCAGTGTGAATCAGCGCCAGGACCGTCATGAGAATATTAAGATAAGCTGCAGGGCGAGAACCTGTGCGTCTCACGAGCCCGATCGACCAAGGCAGCGTCACTAAAGCGCCAATTAACCCATAGACCGGAACCCACCAGCTTGTCTGATAGAAGAGCTGATTCATTACACTGTACTTCCTGTAAAATCGAGCGATATTAAAAGCGGCGAATCAAGACCACAAACGCAGCCAACTAAAATTTAGCGACCACTGTCGAGCAATCACCTTGACCCTTATAGATTTAAATCTATAAAGAAAGTTTACAAAAACTTGGACACCGAAACTGATGAAGTTGCGAAAATGTCTTGAATCGCTCCAAGTTTCGGAGGTAAAGCGAAAGTGGAGTTTATTTATCAAGAAGACGTTAGCATTTCGCAATCAAAGTTCTCTAAAGTTGCAATTTAGCAAGTTTAGTTGAGAGTTAGTTTAATAATTCTAATCTATATTTAAGCGGTTCTAAGGCGACTGAAAAAGGAGATCGAAACCAAGATTTTTACTTATGGATGGTATAATTTAGGATGATTCAAGCGATCTGAATCGCTTGATTTAATACCTTTACTTCCTTATCTTGCCTTTACTTCAACTGCAAAATCTTGGTCGTTACTTTTTAATAATTCTTTAGTCTCTATAGTTTTTAAGGTTTGTTCAACAGTCATAAAAATTTGTGTCTGCAAATTCATCCTCGACGATGACATGGGTCAAGTCAGGTTGCCCTGGATTCACGCGATGTGTCACTGAAATGCTGACCGGAATGCTGTTGGACTAAGAGGGTTAGTCACTCAAAAAACAACCTGGATCAATTCAGGTCAAACAAGGAGTAGGGATTTGCCTGAAAGCGTTGGTATTAGTAGCGATCGAATCAAAATTGGAGTAGGGCGATAGGTTGAGGTTATATTTGCCATAAAAATAATCATCCTAAGTTATATTGCAAAGGGTCAATCTTCCCTTGTATTCTTAGGCTTGGGAATTCTTTAAGGTGCTTTTCTGAAAATCAAAATCGGGTTCTCCGTCGAGATTTTTAGGTTGTGCAGTTATTCATCTTCTCTGGTTGGAGATAAACGATGCCGATTGCTGTTGGAATGATTGAAACGAGGGGTTTTCCTGCCGTTGTGGAGGCGGCGGATGCGATGGTGAAGGCGGCTCGGGTGACATTGGTGGGCTACGAGAAAATCGGTAGCGGTCGCGTAACCGTGATTGTGCGTGGCGATGTCTCCGAAGTTCAAGCTTCTGTTGCGGCGGGGATTGAGTCCGCGAAACGGGTCAATGGTGGTGAGGTTGTCTCGACGCACATCATTGCACGTCCTCATGAGAACCTAGAGTATGTTCTGCCGATTCGCTACACCGAAGCGGTTGAGCAGTTCCGGTCCTAACTTTTGAGTTTTTGACTCTAAACAGTTGGGTGCTTCCCCTTGGCCGAGGGGTTTAATCTCGGCTGACCTTAAATCTGATTCAAAACATCACTGGAAGGGAGAATTATCATGGCAATTGCAGTTGGAATGGTAGAAACGTTGGGCTTTCCCGCTGTTGTGGAAGCAGCAGACGCAATGGTGAAGGCAGCTCGCGTGACATTGGTGGGCTATGAGAAGATCGGCAGTGGTCGCGTCACCGTGATCGTGCGTGGCGATGTCTCTGAAGTTCAAGCTTCTGTTGCGGCAGGCATCGACAACGTGAAGCGCGTTAACGGTGGTCAAGTGCTTTCTACTCATATCATCGCCCGTCCTCATGAGAACCTGGAATATGTTCTACCGATTCGCTACACCGAAGCAGTAGAAGCGTTCCGTGAGAGCGTTAGCGGCATCCGTCCGATCAGCCGCTCCTAGTCGTAGACACTAATGCAAATCGCAAAGGTCTGCGGTACGGTCGTTAGCACCCAAAAAGAACCAAGCTTGACTGGCGTCAAATTTCTGTTAGTCCAGTTCCTCGATTCAGAGGGCCAATTGCTGCCAAAATATGAGGTAGCAGTTGATAGTGTTGGTGCGGGGATTGATGAGTGGGTTCTTGTGAGCCGTGGGAGCGCTGCTCGTCAAATTCCAGGGAGTGAGTCTCGTCCGATCGATGCTCTCATTGTGGGAATTATCGACACTGTCAGCGTCGAAAGTGGGCGCTTGTACAGTAAGCGAGATCAAGACCGCTAATTCGTTTGACCGGCAACGCCCTGTTGGAAGGGTAAGCCAATACTAAGGGTTGCCGGTTGAATTCCTCTAAATCTTTAGCTTTGTTTTCGATTGAGGCTGGGTGCAGTTTCGATCGAATATTTGGGTGAAGTGGGCAAATTGCATTTGACGGCTCGCGACACTGCTGTTTTTGGCGAGAGAGAAAATATATGGTAGTCCGTGGCTCTGCTGCTCCACCGACCCCTTGGTCCGAGAGTCTGGCTCAACCCCAGGTCGATAAGACGGCCTATGTTCATCCTTTCTCCAATATCATTGGGGATGTCAAGGTGGGCGCAAATGTTTTAGTAGCTCCGGGGACTTCCATTCGGGCGGATGAGGGGAGTCCTTTTCGCATTGGTTCAGGCAGCAATATCCAAGATGGAGTGGTCATTCATGGATTAGAGCAAGGTCGGGTCGTCGGAGACGATCAAAACCAGTATTCGGTTTGGATTGGGGAGAATACTTCAATCACCCATATGGCTCTTATTCATGGACCTGCCTATGTAGGTAACCACTGTTTTATTGGATTTCGTTCTACCGTCTTTAACGCCAGGGTGGGCGATGGCTGCATTGTGATGATGCATGTCCTGATTCAGGATGTTGAAATTCCACCTAATAAATATGTGCCTTCGGGCGCAATCATTACTTCCCAGCAACAGGCCGATCGCCTTCCCGATGTCCAGGAGGCCGATCGTCAATTTGCCGCCCATGTAATTGGCGTCAATGATGCCCTGCGCTCCGGCTATCACTGTGCTGAAAACACAGCTTGTATTACGCCCATTCGGCAGCAGTTAGAGCGCACCTATCAAAGTGATGTAACTACACAGACCGATCGTCCCAGTCTTTCCAGTCCTTCTACCCATACTTCTAATTCCATGCAAACTATCCGTTTAACTCCAGAAGTTGTCGATCATGTTCGTCAATTACTTGCTCAAGGCTTTCAGGTGGGTGCCGAATACGCAGATAAGCGCCGTTTCCAAACCAGTTCTTGGACGAGCGCACCGATTCAATCCACTCGTGATTCTGATGTGCTGAATGCGCTGGAAGGCGTGATTGCCGAAAATCAAGGGAATTACGTTCGTTTGGTTGGGATTGACCCTAGAGTGAAACGACGGGTGCTGGAATTAATCGTTCAACGTCCGGATGGTTCTGGCGTTCGGAGTGCTCCTGCCCCTGTCTCAAGTAGTACGAGCTACAGCAGTAGTACGAGCTACAGCAGCCCCAGCAAGGCAAACGTTTCCTATAGCGGTGGTGGCTCTTCGAAGTTGAGTGCAGAAGTGGTTGAGAAGGTGCATCAATTTATCAATCAGGGCTTCAAGATCGGCACGGAACATGCCGACGCGCGCCGTTTTCAAACCAGTTCCTGGACGAGCTGCTCACCGATTCAACCCACCCGTCCGGCTGAAGCACTTGCCGCTTTAGAAAGCTGTATGGCGGAACATGCCGGTGAATATGTGCGGGTGTTTGGCATTGACCCCAAATTCAAGCGCCGCGTTTCTGAAATGATCATTCAGCGTCCCGGCGATAAGACCAACGGTGCTGCCCCTGCGAGCAGCTACACTGCCTCGGCCCCTTCTAGCTACAGCTCGAATGGAAACGGTAATGGCTATAGCGCGCCTAGCAAAGGCAACCTCAGCGCTGATGTGGTTAGCCAAGTGCGTCAACTCTTGTCTCAAGGCTATCGGATTACTGCAGAACATGCAGATGCCCGTCGTTTCCAAACGAGCTCTTGGAAGAGCTGCACGCCCATTCAATCGACCCGTGATTCGGATGTGCTGGCGGCTCTGGAAAGCTGCATGGCAGAAAATAGCGGTGAATATGTGCGCTTAGTTGGAGTTGACACCAAGACCAAACGCCGTGTCGCTGAAGTGATTTTGCAACGCCCATAAGCTTAAAACATTTGCCTCAACTCCTTTTTATTAGGTGGTGGAGCTTGATCGATCAACGGTTTATCCTATGTTCGTTCTCGCTATGCTGGAGTTGGGGCATTGTTGACCATGCTCTCTTGCTGGAACTGCTAAAGCAATTTAGCTTTGGCTCAATTAGAGCTTTCTCACTCCTGTTTATGCTCGTCTGATTTGACGATTTTCTCCCCCATGAATTCGCTGTCCTTGGCTCTGATCGATGAACACCACCTCTATGTCAGTGGTGAAGTCGTCGTGCATCCAAGTGCAGTAATTGCGCCAGGAGTGATGTTACAGGCTGATCCAGGCTGCCGTTTAGTCATTGGTGCTGGGGTCTGTGTCGGCCAGGGCACTATTTTACATGCCCATCAAGGCACTTTACTGATCGAAGTTGGTGTAGTGCTGGGTAATGGCGTTTTGATCGTGGGCAAAGGAACGATCGGTTCTCATGCCTGCATTGGACCTTTTTCAACGCTGATCAGCTGTTCGGTTGCAGCCAATCAACTGATTCCCCCCCGTTCTCTTTTAGGGGATGCCAGTCGCAGAGTTATGTTGGCAGATACTCCAACTATCCTGGTAGACGAGGAAGTATCAACGCCTGAAGCTCAAGCTAATCAACCTTCCCAGCCCAGTGTGCCTTCCCAGCCCAGTACACCGCCCTCATCACCTGACCCAGCCTCTGATTCCCCGCCACCTTCTCCTGCTGCATCAGCATCGGCTTCGCCCTCTGA
Source organism: Elainella saxicola E1 (assembly GCA_002796835.1). Classification (GTDB taxonomy): domain Bacteria; phylum Cyanobacteriota; class Cyanobacteriia; order Elainellales; family Elainellaceae; genus Elainella; species Elainella saxicola. Next base: position 44,695 of record LUGL01000034.1, on the reverse strand, counting down.
GAAAACCATGACTCAGGTGTATGGTCAAGCTTATGTTGAACGAATTATGATCACGATGTTTCCCCATCGGCAATCGTTGAATGGCTCTTCATCCAATGACGCGCAGGTTCCCGATTCCCAGTCCGAATCACCGCCTGCCAATCCGCCGCCCTAAATTGCTTGTAGGCATTGCCTTAAAACACCACCATGGCATCACAACGTCCGCCGATTCCCAGTGAAAGTGCACTAGGACTTGTTTCTACCCGAAGTTTTCCGGCCATTGTTGGGGTTGCCGACAATATGCTGAAAGCCGCTGGTGTTAGACTGGTTGGCTATGAAAAAATTGGCAGCGGTTATTGCACGGCTGTAGTGCGTGGCGGCATTTCTGATGTGCGGCTAGCCGTCGAGGCCGGAGTAGACTTTGCCGGAAAGGTAGGGCAACTCGTCTCCCAAACGATTATTCCACGTCCGTTGGCCAATTTAGAAAAGGTGTTGCCGATTAGCGATCGCCTATCTCACTTTGCCTATGAGCAAGAGGGTTACAGTCGGTTAAGCAACCAGGCAGTGGGATTGCTAGAGACGCGCGGATTCCCTGCAATGGTGGGTGCTGCCGATGCCATGTTGAAATCTGCGGAAGTCTATCTATCCGGCTATGAAATTGTTGGGGATGGGCTTTGTACGGTAGTGATTCGGGGCCGAGTTTCTGACGTAACCATGGCGATCGAAGCAGGGATGCATGAAGCCGATCGGATTGGTGAATTGCATTCCGTGATGATCATTCCCAGACCACTGGAAGATTTGGAAGAGGCCTTGCCAACAGCCAAGTGCTGGATCGACCTGCCCGTCGCCCTGCCGCTAGAACTGAAAGAAACTCAGAAAGCGTTGGTGGGCCAGGAAGAAAAGGCTGAGCTGCCGGATCTGATGCGGCTGCCTGTGGCTGAACCGGTGCCGATCGAAGAAGGAACGCCGCTCTCGAATCAACAAGCTGAAACCCTGAACATGAAGCGGTTGCCAATTGTCAACTCGCCCGATGATGACAGTATCGACTGACAGTATTGACTGAATGGCCCTGCTCATTCTGCGCTTGAACTGCGAACCAATCAGCTTGTTCCCTCAGTTTGGTTTAGGGGGAATCGCTTGGTTGCTATACTAAAGTCTCTGAGTATTGCGTATTTATAAGAACTTCCTATTTTTATGCAGCCCACCGACCCTAGCAAATTCACCGAAAAAGCCTGGGAGGCGATCGTCAAATCTCAGGATGTGGCCCGACGATTTCGGCATCAGCAGCTAGAAGTGGAGCATGTCGTGATTGCCATGCTGGAGCAAGAAGGCCCGACCCAAACGATGCTGACGAAAGCAGGTATCGATCCAGCTCGCTTCAAGCAACAAATGGAGGGCTTCGCGCAGCGCCAACCGCGCGTTAATGCCGATGGCCAGCTCTATCTCGGGCAGGGCTTGGATCATTTGCTCGATAAAGCAGATGTGGCTCGGAAAGCGCTGCAAGACGATTTCATCTCAGTTGAGCATATTTTGCTGGGCCTGACGGAAGACGATCGGATTGGTCGTCGTCTGTTCCGAGGCTTTGATATTGATGCCAAACTAATGGAAACTGCCGTTAAAGCGGTGCGCGGCAACCAGAAGGTGAAGGATCAAAACCCAGAGTCGAGCTATCAGGCGCTTGAAAAGTACGGACGGGACCTGACAGAAGCAGCCAGACAGGGCAAGCTCGATCCGGTGATCGGTCGTGATGAGGAAATTCGGCGGGTGGTACAAGTTTTGTCTCGCCGCATGAAAAATAATCCAGTTTTAATTGGCGAACCGGGTGTGGGTAAAACGGCGATCGCCGAAGGGTTGGCCCAACGGATTGTGAATGGAGATGTGCCAGAATCGCTGAAAAATCGCCAGCTCATCAGTTTGGATATGGGATCGCTGATTGCTGGAGCCAAGTATCGCGGTGAGTTTGAAGATCGCCTGCGAGCCGTGTTGCGGGAAGTGACCAACTCTGAAGGTCAAATCGTGTTGTTTATTGATGAGCTGCATACGGTGGTTGGAGCAGGCACTGCCCAAGGCACCATGGATGCGGGTAATCTGCTGAAGCCGATGCTGTCGCGGGGTGAGTTGCGCTGCATTGGGGCCACGACTCTGGATGAGTACCGCAAGCACATTGAGAAAGATGCTGCCTTAGAACGCCGATTCCAGCAGGTTTATGTCGGTCAACCCGGTGTAGAAGACACGATTTCGATTCTGCGGGGCTTAAAAGAGCGTTACGAAGTCCACCATGGCGTCAAAATTGCCGATTCAGCGTTAGTGGCGGCTGCAACCCTGTCCGATCGATATATCAGCGACCGATTCTTGCCGGATAAGGCGATCGATTTAGTCGATGAAGCGGCAGCCCAGTTGAAGATGGAGATTACCTCCAAGCCGGTTGAGCTGGAAACGATCGACCGACGCTTGTTGCAGCTAGAAATGGAAAAGCTGTCGCTGGAAGGGGAAGGTCAATCTTCGATCGCGCTGGGGCTATATCGGACTTCTCGCGATCGGCTGGAAAAAATCGACCAGGAAATTGACGACCTGAAGCGGGAGCAGGCTGAACTCAGTTCACAGTGGGAATCTGAAAAGCAGTTAATTTCGGCGATCAATACCCTTAAAGAAGAAGAAGAGCAGCTTCGTCGTCAGATCGAAAAAGCGGAGCGCGACTATGACCTGAATACAGCAGCTCAGCTAAAATATGGTCGCTTAGAAGCCGTGCACCGCGATCTAGAAATCAAGGAAGCCAATCTGGTGGAAATCCAGAAGCGCGGAACGACGCTGTTGCGAGAACAGGTGACGGAGGCAGATATTGCAGAAATCGTGGCCAAATGGACTGGCATTCCGGTCAATCGCCTGATGGAGTCGGAGCGGCAAAAGCTGTTGCAACTCGAAAGCTATTTACACCAGCGGGTGATCGGTCAGCAAGAGGCAGTTGAGGCAGTCGCTGCCGCCATTCGTCGCGCCCGTGCAGGCATGAAAGATCCAGGACGCCCGATCGGTTCGTTTATGTTCTTAGGACCAACGGGGGTGGGCAAAACGGAACTGGCGCGGGCCTTGGCAGAATGCTTATTCGACACCGACGAAGCCTTAGTGCGCCTGGACATGTCCGAATATATGGAGAAAAACTCGGTAGCGCGGCTGGTGGGTGCTCCTCCGGGCTATGTTGGCTATGAAGAAGGAGGACAGCTTTCAGAAGCCATTCGGCGGCATCCCTACTCAGTTCTGCTGCTGGATGAGGTTGAGAAAGCCCATCCCGACGTGTTTAATATTTTGCTCCAGCTTCTGGATGATGGTCGCATCACTGATTCTCAAGGGCGATTGGCAGACTGTCGAAATACGATCGTTGTCATGACAAGCAATATTGGCAGTGAATATATCCTGGATGTAGCTGGGGATGATCAAAAGTATGAGGAAATGCAAAGGCGAGTGTTGACGGCGCTACGCTCTCACTTCCGGCCTGAATTTCTGAATCGGGTAGATGATATTATTTTGTTCCATCCGCTCAGCTTGAAGGAATTGCGCCAAATCGTCAGCATTCAGTTGCGTCGAGTTCATCGGTTGTTGGCTGAACAGAAAATTGGTTTGGAGCTGACTGCTGAAGCGCAGAATTACATTGCGGATGTTGGATATGACCCAGTGTATGGGGCCCGTCCGCTGAAGCGAGCCATTCAGAAAGAGGTAGAAAATCCGCTTGCTACCAAAATTCTGGAAAATGCCTTTTCAGAAGGCGACACGATCGTCATTGATGTGGTGGACCATCAGCTCACCTTCACTCCCAAAGAGACAACGGTTGATGTTCAGGAAAATGATGCCCAACCTGTTTTAACCCCTGATGGGTAACTGGTTTGGGAAAGCTCGTCAAAAAGTCGTCAAACCGGGCGGTTTCAATAAGCTCTAGTTATGAGGGGTCCAGGATCTCATGTTTGACTGATCGCGGATCGTCAACCAGGTTAGAAGCATTCTGGATTTCCAGCGCAATCATGTTATCTTCCAGGTCATAATCAACTTTGACCCCCGATCGATCTTCGCTGAAGTCTTCAACTGGAGCTTCACGAAACACAATTCGCATCACATCACNTGGTTGGATCATAGATGACTTTCATAGTCTCTCCAATTGGGTACGCATCACACAACCGTCCTGATCATGACAGGATTTCACTAGAAATGGGAGTTACTTACGCACTTTTTTCGATCGATCTGCTGGATTTTGTCTAATCTCCTGAATTCAAACCGCAGTTATTGCGCCAATGCTGCTTGCCACTCTGCTGCACTCAAGGGTTGCCGAACCAGTTGAATATTCCACTGTTGTTGCAGGACAGCCTGTAAAACTTCAATGATCTGGGCAGTGACCTGATCGATCGGACTGGCAGACAAAGCCGCCGGTAAAACCAGCCGATCGAGTTCCTCCCCAAACACCTGCTGATAAAGCAGAGGATCCGTGGTCAGGCGCATTGAGCCATGCTGCAAAATTGCTGAGCCGCGTCTCAGTTGGGCACTGCCAATCAGTTTCACCCCAACTTCAGTCACGAGGTCCGCACCAGTCGCCGTGCCAAAACAGTTGGGATTATGGATATAGCCTCGTCCGGCTGAACCGTAACTGAGTTCAACTCCTAACGATCGCCACCCCTCGATCAAAAACTGACAGATCGCTTGATAGGCTTGCAGTCGGCTTCCTGGCAATCCAGACATCACCACAGCATAGGTTAGATCTCCTTGGTGTAGCACAGCCCGTCCCCCACTCGGACGCCGCACCAAATCGATTGGCTGTCCTTGCCAAATCAGATGCTGCCAGTGATTGGGAACCTGCTTCTGGTGATACCCCAAAGAAATCGCGATCGGAGTCCAGGTATAAAAGCGCAAGGTGGGTGGATGGAGTCCTAGTCGATGTTGTTCTAACAACCAGGTGTCGATCGCCATCTGAACAGAACCAGGAGCCTCAAGGGGCGGAATTAGCCGCCAGAGGGTGGTGGGAAGCTGGAGTGAAGTGGACTCAACTGTAACAGGACTCAACTTTTAGATGGAATTAACTGGCGAACTCAGATTGCAGGCTCTCATCGTTATCATCGGCAACCGTGGCGACGATCGTGATGTTGCGTGACACCTCAGCCGGCGAGAGTTCGGCCAGGGTTCGTTGAGCACAAACAATCACCTGATCTTCTACAATGGCAAAGCGAGCTTCAAAGGTGCTCGACCAATTCATTTCTAGCAGCTTCCGCATCAATTTCGCTTCGTCTTTGACCGGCCACTTCAGCACCGATGACCAGACGCTTAGGACATCTTCATCCGAGGTGCCTGGAAGCTGCACAAACACTTCGACGCTGCCATACTTAAACTTCCAGAGATAGCCGCCATCCGTGTGACTTACCATAGCGCTTTGGTCTTGTTGCAGACTGGAAATGACGGTTTCAATCACCTCTACATAGTTCATTGTGACGCTGGCCTCACCAGTCGTTCCAGACTCAGTGCTTTCTAGATCAAGTTCATAAGCGCTCATATGAGAGTTCCTGTTGCCTTTGCTACAATTCGAGGGAGTCTATCCCTAACTCTAGCTTGATTCTGAGCGATCGTCCGCTAGTCTGAGGATTTTTTCACTTTTTAAAAGAATTTAAGGTTTGAAATTGAACGATTGAAAAATCTAAGCTGTGGTTTGGTTAAGTCGATCGATATATATTTAATCGATATTCTCAGGATTCCACTAACGGATATAGGGAAAATTCGATCGAGTATAGTTTGTTTAAGTCGATTTCAGAGACGGGCAGAGGCTTAGAAAATAAATAACCCTGTCCAAATTCGCAGCCAAGCTGCTGCAACCACTGAAGTTGTTGTGTGGTTTCAATTCCCTCTGCGATTACTGCCAGTTCAAGTTGCTGACTCAAAGCCACAATTGTATTCACAACTTGATAGTTACGATTTCCGGCTCGGATCTGGTTGACGAAGGATCGATCGATCTTTAGATTATCCACAGAAAAACGGTGGAGATAACCGAGGGAAGAATACCCTGTTCCAAAATCATCAATACTGATCTGAATGTGTCGCGATCGCAATTCTTCTGTGATCGCAATTGCCATTTGTGCATTTTCCATGATTGCACTTTCAGTGATTTCTAACTTGAGATATGCTGGATCGACCTCCGTTTCTACCAAAATCCGATCGATATCAGCCAACAGCGTTGGACAAGTAAATTGCCTCACCGAAAGGTTGACGCTCATTGTCAGTTCTGTCCAGCCCTGCTGCTGCCAGATGCGCAGTTGTTGACAGGCCTGCCTCAACACCACCATGCCAACGGGAACAATCAGGCCAGTTTCCTCCATACAAGGAATAAATTCTCCGGGGGCAACCATGCCTCGATCGGGATGTTTCCAGCGAACTAATGCTTCAAACCCGCAAATTTTCTGAGTTTTGAGACTGATGATGGGCTGATAGTAGGTGACAAATTCTCGATGTTCCAATGCTCGCTGCAAATCACTTTCCAGAGTCAGGCGGCTCAGCATAGCCAATGCCATCTGACGTTTGAAGAATTGATAACATCCTTTTCCTTGCAGCTTGGCTTTATACATTGCTGTATCAGCATGTTGCAAAAGTTCTTCTGGCTGTTGGTAGACACTGCTGCCCAACGCAATGCCCATACAAACCGTCATGAACATTTCACAATTCGCTACAATAAACGGCTCATTGAAGCTCTGCAGAATGGTTTGGATAAAGGGGATGAGTGTACTTTCAGTCTTGACCTGGTGCAGCAAAAAGCAGAACTCATCTTCCCCAACCCGAACTAGCAAATCGCCCGGACTCAAATAGGTTTGTAACCTTGTGGCAATGGCCTGCAGCAACTGATTGCCCACTGCATAGCCGAAGGAACCGTTCACCAACTTGAACTGATCGCAATCTAGGTAAACTACCGCGAACGAGGATTCCCCAGCCTGGACTAGCTCTGCTAACTTTTGCAGCAAGAACATCCGGCTCGGCAGCTTGGTAAGGCTATCTTGATGAATGATGGTTTGCAACTCCGCCGTGCGCTGTTGCACGGTTTCTTCCAAAACGGCATTAAAGGCCAGCAATTCCTGGTGTTGTTGGCGGAGACGTAGCATCGATCGCACTCTTGACCGGAGCTCCAGGCCATTGACAGGTTTGCTGATAAAATCATCGGCTCCAGCAGCCAAACATTTTGCCAAATCTTCTTTTGCCGACAGGGCTGTCACCATCACAATCGGAACGGCGTGCCACTTTGGCATGGCTTTAATGCGTTGACAAACTTCGATGCCATCCAAACCGGGCATCATCACATCCATCAGAATAATATCTGGCTGAACTGCATCCAGAGCGGCGATTGCATCTTTACCACTCGGAGAGTAGTGCAATTCATAGGTTGGCTCAGATAACAGTGCCTCAATCACATCAAAATTATCTGGCTCATCATCAACAATTAAAATGGAAGGCATATTCACCCATTCTGATTTTTCAATGCTAGGAATTGTTGAATTGTGGCGGCCAATTGCTTAAGTTTAATCGGTTTCGTGAGATATTCGTTCGCTCCTGCCTTTAAACAACGTTCCCGATCACCTGCCATTGCGAGCGCTGTCATTGCAATGATCGGGATCTTGGCTAATGCCCGATCGTGGCGAATCTGTTGGGTGGCTTCTAAACCATCTATTCCTGGCATCTGGATATCCATCAAAATTAAATCAGGCTGTTGAGCTTTAGCCATCTCAATCACTTCCTGTCCATTCTTCGCTAAAAGAATGTTATATCCTCTGGCGTTCAAATAGCCAGAAATGGTGCTGATATTTGCTTCGTTATCCTCTGCCAGCAAAATAAGCGGCGCGGGAGCAATCCCTGCTAGGCCCCCATCCGAAGTATCAGGGGTAAGCTGAGAAGGAGTGACTGCCTCAAGTTGTGGGGAAAAAGAGGTGTGACAAGGGAGATCGATCGTAAAGCAACTGCCTGCACCGAGTTGACTGGTTAGGCCAACTTGTCCTCCATGCAATTCAACAATGCGCTTGACCAGCGATAGCCCCAAGCCCGTTCCGGCATACTGGCGATTTAGAGCACTATCGATTTGGACAAAGGGTTGAAAGAGTTTCGCGATATTTTCGGGAGCAATGCCAATTCCTGTATCGATGACAGAAAACTGAATCCAGCAGCCACTCTGTGAGGCCGTCTGAGCGATCTGATTGGCAGCCAGAGTAATCTGCCCACCTTCTGGGGTAAATTTCACGGCATTATTCAGCAGGTTGATTAACGCTTGGCGGATCCGGCGTTCGTCCACGAGCAGATCGGGGAGATTGGGCTGCAATTTGATCTCTAACCGAATCTGTTTTTGGGCTGCCTGCTGTTTAATAAACGCCAAGCTCGATTGACAGAGGGGACTGATCGGCGTTGGGGTGCAATCAAGGGTGATTTGACCCGCTTCGATTTTCGAGAGATCGAGAATGTCATTGATTAAGGCCAATAGGTGGTTGCCACTGCGCTCGATCGTTTGCAAGGCTTTCAATTGTTGAGGATTGAGCGTGCCAAAAACCTGGTCTTGCAGACCTTCGGTCATGCCCAGAATGGCATTGAGAGGGGTACGCAATTCATGGCTCATATTGGCAAGAAACTCATCCTTGAGTCGAGTCGCCCGGGCCAGTCGATCGTTCGAAATTGCGAGCTGTTGATTGCTTTCAGTCAGACGGGCTTCTGCTTGTTTGCGATCGCTCAAATCAATATCAATGCAAAACATTTCTGGTTCACCGTTGGTATTGGAAACCAGAACATGGCTGGAGTAAACGGTGATGCCGCTGCCATCTTTACGGCAGAGTTCGAGTTCTCCATTCGCAAAGGGTTCACTAGCGCCTGCAATCCAGGCATCAATCATGGGCAGGAGCGTTGACCGCAGAGCCGGAGGAATGATCAGGGTTTCTATCTGTTGCCCCAACGCTTCTTCACGGCTGTAGCCATATTGTTGCTCACTGGCACGATTCCAAAAAATCACACGCCGATCCTTATCGTAACCCTGAACTGCAGTCGGAGTCGCCTCAAATAGTTCCCGGAAGCGTTGTTCACTTTGTTGCAGCAAAAGTTCAGTTTGTTTGCGTGCGGTAATATCCCGAAAGATTCCCCGGATAGAAACAGCGATACCCTGTTCAAACCGACAATTGACATTTCCCTCTACAATAATTTCTCTGCTATCTTTCGTGACAAATGTTGTTTCAATGCCCTGACACTCACCTCCCTGTAAAACAGCTTGCATCATGCTCATGAAAGTCTCTAAGCAGTCAGGATGACCAACATTCACGATGGAAATTCCCGATAAGTCATCCTCCCTGTAGCCTAAGGTTTCCTTCCAGGCTCGATTTACAAATAGAAATTGCCCATCGGGTGACACGCTTTGAATCAAATCGCTAGCATTATCAAAGAAGTCGCGCAACTGAGATTCTCGCTCTTGCAGTTCGGCAGTGCGCTGGTCTACCCTCGCTTCCAGAACCTGATTCAATTGACGTAAGGCATCATCAGCAGCTTTGCGCTGCAATTCTGCGGTGGCCCGTGCAGCAAAGACTTGAAGAATAGCCATCGCTTCAGCCCGTTGAGTTTCTCGAAACGGCTGCACATCTAAAATGCAAAGATTGCCAATGGCCTGTCCATGATCATCTTTTAGGGCAAATCCCAGGTAGCTATCGGCTTGCATGATAGCCAAATCCTGATCCTCAGGAAACAGCGCTTGAAGATCGCTGGCGCAATGAAATTCGCCATACTGCAAAGCATATTCACACGGAGTTTGAGCTGGATGGTAAGAAATGCCTGACTGTAAGGCTCCATTGGCCCAAAAGCCAAGTGTATGAAGTTGTCCATCAACCAGTTCATTGATTAAGGCATAGCGGACATTTAACGCTTCAGCAATGTGCTGGACGAGCGCTGGGAAAAAATCTCTGCCAGTTACCGCTGCCGTGCCTGAAATCAGTTTTTGCAGCGTGAATTCGGCCTGTTTCCGATCGCTCACATCCGTGACAAATCCTTCCAGCCAGAGTAAGTCATCGTCTTCTGCATAGATACCCTGCCCCCGCTCCCAAACCCATTTTTGCTGGCCAGCTTTCGTTACAATGCGGTACTCGCATTCATAGGCTTGCTGAGCATCAACGGCACGCTGAACAATTTCCCAAACTGCGTTAGCGTCATCAGGGTGGATCTCCTGACCACAAGTAATCGATCGATCGATCAAGTATTCCTGTTGGCTGTAGCCTGTAATCTCTATCACTCCGGAGCTAATAAATTTCGGGGTATAGTTGGGATCGTTACGAACTCGATAGACATAGCCCGGTAAATTACTGATCAGTGTGGACAAACTCCGCTCACTTTCCTTCAGGGCAATTTCGGCTTGTTTCCGACCGCTGATATCTGTAATTGTGCCGATATAGCCCACAATCTGACCATCGGCATCTCGTTCCGCTGAAGACTGACCAAACACCCAGGTTATTGTGCCATCCGCTCGCTGAAAGCGGTATTCCAACTGAAAGGAACGATTCTGTTGGGTGGCTTGATACCATTCAGTTGCAACAACATTGCGATCGTCCGGATGGACGGCTTGCGCCCAACCAGAGCCAGCAGCCTCGGCAAGGCTGATCCCAGCAATTTGGCACCAGCGCTCGTTGACATAGACACAATTTCCCGTCGTATCTGTGCGGAAGATGCCAACAGGTGCAGACTGTGCCAGTGAAGCGAAGCGCTGCTCACTTTCTTGCAGGGCAAATTCGATATGTTTGCGAGATGTGATATTCACCCCTATCCCCAGAACCCCAATCGTGTCCGAGTCGGGTAATTTAATTGGGCGTTTTTGCCACTGACGCCATTGATCGCCTAATTCAGCGCGAAATACTTTTTCCTCAGGCAAGAAAATTTCTTGATGAGTTTCAATAATCCAACGATTCTCTTGGACAAATCTTGTAGCATCTGCTGTGCTAGGAGAAAAGTCTACATCCCGTTTGCCCAACAACTCTTCAACTGTCGTGTTGTAAGAGTCTGCCATGGCTTGATTTGCTAAGAGGTAGCGGCCTTCCCAATCTTTAACAAAGATCAGGTTTGGATTACTATCAATCACCAAGCGTAAAAAAGCTTGTTGTTGCTGAACTAAATCAGTACTGGCGCGCAGCGCCTTCTCAGCCTTGTAGCGCTCTCGAATCTCTTCAATCAATTGATCATTACTCTCTTGCAATTGCTTCGTGCGCTGGTTAACCTGCTCTTCCAGGCTTTCTTGAGAAGAGCGCAGGTCAGCTTCAATTTGTTTCAAATCTGTAATGTCGCGCAGGACACCAACCTTTAAATACCTTGGGGAAGCCTGGATCAGCGATTCAGAAAGACTGGCAGAAAAAGGTGAGCCATCCGTCTGAAATAACGTAACTTCAACTTCCTGACAGCAGGCCATCTCCTGATCAGCAGCCCTCTGATCTACATAGTGCGTTAATTCAGGTTGTCCCAAACTTTGAATGGGTTGTCCGATCGCAGATGCATTATCAACTCCACAAATTTTGCTTAACGTATGATTAATAAACACAATACGCCCTGTGGCATCAACAATATAGATGCCATCACGCATGCTTTGCATGGCCTGGGTCAGCAAGTGAATCTGGTCTTCCAAGTGTTTACGGGAAATCACTTGATCAATCATAGAAGATAAAAAAGTGAGGTAGCAGTGATCAGAATCTTTGATTATGTAATGATCAGCACCCTGCTGGATCAGTGAAGCGACTATTGCCTCTGTGTTACTCTTTGCTGTAGCGATACAGAGCACGCCCTTCTCGTTGAGCTGCTGAAAGAAATCGAGATCAACATCATCCCCTGGCTGGTGATTCAGGATCACAATATTGAATGCCTGAGTGTTCAAAAGCTTTTTAGCTTCTGTTAGAGAATCCACAATTTCATAGGAATAGGGTAGTCCAACTTGTCTAACATATTGAATGAAGGCAAGGCGATCGCTCGGCTCATCCTCGATGAGCAGCACCTTAATGGGTATTTCAGAACAATCAACTGCCATGCCAGTTTTCAACCCAAATGTTTCATTAAAGTTCACATAAACCAGCAAATCTCAATACGATCGATAGAGGTTTACCTGTGGATTTGGCAACCGTCAATCTTCATAAAAAAGTCTCGACTATTCTCACAAAGCATATTTCAATTTAAGCAAGATTGATATTGTGAGTCATTGGATAAATTGCTTAGAAATGCTGTTGTCGTCTCATAGCGATTACTGATCCAGGGAGTACTGAGTCTGTACATTCGCCGAACCTTACTGATCGGGGGAACACTAACTCATTGGCAGCAGGAAAATCAGATCTGGTGGCTACTAACCTCTGCCAAATGGAGGTTGACGGCACGATTTAATTGGATTAATAAGAGCTTTATTTTTTGTAGCACAACTCTTTACAGCACAAAGATTCAGAATTCTGTCTCCAGAGTTCAGTAGTTAGTTCCTTGGAGAGAGTTTGCAGCAACAGACGAAAGTTACGCTACTCAATAAATAGGTGCAGGCTGATCTCTCACAGCAACAACTCGACGATTGTCTAGTCGCATAGTTTGTCCAGTTGCATAGGTTGCTGATGGTCTAATTCCTTCAGTCTGTATAGATCACTGAATCAGATGACTGAATCAAAGGAGACAAAGTTATGGTTTACGGTAGCGAGCAAAGTAATCGTCCAAGTGACGAGCAATACGATCCGCAAGACAATCCAGGACTCGAAACGGATATTCCCGTTAATGAGGAAGGTGATACACCGTTGGATGAGCGCTATCGGATGACAGGCCAAGAAGCGGGTAGCGATGTGCGGCCTGGTGCTGAACCAGAGGCTCCCGGAGGAACTGTAGTAAGACCCGGTTTACCCAATCAAGGAACCGACTCTCGGTAGAGGCTGTTAATTATCCAATAACTTTTTCATCGGTGCCTAATGTCTTACTTATGCCAAGATGTCCGTGTTCCATCTGAGGCTTGATACGATCGACTGATGAACAGATTGAATTGACTCGGTTAGGGTTCCATTCTTGGGTTTCCAGAACTTCTCTAGGAATTGTACGCAGAGGCTCTGTTACTTTCGGCAAGACAGGGCTTCTGACTTTGCATCTCTTGCATTATCCTCATTGTGGACGATTCTTCAAAAGATCAAGAACTTTATCGACGATATTTGACGTATGACGATGAATGTTTATAGAGTTTCAAGGATATTGTTAAAGTAGTCATAATTGTAGCCGTAACGACATTACGATGTTGACAGTGAATTTTATCGAGTTTTTGCCAATTGGATTAAATAATCGTATGCTTTACTTGGATATTAAAATAGGGCTGAGTTAGTAAAATTACTTACGTAAATTAGTGTTGCCTGTATGATGTCTGAGCGGGTATTACTCTATAGAAGCAATAATGACAAATTTTTCGACATCGAAACAAGAAGTGGAAGTAAGTTTTATTTGCTCATCCAGCTCATGATATCCAACCCGTTATTGATTTAGATTGGATACTCATCCAAACGCTGGCGATCGCCTAAATAGAGTTTTGGGTTAACGAGAGAGTTTTTGGTTAACAAGTTGAGTGAGCTGCAGAGTCTTGGGTCGCTTCAGTCCATTTGCTGCTTCGGGCAGACCGGCTTGAATCAGATCTAAAGAAGTTCATTCTATTGGTAGATCTCCGTTTCCCCCTAATTACGGAAGATTATGAGGGGAATGCTTTGCAGCAGTTCGCCCGATGTCGGCTTTCTGGACTAGTGATGGCTAACAGCAACAATAGTCGGGGATTGACCGACGGCTGGCACCTAGATTCGGGAACTGGAACTGTGATCAGTGAGATGAACGCAAATAACCCTGAAATGATTTTTGTCGGCAATAGTGTAATGGCAGGATTCATGCGATCGCTCAACTGGTCGCAAACGACACTAGGGGCGATCGACCGTTGGCCCCCAAACCTCAAAACGGCTCTCAGCATCTTACTAAATACAGATTGTCCGATGTTCCTGGTTTGGGGCAGCGATCGCATTCTGCTCTACAACGATGCCTGCTTTGCCCTGTTGAAACCCCAATTGAATGACAGTCATGCCCTGATCCTATGTGGTCAATCGCTGAACCAGAGTTGCGTTAAGCCTTGGCAGGTTGTGCGATCGACTATAGATCAGGTTTTTGCGACAGGACAGCCGTTGCAACGGCAGAATGGACTGCTTCCAGCTGATCAAGACCATCATTGCAGAGAACATTTCAACTGGTCTTATAGTCCGCTTTGGCATGAAACGGGAAAGATCAGTGGAGTGTTCGCCACAGGATGCAAAAACAACACGCAAGCATCAGAGGTTCAAGCATCAGAAACGATGGTGACAGGTGGGGTAGCGGTTGAGATTGCGGAACCTCAGCAAAATGAGGCAGGGTGGCAAGGACGGGAGGAGGAATTACGTCTGGTTACGAATGCCCTGCCTGTGCCGATCGCTTACATCAATAAAGATCAGCAGTACTGCTTCAATAATCAGGCCTATGAGACTTGGGTTGGCCAACCTGTTAACGTGCTCAGGGGCAAGCATATGCAAGAGGTGTTGGGGAAATTCGCTTATGAAACTGTTCGGCCTTACATCGAACAGGCCCTTGCTGGACAGCAGGTCAACTTTGAGAGTCAAATGTTGTATCGCGGTGGCACCACCCGCTATATCAGTGCTGAGTATGTTCCTCATATTAACGAGCAGGGTGAGGTGGAAGGTTTTGTCAGTCTGGTGCGCGACATTGGCGATCGCAAGAAAGTTGAGGCAGCACTGCGTTGCAGTGAAGAACGCCTGCGGGTAGCCTTGCAAAATGCACCAATTTCTGTGTTTAACCAAGATCGTGAATTAAAGTACACCTGGGTTCATAATCCGATCCTGTCGGATCCTCAGGGAATGCTGGGTAAGAGCGATCGTGATTTTTTGTTGCCTGGAGATGTAGAACCGATTACGGCGATTAAACAACGAGTGCTTGAAACTGGAATTGGTGCGCGTGAGAAAATCAAAATTACCAAAGATAGAACAAATCATTACGATATCACTGTAGAACCCTTGTACGATTCGAATCACGCCATCGTAGGTATTACCTGTGCCGCAATTGATATCTCGGAACTGAAGCAGGCTGAAATTGATTTGCGCGAGAGTGAAGAACGGTTGAGGCTGGCAATGGAAGGTGCCCAAATGGCCACGTGGGATGTGGATTTGATAACTGGAAAAGCGATCTGGTCAGAACTGCATTTTACTATGCTCGGTTATGAGCCTAGTCCAACCGGCGAAGCGACCGAAGCGATGTGGAGTAGTCGCATTCATCCCGATGATATGGCACAAGTTGCACAGGAGTGGCAACAGTCTCGTCAGGATTGTAGGCTTTATCAAACCGAGTATCGGGTGATTCGAGCGGACAATCAGCAGATTGCTTGGCTGGCCGGTTTAGGGAATTTTACTTATGGTCAGAGCGGTGAGCCTGTACGATCGGTTGGCGTTTTGTTTGATATTACTCAGCGTAAGCAGGCAGAACTGATGCTGATTGAACAGAAGCGGCTATTGGAGTTGATTGTTACAGGACACTCGCTGGATAAATGTCTCGCCGCGATTTGCACCTCAGTATCCCGATTGAATCCACATACGCGCGCCTGTATTTTGTTGACGGATGCGCAACAGCAATCCTTACTTTGCTTGATCGCCCCAGACTTTCCATCTTCATTGAGTCAAGAACTGAAAGATGCTCCCATGCATGATTTGGCAATTATCACTCGTGGCGCGTCTGTTGATGCTGATGAATCTATCACCTGCGTTGATGTTGTCAATGACGATCGCTGGTCATCGAAATGGCGTGATTCATGCATATCCCATGGTATACTCGCTTTCCATTCCGTCCCTGTAGTGGGCTCAGATGGATTGTTCTGTGGCGTGCTGATGCTTTGCTTCAATGAGGCTCGTTTGCCTACTGATTGGGAATATCAATTTGCTAACTTTGGCAACCGCATTGCTAGCCTGGTATTCGAGCGCGATCGCTCAAGTCTGGCGCTGCGTGAAAGTGAAGCTCGCTTCCGCAACATGGCAGACCATGCTCCTTTTATGGTTTGGGTCACCGATCCAACGGGCTGCTGCACTTACCTCAGCGAAAGCTGGTATGACTTCTCAGGTCAAACTCCAGCAACAGGATTGGGATTTGGCTGGCTAGATGCGGTGCATCCTGACGATCGAGACAATTCCAAAAATATGTTTTTGGCTGCCAATAAACGCCGTGAAGCCTTTCGCCTGGAATATCGCCTGCGGCGGAAAGACGGGGAATACATTTGGGCGATCGATGCTGCGGCTCCGTGGTTTGGGGAAGCAGGGCAATATCAAGGTTATGTTGGCTCTGTGATTGACATTAGCGATCGCAAACAAGCCGAAGCGGAACGAGAACAGCTTTTGAGCCGAGAACAGGCAGCCCGAGAAGCCGCTGAATCTGCTAATCGGATTAAAGATGAGTTTTTAGCGGTTCTATCTCATGAGTTGCGATCGCCCTTGAATCCGATTCTGGGTTGGTCACGACTGCTGCAAACGGGTCGGCTCGATGAAGCAAAAACCAAACAGGCGCTGATGACGATCGAACGCAATGCCAAGCTGCAAGCCGAGCTGATCGAAGATTTACTGGATGTCTCCCGGATTCTGCAAGGCAAACTCAGCCTCAATATCAACGCCGTTAATCTGGCCTCTACGATTCAAGCTGCAATTGAAACAGTGCGATTAGCCGCAGAAGCCAAATCTATCGATTTACAATTTACGACTGGCGATTTTGGATCAAACAACGAACCCCAAAATCCAAAATCCAAAATCCAAAATCCAGAATTCATCGTTTCAGGGGACTCAACTCGCTTGCAGCAGATGGTATGGAACCTGCTCTCGAATGCAGTCAAGTTTACGCCAGCTCATGGTCGAGTTGAAGTGCGGTTGCAGTGTGTGGAGCAACAGGCTCAAATTACCATTAGCGACAGTGGCAAGGGAATTTCTGCTCAGTTTCTTCCCCATGTATTTGACTACTTTCGCCAGGCGGATAGTGCCACCACTCGCAAGTTTGGGGGACTAGGGTTAGGACTGGCAATAGTCCGTTACCTGGTTGAATTACATGGGGGCACAATTCGGGCAGATAGTCCAGGCGAAGAGTTGGGAGCAACCTTTACGGTCAGCCTTCCTTTAATGCCAGCTCAAGCAGCAGTGAGTCAAAGTCCAGTGTTCCCGTCACAAAGTTTGGATTTGAATGATGTCGAAGTTTTAGTCGTGGATGATGATCGCGATACGCGAGAGTTTGTTGAGTTTCTGTTAAATCAAGTGGGAGCCAGGGTGGTGACAGCTGCTTCAGCCCGGGAAGCATTAGCTGCGTTGATGTCTACGAAGCCATATGTTCTTCTGAGTGATATTGGGATGCCCGATATGGATGGATATATGTTGATGCGGCAGATTCGGAAATTGCCTCCTGAACAAGGGGGAAGCATTCCAGCAATCGCTTTAACGGCCTACGCTGCAGAGATTGATTATCAGCAAGCCATAGACGCAGGGTTTCAGCAGCATATAGCTAAGCCGATCGAGCCAGATGAATTGATCAGAATTATTGTTGAGATCCTTAATCGAACATGATCGCAGCAAACAATGAGTTTCAAAAATTCTCTGCTATGAGCGTTGTTCTTATTCTCTTCTATGCTCGGCTTATTACTGAATTCTCGGCTTATCACTAAAGGCAAGTCTCGATGAACAGCGAAGTCTTAATTCCAGGTGGTGGACAGATGGGAGCGGCAATCCGCGCTTTCGATTGGTCTACAACTCCGGTAGGCGCGATCGAAACCTGGCCCCAGAGTTTGATCACCGCAATTCGGATTATGCTGGGCTCCCGCTACCCCATGTTTGTTTGGTGGGGACGATCGCTGACAAAGTTTTACAACGATGCCTATATTCCAGTTCTCGGAAAGCGCCATCCCCAAGCACTCGGTCAACCCGCTTCAAAAGTTTGGGAAGAAATTTGGGATACCCTCGGTCCTCAAACTGAACTGGTGCTGAATGAAGGCCAATCGACCTGGAATGAACAGCGGCTGCTAGTGATGGAGCGCAATGGTTACATTGAAGAAACCTATTTCACCTTTTCCTACAGTCCTGCTGCTAGCGATGAGGGTGGCATTGGTGGAGTGTTCTGCGCCTGCACTGAAGATACGCGACAGGTGTTGAGCGATCGCCGCTTACGCACATTACGGGAACTGGCTGCCGCCACCGCAGAGACAAAAACGATCGAGGAGGCTTGCGAAACTTCGGCTCAAGTGCTGGGACAAAATCCTTATGATGTTCCCTTTGCGCTGATCTATCTGCTCGATCGGACTCAGACTCAAGCTGAATTGGTCGGGGCAACCGGCATCAGCGTTAACCTGCCAGCCAGTCCAGTCCGAATCGATCTGCAACAGTCCAATCAACAATCCAATAATTGGTTGCTGTCAACGGTTCTGACCAGTGGCAAATCCCAGCTGATTCGCCAATTTCCGTCCCACTGGGGAACGCTGCCGGGAGGAGCCTGGTCTGATCCAACAACTCAGGCCATCGTGCTGCCTCTCGCCACTTCGACTCAGACGCAGCTCACTGGATTCTTAATCGTCGGCATCAGCTCTAGACGGGAATTAGATGACGATTATCGCGGCTTTTTTGACCTGGTGGCAGGGCAGATCACCACCGCAATTACGAATGCCCAGACCTACGAAGCGGAACGCAAACGGGCTGAAGCCCTGGCAGAGATCGATCGGGCTAAAACCGTTTTCTTTAGTAACGTCAGCCACGAATTTCGCACGCCTCTAACGCTGATGCTGGCTCCTTTGGAAGATGCAATTACCAATCTCAGCAGCACCATTTCACAGCAAGAACGCGAGCAGCTCCAGATGGTTCAGCGCAATGGACTCCGGTTATTGAAGCTGGTGAACACCTTACTGGACTTTGCTCGCATTGAAGCGGGACGGGTGCAAGCTTCTTATGAACTGACGGATCTAGCGGCTTTTACTGCCGATCTGGCCTCGGTGTTTCGATCGGCGATCGAGCGAGCCAATCTGAGGTTGATTGTGAACTGTCCGCCTTTGCCTGAGGCCATGTATGTGGATCGAGAAATGTGGGAGAAGATAGTGTTGAACCTGCTATCCAACGCATTTAAGTTCACATTTGCCGGAGAAATTTCGGTGGAGTTGCAATGGGCCAGTGAACGGGTTGATTTAATTGTGCGAGATACTGGTGTTGGTATTCCAGATACGGAATTACCGCATTTGTTTGAACGCTTCCATCGGGTGAAAGGAACACAGGGGCGCAGCATAGAAGGGTCAGGCATTGGGCTGTCTCTTGTTCAGGAATTGGTTAAGCTGCATCAAGGCACGATCGACGTTGCCAGCGTAGAGGGAGTCGGCACCAGTTTCACGATCTCGATTCCAACCGGAACGGCTCATTTGCCTCCAGAGCGGATTGGTGCCGCTCAAACGGCTGTTTCCACGGCATTAGACGCAAATTCTTATTTGGAAGAGGCTTTGAGCTGGTTGCCAGAAGAGGATGCGAAAGTATCGTCTCTCGATTTTCGATTCGTTCAATTGGAAAGTAACGCGATTGAGATAAGCTCTACGTCATCGCACCACAACTTTCACTCTGAAATTCAAACTGTTAGGTCCAGAATCCTTCTAGCAGACGACAATGCGGATATGCGCGGCTACATTAAGCGGCTATTAAGCCAGCAATATGAGGTGGAAATTGTCTCAGATGGTCTGGAAGCATTGGCTGCTGTTCGTCAACAGATTCCAGATCTGATTCTAACGGATGTGATGATGCCTAATCTGAATGGCTTCGGCTTGCTGCGATCGATCCGTTCCGATCCCCAAACGAGAGAAGTCCCCATCATCATGCTTTCTGCCCGAGCTGGAGAAGAGGCTCGCATAGAGGGACTGGCCGCAGGAGCCGATGATTATCTGATCAAACCCTTCTCTGCCCGTGAACTGCTGGCTCGTGTGGAAGGAACCTTGAAGCTGACCCGATTGCGGCAGGAAGCAGCCCAATCTCTAAAGCGGAGCGAAGATCGCTACCGGGCGTTTGTGCAACAGAGTTCAGAAGGCATTTGGCGCTTTGAAGTTGAGCAGCCGCTTTCCATTGATCTTTCTGAAGCAGAACAAATTCAATATTTTTATCAATATGCCTATTTGGCAGAATGCAATCAAGTCATGGCCGAGATGTATGGGGTTGCCTCTCCGCAAGAACTCTGTGGAGTCAGACTGGCGGACCTCTTGGTGCCTTCTGATCCGCGTAATCTGGAATATTTGCGGGCCTTTATTCGGGCAGGTTATCGGTTGGTTGATGCCGAGTCCTACGAACTGGATCAACAGGGAAATCCCAAGGTTTTCTTGAATAACTTGATCGGAATTATTGAAGCGGAAAAATTGGTGCGTGTCTGGGGCACTCAGCGAGATATTACCGATCGTAAACAAGCCGAACTTGAGCGAGAACAGTTATTCAGGGCAGAGCAGCAGGCCCGATCCGCTGCTGAAGCTGCAAACCGAATCAAGGATGAGTTTTTAGCGGTTCTATCTCATGAGTTGCGATCGCCCCTGAATCCAATTCTGGGTTGGTCAAGGCTGCTGCAAACAGGTCGGCTAGACGAAACAAAAACTAAGCAAGCGCTGATAACGATCGAACGCAATGCCAAGCTGCAAGCCGAGCTGATCGAAGATTTACTGGATGTCTCCCGGATTCTGCAAGGCAAGCTGAGCCTCAGTACCAATCCGATTAATCTGCTAGCCACTATCCAGGCAGCGATCGAAACAGTGCGACTCGCAGCAGAAGCCAAATCTATCGATTTACGATTTACGATTGGCGATTTTGGATTAAACAAAGAACCCCAAAATCCAAAATCCAAAATCCAAAATCCAGAATTCATCGTTTCAGGGGACTCAACTCGCCTGCAGCAAGTGGTATGGAACTTACTCTCGAATGCCGTCAAATTTACGCCTGTTGGAGGCCGTGTGGAGGTTCGCTTAGAACAGATTGACCATCAAGCTCAAATGACCGTAAGCGACAGTGGCAAGGGGATTTCTCCGCAATTTCTTCCCCATGTATTTGACTATTTTCGTCAGGAGGATGGGGCCACCACTCGCAAGTTTGGGGGACTGGGGTTAGGGCTGGCCATTGTCCGTTACCTGGTTGAGTTACATGGGGGCACGATTCGGGCGGATAGTCCTGGTGAAGGGTTGGGAGCAACCTTTACGGTTAGCCTGCCACTCATGCCGCCTCAACTCACGATCCATCAAGGGCCGCAACGGTCTGAGCAATTGCTAGATTTGCAAGGCATTCATGTTTTAGTTGTGGATGATGATAGGGATACGAGAGAGTTTATTGAGTTTCTTTTGGAACAGGCTGGAGCAAAGGCAATTACGGCTGCTTCTGCTGAGGAAGCCTTGACTGCGCTAACGCGTTCCAAACCCGATATCCTGCTGAGTGACATTGGGATGCCGGAGATGGATGGCTATATGCTGATGCAACAAATTAGAACACTCCCTCCAGAACGAGGAGGAACTATTCCGGCGATCGCCCTAACGGCCTATGCTGGAGAGATTAACTATCAACAAGCCGTTGCAGCAGGGTTCCAACGCCACATTGCCAAGCCGATCGAGCCGCAGGTGTTAATCCGATCGATCGCAGAATTCAAGCAGCGGAGTGAAGACAGCAAAGGAACGTGAACTTAATTCAGATCCGCAACTTCAGCCTTGTACAGGCAATTAACACCTGAATAAATCTACGATCCTTCTAAGACTGCGGCTGCACTTGGGCTCCATGACTGCGAGGATCTTCAGCAGCGCTTGCCTTGGGAGCGATTGGAGTTTCCACTTCAGAAATGCGGCCCCGCTGCCGCGCATAGGGTAACGCCGTATCAGTTGCTAAAGCTTGAAGATTGGCTGTCATGATGGGTCTGGGTTGTTCACCAATGGTCATAGCGATCGGCTCACCTGTCCGGTTGAGAAACACAAAGTGAGGAATGGCTTCGACGCGGTAAGACAACATTTCGGGTAACCATTTGCTGTTGTCTACGTTCAGCATGACAAAATTGACCTCTTTGTCATATTCCTGTTTGAGTTCTCCCATGTCTTTGGCCATCGCCTGACAGGATGTACACCAATCTGCATAAAACTCCATCAGCGTGGGTTTATGGTTGGTGAGGGCTACCTCTAGCGGTGTGGCTGACTTTGCCATTGCGGCTAATGTGCCAGTCTCACTCCCGGTCTGGATGCCTAAAAACACAGCAACACCCAAAACCACAGCTACCAACACAATCACCAGATTCCGAATCCGGGTGGCGATCGGCGTTTCCGGTTGGGATGGCGTCGGGGAAGCAGGAGTTGGTGAATTCGATGTCATAGCAATAGAAAAGGGATTTCTTACAATAGGAGTGCAGTGAATAGAGAATGCGGTGAGCGATCGTGAATCTATCTCCTGGCTCCAGTGAGTTATGGCCGCATTGGGCAACTTCTTGATATTAGCTTACAAAAAGATTTCGATCGGCAAAGGCACAAGGAAGGCTGAGTTGTGAAAAAGCGTGTTACTCTCATTTTCCCGAAGCGATCGGTCCACATGCCGGTTACTTATCGGTTGGCTAAAGACTTCAATGTGGCAGCCAGCATCATCCGTGCCCAGGTTACCCCGAATCAGGTGGGAACTTTAGTAGTTGAGCTTTCCGGCGATATCGATCAGCTAGATGCCGCCATGGAATGGATGCGATCGCAGGATATCAACATTTCAACTGCCAGCCGCGAAATCCTGATCGACGAGGAAACTTGCGTTCACTGCGGCCTTTGCACGGGGGTTTGCCCCACCGAAGCGCTCAGCCTGGATCCCCAAACCTTTCGGCTCAATTTCACGCGATCGCGATGTGTGGTTTGCGAGCAATGTATCCCCACCTGTCCCGTTCAGGCAATTTCAACCAACCTGTGAACTCCATTGCTGGAACCAGTTGGTTTGACTGATTAGGTCGATCAATTCAGCTACCTGGGACTTCACTTTTGCTCAACACTAGTGACAGAATGTAGTGATTAGTTACGTCTCGCCAAAACGTAGCTTATACTACAAAATCTATTTTCCTGCCAAGGTAGAAACAAGCAGGTGATTGTATTCATAGAAATCACTAGATAGGGAGTGACGGAGTCAATGAAAAAGGTTGAAGCAATTATTCGTCCGTTTAAGTTAGATGAAGTCAAAATTGCCTTGGTTAACGCAGGCATTGTTGGCATGACTGTTTCCGAAGTGCGAGGTTTTGGCCGCCAGAAGGGTCAAACTGAGCGCTATCGAGGTTCTGAATATACAGTTGAATTTCTGCAAAAGCTGAAGGTCGAGATTGTGGTTGAAGATGACCAGCTCGACACGGTGGTCGATAAGATCATTGCAGCTGCTCGCACTGGGGAAATTGGAGATGGTAAAATCTTCGTCTCTCCGGTGGAGCAAATTATCCGAATTCGCACAGGCGAAAAGAATCTGGATGCGATCTAAGTACAGTGCAACTTCTTCAAAACCAAATTGGGAATAAATATTGTGGGGGTGGCTTGACCATCCCCTTTCTTTTTGAGCTGCCAGTTTTGGCATCCTTAACGTCCACTCATGAACGGTACAGCTTATGTCGATGCCAGCAATGCTTTGAGTTGAGGAACTAATGCCTGGAATGCGAGTCCTCGATGGCTGATGTCATGCTTCAGCGAGGCAGGCATCTCTGCGAAGGTCATTTGATGCGCTGGCACATAGAAGACAGGATCGTAACCAAAACCACCGCTGCCTCTTGGTTCCTCCAAAATCTCTCCATCACAGATGCCTTCAGTTTGGAGAGCGATCGTGCCATCCGGTCGAGCCACGGCGATTGCGCAAATAAAGTGAGCCTGACGATTGGATTGACCCTGCATCTCTGCCAGTAGGCGCTGAATCCGCGCTTCAGTCGTGGAGGCATAGCGAGCGGAATAGAGACCGGGTGCCCCATTCAAGGCATCCACGGCCAAGCCAGAATCATCAGCGATCGCCCATTCTCCTAAGGCCTGGGCCACCTGAGAGGCTTTCAGGGCGGCATTTTCCAGAAAGGTGGTGCCGGTTTCTTCGATGTCTAGCTCCGCTGGTTTGAGCTGAAGTTGCCAAGCTGCTAATTCAGGATCGGTCAGGTAGGCTTGCATCTCTTGCACCTTACCTGGATTACCCGTTGCAACAACCAAAATCGGCATAGAAAAACCTCTGGACAATCATCAATAATGCAGCCGGGACGCAAATTGTGCCGGGATAATCCCAGCAGCAAGACAGCAGCGATCGATCGCCTCTGATTGTCCCATTAATTGGTCTGATCCATTCAGCGTTCCGGCTGCTAACGGCGGGCAGCTAGATGCTCTCTGCCCAGTCTTTTGCCCAGGTCAGGTTGCGCTGCACCACCTCATCCGACAGGGCTTCAGAGTAGAGGCGTAGCACGGGTTCAGTCCCACTGAAACGAATCAGCAGCCAGCTCTGATCGGCCAACTGGAATTTATAGCCATCGATCGACAAGCAGTCTGTAACGGTTTGGCCAGCAATTTCTGTAGGCGGCTGGGTTTGCAAAATCTCCAGCAAGCGAGCCCGCACTTCCATACTGGCGAGTGGCAGGTCAATGCGATCGTAAGTGGAATGATAGCTAGTTTTGTCTTGCAGCCTGCTGTAGAGGTCGCTCAAGTCTTGACCGGACTGCACCACCGCTTCCAGCACATAGAGAGCCGAGAGCAGGGCATCGCGTTCCGGAATATGGTGGCCATAGCCAATGCCGCCTGATTCTTCGCCACCCAGCAGCACTTGAGCTTCTAACATGCGATCGGCAATGTATTTGTAGCCGATCGGCGTCTGGTAAACCGGCAGATTGTAGAGTTCGGCTACTTTGGGAATCAGGTTAGAGCCGCTGATGGTTTTGATCACTTCGCCCTGATAGCCGCGATTCACCGCCAAATGTTCGATCAAAATCGGGATTAATACCTGAGAGCTGAGGAAGTTGCCCTGCCCATCCACTGCCGCAACCCGATCGCTATCGCCATCAAACACCAAACCGACCATCAGATCTGCTGCCGATTGCCGCCGTCGCTCCTGAATCGTCTGCATCAATTTGCTTAAATAGCGCGGTAGAGGTTCCGGTGCGCCTCCTTCAAACAAAGGATCGCGATCACTGTTGAGTTCATGAATGCCTTCTCCTAACAGGCGGGCCAGTCCCGTAGCAGCCGCACCATGCATTACATCTGCAAAGACGGTCAATTTGCCGCTGGCGATCGCTGCCTGAATGGCCCCAATATTGACTCTTGTGCGCAACACCTCGCAATAGCTTTGCCAGGGGTCAAAGGTTTGAATCGATCCGGCTGGACCTGTCACCTGATGGTTTGATTGCAGCATCGCCTCAATTTTCTGGGTGACTTCGGGCGGCACTGATCCCCCAAATCCACCTTTCACCTTTAACCCTGAATAAATGCCAGGATTGTGGCTGGCTGTAATCACGATCGCACCCAGGGCGTTTTGCTGCTTGGCCGCCCAACTAAAAGCGGGGGTGGGAGCATAGCTTTCCGAAAACAGTACGTCAAACCCAGCAGCGCTAATCGCATCAGCCGCAGCTTTGGCAAACTCTTCTGATAGGAAACGCCGATCGTAGCCCACAATCACGGTCCGGCTCGCATCCCCATAGGCTTGTGCCAGCGCTTCAGCTGCTAGCGGAGCCACCCGGAGCACCCGTTCAAAGGTGAAATCGGCGGCAATTACCCCCCGCCAACCATCAGTGCCAAAGGAAATCGGTTTTGCGGCAAGAGACGCAGGAGAAACATGAGCTGCCATAATCGGTGTTTTGAAAGACTCTTGTTAAAAATCCTAACCTCGGTTTGGACTTACCTGGGTTAGTTCTTGGAATATTTACAGTTCCACAGGAAAATTTGGCGGGGAGACGTCTCAAAAATTGATTTGAGATGAAGATGGAACGTGTTCAGGCAGCCCTTACCCCTGGATCGAGGCTTCCAGAGCATAGACTTGATCGCGGCCATTGCGTTTGGCTTCATAAAGCGCTTTATCAGAACGCTGGAGCACATCCCAGGCAGAATGATCACAAGTCAGGTTTTGTTGAGCGACACCGAAGCTGGCTGTAATTTCTAAGTTGCCTGCTTTTGTCACGAATGGTGTCGATCGCACAGCCCAGCGCAACCGTTCCGCAACCTCGATCGCTTGATGAAGCGGAGTGTCGGTCAGAATAATTACAAATTCTTCGCCGCCATAGCGATAGGCAGGCGTGCCCCGTCGCAACTGACCCTGGAGTCGTTTGGCAATTTCCTGTAAGACCTCATCTCCGGCCAAGTGGCCATGAGCATCGTTGACATGCTTGAAATAGTCGATATCGCAAACGATGATGCAAAACGAAGGATGAATCGTCCAAATTGCGCCCATGCTGAGCTGCTCAAGTTCTCGCTCTAGCGATCGCCGGTTCATCAGCTGGGTCAGTTCATCTCGCAAAATCGCCATTTGCAGGGAATTATTTTGAATTCGCAGTGCTTCCTGCTTCCGCCACAGCCGCTGGTAGTGTTGTGCATTAGTTAAGGCAATGGCTGCCTGGTCTGCAACTTGGCGTACGGTTTGCAGTTCGTCGATCAAATAAGAGCGATCGTGCCCATAGGACAGCAGGGCTACCCCCCCGAAAAACTCCTCCTGGATAAACAGCGGCACCACCAGAATCGACTGCACCCCCATATCCTGTAACCAGACCTGCAGCGGATCGGCCTTGGCTTCATTCAGGCTCATATGCAGATAGCTGGCTCCCCCCTGCATGAACATTTCGATCGCATTTTGCCAGTAAGACTGGCGGATCTGCCGCTGTTCAAAAGCCGTTAACTCATAATCTGGGTTATCCCACACGGCCAAAATGTTGGCAGGATCATGGCGTAGATCGACGAGAATTGAGCGATCGCAGTACAACCCAGTCCCCAGCTCTGCCACAATTCTGCTAACAATTTCATCTGGATTTAGGGTCGAATTCAGCAGACGAGAGATCCGGCCCACGAGAGCCGATTGCTGCCGAGACTGCTCCAACCGCTGCCGCCAATAGAGCGCACTGTAGGCTAATCCCAAGTGGCTGCTGATAATTTCCAAGGATTCAATTTCTGCCACAGTCCAACCCTGAATTTTTGGGACTGGCAATGTAGAGAGGCTCGTCATTCCCAGAACAGGGGGATCGAGGGACAGATCGGCTGTTACTTCAGAATTGGTTTCAGAGCGAACCACCTGCAAGATGAATTGCAACGAGTTGGCAATGGCAAATCCTGCAGAATCAGGTTCAAAGAAGCTGCCCCGATTGGTGATTGGAATAATCAAATCGCCTGTTTCTAGCTGAAGCAACTGAGGAGAATTTTGTTGATCGAGCAGCCAGGGAGGCAAAGAACGGGGTCGAAACTGTTGAATGGTTGAGCTATTAAGGTCCCCTGTAGGGGGAAGCGGCGGCGGTGGGTAGGCAAATCCCAAACTAGCCGCATATCGATTAGCCGTTTGTGGCGTTGTAAAAACACGCAGAGTATCCGCAATGCCGAACTCTAACCCTGACCACAGCAAACATTCTGCCTGGTAAAGGGCTATCACCTTCTCGACGGTTTGCTGCAGAAGAGAATCTAACGAATCAAGATTGAGAACAGCGGTTTTAATCTGCGGATAAAAATGTTTCCAGCTTGGCTTCATGAATATCCTCTGGAACAGTAGTTTGAGACAGCCTTCAGCACTCGGCAGGAAATAAGGGGATCGTTAACTGAATTCAAGGAATGCCTGCTACCGCTCCGAAGTCTGATCTAACACCCGTTAGCATTAGTATATGGCAGGGTTTTTTAATCCCCAATCGAAATCAGAGAATTTCTACAAACCGACTGCCGAAGGCAGCTCCTTTCTAGCCAAGTTCATCTGTTAGCCCTCGTTCTAGCCATTCGGGGATATAAATCCAGGCTTTGTTTAGCTCAGCATCAAACTGTCGATAGTTCGGCTCTTTTTCAGCCACCAACGCCCAAAATTTTCGAGAATGGTTGAGATAAACCGTGTGGCAAAGCTCGTGGATGAAAACATATCGCACCAGATGAGGCGGCAGAAATAGCAACTTATAGTTCAAGCTGATGTTGCTTTTAGAGGAGCAGCTTGCCCATAGCGTTTTTTGGCCCCGCACGGCGGCCCGATTAAATGGGAGCATGACATCCTGGCTGGTTTGCCGCAACCAGGGAATCAATTGAGCTTCTGCTTTTCGTTTCAGCCATTGCTGCAAAGCCCGATGACAGAGAGGATGGCGATCGATCGCCCCTCGGATATTCAAACGATGGGTTGCAGTTGTAGTGAGAATGACCTGATTGCCTGTAACGGCTTTATAGTAAATCTGCCATTGTTCTGCTAGCGACTGAAGCTGGAGTTGGGCAGGCAGCTCTCCAGCCAGGGCATTTCCTGCAACGGGCGTTGCTAGCTGCCGCTCTGCCACAATCCGCTGAATCGTCTTGGCGATCCAATCTTGCCGTTTGCGAATAATGTCAGGAATTTGGCGGCGATCGAAGCCCATGGGAACAACGACTTCCACCTCGCCCAGGTGAGAAATTTTGATGCTGACATGTTTTGCCCTAACGCTTTCCCGGACGCGATAGGACTTGGTTTTAGAGGGTTTTGCCGTAGCCATCTCTGTTATCGATGAGTAGGATCTCGTCACCATGCCTCTGGAGAAAATCTAGCAGAATTTGGCGGTGCGGTTTTGCAAGACGACGGGGTTGGCCCACACGAGGTGAAAAGCGATAACCTTGTCGTACTTCTTCTATGGTAGATAAACCGAGGTCCTGTCCTTCATTTAATTGCAGGTCTTTAACCTCAATCAGCAAGGGTGCGTAGAACACATGTCGGATGATTTGGGCATCGGTGAGATAGGAACAGAAGTGGTGAACCTGAGGCGGACGATAGCCAATTTCTTCTTGAAGTTCGCGCTGCACGGCCTGTTCAGGCTGTTCCCCTGGTTCAATATGACCACCGAAAAAGGCCCAATGACCGGGGTAAAGAATTTGGGGATTATCATCTCGAAGCTGCAACAAAAACTTTTGATTTTGATACAAAATAGCAACGGCTGCTGCGGGCCGAGCATCATGGGTCAGAGGAACGATCGGTTCATTCATAGGTAGGGTTTAGGAGACGAGAATGACAGCAGTTGACTGTTGACCGNTAATGAAGGGGAAAAGGGGCTCAAAACCGCTTGGAATCGTGCCTACTAGTCTTCTGGCTGAAGTTGCTGTTGCTCCTCAATATAGGCTTCCCCCTGATCTTGTCCCGCTAAATCGATCGCCTGATAACGCACTTGGCCTTTGACTCGAATCCGATCGCCTGTTTTCAGAGTTTTATTAGAGCTGAGCACCCAAATCGAGCCGGTTGGATCCTGCAACTCATAGAGCTGGCCTTGCAGCAAGGGAGCCCGATCGCCCACTGTTCCCTGCAGGTAAACCGTTGCTGTAAACCAATTGCGGTGAGGATGGGCTTGCACCTGTTGAACGGTTGTGATGCGCTGGCATCCCATCAGCAAGCTGACTCCAACACTTAAGCCAATCCGATAAACCCATCTGGCCATGACGCTTCGATCGCCACCCCACTTCTGTTACCGTTCTCTAGCTTGCCCTATTCTCTGCTGCTGTGGAAATTAAATCTGGAGACCCTAAAATCTGAGACACTAGTGATAGACAGCGATCCAATCCTAGAAAATTGCGGTTGGTTGAATGAAGCAACAGAGCGATCGTTTCCTGGAGTGGCAGCAAATCCTGCTGTAGCAAATCCCTTGCAGCAAACTTCTCGCTTCAAATCGTCCAAAATCCGATTCTAAAATTTGGCATCTCACTCATGACTGGTTTACTTGATGGCAAGGCCCTCGCAGCCAAAATGCAGGCAGATATGACGGCTGAGGTTGAACAGTTAACCGCCCAACAAGGTCGTCCGCCAGGATTAGCTGTTCTGATGGTTGGCGATAATCCAGCCAGCGCAGCCTACGTACGGAACAAAGAGCAAGCCTGTGAACGGGTTGGCATTGCTTCTTTTGGTCATCATTTTNCCAACCGAGACTTCCCAAGCTGAAGTAGAACAGGCCATTCAGGCCTTGAATCAAGACGATCGCGTAGATGGCATTTTGGTGCAGCTTCCTCTGCCGAATCATTTGGATTCAGTGGCTTTGCTCAACCAAATTGATCCTGATAAAGATGCGGACGGACTGCATCCCACAAACCTGGGTCGGCTCTTACGGGGGGAATTGGGTTTACGCAGCTGCACGCCTGCTGGAGTGATACGCCTGCTGCAGGAATATGCGATCGATTGCAAAGGCAAACAGGCTGTAGTGATTGGCCGCAGCATTCTCGTGGGAAAACCTTTGGTGCTGATGCTGCTGGAAAAAGATGCCACTGTCACGATTGCCCATTCTCGCAGTCATGATTTAGCGGCGATCGCTCGGTCTGCTGATATTTTGGTGGCTGCTGTAGGTCGGCCTAATTTAATTACCGCTGAGATGGTTAAACCAGGGGCGATTGTCGTTGATGTTGGCATTAATCGCGTTACTGATCCCACCACTGGAAAAGGCCGTTTAGTTGGAGATGTGGATTTTGCCAGTGTCCAACCCGTGGCAGAATGGATTACGCCAGTGCCGGGTGGTATTGGCCCCATGACTGTAACCATGCTGCTGCACAATACAGTATGGAGTTATCGCCAGCGTACAACCGGGTGGGGAGGATGAGGAGATGACGAGCTCAATCGATCGAACGACGACGGTCGCCAACCAGGAATCAGATGCGACATTTGATCTGAAGGCCTATCTCAAACAACAGCAAGTTCAGGTAGAAGCTGCATTAGATCAGTCGATCGCGGTGATCTATCCCGAAAAGATCTACGAGGCCATGCGCTACTCCCTGATGGCGGGAGGCAAGCGGCTGCGGCCCATTCTCTGTCTGGCAAGCTGTGAATTGATGGGTGGAACCGCTGAGATGGCGATGCCAACGGCTTGTGCGATGGAAATGATCCACACGATGTCGCTGATTCATGACGACCTGCCCGCAATGGATAACGACGACTATCGCCGGGGCAAGTTGACCAATCACAAAGTCTATGGCGAAGATGTGGCGATTTTGGCAGGTGACGGACTGCTTGCCTATGCCTTTGAATTTATTGCTGCTCAAACTCGGCAAGTTCCACCAGAACGGGTGTTGCAGGTGATCGCGAAGCTGGGACGTGCCGTGGGCGCAGCGGGTCTAGTAGGCGGTCAAATCGTTGATCTGGACTGTGAAGGCAAATCGAATGTTTCTCTGGAGACCTTGAATTTCATCCACCGCCATAAGACGGGTGCATTGCTCGAAGCGTCTGTTCTGTGTGGGGCTATCCTAGCAGGAGCAGATGAGGCAGATTTACAGCGACTGTCTCGCTATGCTCAAAATATTGGGCTTGCGTTCCAGATCATTGACGATGTGCTGGATATCACCGCAACTCAAGAAGAGTTGGGCAAAACTGCAGGGAAGGATTTGCAGGCTCAGAAGGTGACCTATCCCAGCATCTGGGGCATTGAGGAATCGAAGCGTCAGGCCGATCAGCTGATTGCAGAAGCGAAGGCAGAACTCGCTCCCTTTGGCGCAGCCGGTCAACCCTTGATGGCCCTTGCGGATTACATCACAGCTCGCAAAAACTAGTTAAGCGCTGTCTCGTGGGTCATGCTCTGATCGCTGTTTGCCCCATTGACTGCTACATTTTCTGCCAGACCTCTACCTCTGCTCAAACTATGCAAGATATCAGCACGATATTAGATAATCACATTTTGTTGATCGCTCTATTTGCCTGTGTGCTGGCTCAAATTCTCAAGCTCGTGGTTGAGCTAATTCGAAATGGTAAGGTCACCTTTCGCACGCTGGTTGAGACTGGCGGCATGCCAAGTGCCCATTCGGCTTTAGTCACTGCCCTGGCAACTGGAGTGGGGCAAACTGCGGGCTGGGCTTCCGGGGAGTTTGCGGTCGCCTTTGTGTTTGCCATCATCGTGATGTATGATGCGGCGGGTGTTCGTCAAGCGGCTGGAAAACAAGCACGCATCTTAAATCAGATTGTGGACGAACTGTTTCGCGAAAACTCAACTTTCAACGAGGATCGATTGAAGGAGTTACTGGGTCATACCCCTGTGCAGGTTTTGGCAGGTTCCGCTCTGGGAATTGCCGTCTCCTGGATTGCCGCACCAGCTTATTAAGTAAGGGTTAAATTTTAGCAAGGGTTAAATGAGGAATCTCGAAACCTAATTTAACTTGATCGCTGGAGTTAACAACATGGTTCGCCGACTATCGACGATCGCTGCCGTCAACCCGTGTTCACTAAGCGTTTTCAAAACATTAGAGGCCAGTGCTGGATCGGTCGTAAAAGTCGCAAGCAGGTATGGCTGCTGTTCAAACGCAACTAATCCAACATCCCGATTGGTTAACTGCCGAACGTTGGCTGCCAGCTCTGGCTTGTTGAAGTAGTTGACCAAGACGGCATATCCTGCTGCTAACGGTTGAGGCTGATAGGCGGGCGTTGTTGGGACAGGAGAACTTGTGCCGCCTGCATTAGGAGTGGGAACTGCTGCGATCGAGCTAGCTGGAGCCGGGGGACGGGCGACAAATGCTTGAACACTAATAGTGTCGATCAGATATTGGGCCCAGGCTGTAGCAATCTCAGTGCTGGCAAAGCCTTCAACCCGAATGACGCTGGAATTGAGGTAGTTGCAAGGGGTCAACACCGCATTAGCAGGCAGTAACTGCTGTAAGCGCGGTTGAGTATCGGCCTGTTGATTGGGAACCAACAGCAAATATTCATTGGAGCGGGGAGGCTGACATTCTGGTAAAGACTGAGCGATCGCCAACCGATTCTCTGTCCAGCCAGACAAACTAACGAGAAAAGCGGTTAATCCTAAAACGCCTAAGGAGTGTTGGATTAAATGCTGTCGAACCAGACTCATATGCCATGCCTCAAACCAGTGTTATGTCCAAACCTGCAGAATCCCCCAAACCAGCGAAACAAAGTAGGCTAGGCGCTGATCTCAAAGGTGCTTGATTAAGCGGCAGGTGCCAAAGATGCTAACGGATCGGGAATTGAAGCAGAAGGAGCCTCAAACTCGCCTACCAAAACATACTCTAATCGCAGTTTTAACCAGGAAATAAACTGGCGATCGGTCGAGATGATGGCGACTGCGGGTTGAGGGCATTTTGCTTTTGCGGCAGCCATTTCAGGTGCTTCCAGGAAGGCTGGTTGATGCACTAACCAGAAATCAATTTCCTTTTCCAGTTCGCGATAGTGCCGATGACGCTCCCGCAGCACTTCATCGGTGGGTTCTTCATCAAGAATGTATCGTTTGCTTGCTAAAACGTAGTGATAGGTTGACATTGCTGTATCTGTTTCGACTTGCGTAAAAGTTGATGATTGTGAACTCGCGGGATATCAAAACCTTTGGTTCCAACGGTAGAGTAGGTTGATGAGTCGTTGCTCTACAGGCCTGGATTTCAAAGATTCTATCCCGTCCTCTACCTTCTCATAATTCTCCGCGAATTGCTTGCTTCATTTCACGAATTGCTCGCTCCATTCCCACTAAAACGGCTCGACTGATGATCGTATGTCCAATATTGAGTTCTTCCATGCCGTTGAGACAGGCAACTGGATAGACATTCCAATAGGTCAACCCATGTCCCGCATTGATGCGCAATCCGCTGGCGAGCGCCTGTTCACACCCTGCGGCTAGAATCGCGAGTTCTTTAGACTGGCTCTGCTCATCTTTGGCCTCGGCATATTGCCCCGTATGTAGCTCAATGAACAAAGCTTGAGTGGCAGCAGCAGCCTCAATTTGGTCGCGATCGGCATCAATGAACAGGCTGACTGGAATCCCTGCATCTTGCAGCATTCCAACGACCTGCTTCATCCGCTCAAGTTGTCCTACAATGTCCAATCCGCCCTCAGTCGTAACTTCTTCACGGCGCTCTGGCACCAATGTCACGTAGTCTGGACAAACCTCAAGGGCAATTTTAACCATCTCGTCTGTGGCTGCCATTTCTAAGTTGAGATGGGTTCGCACGGTCTGCCGCAGCAACCGCACATCGCGATCCTGCATATGGCGTCGGTCTTCTCGCAAATGAACTGTAATCCCATCCGCACCAGCTAGCTCAGCCAAAACTGCGGCTGCGATCGGGTCGGGTTCTACTGTGCGGCGGGCTTGTCGAATCGTTGCGACATGATCGATATTGACACCTAGAGTAGGCAATCTCCTCTCTCTCCTTCCTATCCCCTATCAAATTTGCTTTAGATTCTAACTGATGTCTTGAACTTCCAAGCTGAAATTCGGTTTTTCATCAAAACCTGCAATTCTAAGACAAGATGATATGTAGAGGCTGATGCAATCTGACTTGGTATTGTTACGCTGAAAACAAGGGGCTAGGGGTGATGTGACCTGACCACAGAACAGGACACTGCTCGCCAACCGGAACTCCTAAACCATAGGTTACTTGTCGCCCCCGTCCCTGTTCACTCGTGGGGTTGGTCTACTAAATCACCTGGTTCTGCTTTACAACGATTTTTTGGGATTGTTCATAAGCAAGCCGCTGTTTTTGATGATCACCAAACCCAATTGCATGAAGTTGTTATTTAAACGGCAGCAATTCTCAAGCTCCAGCATCGCTCTTTGGCAATTTCTGAAATCCTACTGGCAACAAATTTTATCGATCGCTCTATCTTCCCTCGCTATGGAATTGGGGGAACAGCTTGGCCTAGACCAAATGTTAGAGAACTGGGCAGTCCATATTTTTCCTCCAGTAGGGGAAGGTCGATTTGATGAAAATCTTTGGCAATGGCTGGCGTTGCCTGCGCTTCATGCTCATGGCTTAGAAACGCGTGCTCTTTCTCCCTGGTTGTTGGTGATCATCAATTTGGGTTTGCTGCTTGCAACTGCAAAATGGCCCTGGTTTTACCAATTGTTCGCCTGGTTAGGACTGTGTTTATTCTGGATAGGGCTGTGGTGGATAGGGTTGATCGCAAAAATTGGGTTTTCCCTAGCTTTGCCACTTCTTTGGTTTAGCTTGACTGCCACTATCCTCTTGGTGATCAAGTTTCTGACCACATTCTATGACTTGCGTCGGAATGAGACACGCTATGTCCTGATGATGCAGGGATTTAATGAAGGCATTTGGGAATGGGATCTCAAAACCCATCGCTTTTATTTTTCACCGCGCTGGAAACAAATGTCCGGCTATAGCGAAGATGAAATTAGCGATCGGCCTCAAGAATGGTTTGATCGGGTGCATCCCCTCGATCGCCACAGCCTGGATGTCGCCATTGAGGATGCTCTAAACACGATGTGTCTCCAGTTTGAGCAGGAATACCGACTCTTGCACCGAGATGGTAACTATCGCTGGATGCAATGCCGGGGGCTGGCAATTTACAACAGTGAAGGAAGTGCCGATCGGTTGATTGGGTCTCAAACAGATATTACAGCTCAGAAGCAGGTAGAAGAGGAGCTATGGCGCAGTACCTTTTTTGATCGGCTGACGCAATTACCCAGCTGGGATGGTTTTACGGAGCATATTCAGCGATTGCTCAACCAGGCGCAACAAGATCTGAATTTTCGATTTGCCATTCTTTGGCTAGATCTCGATCAGTTCAAGCTAGTGAACAATAGCTTAGGCAGCAGTCTGGGCGATCGGTTATTAGTTGCGATCGCTCAACGACTCAAATCGCTTCTGTCTCCTGAAGAAGTGGTGGCGCGACTGGGCGAAGATGAATTTGCGATTTTGCTTAACCCAATTCAGGATGCGGATGATGCAGTCCGCATGGCTCAAAAAATTCAGCAGTCTTTTGCTCAATCTTTCAGGCTGGATGAACAGGAAATTTTTGTTACGGGCAGCATTGGCATTGCCATCAACACACCCTGCTATCTCAAGCCAGAGCATTTGCTCAGAGATGCCGGAACAGCCATGTATCGGGCCAAAGCCATGGGCCGATCGAGCTGTTTAGTGTTTGACAAAAGTATGCGGACTGGCATGTTGATTAAACTACGGCTCGAAAATGATCTGCGTCGAGCCATTGCTGCCGGAGAGCGTCAGAGTCAAGCCTTATTTGTCCCTGAGCCTTTGGATCGGATGATTCAGCCTGCCCCGTTGCTGTCGCCGCCTGATGCCTTGGTCACGTCAGATTCCTACCCAGAGCTAGAGCTGTATTATCAACCGATCGTGCAGTTATCCACAGGCCAGGTCGCTGGTTTTGAAGCGTTGGTGCGTTGGCAACATGCAGAACAGGGATTATTGTTTCCGTCACGCTTTATCTCGATGGCTGAAGAAACAGGGCTGATTATTCCGCTGAGCTGGTGGATTTTGCGGACGGCCTGTCGTCAGATGAGTCAATGGCGGCAACAGTTTCCCCAAAATTCGGCTTTAACCATGAGTGTAAACCTCTCCAGCAAGCAATTTTCCATGCCGGGACTGACTGATCAGATCCAGAAAATCCTGCAGGAGGCCAGCTTAGAACCGAACTATTTGAAGCTGGAACTAACTGAGAGCATGGTGATGGAAAATATCCCAAATGTGGTGGATGTGCTCTATCAACTGCGGGCTTTAGGCATTTTGTTGGCAATTGATGACTTTGGAACGGGCTATTCTTCGCTCAGCTATTTGCCGCGTTTCCCCTTGACAACCCTCAAGATCGATCGGTCTTTTGTGAACCAGATTGGCAACTGTAATGACAACCTAGAAATTGTGCGCACGATTCTCTCCCTGGCTCAAAAGTTACGCATGGATGTGGTGGCTGAAGGGGTTGAAACAGAAGGTCAGGCCAGCCGGTTGCGAGAAATGGGCTGTGAATATGGGCAAGGCTTCTTTTTCCATAAACCTTTAGATGTGGAAGCTGCAACCCAACTGCTTGCCAGCATTTAGTCAAGTCAAAATTTCTTGACTTTTTGTAGAACGAAATAAGTGGAAATGCAATGAGGTGCTGCCGGAAACCTTTGATAAATCCTGCTTTGCTTGCTGCTCCACTCGAATGCTTCATAATTCTTATCTTTCTACTTTGTTTTCCCCAACCTTTCCCCAGCCTTTCCCCAGTATCCCCCCTCTTTTCCACAATCTACAGAGAGTTATCCCCAACCTGCTACGCAACCACTAGGGTTTGCTGATTTCCTGGGGATTTTTTGGGATGCATGGTTTTACCTCCATCAATCCTGAGTTTGTATTAAGAACTGTAACAAAAACAGGCTGAAACCTTGATTCCTTCGTTGAACAAAATCTGGAACGCATTGCGACTTATCATGATTCGGCATTGACAACCCTACCCCCCCATAGCGCAAAATGATGCGACCTACTCATAATGAGAGCGCTTCAACTTGAACTCGATCGGCCTCCTGGATTTCTCAGAAAGCAGATCCTAAAGTTTGGGTTGCGTTAGCGCTGCTTTCCGCTACAATTCAGCATTCCTAAAATTGCTGAGGGGCGAAAGGCTGATCAGCAAAGCGGTAGGACGTTCTCTTGTTTCAGCAGTTCACCTAGATTGAGGTAGAGGTTTCTATGCATACGACGGTTAGTATCCTGGCAGAGATCCCAGAAGAACTCCATGAGTCCTTGCAAAGCTATCTGGATACTCATCCAGATTGGGATCAAGACCGGGTTTTCTCTGCCGCGTTATCGCTTTTCCTACTGCAAAATGGCAGCAGCAGCACGCCAGATGCCTCTCGGAGCTATCGACGCGCTGCAAGAGTGTATCTCGACACGCTGTTTAAACATGCGGTTTAGGTCAGCAGTTTAGGTTAAACGTCTGGTTGAAACGATGCATGGCTTTGCATCCTTCAGTTGCCAGTCAGTTTCCAATTACTCGCATCCAATTTTGAGGAATAGGTATCCAATATTGATTCGGCACCTTCTGATCTAGATCTTTGCGTAAGCCTCGTCTTTTTACCGTTGTTCCAAATGCATTAAGCACACTGCGCTATTTCAACATGCATCAATTCGTTACAGCTTCAGGTGGATCGCCAAATGCACTCAGGCAACTCGGTACAATAGATTTTTTGAGTAGGGCTTTCAGTTACATGGTCGTTTTGAATGATTTGTAGCTTGGCTCGATCGCTTTAATAAGACGCGCCGCAGAGGATTCTATTCATGGCCTATCTTTGGTTCAAAGCTTTACATATTGTGGGTGTAGTTTCCTGGTTCGCAGGAATGTTCTATCTACCTCGCCTGTTTGTCTACCATGCAGAAGCAAACGAGCAGCCGGAGGCGGTGCGGACGGTTTTGCAACAGCAATATCAGATTATGGAGCAACGTCTGTATCGCATCATCATGACGCCTGCGTTGATTCTCACCGTAGCAATGGCGATCGGGATGCTGGTACTGGTTCCAGATATGTGGAAAGATACTTGGCTACAGGTCAAGCTGGCCTTGGTACTGGTGTTGATTGGCTATCACCATTTGTGCAGCCGTTTAATGAAGGAAATGGCTGCTGGCAAGTTTCGCTTCTCTGGGCAGCAGTTCCGCTGGTTTAACGAATTTCCGACGGTTCTCTTTTTTATTGTGGTCCTCTTAGCTGTCTTTAAGAGCAGCTTCCCCACTTCTGCTGCCACTTGGTCTGTGGTTGGCATGGTGGTTGCAATGGCTGCAATTATTCAACTCTATGCTCGTAAACGTCGCTTGGCAAAAGAGCGTAGTGTCCAATCCGAGTTAAGTGAGGCAGGAGTTGCCGAAAGTTCTGCGAGCTG
Organism: Elainella saxicola E1; assembly: GCA_002796835.1. GTDB lineage: Bacteria > Cyanobacteriota > Cyanobacteriia > Elainellales > Elainellaceae > Elainella > Elainella saxicola. The sequence goes on along the minus strand of LUGL01000034.1, from coordinate 5,953 downwards.
AGACCCTAGTCAGGGACCAGTCAGCGAACGCAAGTTTGCATGAGAACTATTGCTAGAACGGATCGGGGCATGACATCTGTTGTGCCCCGATTGCATTGTCCCCTATTGCCTGAGCAAGCTTAGGCGAGAATTTGTCCAGCTTTCTGAGCCGAAGGAGGTGCGACAAGCTGGGGGAGAGTAGATTGGTTGGCTCGCTCTGGGTTGACAAAGAAAGTCAGCACTGTTTCATCCACGCCTTTCAGAGTGAGTGGATTGCTCTTGGTAATCCAACTATCTTCTAAATAATCAGCCACAGCAGCAGAAACCAAGATAGCACCTGGTTCAGCAGCTTCTTGTAGTCGAGCTGCAATGTTTACACAAGGTCCCACTGCCGTATAGTCCGATCGCTCTTGACTGCCAAACATGCCAACAACAGCGGTGCCCTGATGAATGCCACAGCGGAATTGCAGTGGTTCTAACCCTTGAGCTTGCCAGCGTTGATTGAGTTCAGCTAGTGACTGACGCATTTGGGTAGCCGTTGCGATGGCTCGACGCACCTGTTCATTCGGACTTAAATCTTCCGGAGCACCAAACAGCGCCAAAATTGCGTCTCCAATAAACTTATCCACCGTGCCGCCATTGTCAAATACGGCGCGCGTCATTTCAGAAAGATATTCATTTAGCAATTCTGCAACCCGCCGCGATCGCAAGGTATTCGAGAGTTGGGTAAAGCCGACAATATCGCTAAACAGCACAGTCACCATGCGAGGCTCTGGACGCAGATCTAGCGATAGCTCGCCTCTTGCGGCCTTTTGCACCAAAGCAGGAGGCAGGAAGCGCTGTAATACTGACTCGGTTAAATAGGTATTTAACTCGGCGACCCGATGTTCATTCGCCTTCAAAGCCAGCAAGTTTCGCACCTCTGCCAATAGCTCTCGATCGTTAAAGGGTTTGGCGAGATAGGCATCTGCACCCTGCTCGGTGCCTTCAATGCGGGTATCTTCATCGGCTTTTGCCGTTAAAAGAATGATCGGTGTGCCTTGCAGTTGCTCATGCTGGCGAATCATTTGAATCATTTCCAAGCCTGAGACGATCGGCATCATCAGGTCTGTCACGATCAGATGGGGCCGACAGGTTTGAGCAACTTCAAAACCCTCAGCTCCCTGACGGGCTGTCCAAATCTGATGTCCGGCTCGCTGCAACACACTACAGACATAGCTGCGCATATCGGCGTTATCATCAACTACTAAGATTCTGGCAGTAGTTGGGTTGCTAGCCTGACCTGCAGGATTGGTTGGAACCAATGTCGCCATATTGGTTGGATTCAGCGAATGGGCTGCTTCCAGATCGGTCTCGATGTCGGCTAGCTCTACTGTGGCTCGTCGCTGTTCAACTTCAGCAGGCATCTCAGTCACTTGAGCCGCAGGTAAATGGGTTTGCCCCGGATGAAGCCAGATAGAGAAAGTAGTGCCTTGGCCGTAGACCGATTCAACGGTGACGCTGCCACCATGCAGCTCAACGAGTTCTTTCACTAGGGCCAACCCTAGGCCGCTACCTTCGTAACTGCGGCTAGCAGACCCATCGGCTTGACGAAAGCGATCGAATAAATAGGGAATTTGGTCTTCTCGAATGCCAACACCCGTATCGCGTACCTGGATCAAACAAGCTGTAGGTGTAGATTGCAGCACTACTTCGATCTTGCCACCCGCTTCCGTGAACTTGATCGCGTTGGACAGCAAGTTGTATAGAACCTTATCGAACTTTTCGAGATCGAGGTACACCGAAGGGCAGTCACTCAAATGGGTGAGGAGCGCAATCCGTTTCTTCTCACAGTAAGGGCGGAAGGAATCAACAATCTGTTCGATGAAGCCTAATAGATCACAAGGGCGAAAAGTGGGCTGCATCCGGCCTGCATCTAATCGCTGGATGTCTAGCAACTGGTTGACTAACCGCAGCAGGCGACGCGAATTGCGTAGTGCAATCACTGATTGCTCGTAGGGCAGGTCTTGCTGTTGGGCTACCGATGCTTCTAAGGGACCGATCGTCAGCGTCAGAGGCGTACGAAACTCATGCGAGACATTTTGGAAAAACTCGGTTTTTTGGCGATCGAGTTCTAGCAATTTTTCGGCCTGTTCCCGCATAGTTTGATAGAGCCGAGATTGCTGCACTGCAATGGCTGCTTGGGCTGCAACGGCCTGTGCCAATTCCACTTCTGTTTTTTGCCATTGTCTGGGCTGCCGTACTTGCCGCAGAGAAATGCTGCCGATAATTTTGCCATTGTGGATGAGTGGCACAACCAGTAAGGCGCGCGCTGGAACTCGTAATGGCAGGTCAAGCACGTTCATTTCTGCCTGTTGGCTTAGATCACTAATGACCACAGGAGATTGGGTTTGGAGAAGCTGAAGTAAGACTGGATTGCCATCGATCGGTGCAGAAGATTGAGGCAACTGCTGACGATTTGCTGAACCCACTAATGGATAGGACAGCGGTAACTCCTCATGCGGTTGAGTGGCGTCATATAGCCCGACACATTGGACAAATTCGTCTTCTCTAGTCCAGAGTGACAAGGCACAACCATCGACATGCAAGGCTTGTCCTAACTGCTGTGTGATTGCCGAGAAAATATCCTGCAAATCCAGGCTAGAGCGAATGGCGGCAGTGATAGTATTTACGAGCCTTTCTCGTTTTGCTAATGCTTCGACTTGCTCATAGGCATAGGCTTGCGACAGAGCTAACGCTGCCTGATCGGCCACCATCACAATCAGCTGCACCTCATCCTCTTGCCAAACGCGCCGTTGCTCACATTGATGTAGAGCCAATACCGCCATGAGTTCCTGCTTGCAAATCAGCGGCACAATTAAGCTAGAAGCAATGTTGGCAGCTTCGTAAGCTTGCTGACGCAGACCGGTAGGATCATCGCCAAGGCAAGCTTCAGTTTGAGTATCAATCAAGACTTGAATCTGATCCGTTTCCCAAACCGTGTGCTTCAAAATTTCATGAGATAGCGTTTCTATGGCTGAATTGGCTTGGTAAAGGAAAGAGGTTTCCTGAAGTTGCCCTTCCTGAAGCGGACGCAGAATACAGCAGTCTACCCCAAACATCTGGCCAACCGTTGTCACGATCGTCTGTAAGATTTGGCGGTAGTCCAGCGCTCCGCGAATTGTGTTGGTAACCACATTCAGCAAGGATTCCTGCCGCAGAGTGCGTTGCAGCTCTTGAGTGCGCGCCTTTAAAACATTGTGAGTATCGACAGCCTGCCGAACCACTGCCTTTAATTCTTCATCAGACCAGGGTTTCGTGACATACTTAAACACCTTGCCTGAGTTGATCGCCTCTACCAGATCCACGACATCGGTGTAACCCGTCAGCAGGATCCGGATCGTATCAGGATATTGAGTTGCCGTGAGGCTGAGAAATTCTGTACCGCTCATCAACGGCATCCGCTGGTCAGAAATGATCACAGCAACTTCGCCGACCTCACTCAGGATTGCTAGAGCCGCAGGGCCATTCTCTGCCCGTAACACTTTGAATTCTCGATGGAAGGTGCGATAGAGCAGGTCTAAGTTGTCTGGCTCATCATCGACAACAAGAATTGTGGGCTTTTTCTGATCTGAAGATTTCATACACCACTCTTCTTAGGTCGAGGGCAGTTGGGTGGAAAAGTTTGTAGTATTCATGGGCAAATCAGCAGGGGGCGTATTGTCCGACGGTGGGGCATAATCAGGTCAACAGAATCACATCATAAATTCTTAAATACAGAGGTTTCTTAGAGGATCGATGCCTGGATCGGGCACAGTAATTGCTGATGTGACAAAAATCACCTTAGTCAGCTTAATCTCCAGAGTGCCCAGTCTGGCCCTAGTTATAACTGAACTCCGATCGGCAATTCCCGATACTACAATAGTGGCATTGTTGCTTCCTAGACGCATGTCCACATCGCATCCAGAGGCATCGCCGCCTTCCTCATCCGTTCCCTCCCCCCCGCAAGATTCTTCTCTCCCAGCCAGTCCCGAAGCATCAATTGAAGAAAATCATTTTCTCATCCGTAGTGTACGGCAACCTGATCTAAGTGCCCTTTCAGAAGTGCTGGCCAGTAGCTTTCACTCTCAAGAAGGCTGGATGACCTGGATTTACCCATTACTTAAGACTGGCATTTATGAGGATCTCAGAAGTCGGCTACACACCAGGGGGCCTCACTACGCTTGTTTAGTTGCGGTTAAGTCAACCCCTAAAAGCATGACAACACCAGAACTCGTGAGCCGCTTTGCTCCCTTGAATTTGCTAGGGGAATCAACCGAAGGATTAGTGGGCACAGTCGAAATGAGCTTAAAAAATCCGCACATCTTGCAACCCTGGAGTTCGAAGTATCTCTACCTATCAAACCTGGCAGTGCAATCAGAATACCGACGCCAGGGCGTTGCTTCCCAACTGTTACGGACTTGCGAACGGATTGCTTTAGATTGGGGATTTCGCAATCTCTATCTTCATGTACTGGAAAATAACCACCGTGCTAAGCGACTCTACTGGAAAGCAGGCTATCGGTTGCAACGGATTGAAGTCAATCCACTGACCTTAGTCCTTGGCCAACCTCGGCAGCTATTTTTGCGTAAACAGCTTTAAGGAGCTTGAGCTCATGTATTTAGTCACAGGTGCGACAGGTGGGCTAGGACGGCGAATCATCCGACTATTGCGCGAGCGAGAACAGGCAGTGCGGGCATTTGTGCGGCTCACTTCACGGTATGGGGAACTAGAAAGCCGAGGGGCTCAAATTTTTATTGGCGATTTATTAGAGAACCGGGATATTCAGAAAGCCTGTCAAGGTGTGCAGTATGTCATTAGTGCGCATGGCTCAAATGCCACCACCCGAGGAGGTGCACAGGCACTAGACTACCGCGCCAATATTGATCTGATCGATGCTGCCAAAGATTCAGGTGTACAGCACTTTGTATTTATTTCAGTTTTAGGGGCCGATCGCGGTTACGAAGATGCGCCTGTATTTAAAGCCAAGTGGGCTGTCGAACAGTATCTCAAAAACAGCGGCTTAAACTACACGATTCTGCGACCTTCTGGCTTTTCGTCTAATTTAATTCCTTTAGCTGAACAGTTTCGCCAAACAGGCATCTATCTGCTAGTTGGAGATCCTCAATCGCGGACTTCGATCGTCAGCACCGATGATCTGGCTCGGATTGCTGTCGAATCTGCAACGACTGCTGCTGCAACGAATCAAATCCTGGCTGTGGGAGGTCCGGAAGTGCTCGATCGCGCCGAAATCCCCAAAATCTTTGGCCGCATTTTTGACCGAGAGCCCTTGATTCTAAATCCGCCAATTGTTGCGCTAGATGCTGTGCGAACGGTGCTAGGACTGGTCAACCCATCTGTTCAAAAAAGCTTAGGGACGTTGAGAACGCTGCTTGATAATGAGTTCTTCTGTACTCCTGCTGAAATTGCAAATCTGGAGTCTATATTCAACTTCAAACTGGAAACGTTAGAGGCTTTCTTGCGACGATATGTGAGTGTCTAAACTACCCCTGTTAAGGTGAATATTTGTACTATTCTGGATTGAGCAATCGAGCAGTTGCGACATGGGGATGTTTTGGGTCAAACGGCTTCTTGGTCGTCGGTTTCTTTTGTCCTCGTTTGGATTTACGAAACCGTTGCAGATTGACCCGTTCTGCCCATTGCCGTAAACACAGGGCAAATGCCACACTATCTATTGCCCTAAACACCTGCCAATCTTGGGCTAGTATGGCAATCTCCAATCCTCGCCAGGTGGCTTGGATGTCTTCCACCACATAGTAATTCGACAACTGCTCTTCAATCACTGCTGCACCATGCACTTGCTGGAGAACCGCTCTCACCGTTGCCAGAATGTTAAAAGCCACCAAGGCAACGCAAAACACAAACAGGGCAGCCCGTGGATAACCAAGCGTATTCAATTCGCAGTGAAATGTGTCGGTGATAGTTTGAAACATAT
>LUGL01000033.1 GCA_002796835.1 Elainella saxicola E1 | reverse complement strand
CCCCACTGCTGCCTCCCGTAGGAGTCTGGGCCGTGTCTCAGTCCCAGTGTGGCTGATCATCCTCTCAGACCAGCTACTGATCGTCGCCTTGGTAGTCCATTACACTACCAACTAGCTAATCAGACGCGAGCTCATCTTCAGGCTATTAATATTTCACCTCTCGGCACATCGGGTATTAGCAGTCGTTTCCAACTGTTGTCCCCGTCCTGAAGGCAGATTCTCACGCGTTACTCACCCGTCCGCCACTAGCTCCCGAAAGAGCCCGTTCGACTTGCATGTGTTAAGCAGACCGCCAGCGTTCATCCTGAGCCAGGATCAAACTCTCCATGTTGTTAGAGAATTCCTTTTGCTCTCTCTTCAATAGATAAACTCAATGAATCCAAAACTTAATCAACGTTAAGCTCCTCTCCATCAAGCTCCCTATCTCGTTTTCTTCTTCGGCTCTTGAGTATCTCTACCCAATAACCATTTGATTTAACGGGTTATTAGTGCTATTCTGGCTTCCAAACTATATCGTTTTCTAGGTCCGGTACAGCAGCAGGTAACTCCCCTTCGCTCGCCTCTCGGTCCGCTTTCAGCTCGCCCCTCACCGCCGCTTTACTAAGATAGCGAGGATCTTCGATATCTGTCAACTGCTGTAGTGGAAAAATTTTGAGATTCCTTGGAAGCTTTATCAGGCAAGAGTTTGAGCTTGAGACTGCCTATTCAGTGGAAGGCATTCTTTTTAGAGACCGTCAAAATTGCATCGCTTCAGAATTGCATGCAGCTATTTTCTCTGTCGCTATTGTTGAGATTTGAGAGAGAATTGATTAGCTATAAGAACGCCAGAAAGGGGATTTTCTCGTGAATTTTCAGTCGGTGATTGCGACGCTACATCAGTTTTGGAGCGATCGAGGATGCTTGATCGTTCAACCCTACGACACTGAAAAAGGTGCAGGAACCAAAAGTCCCCATACTTTTTTAAGAGCTTTGGGACCAGAGCCCTGGTCAGTTGCATATGTAGAACCCTGTCGGCGTCCGGCAGATGGGCGATATGGAGAGAATCCGAACCGGGTGCAACATTATTACCAGTACCAAGTTCTAATTAAACCCTCTCCAGAAAATATTCTCGATATTTATCTGGATTCCCTCAAAACGCTTGGGATCAAGCCTGAGGATCACGATATCCGATTTGTAGAAGATAACTGGGAAGATGCAGCGGTTGGTGCTTGGGGCGTGGGTTGGGAAGTTTGGCTAGACGGGATGGAAATCACCCAATTCACCTACTTTCAGCAGTGTGGTGGAATTGACTGCCGTCCAGTGTCTATCGAAATCACCTATGGACTAGAGCGGCTGACCATGTATTTGCAGGAGGTCAACGCAATTTTTGATATTCAGTGGAATGATCAGTTCACTTATGGTGATGTTTTTCTGCAAGGAGAAATCGAGAATTCTACCTATAATTTTGAAGCGTCAGATCCAGAGACCCTGTTTACTCTCTTTAGTATTTATGAGCGGGAAGCCAATCGCTTAATGGAAGCTAAGCTGGTTTTACCGGCTTTTGATCAAGTCCTTAAATGCTCACATACCTTCAATTTACTAGATGCAAGAGGCGTGATTTCAGTCACAGAGCGGACCCGTTATATTGGGCGGATCCGAAATCTGGCACGCCAGGTTGCCCAGCTGTATCTGAAGCAGCGAGAAGAGTTAGGATTTCCGCTCCTGAAAGAAGCTGCTCAAGTTGCTTAGAGTCTGGCTGCTTACAATCCAAACCATCAACAACTCTTACAGCAAAGTCCGATCGCATCTTGAGGTAATGTCTAGGCAATTCGGGTAATCTGCTGATTTAGCTTGGGTTTGCCGAATCTGGCCCAGGCACTGCCACCTCGAAGAAATAGCTCAATCCAGCGAATTGGTTGATCATCTGCTCCAAGCCAACCAGAGCTTCCTGGGGCAAATGCCAAGGTTCCTTCAGGCACACGAAAGCTACCATCTGAATAAATCGCGTCGCTAACAATATCGCCAATGCGCACAACAATCTTTGTTTCTGGTTCTAACTGAATCGTATGAGCAGGGATTGTTGTTTTGATATTGCCATAGCCATCGATCCAAGCAACGCGATCGATCGGGACATCTGGAATTTGAGCAGAGTCGAGGGTAGTTCCCAACAAGCCAAAGTCATCCTTTGCGATCGCAGCAGCAGCAGGTGGAAAAACATCGCGCGATCGAAATTGCGACCCCCCGCGTGACACATCAATAGTGCGCAGCTCTTGGGCATGATGCTTGATAAAGGAAAGCGTGTAGCCCGCATTCACCCCAACTACTTTGACACCGTTCGGCAGTAACGCATAGGTCAATCCTTCACCTTCATTATCCTGTCGAGCCTCTGGATCATCCTGACGCGGAGCACAATTGTGATAAATCAGGCGGTTGACTGGTCCTGGGTTCAACCCCAATTGAGCAATCCAGAATCCGGTTGCTAACGTGCTAAATGGCGGGACCGAGAGTTCATGAATTTGCGCTTGAGGGATCCCCATCAGCAATTGTTGCTTTACCTCAGCAAAAGCAGGATCGCCCGTTCCATAATCTGCGATCAGAGAGATAAACATACGGCAAAGGGGAAAAAGCTTGTTGGCATAGCGTCAGCCTAACGCAATCTCAGCCAAAGTTAATAGATTTGGCAACACATATCAACGTTTACCCACCAATCCAAGAGCGCAAAACCCAGCCAAGAATTAGGCCAACTCCACCAAAGCGAACGATCTGCCAGAAGATCTCTCGTAAACCGCTCCAGGAAAAAAGCTGGCTTTCTAACGCAATTTCTACTTCCTCTAACTGCTGGCGTAGCTGTTTTACTTCGGCCCGCAATGCTTTCGATCGTTTTTGTTGATATTCCCGTTCTGCGATGCTGAGCTGTTGCCGCAGATCTTGCTGGCGATCGCGATCGGCTTGGACCTGGGCATAACGCGACTTGAAATCCTGTAGCGCTTGTTCCAATTCTTGTAACGATTGCTCAATATTTATCGCTTCCTCGTTAGATTGATTCGGTCGCTGCGGCGGCATGAGATTCACATAGTAGAGTAGGAACTAGGGCTTGAAATCGATCAAGCTAACCCCCGATATTACTATGCTGAATGCCATGCAAATTAACGGAATTTCTGATGCTCTAACCACGCCCCAAACCGATCGCTTTGCCGATGCAGAAACCTTAGAGTTAGCTCAAGCCTTAGCGGCTCGATTAGCGATCGCACCCAGTGATTGGCATCGTCTCAAAGCGAACCGCAAAGCCCGGGCCAGTGAACAAGCAGCCACAGCTCTGGTTTATCTGCTGAAAGACCAGCCCGAAGAAGCCCTGGCTCGACTGCAACAGGCAACAGGCTGGATCGATCGATCGATTTCTGCCCCGCCTTGCCCAAGCCACGGAAAATAAAACCCAGATACTGTCTTTATAAAGATTGACTCACCACAATTGATTCATTACTTGTGGCAGCAACGGGTGGAATAAATACCTTGAGCGCCTGCTTCAGCACCTTAAAAGTCATGGGAAGCATACCGATCGGAAAACCGTCAACATGAACCAGGAGTGGAGCATCAGGTGAGAGAACCTGTAGTTCTGCAACGTGATAGGTTTCAATGCGAGGACTGTAGTGATATTGGCCCCGGCTAATTGCCCAAAAATGGCGCAGCAATTCCCACTTGCTAAATTTGCGAAACACGCTAACTGTCAGCAAGCCATCATCAACGCGGGCCTCCGGAGCTACGGCGAATCCAGCTCCATAGTAAGGTCCGTTTGCCACGACCACTAACAACACAGAAAATCTTAATTCCCGGCGGTCAAGCGCCTTTCTGCGGCGCAAAAATCGGGGATAGTTTGTCGATCGCAACTTTGCTTCTCGAATGGATCGATCGAGCAGAATCCTGATCCGCTGAGGTTTAAATCCAATCGCAAGCTGTGCAACCTGAAGCAACCGAGCCCATTGACCACCTTTAATTTCTTCCCCTAAAGGGAAAAGCGCTGCATCAAGACCAATTCCAGCAGCTTCAAAAAAGTAATGTTCTCCATTCGCTTGTCCCACATCAATCGCGCTGACTTGGCCATGCGATAGCACCTGACACGCTTCGGTCAGGTCAGTGGGCAAATTCAAACTGCGCGCAATGTTGTTGTAAGTACCGATCGGCAAAATTCCCAATGGAATTGGTGCATAAAGCAATCCCTTTGCCACTTCGCTCACTGTACCGTCACCGCCGCCCACGATCACCATGTCATAGCCTTCTTCAACCGCCTGCTGGGCAATCTCAGTTGCCGATCGTTCAGGGCTAGTGAAAGTGAGATCAACCCGAATCTCCGCAGCTTCAAGAGCAGCGACAATTTCTAGCAGCTTCATCGGGTTAGGCTGCTCATCCCCAGAGATCGGATTCAGGATCAGACGCGCACGCTTCATCTACTCGCTGGCAAAGAACACCTTCAGTGTAATCCAGGAGTCAGCCGCAAGAAGTGGCGCTGAAGGAGGATTCTGGGAATTGAGCCAGATCAGAAGTGACTATACTCAGCGATCGCCGTTTTTAAGCGATCGATCACTTCTGAAACAGGTAGATTGCCTAACTCTCCACAAACCCGAGTTCGAATGCTGAGGCTAGCCGATTCCGCTTCTTTCGCTCCCACTACCGCCATCACAGGAATTTTTTCTTTTTCGGCATTGCGAATCAGTTTACCCAGCCGTTCCCCGCTCTTATCCACCTCAATGCGAATGCCCAACGGACGCATTTGATCGGCCACTTGATCACAGAAAGTCAGCACCTCTTCCGTTACCGGCAGCAACCGAATTTGAATTGGAGCCAGCCACAGTGGGAAATCACCCGCATATTCTTCGATCAGAATGCCGATCAGCCGCTCCAGTGACCCGAAGGGAGCGCGGTGGAGCATCACCGGACGTTTGCGCATGCCATCTTCAGCGACATACTCTAGCTCAAATCGCTCTGGCAAGATGTAATCAACTTGTACCGTACCGAGCTGCCATTCCCGGTCGAGCGCATCTTGGAAGATGAAGTCAAGTTTGGGGCCATAAAACGCTGCCTCGCCAATACCAAGGAAGTGATCCATCCCCAGTGTTTCAACCGCTCGCTGAATCGCATTTTCCGCCTTATTCCAAGCTTCGTCACTGCCGATATACTTGTCGGAACTGGGATCGCGAAAGCTGAGACGGGCTTTGAAGTTCTTGAGTTGAAGACTCTTGAACACCGACAAAATCAAGTCCACCACATTCAAGAATTCAGCGTCTAACTGTTCGGGCGTGACGAACAGATGAGCATCATCGACAGTAAAACCACGCACACGGGTCAAGCCACCCAATTCACCTGACTGCTCATAGCGGTAAACCGTACCAAACTCGGCGAGGCGCATCGGCAAATCTCGATAAGAGCGCAATTCACTCTTATAAATTTGGATGTGAAACGGGCAGTTCATGGGCTTCATTACAAAACCCTGCTCCTGAGCAGCCGCTTGCTCATCTTCTGCCATCAACGGAAACATATCTTCCTTGTATTTCTGCCAGTGACCAGAGGTCTTGAACAGATCGACGCGCGAAATGTGAGGCGTGACAACAGGTAAATACCCTCGTTTAAGCTGTTCTTTTTGCAGAAAGTCCTGGAGGGTCGATCGCAACACTGTCCCTTTGGGTGTCCACAGTGGCAAACCAGGTCCGACCTGATCAGAGAAAACAAATAGTCCTAACTCTTTGCCTAAGCGACGATGATCGCGCTTGATGGCCTCCTCTTTGCGGCGCTTATATTCATTTAACTGTTCCGGCGTTTCCCAGGCAGTCCCATAAATACGTTGAAGCTGCGCTTTAGTTTCATCACCGCGCCAATAGGCTCCCGCCACGCTTTCTAGATCGATCGCCTCTGGATTAAGTTCAGCAGTGGTTTCCACATGCGGACCTGCACACAAATCCCACCATTCTTCGCCCAAGTGGTAAATCGTGATCGGCTCTTTCAGATCAGCCAGGATTTCTAGTTTGTAAGGTTCTTTAATGGCCTGAATTCGACGTTCTGCTTCTTCCCGGCTCACCTCTTCTCGGATCACAGGCAGCTTGCGCTTGATGATCTTGACCATCTCTTTCTTGATGGCCTTGAGATCCTTCTCAGTAAATGGATCTGGACTATCAAAATCGTAATAAAAGCCGTTTTCAATCCATGGTCCGATCGTCACCTGCGCCTTAGGAAACAGCTTTTGCACCGCCATAGCCATCACATGAGACGTGGTGTGGCGAATTTTCTTGAGTGTCTCCGATTCACTTGTGCGCGGCAGGTGAATTTTCTCAGCTTGTTCTACAACAGATACGTCTGGCTTAACCATTAGTGGATGAACGGCAATTGCAAATAAGGTTAGCTTCTATCTTATCGAGCCTAGCCCCCTCACCGCAGCCTTACCCACGATCTGCTTGAAGAATTGCCAGAATTTAGCTTGAGATCCTGCATTCACCGATCGGCAGCATCATAGACAGGTTGATTAAAATGCCATCAGCTTTCAGAAAAGCCAACCCTTTCCTGAAAAATTCAAAAATAATTGTTACAAAATGTAAACTGCGTTAAGCTAATCAATAGTTGAATTACAGCTTGTTAAGATAAATGTTGACTCCTGGTTCTGATTTACCTGAGCCCGATTTTCTTAAAACTTTACTGCAACCTCTCTTAGAAGACTTTCAGTATTGGTTTTCTCGATCGCGATCGCTGCTAGAAGGTTATAGAATTAGCTTTCTCAGCGAAGATGCCCAAACTGTTTTACTGGAGCGGGTCAAGCAAGCTCAGCAAGAATTGAGTGCAGCTCAAACGCTGTTTCATGCTACTGATGGTCAAGTGGGAGTTGAAACTGCAGTTTTAATCCCCTGGCATAATTTGGTAGCTGAGTGCTGGCAGGTGGGGATGAAATTTAGAACAGAAAATCCCGACCTATTCCAGGTAGGTCCAGCGGAGTTGTCTGATACTCCCCGTGAGTAAGGACACCAGTCATTAGGTTAAGAATTTCTTGTAAAGCTGCCAATTCAAGCGAGCTGGTCTGAGAATGGTTTAATAAAGTTATTATTTCAGTTACCAAAGATTGGATTCGCTCGGTTCAGTTCGACGGTTGGTCTCGAGGGAAGCGTATGCTGCATTTGCTTTATATCCTTGCTTTCACAATTTTGGCTTTTTTAGCGGTCGGCAATTTGATTCGAAATTTAATGACCTTGGGAATTGAATCCCAGCGATCCTACGGCAATCGTGGACGCTTTGTTCCTAATGCTGGTGATTCGCCAGTTCGATCGGGCGGCGTGCGGTCAGTTCCCCATCCCGAATTGTTAGATGACCAGGGCAATGTGGTGAATGAACCATTTCTGGTAATGCGATCGATCACGGTAGAAGATGCAAGAGAGCGGCTCGACGCAATCTACAATGCTTCCCCCAGCCCTGCTGATGATTCTGATGCCTCAAAATAGTGCCTGAGCAGCATTAGAGCCAGTAGGATAAAGGTCGTCGTTGCCTCAAGTCAAGATTATCTGCCAGACTGGGTTCGTCCCAATCGAGCGGGTGACTCTGCTCTTCCGGAAGAACTGTCACTGTCACCTCTTCTGCTGAATCGAGTTGAGGTGAAATTTTTTCATGTCCAAAGTGTTCTGCCGTACGGGATGGGTGCAAGATTTCAACTGGATGGGTGAGTGCAGGAGACATTGACTCAGGCAAAATCGGCCTATCTTCTTCAGATTGAGTAGACTCAGCCGTAACTGGTAAGGTCACAGTTTGTAACGCCGCAGTTTGAGCTGACCTTGCTGATTTCGTTTTTACTGCTGTCTTTAAATTAGATGATTGCTTTAAATTAGATGATTGTTTTGAGATAGGCTGAGTTTGAGGCTTCAACCATTGCGACAGCAAGAAGCATCCTCCGGCACAGCTCAGCAGCAAAAGACTTCCGGCAGATATGGGTGAAGCTGATTGAGTAGAGCGCGACTTAACTGAGGTGGCCGATGTGCTAGCAGCAGGCTGTGGCTCTAGTGCAGAAATAGCACCAGAATTAGACGATCGATCGCTTACAGCATGACGGGGCGGTTCACTTTCAGGCTGAGGCGAGATAGAAGCCGTTGGATCAACGATCGTCATAACGGCAGCCGAAGTTGTGCCAATCAGCAATGCAGCTACCACCAGCCAGAGGACTGCTGTATGTCGTCGAAACAGTTTGAAGGAAAGCTTGAGCAGCAGACAAAGCGAGAGAGATTTGCATCGAGTCCGGTTTGGTTGAGCAACAGTTTGGGAGACGCCAGCTTTTCGCCGCCTAGACTGTCGTAGATTGGGGCGGACAGTCTGTTTCTGGCCCATAAGCCAAACCCTTTACCGAAACAGCAAGAATGACCGAGTTGCCTGCACTGAATTCGAGTCTTGATTAAAAACTCAAATCAAACAAAGAATGTTTGAGCCCAATATCGTTTAAAGCCCAGCTTATTCCGAGAACATCTGTATGAGCTCAAAATTGTACATTGCATTCTTTCGTTATTCTAAGCTGTTTCTCTCATCATGACCAGAGTAGTTCAAGCTCGACGCAACTATGTGCAATCTCTTAGGCTACCGTTTCTCTAAAGCAAACTGGACTAGGCGATCGACCAAATCTGGAAAAGCCACGCCGGTTGCTGCCCAGAGCTGGGGATACATGCTCGTTGCCGTAAATCCGGGCAAAGTATTAATCTCGTTAATCAAAATTTCACCCGTTGCCTCAATATAAAAGAAATCGACCCGAGAAATTCCGGCTCCATCGATCGCTTGAAACGCTTGAATCGCCATCTCCTGAACCCGTTGCATCACCTGGGGAGGCAGGGGAGCTGGAATCAGCAAATCAGCTTTACCGCTAGTGTATTTCGTCTCATAGTCATAAAAGTCGCTGGTAAAGGTGATTTCGCCAACCAGCGATGCTCTAGGCTGATCGTTGCCTAATACCGCACATTCCACTTCACGCGCCGTCACTCCGGCCTCCACAATTAAGCGGCGATCGTAACTAGCAGCACTATCCAAACCCGCTTCTAACTCCGATCGGCTACGGACCTTAGCAATACCCACCGATGACCCCAAGTTGGCCGGTTTAATGAAACAGGGATATCCCAATTCAGCTTCGATCCGATCGCACAGTTTGGGAAACACGCAGGGGTTAGACCAAACCTCACTCCGCGTCACGGCCAGATACTTCACCTGCGCCAGTCCTGCCTGAGCAAACGCAGATTTCATCGCCAACTTATCCATACCGATCGATGAAGCCAGCACGCCACAGCCGACGAACGGAACCTGCATGAGCTGCAATAAACCCTGCACCGTCCCATCTTCGCCATTGGGGCCATGCAGAATCGGGAACCAAACATCGATTGAGGCCGCCTCAGCAGGCAAATTCCATAGGGCCGATCGCGAATTTTCAGCAGGTTCAGATGAACTGAGCGGTTGCCCAGACTGAAGCACCGTTTGAGCAATTTCACCCGCCTGCCAACAACCATCTTTTTCGATATAAAACGGCACAATCTCGTATTTTTCAGCATTCGTGCCGCTACTCAACGCTTGCGTAATGGCCTGGGCCGATCGAATTGAAACTTCATGCTCCCCTGAGCAACCGCCAAACAGCGCTCCAACTCGTAGCCTTGCCATGGCCTTCTCCTCTCACTGAAGCAACATCGCAGTTAGCCTACCATACCTCTGCTTTTCCAGAGCAGGAGCGTTGAAAATTGATTGTTTTACGCCTAATCACCCCACAAAAATCTAACAGTCTACCCATTTCGCAATTTAGCGGGTCAATCCTAGCAATGCTGCCAAGTTCTATCTGTGTGGGGATTCTGACAATTTGTCTCAACCACTACTGTAGTGAGGAATACCGTTTTAACCAGTTTTGCCTTAAAGAGGGATTGCGGATTTATGGAGAGTCAGCCAAAGGGTCCATTAGTCATTATCGGTGGCGCAGAAGATCGAGAAGGGGATTGCACCGTTCTGCGAGAATTTGTACGACGGGCAGGCGGCATTCAAGCCCACATCGCTGTTCTCACGGCAGCAACCAGCATGCCTCGCGAAGTCGGCGATGACTATATCCGTGCCTTTAAGCGCATTGGAGCCGAAGAAGTTTCGATCATCGATACCGATCATCCAGAAGATGCCGATCGTCAGGAAGCCGTAGAAAAGATTGAGCAGGCCACCGGAATTTTCTTCACGGGTGGCGATCAAGCCCGGATTATCGAACTTGTCAAAGGCACCAGGGTTGATCAGGCGATCCGTGCGCGTCATGCCCAAGGCGTCGTGATAGGAGGCACAAGTGCAGGTGCAGCCATGATGCCTGAAATCATGATTGTGGAAGGAGATTCTGCAACCAATCCCACAGTCGATGCCGTTAATTTAGGACCTGGCATGGGATTTTTACCGGGAATTGCGGTCGATCAACATTTCTCTCAACGGGGTCGCTTAGGGCGGTTGATTTCTGCCCTCGTTCAGCAGCCCGTCATTCTTGGCATTGGCATTGACGAGAATACTGCAGTGATTGTGGATGGAGACGAATTTGAAGTCGTCGGGCAGGGTTCTGTGACGGTTGTGGATGAATCAGAAACCACGCACAACAATTTGCAAGGCTTACTGAAAGATGAAGGATTAGCGATTTGTGGGGTGAGACTGCATATTCTGCCCCAAGGCTATCGGTTCAACTTGAAAACCCGCCAGCCGATCGTGCCTCAAACCACTTCAGCCCAGCCGATCGCCGTATAAGGATAATCCCCCACCGTTCACCCCTTTTGAAAAATCACCGATAGGTTGTTCGCAGGCATCGCAACAGTTTTCACAAATTTAAGCTGTTGAGTTTCCGCCTCAGCAATCACGGTCTCCAGATCGCGCACGCCCCAGTCTGAATTTTGTTGGCGCAAACTCGCATCAAACGCTGCATTGCTTTCTGCGGTATGTTGTCCTCCCTGCTTAAAAGGACCATACAGATAGAGAATGCCGCCCGATGGCAGAATCCGCTTTGCCCCCGCTATCAAACCCAGACAGGCAGCCCAAGGCGCGATGTGAATCATATTGATATTGACGATCGCCCCAATCGTCCCTGGGGCAAGTTCCAACGCCTGAAGCGACAAGGACGCTGGCTCAACGGGCCAAATTGGATCGCAGACATCTAAAGCGATCGCAGGATATAGGTTTGTCACTGCTTCAGCAAGACGCCAAGCATCAATGCTCGCTCGGGCGATCGGATTGACATCAGAAGGCAACCAGTAACGCGGCATCAGTCGGGGTGCGAAATAAACTGCATGCTCTCCGGTGCCGCTAGAAATTTCAAGAACTGTCCCTTGGACAGGTAATACTTCCTGCAAAACAGCTAGGATTGGCTCCCGATTACGTTGGGTCGCAGGAGCATATTGACGAGCATCAGTTGAATCAGGCATGGTCGATCAGGTATCGCAAACTATTCGGTCTACCTTACCAAAATCTCCGATCGGTAAATATTCCAGCTATGGGAGGATATAAAGATTAAGGTGTGTCAACGCCATCAGCGATTGGAGTAGGGATGACTAAATTAAATCGACGCCGATTATTGGGTACTGGCTTGCTTGCGGGGGCATTCGTGACGACAGCTCATCAAGTCCAGGCGGCTCAATCCAATTCGCAGTCCGCTTCATCTTCAACCCAGGATTTGCAAATTGCTCAGGCTGGAACGGCATACGATCGCGCCATGTCGGGCACCTTGATCCGCGCCTGTGGCCTCGCCGTTGAACAGTTTGCCGCAAGTCAAGAAGACCCTAACTACGATGGTTCTTTGAAAACCCTACCCAGCTACACTGCCGCTTTCGATCGCTATACGCAAGTCGCCTCCTTTAAAGCAACCCAACTCAATTTGTCCGAACAGGAAACTCCCGCGATCGCCACGAAATCTTCAGAGGTCGCGATCAATCTCCTCCAGGAAGTCTTTTTTGGCTATGCTCTCACCTCTGCCACCCATCATGTCATTGCCTTGCGAGGCACTCAAACTGAAACAGAATGGTTTGGCAACATCTCTTCACGGCAGGTCGGTTTCCGCACCCGAGAACCTCAATATGGCCGGGTGCATCGTGGGTTCCAACTGGCTTACGAAAAAATCATCACCCAAATTCGTAGAACTTTGCCGCAGTTAAATCCTGAATTACCGCTCTACGTTACAGGTCATAGTTTGGGAGGAGCCGTCGCAGTTTTGACCGCAGCTGATTTAGCCTTCGACAACAGCTTTCCCAGAAATCAAACGTGGGTCTATACCTACGCCAGTCCACGTGTGGGCGATCCCACATTTGTGCAAGTCTATAACGACCTATTGCCCAACACTTTCCGTGTCGTGAACTTGGCGGATACCGTACCGATTACGCCACCCATTAATTTTCGGGGCGATCAATTTAGCCATACGGGGCAGGAATGGTCCTTTCTGGCACAATTTGGCAGCGCCTCAGTCAACCACTCGATCGAAACTCATCAAACCGCGATCGACAGAAGCGTCGAAACTAATCAAACGCGGACTTATCCCATGTCTGCCACCTGCGGCTAGCGGCTGACAATCCCAGACCACTGCACTTTCTTCTGCTGAATGCGGCGGTAGGAGAAAAATAAATCGGGGTTTTGATAGGTACAGTAAGGGGCGATCGCCACCTGGTCCGGTTCAATGCCCAACTTCATCATTTGCAGGTAGTTCGCTTTCCGCACATCCAGTCTGGCCTTTCCCGGTTGCGGATCATCCATCACGGGAGAATCGGGCAATTGCTGCAACTGAACCAAAATTTGATCAACCGCCTCTGGCCCCTCTGCTGCTGCCCCATCTGGAAACACCGTTTTGCCAACCTCTGCGGCAACTGCTGTCGAGACCTGATAGACTTCCCCTGCGATCGCCGGACCCATTGCAATTCGCAAGTCCTGAATCTGACTTCCCTGTTCCTGAAGGTGAGCAATGGTTTTGGGAACAATTTGAGCCGCAGTACCGCGCCAGCCCGCATGAACAGCGGCAACCTGCCCCGTGCTGACATCGCCAATCAAAAGCGGCGTACAGTCCGCAGTGCAAGCCCAAACTGCCTGCTTTTCAGCCGTGGTGAACAGACCATCTGCCTCTGCTAGCGGAATTTCTGCGGAGGCTGCTTCGGGCGATCGACGTGACAGAGCCGGTAGTTCCGACGCATTCAGAACCCGATTCCCATGCACTTGCTTCACTCGATAAACTGCCGCATCCGGATGTAAAATCTGCACCAGCTCTTCCGGTGGCCGTGACCAAAAGTGTTGGGTAAAGAAGCCATGGGCCCAATCTTTCAACAAACTACAGGTGAGATAGGCAGATCCTTGCTCACTTTGCCATTGCCAGGTTTCCATGAGTGCTTAAAATTGCGAGATTTGCTTTCAAAAGCTTAGCGCGACGCCCGTGCCCTCTGGATCAAATGGATCACGGTTTCGTTGCCTTGGGCTGCCGCCAGATCGAGCAAATCCCGGCCCTGTGAGGACTGTTGAGTATCTGCGCCATGATCCAATAAAAGCTGCACCAGCGCTTCATCTCCAGTCGTGACAGCCATCGCTAACGGCGTCATCCCAGCAGCCACCAAATTCGGATTGGCATCATGGTTCAGCAACAGTTTGACAGCCTCGATTTGACCAGACAACACAGCTTCCATCAAAGGGCTATAGCCTTCATCGGCCTGAATATTGATGTTCGCTCCCCGATCGATCAAAAGCTGCATCATCTCCAAATTGCCTCGCGTAGCAGCCATGGAAAGCACATAGCCATTGTAGGGATCGCCTGCATTCGGACTGGCCCCCTGATTCAGTGCCTCTGTTGCCAATTGCACATCTCCCGCATTCACGGCATCGATCAGGGGCTGATCCCCGCTCACGGTTTGAGCGATCGTTAACAGAGAGGGTTGGGCAAACAGATGGGATTGGGGCTGATTCCAAGCAATGACTCCCAGAGTCAGCAGAGCAGATAATCCGATTCGATGAAGCTGGCGATTCATAAGTCTTCGATTCAGAATACTGAAACAGTCACAAATTCAAGAACTCAAAGAATTCAGATGAGTTAAAAACCCATGCCAAAACCTGTTCCATAGCTTCCTCAGCAGATGTTGTCATTCCCTATCCAAGTTCCGCCTCAATTCGATCTTCATCAAAGCTTTACTAACCGATCGGGGGAATCTCAACTGCGTCGATCGATCGCTAAGATGGAAAACGGCACTCGGAACAATGCTGGGATAGCCTCGTCTGGATGTGATATTTTTAGTGGCGTTGCCTATTCATAAAATGTGCAGCCGCTTATTGCCCTCTGTTAAGGATGCCGGAATGACTCAGCCGCACAAACTTCTGAAATCAAATCGTCAGCTTTCACTCCTGTGGATGGGTGGACTCTGCTGGCTTAGCAGTCTAGCGATCTCAGAAATTCCAGTATTTGCTCAAACCACTCCTGATCCGGCAGTTCCTAGCGCTCAGGAATTGTTGCAGCCACTTGAACCTGCTGCGGCTCCCGATCCAATTCCTCAAGAGGCACCTCCTGCACCTGTTGTAGAACCGGACCCACAGCCGATCGCCCCACCCAAGTCTGTGGATTTGGAACTTTCCAGTCCGGGAACGAATACAGGCAGTGACGCAGGGACAAACACAGGCAATGCAGCACCTCTGGTCGCTCCAGATCTTCCTAGTCAAGCAGAATCCGCTTTTGGTCAGCAGCCCGGTTTGATTGACTCAACGCCTTATTCACTCGGCGCAACCGATAATCCCAGTGTGGTGCTCTCAGAGCGATCGACAGGCTGTCAGGCAACCGTACAACCTGGACAAAGCGTTCCCAGCAGCGTTTGTTCCTTCAGTCAGGAATATGCAACCCAGGTAACAGGCGGCAAATCAGGTGGCTTCAGCGGCGATATGAGTTTGGGTGTGGTCTATGGAGGAGGGCGTACAACGCCTTCAGGCAACGATTATTACAATCTGACGATTCGGCCTCCGGCTCGTTTGATCGTTGGCAATGTGGGCCTCTTATTTCCGCTCTCAATTCCTGCCGCCATTACCTCAGCCTTTGGATGGCGCATCCACCCGGTTATGGGGGAAAGCCGCTTCCACTCAGGTACAGATTTAGGAGCCCCTCAAGGCACCCCTGTGATGGCTGCTTTCTCAGGACAGGTTGCGGTGGCAGATTTTATGGGGGGCTATGGCTTAGCCGTGGTGCTGCAACATAACAATGGTTCAGAAGAAACGCTGTATGGCCACCTTTCAGAAATTTTTGTCAAACCGGGTGAAACTGTGAAGCAGGGAGAAGTGATCGGTCGAGTCGGCAGCACAGGCCTTTCAACCGGACCGCATTTGCATTTCGAATTCCGCAAGAAAACTCAAGAAGGATGGGCAGTGATGGATGCAGGAGGGGCATTAGAATTCGCCCTATCGCAGTTCGTGAATGCCTTAAAACTGGGTTTGTCCTACCCTCCAGAGCTGGCCTTGCTGAAATCGACGAGCTTTACTAAAGCATTAGAAATGGTTCATACCAAAGTAGAGAAGCCAACACTTTCACCGCTGCAATCTGCCCCCTCAACTTCATCCTTGCTTCCGTCTTTTACGCCCTCTCAAGACTGATAAAATTGGATCAGATAGATTGAAGGCAATGGTAGATTATGACTGGGACAACGATCGCAGCTTGGGGGTTGGGTCCCTTATTGGGGATCATGATTTTTCTGTTTATTTTCCGGATTGTATTGACCTGGTATCCTCAAGTGGATGGCAATCGATTTCCGTTTAATCTGGTGATCTGGCCAACGGAGCCATTCCTGATCCCCTTGCGTCGCATTGTGCCACCAATTGGTGGAGTAGACATCACACCCATTATTTGGGTCGGAATCTTCAGTTTTCTACGAGAGATCTTACTGGGTCAACAGGGCTTACTCACGCTCATGAGTCATGTTTAACGCCATGTTTAGTGGCTAATGAGCTCTCTCGCATCCTCATCTCAAGTCTCCCAGCGTTTGGTTTATTGCAAAACGATCGCACTATTTATAGCACGATCGCTCACAGAAGCATAGACGCTATAGTTGCCAATCTCATTCTTGAGTATATAGCAATTCCAACTGTGCAACAGTCAGGACAGGTTGGCAGCAGTTTCTACCCTCCTGTTGGGGTAACATCAACCATTTTTCGAGAGCGAATTTTCTCTCGATCCTCAATTTGCTGAACCGATTCGATGAGCGATCGGGTTTCTGCCGTTCCTTCCGATCGCTCAAAGGAGACGGGAAACTTGCCGCGAGCCACCATCCGCAATCCCAATGGGCCTAAACTCGTTAAACCTTTCCAGTCTCGGAAAGAATTCCCAACGACTTTCAGGCCAAACATGCGCTCATCAATCCAGCCGCCTTGTTTCACTAACTCAATCAACACTTTGCGGTGTCGAATAGAACGGCTTGCCTGATCATCCTGACGCTTCAAAATTTCGTTTTTAATTTTGCTGATCTGCTCCATTGGCTCCACTTCCATGGGGCAAACGGAATTGCAGTAATAACAGCGGGTACATCCCCAAACGCCCTGAGTTCCTTCGTTATAGCGTTCTAAACGCTGCTCAGTTTGACTATCGCGGGAATCAGCGAGCGTTCGATAGGCTTTGGCTAGAGCATGGGGACCAACAAACTCTGAATTGACCTCACGCGCTGCACATTCTGAATAACAGGCCCCACACAAGATACAGTTGCCGACTTGATTCAGTCGATCGCGCTCTTCTGGCGTCTGCAAAAACTCCCGTTCTGGAATGCGGCGTGCTCCAGTGCTAACAAAGGGATCAACCGCTTGCAAATTATCCCAGAAGCTCTTCATCTCGACCACTAGATCTTTGATGACCGGCATGTTACCCATAGGGGCGATCGTAATTGTGGGGATCACCTGGGAATCGGAACTTGCGGGAAAAGCGGCTGCGATCGTTTGCAGTCGGGCAACTTCCCCCCCTACGTTTTCTTTACAAGCTAAGGCTGAACGCCCATTAATCCGCATGCTGCAACTGCCACAGATTGTGTTCCGGCAATTTTTGCGAAAAGCCAACGTCCCATCTTGCTCCCACTTGATGCGATTGAGGCAGTCAAGAATGGTGCTACTCGGTTCCACATCTAAGGTGTAGATTTGGCTCCAGGTTGGCGTGTCAGATGTTTGGCGCAGAATTTGAAACTGGACTTGCATAACGCACAACAGGTCTACGGCTATTTCCCAGTCTAAGCTCCCATGGTTTTAATTGCAGGAGAGTTGCAGAATGATTTAGGAACTTTAAGCGATCAAACAGTGATCGAATTTATCGCGACTGCAAAATAGATCCTTGTTTTACAGATTTTCTCGACCAAGAGGCTGCTGAAAAAATTGCATTCCTCAGTTCAAATTTGCCTGATGCAGTAAGTTAGAATTGACCTAAAATATTGCACTTAAAAGAGAGCGGATGTGAGCTGTATTACTGCGGTTTTCTAGGATTGACAGTTTGCAAAAATTCATGTATTACCTGTTAGTTTTCAGGCAAATCCAGCTCAAATTAGAAACCTATATTTCCAACCTCTCATTTAAGCTTCTATGAGAATTAATCGCCTTTTTCAATAGTACAAAAAGCTTTATCCTTGCTATCAACCTGTAAAATTCTTTAGAAAGTTTCGTCAAGAAACGTTGGTGAACTTCATTAGTTGATTAACTGAATTGCAAAAGTCTTTACCGATCGGGCAGGAGTTTAAAGCTATATTTTTTATAACGATTTAGAGACGATCTGGCGTAGTCATCTGAAAGGTTTACGAGAAATAAAGACACAATGGCGGAAACTGCGACGACTCCACTAACGGGAAAAGCCCTACTTCAAAAAGTTAAGGAACTCTCCCATTTGCCCCGGCGCGAGAAGGCAAAGCGGTGCGGCTATTACACCATTGGTAAAAACAACCAAACTCGTGTCAATTTGGCAGATTTCTTTGAAGCTTTATTAGAGGCGAAAGGCACTTCACTCAATGTTGAAGGTGCAAAAGATGGACGAGGTCGTGAACCCACGTACCGCGTTAGCGTACATAAAAATGGGCAAATTGTTATTGGTTCAACCTACACTGAAAAAATGGGGTTGAAACCAGGAGATGAGTTTGAAATTAAGCTTGGTTATAAGCATATTCATCTGATCCAGATCAGCAGTAATGACGAGGATTCGGAGGATACCGAGGAATAGTTTTCCTGAGGCTTTATTCCTAGTTTTTTAATCAAACCTATAGAATCTTTTTGTTGAAATTTCCTGCTCTGCTGAATATCTCTGTTTTTTTCACCATTTGGCTACTTCTTTGGTTGCCAATTGCTTATCCCTTAGCACTCAAGCTGGAATGGCGACCTTTTCAGCCCAGCACCCCTTCTCAAAAAATTGCATTGCTGATTCCGCTCTATTTACTGGTGCCACTATTGTTGGGCGGAATCTCCTGGGTTGAAGGCTCTTCTTTAACGCAATATGGCCTACCCTGGCAAAAACCTTTATTGTCCACATTTGCTTTGGGATTACTAGCAGGCAGCGTTAGTTTAGCCATGCTATTTGCAATACAGGGCTGGGTAGGTTGGATCGATCGATCCAATCTCGCGAATTCGACTCTCTCTTTCCGCCAAGGATTGGGCCAGGTTTTGCTGCTGCTGGTGTTGGCAATTTGGGTCGGTTGGACGGAAGAACTAGTGTTTCGAGGATTCTTGCAGCTTCAACTTCAGCAAAATTTACCGATTTGGGCAGCGGCCTGCGTCGCCAGCCTCATTTTTGCGCTGCTGCATGGCATTTGGGAAGGAAAAGCCGTGTTGCCTCAGTTACCTGGGCTGTGGTTGATGGGGATGGTGTTGGTGCTCGCTTGCTGGGTAAATCACGGAAATTTAGGGCTGGCTTGGGGTTTGCATGCAGGCTGGGTCTGGACGATCGCCTGTTTAGATAGCCTGAAACTTATCCATTACAATCACCAGGTTCCAACCTGGATCACGGGCTTGAACGATCAACCACTCGCCGGAGTGATGGGATTTTTATTTTTGAGTGGGACTACATTGGGGTTGTGTTTTTGGGGAAATTTGTTCTTTCATAGTTGAGGCGCAGTAACCTAGAGAAAAAGTTTGGCTTAGATATCTTTGTCATCAAAAAATTGAATTACAGAGTTGAGACTAGCAGCCTATGCCAGGACAAATATTGGGCGATCGCTATGAAGTTGAAAAACAGCTCGGCAAACAATCCGGACGTTGGACGCTGCTTGCTCGTGACCTCGTCACCCAAGACCCGGTGATTCTCAAAATCCTTTGTATCGATGATGAGATCAAGGCAGATGACTTGAAGTTATTTCAGCGGGAAATTGAGACGTTGCAAACGCTGGATCATCCAGCCACTCCCCGATATTTGGGTTACTTCGAAATCGATTTGCCAAAATCTGGCAAAGCCATGGCTCTGATCCAGAGCTATATGGAAGGCAGATCATTACAAGCCTATTTGGAAAATGGACGAGTCTTTAACGAACTGGAAGTGCGGCAGATCGCCGAAGCCGTGCTGGACATTTTGATTTATTTGCACCACCATGAACCCGCGATCATCCATCGAGACATTAAACCCAGCAACATTTTGTTAGACGGCATTCCAGAACAGCCAACTGCGGGACAAATTTATCTCATCGACTTTGGATCGGTACGGCTTTCAATTCCCAGTGAATTCACCACGGTCGCGGTAATTGGTTCAGAAGGATATATGCCTCCAGAACAAGTGGGTCGGCGGGCTGTCAGAGCGTCTGATCTCTACAGTTTAGGGGTCACTCTGATTACGGCATTCAGTGGGATCCCTGCAGCTCAGTTGCCCAAACAAAACTCATGCATTAATGTCCAACAAATCATGGCTTGTCGTCCTGCATTTTGTCAGTGGCTGCAAAAAATGACGGAACCGGAGTTAAAAGATCGATTTGCAACGGCTGAAGCTGCTTTAGAAGCTTTGATGGCGATCGAATAAATTCTTCCAGGAATTCTGCAATTCACTGCCAAGCAGTTGGCAACTCCTCCTATAGTTAGGAAAGGAAATCAAGTTAGGAAAGGAAATCATCCCAGGAGAAGGTCATGCTACATCTCGGTTGGGCAGAAGTAGGCTTGATTGCCATTGCAGCGCTGCTTGTCTTTGGACCGAAAAAAATTCCTGAACTCGGCAGTGCCCTTGGCAAAACGCTGCGAGGATTCAAGGAAGAAGTAAACAAACCAGACGATGCCGAACAAGAAGAAGGTTGAATCTGCGTTCTATTGGACGATCGCCAATAGCTCAATCCGTTCGAAAAACCCTAAATAAACCCTGTATGGAGAGAAGGCAGATTGCTTTTCCTCCATACAAGCCTTTGTTCAACGATTCGGTTTAGCGAGCAACACAGCGGTTCTGAAGCCTTAACCCCCCGATTGCACATAGCTGCTTGATTCGATCGCCGTTTCCGTGGAGTAGCTGGTTTCACTCACAGAAGCTGCATCGATCGCATTCGGAGGAACGGCAGCCGTGGGAAGTGCCAGATCGGGCAACGGATTACGCGCCTGAATCAACTGGATTGCACCATTCACGCTTTCAGGGAAAATCACCACCAAACTCCCAGCAGGGGCAGTATCCAATGCCTGATTGAGCGCAGCCGTTTCATTCAAGATCACCTCATAGGCAACCCCGGTTTGAGCCGCTTCAATACCTTCCACAATTAACCGAGCTGCATCCCCGGCTGGACGGCCCCGCTTGTCATTATCCTCTTTCACCAAGATGCGATCGAACATTTTGGCCGAGAGCTGACCGAGCACCATAAAGTCTTCATCTCGACGATCGCCCGGGCCACCCACAACACCAATCCGCTGCCCTGGCCAGTTGCGCACAAAACCGCCGATCGCCTCATAGCTATGAGGATTGTGGGCATAGTCCACCATGGTGTGGAAATGGCCCAGATTAAACAAATTCATGCGGCCTGGAGTTTGTCCCACCGAGGCCTGGAAGGTCAGCAGTGCTGTGCGAATATCTTCGATGCGAATGCCATGGGCAAAGGCAGCAACGCTAGCCGCTAATGCGTTGGCAATCATGAAGGGAGCACGACCCGCCATGGTCAATGGCACATTCACCGCTTGCTCAATCCGCAACGTCCAATCTCCTTTCAGAATGGACAAATAGCCATTCTCATAAATCGCTGCCAGTCCACCCTGCTGAGTATGGGTGCGAATCAGCTCATTTTCAGGATCCATTGAGAAGTAAGCCACCTGAGCTTTCACGCGGGTCGCCATCGCTGACACTAAGGGATCATCCGCATTCAGAACAGCATAGCCATTCGACTGAACGGATTCAACCACAACACTCTTCAAATGGGCCAGATCTTGAACCGTATCAATGTCACCAATTCCCAGGTGATCGGCTGCCACATTCAGAATCACGCCCACATCACATTCGTTGAAGCCTAGACCGGATCGCAGAATGCCGCCTCTCGCCGTTTCTAGAACTGCCACTTCAACAGTGGGATCACGCAGGATCGTTTGGGCGCTTTGGGGGCCAGTGGTGTCGCCTTTCTCAACCAGATAGCCACCAATATAAATGCCATCTGTGGTGGTGTAGCCAACTGTACGGCCTGTTTGCTTAAAAATATGGGCAAGCAAGCGAGTAGTGGTTGTTTTACCATTCGTTCCCGTCACAGCCAAAATTGGGATGCGGCTGGGTGTGCCTGGTGGGAACAGCATATCCAACACAGGTTCAGCAACGTTGCGAGGAATACCTTCGCTGGGGCAAAAATGCATGCGGAAGCCTGGAGCAGCATTCACTTCTACGATCACACCGTCCACATCACGTAGCGGTTTAGAAATATCCGAGGTGACCACATCAATGCCCGCAATGTCCAACCCAATAATCTTGGCGACGCGCTGGGCAATCCAGATGTTACTGGGATGAATTTCATCGGTGCGATCGATCGCCGTACCGCCCGTACTCAAGTTGGCCGTTGCTTTGAGATAACAAATTTCTCCTTTAGACAGCACCGTTTCCAGGTCATAGCCTTGCCGCTCCATCAGTTCCCAGGAAGTGCGATCGAGTTCAATGCGCGTCAGGATATTTTCATGGCCATCGCCCCGGCGCGGATCTCGATTCGTTTCCTCAATCAGTTCTGAAATGGTGGATTCGCCATCCCCAACCACATGAGCAGGCACCCGTTCAGCCACCGCGACGACTTTACCATTCACCACTAAGACCCGGTGATCCCGCCCGCGATAATACCGTTCAACAATAATGCCCTTAGAAACCTCTTTCGCCGCATCATAGGCTTCTTCGGCCAATTCCCAGGTGCTGATATTGATCGTGATCCCACGTCCATGGTTGCCGTCTAGCGGCTTGATCACAATTGGATAGCCCCCTACATCCTCGATCGCCTGTTCCAGCTCATCCAGATAATAAATCACCGTACCGCGCGGAACTGGAATGCCTGCATCGCGCAGAATCCGCTTGGTTCCTTCTTTATCTGAGGCCAGCTCAACCCCCAAAATGCCCGTATTGCCGCTTAATGTCGCTTGAATCCGCTTTTGATGAACGCCATAGCCCAGTTGAATCAGCGATCGGGCACTGAGCGGCATCCAGGGAACGCCTCGCAATTCTGCCTCTCGTACAATATTTTCCGTACTGGGACCAAGAGCAGCCTGAGCTCCAAAATCTTGCAGATCTTTCAGGTCTTGCTCCAACTCGCTCTTGGCGTAGGTCCCCGTTTCTAAAATGCTTTGGCAAAGACGAACCGCTGCTCTACCGGTATAGCGGCCTGCTTGCTCATCGACATACTGAAAGACAATCTGGTAGATGCCGGGTTCACTCGTCTCTCGGATGCGCCCAAACCCAACCGACATTTCAGCCAGCGTTTGCAATTCCAACGCAACATGTTGAACAACTTGTGCCAGAGAAGTGCCTTGCTGAACCTGCCGTAAGAATCCTTCTGGCGCTTCCGGAGAAACATGCTCAGCCAAGCTGGGTAACGCCTCAGCCAGTCCCTTATAAAAACCAGGAATTTGATCCGTGGGCGTGTTGGCCATCTCTTCTAAATCGAGACGCAGCACAATGAGTTGAGGATGACGAATACTCCAGTAATTTGGGCCGCGAAGGGTTTGCGTTTTCAGAATTTTCATAGGGCAATCAAAGGATATCCGGCAGCAGGTAAGGAGTGCCTAGTCTAGTCTTGAACTGAGAAAGCCATCAAACCGTTCATGGTGAACAGTTTTGCAAAATAGAATACAGAAGTTGTATAAGCATCCTTAAAAACAAGCACATCGTACTTTCCATCTACCTTGAGAGGGATGAAGCGTATTCAAGGATACTTTCATATAACTGTGCAATCGAATTTTAAGCCTGCCTCCCAAGAGATAGGTTCCTGACCCACATTAGCTTACAAAGCTGTCTCGCTCAACTAGGAAGCAGTCGGAATCACCTGCCGCCGACCTAAATCAAATCGATCGCCATGACTCAAAATGTGGAGTCGCAGATTGTGAGTGCTAATTGGATCGGTTGGGCCCACCTGGGCATAGTTGGTATAAGTCATCTCAATCGGATCGACGATCGTCACGGTGCCTTTGCCAATCACCTGGAATGTGCCGTTGCCCTCAAACATGGCACAAGTATCTTCGTCGATGCCAATCCCCAACTTGTCGGGATGGGACGCAATGGCGCTCAGCAACCGAGCCATGCGATTGCGGTTATGAAAATGCTGGTCCACAATCACTTCCGGGATGATCCCCAGACCGATCGTCATATCCACCAGCGACTGATTTGGTGACTCACCGCTACCTCCACCCGCGATCATGTGATAGCCCATCACGGCAGCTCCAGCACTAGTTCCTGCCAGCGTCACCTCACCAGACTGCGCCCTTAGCCTGACACAGTTCATAATCGGCGTATCGGCCAGCAAATCGCAAAGGCGAAGTTGATCGCCTCCCGTCATGAACACGCCCGTACAGTCTTCAATAAAGGCTTGCCAAACCTGATCGGAACCATGCTCCCGATCGCGGATATCGATCACTTCGATCGCCTTTGCCCCCATCTCTTCAAAAATGTCGTGATAGCGGCTACCAATCACCGCTGGCTCACGCGACGCTGAAGGAATGATGGCAATGCGCGCGTCTGTACCGCCCGATCGCTGAAAGAAAGTCTGTAAAATTTGTCGTCCGTGAATTTTGTCTTCGGCTCCGCCAATGACTAAGACGGCTGTTTTCGTGGGCTGAGGCATCCTCTGCTGAAGGGGTTGAGACTCTAGTTGCAGCATCATATCGCTTCTGGACAACGATTTGGGCATTCGTCGAATCAATTGCTCCAGTAGCCGACCGAAGGTGCTGCCTGTTCTATTCATTCGCTTCCTGTTAAGAGAGAGTTATGAACAACCTCTCCGGGTTAAGGAACAAATTTGATCCTTTATTAAATTATCCTAAAAGGCGAATCACTGCCTTAAAGTTACCGGAACTTGGGATAAGTAGGAACGCTTCATCCAACCTAGTCCGATCCTAAGTGACAAATCTATTCCTTCATCTCAAGCGTTTCAGGTTGATTCAATGTCGTTGAGAGATTTTAGCAGTCAACAAAAAATAGGGAAACAAAGTGACGATCTTCAAGGTAAGGGTCAACATTCCATGACCGGTTTGTCTCCTAATCTGCCCTCAATATCAGGATGACTGGTTCTCGATTTAACCAGTTCCCAAGCTGAGAGCACAGTGAGCGTTTCTATACAAGTAGACAGTATACAAACGCTGCTCAGGCACAACCTAAGGCATGAAGGTTCAAGCTAGAAACGAGCATATCTGCTCAAGCGTAACGAAAATGTGTCAATTCCTACGGATAAAGCGGCGATCGTTCTCATTAATTCTCTGAAAACCGCCGAGAAGGTAAACTTTTGTATAGACTACGACTAGCGCTTTCAGTTTGACTTTTTCCCGCACTTATTTTCCCGCATTTAACTATATTCCTCACAGACTGCCAGAAAGTTAACCCATGATTGACCCGCAACCAACCCAGCAACTTAAATCTGAATCGACCTGGCTGACTATCGCTCGCTTGCTGCGGTGGGACAAACCTGCTGGACGATTAATTCTGATGATTCCGGCCCTGTGGGCTGTACTTCTAGCGGACCAAGGGCATCCTCCCCTGTCGCTGGTGCTGGTCATTATTTTGGGCAGTTTGGCCACCAGTGCTGCGGGCTGTGTTGCGAACGACCTCTGGGATCGAGATTTAGATCCGCAAGTCAACCGCACCCGTAACCGTCCGCTAGCTGCCCGATCGCTCTCGATCAAAACGGGAATTGGGGTGATGTTGGTGGCATTTCTCTGTGCCTATGGTTTAGCAGCCTATCTCAACCCCTTCAGCTTCTGGCTCTGTGTCGCTGCCGTACCGTTCATTGTGCTTTATCCGCTGGCCAAGCGTGTATTTCCGATTCCGCAACTGGTGCTATCGATTTGTTGGGGATTTACGGTATTGATTAGCTGGAGCGCTGTAACCACTGGTCTCGATCAAGCTGCATGGCTACTTTGGGGAGCAACAGTACTTTGGACACTGGGCTTTGACACGGTTTACGCTATGTCCGATCGCGAGGATGATGAACGGGTAGGCATTAACTCCAGCGCCCGTTTTTTTGGAGCCTATACCCCTGCTGCGATTGGAGTATTCCTGGCAGGAACGGTATTGCTGTTAGCGCAGTTAGGCTTGCTGTTGTCGCTTGGCCTCGCTTTTTGGATCGCCCTGGGAAGCGTTGCGCTGGTTTGGGGATGGCACGTGCGGCAATTAAGTGCAGCTCAACCGAACCCAACGATTTATGGCCAGATCTTCCAACAAAATGTTTGGCTAGGCTTCGTGCTGCTAATTGGCATGCAGTTGGGCACACTGTCCTGAACTTCACCTGTAAAGAACCTCAATCCAGACCATAAAGAATCTTTTGCTTTACCTCCCGTCTTGGTGAAATCAAGCTAGTCTGGGGAGTAAGACCCTACATGTCTTCGTCAGACGAGACCTGCCCGGTTACAGGCAATTTGTACCGATTACAGGCAAGGGAGGTCGGTTGTATGGAAATTAAATTTCGCGATCGAACAGAAGCCGGACAACTTTTGGCGGTTCAACTCCAAGAGTATGCCAACTGTCCAGATGTTTTGGTGTTAGCCCTACCGAGGGGCGGAGTTCCAGTAGCCTACGAAATTGCTCAGGCGTTGAATCTGTCGCTTGATGTCTGCTTGGTACGCAAGCTGGGGGCTCCGGGTCAAGAAGAACTAGCCATGGGAGCCATTGCCCCCGGTGACATTATGGTTCTCAATCATGAAGTGTTGCGGAACTTAAATGTCTCCCGTCAGATGCTGCTGCAAGTCGCCCAGCGCGAAAAGCAAGAACTCCAGCGTCGGATGCAGGTTTATCGGGGCGATCGGCCCGCTCCACAAATTCAGGATCGGCTGATCATTTTGGTGGATGATGGCATTGCTACCGGCTCAACGCTAAGGGCGGCAATTGCGGTCATTCAGCGACAACAGCCTCAGGGGATTGTCGTTGCAACTCCGGTTGCCCCTACTGTGGTGTGTCAGGCCTTACAAAAAGTAGTGCAAGCTGTTGTTTGTCTCTCTACCCCTGAACCTTTGAATTCGATCGGCATGTGGTACAGCGATTTCTCACAAACCAGCGATGAAGAAGTATGCCGCTTACTCAAAGAAGCATCAGCCAACCAAATGGAATGCTCACTGGGTTAAAGATTTCAGATCAGCTTAAGCAACAGAAGTAGGGGATCAGGTTAACTTTACTAACAGAGTCGTTCCAATTTTCGGTTAACCGTTTGAAGATCGACAGCAGAGGTTTATCACCCCACTGAATTAAGAACTGAATTGAAATCGATAGAGAGAAGAGAGGGAAAAGAAAAAATGTCTGAATTTCAAGATTTTTTGAAACGGCAATTCGCTTATGTAGCGATCGGCGAATTTAAGTCTGGTAAGTTTGAAGAAGCACAGCGCTTGTATGAACAGGCGGTTGCCACCTATGGCGAGGGTTTTCGCGGCAGTTATTTGCTCCAGGAACCAGGGACCGATCGAGGGATTGCGATCGTTTTTTGGGAAAGTGCTGCTGATATGGAAGCAAATCACACCGTCGCTCACGAACAGCTCATGCAACAGATGACGCCTCTGTTTGCTTCCCATCCCCAAACTTCTTTCTGTGAAGTCGTCTGCGACATTCAACCCAGCGAATTACCTGTCGCTGAAATGGTTTAATTTATCCTCAAAATCAGCAAAGCTCTAAATAATGCGTTAGGAGGAGTGAGATCATCACCCCTCCCTAATTTTGATCCCAAATCAATAATCCCAAACCAAGTGGTCGCTCAGATTAGCCTTACTCAACAGGTACGGCGTTAACGTCTACGGATTCTGCTGTTGTGCTATCAACCACGGCCTCAGTGGTTTTCTGCTTGGATGCTTTGATGCGATCCATCAATACTTGAGAAACTTCAGTAACAAGCAGGGTCAGAATTAAAACATCGTCAACTTGACCGATAATCGGAATCATATCGGGAAGTAGGTCGATCGGGCTTAACAAATAGATTAAGGTGCCGCCAATGATTAGCCAACGATATTTGGAATCACGAATCAGTTTGCGGTACCACTCGGTGAAGGCGTTAGACATTGCTGTGTCCTCTTGATTTCTTCTTTATTCTGCCAATTTCTCCTCTAAAAAAGGCTAGCTCTGAAGTGCAGAGATCCGAATCCGTTTGAGGGTAGAGAACCGATCAGCGTCTTATCTGGAATTGGGCCAAACGCGCGGTTCCGTAGGCGGCTTCGGTTTGAGCAGAGGCCAATACTGGGACCTGCAAATGACGCGATCGCATAATCGTCCAGCCTGCATTTTGAGCCCCCCCNGCCAGCCGTATACACCTGCGCCAATGGCGTTGCGCCTAATTCCTGAAGCCGCTGATAACCCTGGGCTTCAATGCGAGCCATGCTTTCCAGGAGGCCATGCAGAAATTCCACCGGATTAGCGGGGCGAGGCTCTAAACGCGGTGCTAAATGCGGATCGTTAATTGGAAATCGCTCCCCTGGCTTGAGCAGAGGATAGTAGTCCAACGGGCTGGGGCGATCGGGCTGAATCTGGGCGCTAAGAGTTGCCAGTTCTGATGACGTGAAGAATTGCCGCAAAACTGCGCCGCCCGTATTGGAAGCCCCTCCCACCAACCAAAGATCGCCTAACCGATGGCTATAAATACCGTAACGGGCAGCTTCAACTCGGACTGTACTCAGCAGCTTTAGCACCAATGTAGAACCTAGTGAGGTCACTGCATCACCCGGTCGAGCAGCCCCACTCGCCAGAAATGCCGCAATGCTATCGGTGGTCCCCGCACAGACTACGCAATCGATCGGCAAGGCAAATTGAGTGGCAATGTCTGTTTGAATGGGCGCGATCGGTGTTCCAGGGGCCAAGACCTGCGGGAGTTGGTAGGGTAGGTTGAGCTGAAGCAACCAGTCAGGATAGCGCAACTGTTCAACGTCATATCCCAATTTCAAAGCATTGTGATAATCGCTAATTCCTAATTTCCCATGCAGCAAAAACGCTAACCAGTCTGCCTGATGCAAAAAATAGAGAGAGCCAGTTTTATCGTACAAGGATATATTCTTGTTGTGTGTTTTTTTCAACCAGAACAGTTTTGCCAAACTTGATGTCGCGCTAATCACCGTATGATTGGTAGGCGCGATCGCCCTCACCCGATCTAAAACAGTTACGCCTCGATCGTCATTGTATAAAATTGGTGCATCCACTGGTTGACCAGCTCGATCGCAAAGTAAAACGGTAGAAGAGGTACCATTGATCGCGATCAATCGAATATGCTGTCGCACCCCAATGGGTAATTGATGAAACAGATTCAGTAAAGCCGATCGCCAACTTCCTGCCGTTTGTTCAACAAGTGGCAGGCTAGCCTGAGCATGAATACAACCAACTGAATCAAGAACGATCGCCCTTGCACCAGAAGTACCAAAATCAATGCCTAGCGAAAGTTGAGTGGTCATATAAAAAGATGATTATCAATGATTTTATTAATTTACTAACTATCAAATGTACACGCGGCAGTACACTTTTCCAGATCACTAGGACGATTGCAATTAAACAACATAGAGGGATCCTCTAATGGCAGCTCAACCACAGATTGTTGGGCCAACCAACGCTGGAACGATCGCCCTCCTTCCGCCACAAAGGTTTCCAGTGAGGACTGACAACGACGGTGATAAAAGCCGCAGAGCGGTTCCCACCATCCTTGGGGATTTTTCGGCAAACAGGCGATCGTTTCTGGGGAAACTTGAGGCAAGATTTTCAACCATTGCTGCAAAACTTCAACGCGCAATTGGGGCAGATCACAGGCCAACAGCAGCACCCATTCCGTTTGCACCTGAGTTAAGCCCTGCTGAAAGCCAACGATCGGACCATGGGGTAATTGATTGGGAGAAGGCTGCTCCTGAATCAGGTGAACGCTTAATCCATCCAATAAGGGATGATAGCGATCGACCCAAGGGGCAACTACATAAACTTGGTTTGTGCAGCAAAGTGCGGCTTGACACACCCTGAGCAACAGCGGTTTACCACCTACTACCACAAGTGCCTTATCCTGACCCATGCGAGAACTCATCCCCCCTGCCAGGACGATCGCACTCGTGACGGAGTTGCAAGGGTTAGCAGCAGCAAGGTTAAGCACCATAGCTATCCAAAAAGGGTTGATTTAGCATTATCCCATTCCAGAAGAAATCTTATATTGATTATCTCTGATGGAATCAATTGGGAATCCTCTGCTTAACCAACCAGAACTACAAATGAGCCTCTGGGTATACAGCTTTTTGCAGAAAGACAGGATAAATTTGAATATGGGGTTCTGTGTCCCACGAGGTAAGTTATGCCACAAATGTTAGAAATCTCACAATTAGGCAATCCGGTTTTAAGGCAGGTTGCTCAACCGATTCATAATGTCCATGAGTCTTCAGTTCAAGCATTAATTGATAACTTATTGATGACGCTAGTTACCTCTAATGGGGTTGGCATTGCTGCCCCTCAGGTGGGTATGCCCTATCGTCTCCTGATTGTGGCATCGCGTCCCAACCCGCGCTATCCCAATGCGCCGTTGATGGAACCGACTGTGATGATCAATCCCCACCTGATTAGTCATTCGGGGGAAGTCGTTAAGGATTGGGAAGGTTGCCTTAGCGTTCCTGGCATCCGGGGGTTAGTGCCGCGATATCGTCAAATTGAAATTGAATATGTGACGCGCAATGGCGAGCTGGTGCAGCGCGAACTGTGTGACTTCGTCGCCCGCATTTTCCAGCATGAATATGACCACCTCAACGGCATGGTATTCCTCGATCGCCTGGAAAGCGTCAGGGAGATTGTTACCGATCATGAGTATCTCAATCATCTGGTTCCGACTACAGTCGTAGCCTAGAGCCCAGTAGCCTAGAGCCCAGTAGCTTAGAGCCCCGCAATACCTCGCAGTGCCATATAAACGGCAAGACCAATCAAGAAAGCGCGAAACATCAAGTTGACCGTGCGATCGGCAAGACGAGGCAACAATCTAGCACCAAACTGGGCACCTAAAACGCCACCCAAACCCAAACACAGTCCAGGAATCCATAATACATTGCCATTCCAGGCATGTTGCACCAGTCCAGAAATTGCGATTGCGACGATCGCGCCGAGGCTGGTGCGGACTGCTGACTTAATCGGCTCCTGTAAAAGCAGCATTTGCAGCGGCACCATCACCACACCGCCGCCCACACCAAAGAGACCCGATAAAATACCCGCCAGTAGGCCGATCCCAGCCGTCGGGAGAACCCGAATCGAATTCGAGTTGGCAGCAATAACAACTTCAGGCTGTTGGGCCTGCTGTTTTTGCAAGCGTTGCCGCAAATGCATTAGATAGATTGTGACGAGCAGCAGCAGCGCAAAGGCCAGAGATAACCAGGCATCTGGAGCCCGATCGCCCAACCAGGCTCCAAGTTGAGCCGTACCAATTCCGAATAAGGCCAGCAGCAGGGAAACTTTCCAGTTTAGTTCTCCTGCACTTAAGTTGCGGACACTCCCCGAAATGGAACTGAGCAGCACAGCAACGAGGCTGGTTGCCGTAGCTTGAATCAACGGTATGCCAAACAGCGTCAAGGCAGGTACGAGCAGCAGTCCTCCCCCAATGCCAAGCAATCCTGACAGAACACCCGTGAAGATGCCTAAGAACACCAAGGAAATCCAGCTAAGGGGAGTCTCTAACATATAATAATCGGAACGATCGCTCTGAACGGTAGTTGAATTCTAGTGTATGCTCGTCCTGAATGGGCAACCAAGCTCAGGTTTTGAGGGGAGGCAGAGGTAGCGATCTTGCCTAACCAGTTAGCAGACCGTCAGGGTTGCTTCCAGTCAGGGTCAGCGCTAAACCGAGGCTGCTCCTGCTGAGATTGAAATTTAGATCCAGAGTTGTTTAGCATAGAGGTAAAGTTCGATCGGGCACAAGCATGCTGGTGAGTTTGCCAACAATTTTTCAGGTTCTCGAAAAAAAANCGAGAAATAGCAAAGTCTGCTGATGTGCAGGAGTCTAGTATCAAGTAGTATTTGAGGCTTCTGGTTAATTTCCTTGACGATGATATCCTTGCGATGAGCTTAGGCGGCATTCTAGAAATAAGTCAACTAATCCATAAACCAGCCTTGTGGAAATTACGGTTGTTGCCTTTGCCCGCGATCAGTTGCCCTTATCCGTGATAATAAGTTCCCTTTGCTTCGAATTGCTTCGAATTACACTAGACTGCCCGTGAATCGCACTGAATAGCCAGACGTTAGACGACCTATGAGTACTCCCACTATCCTTTGTGTGGATGATGAGCGCAATGTTCTCTTCGCCCTTAGAGCACAGTTATCACGGCATTTTCCCAACAACATCATTGAAATTGCTGAAAGTGCAGCTGAAGCGCTCAATCTCGTAGATGAACTCTATGCTCAGGGCATTGAGGTTCCCTTAGTAATTGCCGATCAAATTATGCCGGGAATGAAAGGGGATGAATTTCTGATTGAACTCCATGCTCGTCATCCAGAGATCGCAAAGATCATGATGACCGGCCAAGCGCTGGCCGAGGATGTGGGCAATGTTGTGAACCGAGGCAGCCTCTGCAGCTTTATTGCGAAACCCTGGGATGAAACCAACCTTGTTCTGACGGTTATGGAGGCGCTCAGACGGTATCAGCAAGACCAGCAACTCATTCAACATAGGATCGCGCTGGAGCAGGCAAATCAGCAGCTCGCTCAGTTAAATGCAGAACTGGAACAGCAAGTTCAGAAACGAACCCAGCAACTGCAACGCAATGAACAGCAGCTCCGATTGTTCGTGGAGTATGCTCCGGCTGCGGTGGCCATGGTCGATCGAGAAATGCGCTATCTGCTGGTTTCCCGTCGCTGGAAAACTGACTATAATTTGGGCGATCAGGAGATTATTGGCCGATCGCACTATGAAGTTTTTCCGAGCTTGCCTGAGCACTGTCGGCAAGTGCATCAGCGTTGTTTGGCAGGAGCCAGCGAACACAACCCGGAAGATTTGTTTGTTAGTCCAGATGGGACAATAATTTGGGTTCAGTGGGAAATCCACCCCTGGTACACAGAGGCGAATGAAGTAGGTGGACTTCTCCTGTTTAGCCAGGTAATTACCGATCGCAAACTGGCAGAACAAGCCCTGCAAAAAAGTGAGGCAAACCTGAAGAAAGCCCAGGCGATCGCTCATATCGGGAATTGGGAATTTGACTTAGCCACAGGGCAGGTGTATTGGTCGGAAGAGCTGTACCAGATTCATGGGCACGACCCAAATCAGCCCATTCTGATGGGAGAAGAGGGAGAACAATATATCTACCCAGATGACCGCACCAAATATCAACAAGAAATTTTGGAAAAAGTTGCAGTCGGAGAGCCTTTCGTTACCGATCTGCGCATTCTCCGGACCGATGGGTCGATCCGCTTTATTGAAGCAAGAGGAGAGCCCTGTTTCGACCCCCAAGATCAGCTCACTGGCTTTAGAGGCACCGTTCAAGATATTACCGATCGCAAACAGACTGAAGAGGCATTACGTGAGAGTGAAGAACGGCTGCGGATGGCCTTGGAAGCGGCTCACACGGGCTGTTGGGATTGGAATATTTTGACCAATCGAATCGTTTGGTCTGAGAGTCTGGAACGATTGATGGGTATACCCTCTGGTTCCTTTGATGGGCGAATCGAGACCTTCAGTGCGATGATTCATCCAGATGATCGGCAACGGGTGATGGAGTCGATCGCTCAGAGCATTGAACTGGATGAGGATTATTATCTTGAATTTCGCTTTGTTAAACCTGACGGCAGCATTCGCTGGGCTTTAAGCAAAGGGCATGTAATCCGCGATCAATCGGGGCAAGCGATCCGGATGATCGGCGTCGATGTTGATATTACCGATCGCAAACAGCTAGAAATAGAACTCCAGGAATCTCGCACCAAACTCAGTGAAGTATTAGATAGCACGATCGCCGGAATTGTTAAACTGCGCTTCTACCCCAACGGCTCTTTTGAATATGACTACATCTCGCCCCACTGCGAAAGAATCTATGACTATACAGCGGATGAGCTGACAGCGGAACCTACTTTGTGGCGATCGCGCATCCACCCAGATGATTATCAGGATGTATTCTTCCCACTGATGCAAACTATCCTCAGCCAGACTGGCACTGCCACCTATTCAATTGAATATCGTTTCCGCCGCAAAGACGAG
Source organism: Elainella saxicola E1 (assembly GCA_002796835.1). GTDB lineage: Bacteria > Cyanobacteriota > Cyanobacteriia > Elainellales > Elainellaceae > Elainella > Elainella saxicola. Next base: position 13,316 of record LUGL01000033.1, on the reverse strand, counting down.
TCGATCGGTTGGATATTGGCAAATTTGTGGGCGCAATGGGATGCGGCTCAAGGCTATTGGAATGTCACGCTGGTTGATACCGATATTAGCGATCGAAAACAGGCAGAACTTGCCTTACAGGAAAGCGAGATACGCTTTCGGGAACTGTCTGATGCTTCACCCGCCAATATTTATATTCTGGTTAAACGGATCGATGGTTCTTTTTATTGTGAACATGTTAGTCGGGCGATCGAAGCAATTCTTGAAACTCCCCTGGCGCAAATCTATCAAAATCCTAATCTTCTGGTAGATTGCATCCATCCAGAGGATCGAATGGCCTATGAAAATGCTGTGGAAGGTAGCCTCAGACATTTACAGTTATTTCAGCATGAATGGCGCGTGATTACTCCATCTGGCCAGATCAAATGGTTGCAGGGAAGCTCATGCCCAAGACAACGCGACAATGGTGATATTGCCTGGTATGGCGTGGTAATCGACATCACCGATCGCAAAATGGCACAGCTCGCGCTGCAGCAAAGTGAAACGAAATTTCAAGAGCTGGCGGCTGCCTCTCCTGCTATCATCTTCACCCTTTTATTCGATCTTGACGGCAATAGCCAGTTCCAATATCTCAGCCCAGCGGTTGAAGAAGTTTATGAAATGCCGATCGCAGATTTGCTTCAAACTCGGCAGTTAATGGTGGACCAAATCCATCCTCAAGATCGGCTGCGACATTTACAGGCCATTGCCCACAGTTTGGCAACCCTGGAACCATTCCAGCATGAATGGCGCATCGTTACCCCTTCTGAAAAAATCAAATGGTTAAACGCCTATGCGCGGGCTCAACGACGGCCAACGGGTGAAACAATTTGGCAGGGTATCGCCATTGATGTGACCGATCGCAAACAGGCTGAAATTGCTCTAGCCCAAGAAATAGCCCGTCGTAAAGCCTTTTTCGATACTTCGATTGATGGCATTGTGGTGATCGATCAGGCAGGGAATGTGCTGGAGTCGAATTCTAGTTTTGCCCAAATGCTGGGCTATTCTCTTGAGGAAATGACAACCTTAAACCTCACTGATTTTGATGCCCATTGGACCTACGAAGAAATGGGCCGCAAGATTGATGAGCATCAACTCTGCGAGAACATGTTTGAAACCCGACACCGTCGCAAAGATGGCTCTATCTATGATGTAGAAATAAGTTCTAGCGCATTAGTCTGGAAGGATCAATCTGTTCAACTCTGCATCTGCCGGGATATTACCGATCGAAAGCAAGCCGAAGAAGCCTTACGGCAAAGTGAAGAGCGTTGGGCTCTCGCAATTGAGGCAAACAATGACGGGATTTGGGACCACTCGTTGACTAAAGATACCCATTTTCTCTCGCCGCGCTGTTTGGAGATCCTGGGGTACACCTACGAGGAAGTAAATCCTTTTGATAAATGGTTGAATTATGTTCATCCAGAGGACCGGCCCATTCTGCAAACAACCTTTGCAGCATACCTCAATCGCGAGATACCCACTTATGAATGTGAATATCGCATGCGTTGTAAAGATGGTAACTACAAGTGGCTTTTGGCAAGAGGAAAGGCCATTTGGAGTGAAACCGGCAGACCAATACGGGTGGTTGGTTCCCTCACCGATACTACAATACGGAGACAGGCTGAGCTGGCGCTACACCAGTTGAATGAAGAGCTAGAACAGCGGGTCCAGCAGCGCACTCAAGAATTAGCTCGTTCTGAGCAGGATCTACGCACCATCTTCAACAACGTCTACGACGCGGTTCTGATTCATGCTCTGGATGGCACTATATTAGATGCAAACGATCGCGCTCTAGAATTACGCGGGGCGACAAGGGAACAGTTGATTGGGGCTAGCGTTGCAGACTTATCTGCCCCTGACGCTCCTATCGCGAGTATTCCGGACTACTTGCAGCGGGCAGAAGCAGGAGAAACACTGCGGTTTGAATGGAAGGAACAGCGGTTTGACGATCAATCTTGCTTCGATGTTGAAGTCTCCTTACGAAAGGTGACGCTAGGGAACCGCCCCGTTTTTGTGGCTGGGATGCGAGATATTAGCGAACGCAAAAAATATGAAGCTCAACTGCAACGAACAAACGAGGAACTCATCCATGCGACCCGGATGAAGGATGACTTCTTGGCCACGATGAGCCATGAACTTCGGACTCCCCTCAATGCCATTTTGGGAATGACTGAGTCACTGCAAGAGGGAATATTTGGAGAAATTAATGCACGACAACTCAAAGCCTTACAAACAGTTGAATTGAGCAGTTCCCATTTACTGGAGTTAATTAACGACATTCTTGATTTCACTAAAATTGACTCTAGCCAAATGGAGCTTGTTTGTGCTCCAACGGATGTAGCATCACTATGTCAAGCTACGCTGGCCTTGATTAAACCACAGGCCCTAAAAAAACAAATCCAGCTAGACCTGAAACTGCCGCCCAATCTACCTGCCTTAGATGTAGATGAGCGTCGGATTCGCCAAGTTTTGCTCAACTTACTCAACAATGCCGTTAAATTTACGCCTGAAGGAGGCCATGTCACGCTGAAGGTTAGCCCCTATCAGCAGCCTGTTGATCCAGAGGCTGTTCATGCTCCACGCCAAAACTTCCTGCGGATCGCCATTACCGACACAGGGATTGGAATTGCCCCAGAACATCTGCACAGACTATTTCAGCCCTTTATGCAAATTGATAGTGCACTCAACCGCAAATATGGGGGCACAGGGTTAGGATTAGTTTTGGTGAAACGGATTGTTGAACTTCATGGGGGACAAGTCGGATTAACCAGTGAAGTGGGAGTTGGCAGCTGCTTCACGGTTGATCTTCCCTGCACTGCTCCTGTGCCTTCTCTCCCCCTAGAAACTCAGCCTGAACTGAGCGCTGCATCAAATTCGCCTACGTTGAGAGCATCGCCCGTCATCCTACTTGCAGAAGACAACGAAGCAAATATCATTACAACTGCCAACTATTTAACCGCAAAAGGATATCAAGTTCTCATCGCCAGGGACGGACAGGAGGCAATTTCTGTTACTCAGACAGAACATCCCGATATCATTCTGATGGATATTCAAATGCCAGGAATTGATGGTTTAGAGGCTATCCAGCAAATTCGCGCTGATCAAACTCTAGCAGAGATTCCTATTATTGCTCTGACTGCGCTGGCCATGCCAGGAGATCGCGATCGCTGTCTAACTGCCGGAGCCAATCTGTATCTCAGCAAACCCGTCAAGCTGAAGCAACTGACTGAGATGATCGAGGAACTTTTAGATCCGGAAATCAAATAGCCGATCGAGAAGCAAAATTAAGCCGTGTGCAGCCGTTTGCGATCGCCTGCTGTCCTGTTTTTGTGAGGGTTCTGTTTGGCCCTCGTTTGGGATTTTGTTCGATCGCCTTGATAACGCGATCGTTTGCGGTTTGATGAGTCGCCTTTTGTCTGAGATGGGGCCGTAGGTTCATAGCCTGAAATCACATCTTCGGGAATTGTGCGATTCAGCAATCGTTCAATGCCTCTCAACAGGGGATATTCATCATGGCTGACGAAAGAAACTGCTTTGCCCTCATTGCCAGCTCGACCCGTGCGGCCAATCCGATGCACATAGTCTTCCGGCACTTCCGGCAAGTCAAAATTGACAACATAGGGTAGCTGATCGATATCTAACCCACGCGAGGCGACATCGGTGGCAACCAGCACTCGCACTTTCCCCTGCTTAAAGTCGTTCAAGGCCCGAGTGCGCGCACCTTGAGTTTTGTTGCCGTGGATAGCGGTCGTTTTCAACCCATCTTTGGTCAACTGTTCTGCCAGACGGTTCGCGCCATGTTTCGTTCTCGTAAACACCAATACCTGCCGCCAGTTGTGGAAGCTAATCATATAGGCCAGCAGCTCTCGCTTGCGATCGCGATCGACCGGATGCACAAGCTGGGTGACTTGCTCAGCCGCCGTATTGCGGGGCGCTACTTCAATCAGCGTTGGGGACTTCAAGAACGTATTGGCCAACTGCAAAATCACCTTCGAAAAAGTTGCCGAGAACAGCAGCGTTTGCCGATCGACAGGCAGCACCGCCAGAATTTTGCGGATGTCATGGATAAAGCCCATATCCAACATGCGATCGCATTCATCCAGTACCAGAATTTCAACCTGGGACAGATCGAGCGTTCTTTGGCTCAAGTGATCGAGCAGCCGACCGGGTGTGGCCACGAGAATATCGACGCCTCGCCGCAGGGCTTGAATTTGCGGCACAATGCTAACTCCGCCATACACCACTGCCGATCGCAGGGGCAGATGTTTGCCATATAAATTGACGCTGTCACTTACCTGAGCAGCCAATTCGCGAGTCGGGGTGAGGATCAGGGCACGAGGAGTGCGGTGGCCTTTATGGGGACGGTTATGGGGACGATCCTGGTGAGTTGGAGAGGTGCTGAGACGTTGCAATAGCGGTAATGTAAAGCTGGCCGTCTTGCCGGTTCCCGTTTGAGCGCTGGCCAATACATCCTGTCCTTGCAAAATGGCCGGAATCGCCTGTTGCTGAATCGGCGTTGGCGCACTGTAACCTTGCTCACTGACAGCACGCAGCAAAGCGGTCATCAGACCGAGGGTATCAAATGTCATAAATTATGATTGCTCCGAGTGGTGCCCTTATCCCAAATGAAGCTGAGACCAGTCTAAGAGCAGTAAATTTGAGGTTGAGTTGAATGGCTGCGATCAGCAAATTTCAACATGCCAATGACAGACCGGAGTATCTTGGCAGCAATCTAGCATAACAGAAATTACGATGAATCGGTGGATTTAGCTTTTTTGTCACCTCTCATCTATCCGGCATTGCTGCCTCCTGTCTTGATGTCACAGTAGGATCAAAAGGATGAACTTCGATGAATCAGAGGATGAAATCCCGCTTATGCCCCCAACCACTATGCCCCTAACCATTGTGATCATTGGAGCGGGTCCGGCAGGGCTGTTGCTGGCCCATTATTTGTTGCAGCGCGGCAAGTATACCGTTGAAATTTATGAGCGGCGTCCGGATCCTCGTTTAACCGATGTGTCTCAAGATCGGACTTTTCCGATTTCACTGCAAGAACGGGGCCGCAAAGCCATTCGGATGATTCCTGGTTTGGAGGAGGCGATCGCCGCTGAAAGTGTGTTTTGTCAGGGAACGATCGTCTATCAAGGCAAAAAGCAAGCGCGACGCATTGCTCGTGAACAGCCCATTCTGTCGATCGATCGCAATCGGCTGGTAATGGTGCTGCTTCAGCAATTAATGGCCCAATATTCGTCTGAGCAATTCAAGATTCACTTTGGTTGTGCCTGTATTCAGGTCGATGGTCTGGGCAAAACGGTGACCTTGCAACCTGATACGGGAGATGCCTTTACGGTAGCCTACGATGGCCTGGTGGGCGCGGATGGAGCCCGATCGCAAATTCGAGACTATCTCGTGCAGCAGAGCGGATTGCAGTGCGATCAACAATACATTGCAGATGCTTACAAATCAGTATTTTTGCAGCGATGTCGTGGCGATGTCGAACTGGAACCCGACAAAATTCATACCTGCAATTTCGACAATAAAACTCGCATGATCATGGTGCCTCAACCAGGCGATCGGCTGAACGGTGTGATTATTTTTAATGCCGAGCAGAATCCGATCGAAGGTTTATCGACACCAGAGGCCATTCTAGCTTTTTTTCAACAGAATTTTCCGCAATTTGGCCAGTTAATGACCTTAGAAGAAGCAGAAGCCTTCCTGCATCGTCCAGTTGGCAGAGTATTGGCCGTGCGGTGCGATCGCTTTCATGACGATCATGCCGTGCTGCTGTTAGGAGATTCAGCCCATGCGGTTTCTCCCTCGATCGGTCAGGGCTGCAATGCGTCACTCGAAGATGTACTGGTTCTGGGTCGTTTGTTGGAAACCTATGATGATGATTGGAATCAGGCATTACCCGCGTTTTCTCAACAGCGCCTTCCTGATGCCCATGCCCTGCGGGAATTGTCAGACTATTCCTTCCCTCGTAACAAGCTGCTTGTGATTGAGTTCTTTCTGCGGTTAACGGCAGGCCGACTGCTGCATCAATGGTTTCCTCAATGGTTTAAGCCCTTTGTATTTGATTTGATCTTGGATACCGATTTGCCCTACTCCCAGGTGCTCACCCTCTCTCAAGCCTGGATTAATAAGGTCAAGCGATCGTCTCCTGCATTGTGAATTCCCACTGCCAAGAATCAGGTTTTATCAATGATCGATCGCTTAATTTTCCGGGCTTTTGCAACAATTTCGACAAAGGGGCACAAAACAGTTAGGCTGACAGTCATGAAGGTTTCTACCCTCATTCTCTTGATCCTGTTTTCGGCTTAGCTATTTCTTGGGCTTGCTATGCGCGTTCTACTGTTGTATCCCCTTTTTCCAAAAAGCTTCTGGTCGTTTGAAAAGACCCTGGCCTTGCTCAATCGTAAAGCGATGTTGCCGCCGTTGGGCCTGGTGACCGTTGCCGCCATCCTACCCCAGGAATGGGAATTTAAGCTGGTCGATCGCAATGTGCGACAGGTGACTGAAGCGGAATGGGCTTGGGCCGATTTGGTGATTCTTTCCGCCATGATTGTGCAGAAAGAAGATCTGCTCCACCAGATCCAGGAGGCAAAACAGCGCGGCAAACGGGTGGCAGTCGGGGGTCCCTATGCAACCGCATTACCTCAGGAAATTAGCGAGGTGGGGGCGGATTATTTGATCCTGGATGAAGGAGAAATTACCTTACCGCTGTTTGTGGCAGCGATCGATCGAAGCGAACAATCTGGGATCTTCCGCTCGAATGGTGAAAAGCCTGATGTCACCCATACGCCAATTCCAAGATTTGACTTGCTGGAATTTGATGCCTATGCCGAGATGTCGGTACAGTTTTCGCGCGGCTGTCCATTTCAATGTGAATTCTGCGACATTATTGTGCTCTATGGCCGCAAGCCCCGCACCAAGACACCAGCCCAATTGCTGGCAGAACTCGATCGCCTGTATGAACTGGGTTGGCGACGCAGCATCTTCATGGTGGATGATAATTTCATTGGCAATAAACGCAACGTTAAATTATTCCTCAAAGAACTGAAGCCCTGGATGATCGAGCATCAATATCCTTTTTCATTCGCCACCGAAGCTTCGGTCGATTTGGCCCAAGATCAGGAACTGATGGATTGGATGGTGCAGTGCAATTTTGGCGCAGTTTTCCTGGGGATTGAAACGCCGGATGAAGCCAGTTTGACCCTGACTCAGAAACATCAGAACACCAGAGACTCCCTCAGTGAAGCAGTCCACACGATCACGCGATCGGGCTTGCGAGTGATGGCTGGATTCATCATTGGGTTTGATGGCGAGAAATCGGGAGCTGGCGACAGAATTGTCCAGTTTGTGGAGAAAACAGCCATTCCAACGGCCCTGTTTAGTATGCTGCAAGCCTTACCCGATACGGCCCTCTGGCATCGGCTCAGCAAAGAAGGGCGGCTCCGCAGCCAATCTGCCAATATCAACCAGACGACGTTGATGAACTTTGTGCCAACCAGACCCCTGGAAGAAATTGCCCGCGAATATGTCGAAGCCTTTGATCAGCTCTACGATCCGGAGCGGTTTCTCGATCGGGCCTATCGCCATTACCGGATTCTAGGAGAAGCGACCTATCCTAAGAAAGGCAAAGGCTCCAAAAAGCCCATCAATTGGGTGACCATTCGGGCATTGCTCACCATCAGTTGGCGGCAAGGCGCGTTACGCAAAACCCGCTGGCGATTCTGGCGTAACCTCTGGAATATGTGGCGCTACAATCCGGGCGGCATCAGCAGCTATTTATCCGTCTGTGCTCAGATCGAACACTTTTTAGAATATCGCGGGATCGTTAGGCGGGAAATTGAGGAGCAAGTTGCCCAATATCTGGCAGAAGAAGCAAGAGTAGCCAGCCGAGCTCGGGCAGAAACCACCGTTGAAGCTGTAAAAATCTAGGCTGCAAAACTCTTAGCTGTAAAACTCTTAGCTGTAAAACCTTAAGGAGATTCCTAGCAAATAAAATACCCGTAGTGCGAGCGAGACACTCGCAGCAGGCAGGATGCCCGCCCTACGGTAAGGAAATTCTTTTCGAGAAATCTCAGCTGTAAATGCGATATCCCATATAATTCGGGGTGGCTTCTCTCATCCCAATTGCAATCGATTTATGTCCCACAGCCAGCCTGAGACGACTTTGGATCTCCAATCCCGCAAGCAGGAGCATCTTTTTCGAACCATTGCCATTGTTGGTATAGTATTCGGGATCTTGGTCCGTCTGGTTCAATATCTGAGCCGTCGATCGCTCTGGGAAGATGAAGCCAATCTGGCGCTCAATATCGTCAATCGTTCCTATTTAGAGCTGCTCAAGCCATTAGATTACAACCAGGCTGCTCCTCCTCTGTTTCTTTGGATTGAAAAAGCTGCCGTTCAGATATTTGGCAATAACGAATATGCGCTGCGGCTGTTTCCCTTTATCTGCGGTATTGCTGCACTCGTTCTGTTTTATCAGCTTGCTCGCCGCTATACAAGTCTGATCGCAGTTCCGATTGCCGTCATTCTCTTTGCTTGCTTAAAATACATTCTTTATTATGATAATGAACTCAAGCAGTATTCCAGCGACATCCTGATTTCTGTACTACTGTGCTTGCTGCTAATTCCGCCAGGCCATCACCGTTTAAGTAAACAGCAGGTGATTGGATTGGGATTGCTGGGCGCAGTCTGCATCTGGCTTTCCCACCCCACTATCTTTGTGATGGCAGGCATTGAAATCAGCTATTTTTTGATGGCGACTAACTCACAGCGTCGCATGATTCTGATCAACCGTCTGCCCCTTTATCTCATGTGGTTGCTTAGTTTCATCGGTCTTTATAGCCTCACGATTCAAGGCACCTTAGAAAATCAAACGCTAACTGAGTCCTGGGTGGATCGCTATCCTCGATCGCCCTTCGATCTGGTTTGGTTAGTCGATGCCTTGGGACGATTCTTCTACAATCCCCTCGGCTTTTTAAGCGTCACAGATGGTATTGCAATTGTCGCTTTTGCGATCGGCTGTATTGCCTATTTCCGTCGAGATCGAAGATTACTGCTGATCCTTTCGGCCCCAATCATCACAACATTGCTTGCCGCTTGTCTAAAGCAATATCCCTTTCGAGAACGGTTGGTCATCTTTCTAACGCCACTGGCAATTCTGATCATTGCTGAAGGAATTGCATTTCTGTTAACGCGATCAAATCAATGGCATAAACCGAGTTTCCTGTTTGGCATGTTCTTGCTTGCGGCCCTGGTCATACCTCCTTTCTTACGGGCCAGCCATCTGATCGCTCACCCTACTCGCATCGAAGAAATTAGACCTGTGTTAGCCTATGTCAAATCGCAACAGCAGCCTCAAGACAAGCTTTACATCTACCAGGCAGGCATTAATCAATTTATCTATTACGCTCCAACGCTGGGTTATGTTCCTGAGCAATATATTTTGGGTGACAGTTTATTGGCCGATGGCACCAGCAAGAAAAAGCAGGTTTCCAAGTCTGGGGTGAAGCAATTCAAGCAGGAAGTGAAACATCTGAAAGCGCCGCGCCTCTGGTTTGTGTTGTGTCGGGCTTCCGAAGTTGAAGAACAGGCATTTGTCTCAACCATGGCATCATTGGGACAGCAGCTCGATCATTTTCAGCGCCCCGGAGCAGCAGCCTATTTATATGACTTGAAACCGTGAGTCAAAGAGTCAGTTTGTTGCCTCTACAACGAAGGATTGTGGAGCAAATAAATTGTGGGATAGGTATCCTCACCTGCCCTTTCAAGCAGACAACTCCAACACGCAGTATTGCACACCTGTCTCAAAAATTCGCGTGCCGCCACCCTCTGCGATCGTTTGCCGCAAAGCCTCTGGATCGGTAATGGTCACACCTGCTAAATAATCAACCCCCATATCAGCTAAATCAGGCAGCCAGGGTACAGTCGGTCCCATGAGCACCAACTTAGCTCGCTGCGCTAATTCAACCAATCGCGGGAAGGTTTTATTGGCGATTGACGTTGCCGTCAAAAACACCCAGTCTGCCTCAGGCAGTAAATATTCACAGGCCACATCGGGTAAATCTTGAGCGGTGGGCTGCCGTTCCAGCACCGTGAGCTGAGTTTCTTGTTCATATTGAGCCAATCCGGGATAGCGCCCAATCACCACAACACGCTGGCCTCGAATTAGCGGTAGAAAATGTTCAAAGACCGCCAGGTTTGCCGATCCCGTTGAAGCAATCGGTTGAGCCTGTGGCAATAGCAATGATGTTGTGTTAATGACCGCATTAATTGCAGCCATACCCACAGTTGCCTCATAGCTTTCCCAGGAGCGTATCCAGGGGGTTAACTTGATGATCGGCTGATTGACCAGCGTACCAGACCAGGGCAGTGTACGAGTTGGCTGAGCAGGACTCATACACAAACCGATTCCGTCCGATCGACAAAAGGTCCAGGTCAGCCCAATCATAATTTCTTGAACTTGGGCATTAGTTTGGCTGGCTTTTAACAGGCGATCGTAGATCTCGCTGGGGTGAACCCTCATTGTGACAGGTGGTGAAAGTGAAAAATGGTGAAAGTGAAACGAAATCGATTGAATGTCAGTAAATATCGGCGCGGTTTAGCCATCCTATCACCTCTATCGCTCCAATCAGTTACCTTTGAACAAAGAGGCGAGCGGCACAATTTCAGGAGTGGGGGAGTGTTAACCAGCAGAATGGTATATCTATTGACAGAACTGAATCAGACGCTCAGCGTATCCAACTGGGAACCTACCTGGCAAACTCCAATTCTGGTTGCTTTAGGCGCAATTCCAGGGGCACTGAGCCGCTACTACATTACGGTGCTTGCGATCCAGCGACTTGGCAACACCTTTCCCTATGGCACTTTCATCATTAATCTGACAGGTTCTGGCCTGATCGGTTTTCTGTCAATCTGGGTTGGGCAACAGATCGCTTCAGAAAATCTACAGGCTCTCCTGATTATTGGCTTTTTAGGAGCCTACACCACCTTTTCAACCTATGCGCTAGATACTTCCAACCTTCTCCAGGTCAAGCGCCACAAACCTGCCTTGTTTTATTGGTTAGGCAGCCCAATTTTAGGATTCTTTTGTGTCGAAATCGGAATTTTTTTAGCTCGGCAAATGATCGGCATCTCTGAGAATCCTTAGCAATTCACCAACATTCAATTATTTGGATTCAGGTTCATCCTGACTCTGCAAAATCCGCAACCTTCTGGCCAGGGCACTACCAAGCTGGAGACTTATCAACCCTAATAGAGCAGTCCCTCCCCAGTAAAGCAAACCGATCGCTGGACTTCGATCCACCAGCTTAGCCATGTCTAACTCATAGCTTGAGAACGTAGTGTAAGAGCCTAAAAATCCTGTTGTCACCATCAAGCGAAGATTTGGATGAATCATGAGGACTCGCATCAAAGCAAAGGGGACAAAAAATCCCATCAAAAAGCAACCTGTCACATTGACAAACATCGTGCCATAGGGAAAGCTATGACCCAAAAATTGAGTGAACCAGATACCGAGATAGTAACGACACAGCGCTCCAGCAACCGCCCCCAGGCTAATCCCAGCCACTGTTCGTACAACAGGATGTTCCCAGATCATTTTATTCATCCACTACAATTTTGATATCACAGGGTATACAGAATGACATGCTATAAAATTCGAGTTTGATGATCAACATCTATCATTCAAGCCAGAAAACAGGAAAAAATCGGGTTGCCGGGATGAAATGGAGCAACTACAGACAGAAAAAATGCAGCAGCTAGAACAAGCAGCTGGGTCACAGTGCGGGAAAACTCTGCTTTGAATTAATCCTATTCAAATGGCAACAGCTCGTTACAGCGATAGTAAAGCTGCAATCGATGATATTCGATCAACTTTCTGATCAACATTGCCAAGCAGCTAAACCTTTAAGCTACTTAGTCAATAGAACGGAGAGACAGGGATTCGAACCCTGGTTAGAGTCACCCCTAAACAGCATTTCCAGTGCTGCGCCTTCAACCACTCCTCGGCTCTCCGGCCTCAGGTTGCACCGCCATCTCATGCCTTTTTAGCTGCCTCTCGGAAAACTACGATCGGATTCTATCAAACTTCGGATGCCCAAATGATGCCCACCAACCATCAAATTTTAGAGCAGTATCCCTAGATAAAGTCCCCACCCGACCCGCTAATGAAAACTTGGTGACGGACCACTTGATGTTGCCGAACGTACTCCCGAAAGTCATCCATGGGAGAGAGCTTTTTCTTAGGTTTTGAGTCAGCTTTAGGTTGCCTTTTCGGCGATTTTTTGGTGGACTTTTTGGTTTGCTTTTTCGGTTGCTTTTCGGCGCGATCGGCTTTTAGTCGGGAATTCATTGGCGGCTGGAAATGCCCTACAAGTTCCCTCTCAGCCGAGTCAAGGAAGATCTCAGGGCAATCTAGCCAGCGTAACCAACAGGATGCCCGATCGTATTCGTCCAGCTTCCTGTAAATATGATGTTTGTTGCCACTCCAGCGATCGCAGAGGTTCTTTGCCTGCCCGATGTACTGAATCCCTTCAGCATTGAACAGGAAATAGATTGCAGAGGATGCAGGGAGCTGTCCCTTTTGAGTGAGGAACAGCCCTGGAAGCTGGTTTGGGTTGATTGAGATTAAGCGTTTGTTCATCAGATGTAAGTCAAAAATTTGCTCCGGCTCCGAATTTCCCTATCCATGTATTCGGTTGCGCTTGCGGTTGGGATCATGTTGGGGTAGTGGCGTTCCAGAACTTTCTCCCAACTCCAAGCATCCTTGCTGTAGGTTTCGATTTTCTGCCCTTTGATCTTGATGTGGTCCGGTCGGGGTGAGCCCTTGACAATCCTTAGAAGATCTTTCAGATTTCCTTCAATGCTGGGTTTTGACGGTAGCCAATAATCAAACCAAATCGAACGCTTAAGTTTTTGGTCAAAAGGCAATTCAATGATCTGAGTGAACTGGGACCACCCCAACCTATCCACAAAAGAATAGCTGCCTGCACTCTGTAAACGCTTCAAAGCAGCCCGATCGTCTTCCTCAAGCTGATAAGGCGCAGGCAACTCTAATAGAGGCTCTGGAGGCAATTTCCGCAGCACCTTCGCTTCAGCCTGAAGCTCTTTCAATGGGTATGACTAAAATTTGATGTAGCTATTCTGCAAAAGCGAAGCCGTAGCGATTAATCTTTGACCAAAATTGTTGCCATCGTCCTTGACTGTAACTCAAGGTTCGCAAACTCAAAACAATCCCTGCTCCATGTTCTTTCCATTTCATACCAGAACCACACAGACGTGCTTTGACA
>LUGL01000032.1 GCA_002796835.1 Elainella saxicola E1 | reverse complement strand
TTTCCGCACTGGTAATGCGTTCATGCAGTAATGGTAATGCCCAGCTTCCTTGCTTTTCTGGAATCCAAGCGATCGTGCTATAGCCCTGTCCCAGTGTGATCGGCTTGGCTCCACTCATTGGGTTGGCTTGGTGTTCATAGGTACGTTCGCGTAAGGTTTCTGCCTGCAACCGAGACCAAGCAGTATGGTCTCCTGCCAAAACAGGCTGATGTCCTTGCTCGATCTGCTCTAGATAGAGTTCCATCAGTTTCAGTCGGGGTGGGTCACTATCTTGCAAAGACTCATACACACTCGACCACTGTCGGCGAAACAGTGGGGATAAAGAGAGTTCTGCAAGCGAGGAAACACTTCGACTGGTCAGCACGGCATCCATCAGGTCAAAGAGGGCATCTCGACCGTTCCCCATTAAACGATAGGCTTTGTGCCGGAATGTCTGAAGCTTGTCAAAATGGCTCATAGTCAAGGAATTTGAAACTCTCTTGACTATATAAGCGGTCACCTCGTTGTTTGTGCTGACCGCTTTTCTTCACCGATTAGTCTAAACTTCAGTTGTTAATGATACAAATCCTGACCCCTAATCCCTCAAATTTGGGAGACTTTGAGTGGTTCGGCCTCACAGAATTAGGAGTTGGAGGGAGATTCAGCAGTTGTATGATTCACTAAAGTGTTTGGTATAAGCCATTCGGTATCCGGGCTGCATGAAGCGGGAGATAGGTATGCAGAATCGACCCCAAAAAATTCTAGGTCGCTGACACAAAATTCCGATCAGTCTCACCGTTCCCACCCGAGGATCCATCGTTAATACATGCAGTTTCCTATAAAGCGATCGGATGGGGTTCATTCCTGATGGGCTGAGATCGATCTATGGCAAGATCAGCAATAAGCGATCGATCGATAGAACCCTATGACACCCGCTACCCTCCCAAACAGACGCAGCCCATGACCTTTGAAGAATTCCTAGTCTGGGATGATGGCAGCGATCGCAATTTTGAGCTGATTGATGGAATTTCTATGCCGCTGGCTGAACCCAATAATTATGCAATGCGAATAGGTTTTGATTATTGGCAAATTTGTCGATCGCTCCCTTCAACGTTCTCATTGGTCTTCAAATAATTGTGAATCCGATCGCAGCCTTGATGCAGCAAATCGGGTAAATTCAAATCCCAGAGCTGAACCCCAGCTTCTCCAGTGCTTAGTAACGCTTGATTGTCAGGGCTGAAACTTAAGCTCATGACTGATTTGGCTGGTCCCAATAAAGTCTTGATCAAGCTGTCACCCTGGGTATCCCAGAGTTTGATTGTGCGATCGGCACTGCTGGATGCGATTGTGTGACCATCTGAGCTAAAAGTAAGGCTGGTGACGCCATCCTGATGCCCCGTGAGCGTCTGTAATAATCTGCCGTTGCCAACATCCCAGAGTTTGATTGTATTGTCCCAACTTGCTGAAGCTAGGGTTTGTTGATCGGGACTAAATTCGATCGCAGAAATTGCAGAACCATGACCTTCTAATGTTCTAATTTTTGTTCCATCTAGTTTCCAAAGCGCGATCGTATTGTCATAACTTCCAGAAGCCAGCGTTTGACTGTCCGCACTCCAGGCGACTGAACTCACGCTATCAGAATGCCCGGTAAATGCTCGAATTGGGTGTCCGTCGATCGATCGCCAGAGTCGCACCGTTTTATCTTCGCTGGCAGAGGCAATCCATTCCCCATTTGGACTGAAACGAACGCTGGTAATTTTGCCAGTATGTCCTTTTAGTGTTTGTTGCAAATTGCCCTGCGTATCCCAAATGTTTAATATCTGATCATCGCCACCTGAAACAATTCGCTGCCCATCTGAACTGAAGTGGATCGCTGAAACTGGCTTCGTACCAGCTTGCCACGATCGAATCAGCGACTTGCTTTCTCCCTGTTTCTGCCAGAGCTGAATTTTGCCATCCCAGCCTGCGGTAACGAATTGCTGTCCGTTAGGACTGACGCTCAACACATCGGCGGTGACAGGTGCTTCTGCTGGTGGAATTTGCCAAATCCGCACGGTTTTATCTGCGCTGCTGGAAACGATCGATCGACCATCCGTACTAAACACAGCACTCAACACCGAATCTCCGTGGCCTTTGAAGGTGGCGATCGGGCTTCCATCAAGCCGCCAGAGTTTGATTTGCCCATCTTTGCTAGCTGAAACGAACTGTTGCCCATCTGGACTGAATGTCACCTGATTAATCTGATCGGTATGCGCTTCGATCGTTGTAGCAGTGCCATTGCTCAAATTCCACAGACGTATCATCCGATCTTCGCCTGCTGAGGCAAGTTGCCCTTTGGTGCTGAAAGCAATACTGGTGACTCGACCTTGATGACCTGTGAGAACGCGAATCGGTTTACCCGCTGCGATATTCCATAGACGAATAGATCCATCTTCACTAGCTGCAGCAAGCGTCTGATTATCTGGGCTAAACGCGACGCTATTCACAAATCCAGTGAATCCGTTGAATGTTCTTAAAAGCTTTCCATTTCTAATGTCAAAAAATTGAGCTGTGTTGTCTCGACTACCGATCGCTAACCATTCTCCATCTCGACTAAAGGCCAGACTCGTAACCCAATCTTTCGCTTTTAACGTTCGTTGTGCATTGCCGTTGCTATCCCATAGGCTGATAGTACTGTTGGAACTTGCTGCTGCTAAAGTTTGACCATTGGGACTGAAGACAACCGCTGTTACTCGATCGCCCACTTGCAAAACGCGATCGATCGATCCATCGGGCTTCCATAAGCGCACGGTGCCATCTTCACTGCCTGTTGCAATTTGCCCCTGAGGATTCACATTGACACTATTGACTCGTTGGCTGTGGTCTTCCAATCGATTCAATTCCTGCGTTTGTTCAACGGCCTGTTGTAAGGTGGCGATCGTCTGAGTCTTAATTTCTGAGGCTCTTTTTGGATCAATCCCAAACCACTGAATTCGCTGCAATTGGGTTCCAGCTTTCAAACTGGTTGTCAGCGCTTCGAGTTGATGATTTGCCAGAAATTGTGATTCCGACAAAGCGTTCAGCGTGGCAATTTCATTCAGCAATGCTTTTTGCCGTTGCAGATAAGCAAATCCGCCAAAGCCTGCTGCTGCAATGCCCAGAGAACCAATTAAAACGACTGCGGCTTGTGCCTGCCGTAATCGCTGCTTGGTTTGTCGCTGTTCCCGATCGCGTTCTGCTAAACCTGCCTCAACGAACTGCTGCACCTCATCGGATAATTCGTCGGTATATTGCACATAGAGTTCTTCTGCCGCATCCAATCGCACTCCCCGCAGCAAAAAATCAGCCTGTTGATTGCTTTGCCACCATTGCGATGCCGATTGCTCGACCTGCCGTTGGGCTCGTAAGCGCGATCGGTTTTCTTCTAACCACCAGCGCAGTGTGGACCAGTGACGGATGAGGATTTCGTGGGCGACTTCGATGGAGATTTGGGGGAGAGGGGGAGAGGGGGAGAGGACAGCGGTTGTTTCTGGGATGGGCTGATCTGTTGCTTCGTCGGTTGCATCAATGACAATCAGCTTGGCGGCAACTAAGGCTTGAAGCGTGCGATCGACCAATTCGGCGGGATATTTTTTGACGATTAAGTCCGATTTGCGGATGCGGCGGCGGGTATCTTCGGTGCCTTCGCCCAGTTGTGTGAGGGATAAGAAAATCCAGCGAGCGCAGGCTTGGGCGTCTTTGTCTAAACTGTCGTAAGTAGCCTGGGCTTTGCGTTCTAAGGCTCCTTTCAATCCGCCGATCGTTTGTTGGTAAACCTGCAGCGACAGTTCTCCGGGGCGACGATTTTCCCAGAGTTGTTCCAGCACAAATTCTAGCAATGGCAAATCGCTGGCGGTGTGGCTCAGGTCTTGTAGCAGCACTTCTACGAGTTCGGGCTGCACATTCAAGCCGACTTTTTCGGCGGGTCGCAAGATCACCTGGCGATAGTCTGCTTCACTCAGTACAGGTGGCACGAGGATGCTGGATTGTTGTAGCAATGTGGCTAAAGCGGGATATTCCAGACAAGGCGCAATGAAGTCCGATCGCAAAGTCACCACGAGTTTGAACCGATCGCCCGCATGTTCGATCGCGTCTAGCACCAGGTCCAAAAAACGCTGCCGATCTTCAGCAGGAGCCAGCGTAAACAGTTCCTCAAATTGATCGATTACCAGCAGTAGCATGGGCTCGGAACGGGAGCGCAACCAGTACACAAAGCCTTCAATGCCCTGATAGAGAATGCCTTCGATTTGCAAGCGATCGGTCTGATTCGTTGCCAACGCTTGAGCCAAAGCCGTGAGAGGTCGATCGCCGGGACGCAAACTGCCCAGCCACCAGGTTTCACTGCCCGGAACTTGTTTGCCCTGTCGCAACTGGGCGATTAAGCCAGCCTGTACCACTGAGGATTTACCGCTGCCAGACGCACCAACGACGGCCAGAAAAGACTGCTGCATTAGGGCTTGGACGAGCTGCTGCACCAAAGCCTCGCGGCCAAAGAAAAAGGGTGCATCGTCTTCTGAGAAAGCACGCAAACCCAGATAGGGACAAATGCCCAGATCGAAATCCTGGCTGCTGCCGCGTGTGCCCATCTTTCCAGGTAGTACTTCGATCACACCCTGTGACCCAGACAGCCAGATATGCGGCGTAATATTCGCTTCGGCAGCTCTGGCTTGCAGTTGGGCGATCCATCCAGCGATCGACAAACCGGCCTGGGTTTCACTGGCTTTCAAACTGTCGAGTAAGGCTTGCGCAAACCAATCTGGATCGGTCGTGGGACTGGCAACGCCGATCAAACATTGGCCGCAGCCGCTGCTAATCTGCAAATCCTCCACCCAGGCTTCCAGATCGGTTGCCCCCGGACAATCCAAAATCACCACCTGTCTTGCCACAGACGATCGCCGCAGTTCTTGCCGCAGCCAGGATCGACTAATTTCCACCTGATTACGCAGCACCAAGCAGCTATCGCCTGTCGCGGTCAGTTGAATCTTGCCACGCAGGTAAAGCAGCACCGTCGATGAATAGGTGAGATCAGTACTAGTTCCCTGGTCAGACTGGAGACAGGTTTGCAGGACCGATCGCACATCGGACCACTCTTTGCCGGGTTGCGGTAAGTAGGTTAGCTCAAAATTCCCGTCCGATCGTAGGATTTTGCTCAGCGTCAGCGTTGTGGGATTGGCTGAGAAGCCTTCAATTACGATCGCCTGTCGCGGATAGCGGGGAGCCGCCATGTCGGGCTTGGTGCCGATAATCAGCTCGCCGATGCCTTCGACAATGCGCTTGGGTGTTTGTAGCGGATATTCCGGCTGAAGTTGTGAGTCACCTCTGCCGCGCTTCTGCTGGTTGATTAGCCGCAACTGCTGATTCGTTTTATCGATGTACCGCAGGGTTTGGTAATAGACATATTTGTAAAGCGCATCCGCTTCAATCACGCCCTGACCATCCGCTGCTTCACCCAGCAGGCCCCGCATTAAGTAATAGGTGAAGACGCCATGCCCCAGTTCGGGGAACTCCCAGGAAAGCTGATTTTGATCGCAGGACAGCAAGGCATAAAAGCCCTGACTGCGAGCCGCCTGTTGCTGTAACACTTCCAATAATTGCGGGGTCGGATTGGGCAACGTCTCCGTCATACCAGCTGTTCGAAGCGTCATACCGCCGCTGTGACAGGCATCCAGCCAAACAATTTGCTGATGTGCCCGACATTGGCTGAAGAGTTGCAGCAAGGTTTGCACGCCCAACCCTGTTTGCAGCAAATTATCCCGATCGGTATCCGTTAAGCACAGCACTGCCTGACGACTCTCGGTGTCCAGCACACCATGACCTGAAAAGTAAAACAGCACCGTATCCTGCGGTTTGGCCTGCTTCACCATCTCCTGCAAGCTGTCATACACGATCGATCGCACTGGCGATTTGGCCGGAAAACTACGAATTTTTGCCAGTGTCCCCAATCCCAACCGACCGGAAACAGCCACCTGATCGGGGAGCGATCGCGGTTGTCCCGTGCTTTCTACTCCAGCCGCCGCATAGTCATGGTGAACTGTTACAGACTTTTGTGGAAAATTGCTGACTGCCGCCGTAATTGCTTCCCCCAAGCCCTGACAGTCTAGCGCCGAATAGGAGAGGGTCGGTAGACGATCGTCCTGATACTGATTGACGCCCACCAACACAGCCCACAATTTGGCTTCCCCGGTTTCAAGGGCATGGGCACGGCTGGTACCAACACTGGCTGGACACATAGCTGTTGTTTAGAGAGCGGCTGTTCATCCTAATCTAGGTCGATGGCCCTGATTTTATGCAGTCATTGATCCTACTGACGGGGTCTACCTAATGTCGTGATATACAAAACCGCCTCGTCGATCGGAATTCCTAACACCTCATTCACTTCGTCGTCAAAGAATCCGGCAATACCGCTAACGCCCAATCCTAAGCGAATCGCCGCTAAATTTAAGCGCTGGCCTAAATGGCCCGCATCCATGTGCAGGTAACGATAGGCCCGATCGCCATAGCGAGCTACCGCTTTCACCAAATCGGCGGTGTGAAACAACACGACAGCCGCATCGCGTCCCAGATTTTGGCCTAAGCAGAGCCTGTGCAATTCCCTTCGAAAATTCTTAAACCTGATTTGCCGTAGTTCTTGCGCTTTGGGAGCGTAGTAATAACAGCCTTCTTCCAGATCATCCACACCTGAAACGGCAATAAATGTCTCGATCAGCCCCAGATCGAAATAGTCCGGATTGCGATCGAAACCCTGTTCAATGTAGTTCTGAGGTTGATAGGTGAAATCGAGCAGCGCTTTTAGTTCTTCAAGCTGCAAATTTGCGCCGTTGTAAGCTCGGGTCGATCGCCGCTTCAGAATCGTCGTTTCTAATTCAGCCAGGTGCTCTCCCCAATCGATCGGGGGCGTTACCAGGGATACCTTAAGACAAAAGGGAAAATTATATTTGTCCGTCTGTGTTTCCTCCAGTTGCTTGATCGGATCGGGGACAATATCTTTCAGCAAAGGCGGATTGGGAATTTCAGGAATATTGCTAGCCTGATGCAATGCCAAGAGCAGGTCGCCATCGGCAATCGATGGATAGTTAAGTTGCGTTTTTGAAGCAAGGGCTGTAGGGGCGAGGGGAAGATTTTGTTGCAGGTCCAACAGGTCTGCAAGGGCGATCACAGACATCGCACTTTCCTGTTGACTATCCAGATACAGCAATCGGTTGACGGCTTCATCCATAAATCCCCCAATCAGATGGGGACGATAGTCATTGATGGCACTAGCCAGTTCGATGTTGCCTAATAAATGGCCGGTATCCAGAAAAACTCGCCGATAGGCTCGATCCTGATAACGCCAAGCCGATCGATAAAAAATAGCGGTAGTGACGATCGCTAACTGCGTCGCATCCAGGGAAGGATGCCAAAAACAAGCGCTTTGCAAGGTGGCCCAAACGTCACTATCCCAAAAGTGGACCAGCGAGTGGGTTTTGGGTTGATAGCTATAGAGACCCGCTGGCAGCAGGGGTGTGCCGCGAGAAATCAGGTAAACTTCTGCTGGGTAAAGTCCACCGGCGGAAGGAGCTGCCCGCAAATAAACGGGTTCTCCATTCATAGTGGTCATTTTGATCGTCAGGCCATAGCTGCAAAATAGTAAACGCGAGAGCCGCTGCCATTGCAGGTCCTTGTCGATCGCGCCTGGTTCATTGGTTAAGTAGGGTTTGAGATCAAAGGATGCCCCGATGCGATATTCCTTAAAGGGAGTCGGTTGCTTAGACCAGTCTAGATCTCGGCTGGCTAGCGTTTTTGGGTCATACTTAGTGCGCTCATGATAGTGTTGGGCGATCGAAGGCTGACGATCTGGCATAAGCATTTGGGCGGTTTTGCTTCTCTCATCTTGACATTCCAGTCTCTAGAATGACCAAATCACCTTGGCGGATTTCTATCTGTCTCTACGGCACTTTTAGGATTAATGTAGGTAAACCTTCATGCAGCTCGGATTGCGTTCAGTTTGGCGGCAGCGGTTCATCACCGCGTTGATAATTTTGATCAGTATTGCTGCAATCGGTTGGTTGCAGTATCCACAGCTCCAAAAATTGCAGGCTAAAAGTCAAACAGCTTCTGTAGAAGAGCTTCGTCAAGATATTGCGGCTGAAAAAGTGCGGCTGGCGTTTCTGCAAAAAATGCCAACCTTTGGCTTTGATAACTTGATGGGGGACTGGGTTTTTCTCAATTTCCTGCAATACTTTGGCGATCAGCCTGCCCGCCAAAAAACGGATTACACACTCAGTCCGGAATTCTTCGAGGTAGTGCTGAAACGCGATCCTTACTTTATGCGGGCTTATACCTTCCTCTCCACTAGTTCTTCAATTTATGCCGGTCTGCCCGATCGATCGATCGATCTAATGAAACGCAGCCTGGAATCGCTGAAGCCAAATGTGCCCCCTAATTCCTACACGGTCTGGCGTCAGCTTGGGGTAGACCAGCTTTTGTTTCAGGGAGATGCTGCCGCTGCCCGCAACTCATTTTTAAAGGCGGCTGAATGGGCAGCTCAGTCCAGTGAACCTGATAGCCAAACCGTAGCCCAGATTTCTCAACAAACGGCTGACTTTTTGGCCACCAATCCCAACAGTAAGACGGCACAGGTTGCAGCCTGGGTAATGGTGTTGAGCAATGCCCCGGACGATCGAACTCGCCAAACCGCAGTGCAGCGGATCGAAGCCTTGGGCGGCAAATTGGTGAAACAGCCGGATGGTTCTTTTAGCGTTCGGTCTCCTGCTAAGGATTGAACCTAAAACCACCTCAAATCCTGATCAAACTCTGATAGGTAGGGTTTCTTAAATACGATCGATTAAAGAACTCTATCTCTGAAAACCAGTGCAGCCTACGAATCTCACTCCTGAAATTCGGTAAGATTGACGGGAAGGTTTAGCCTGTTAGCAACGCAATACCCTATGGCAGTTAAGAAAGGTGATTTAGTTCGCGCCATTCGCGAAAAGTTGGAAAATAGTCTGGAGGCTCAGGCCAGCGATCCGCGTTTTTCCTCCTACATTTTCGATACGAAGGGTGAAGTCCTGGATGCTAAGGGCGATTATGTTTTGGTGAAGTTCGGTTACGTTCCCACCCCCAATATTTGGCTACGCGCTGACCAATTGGAAAAGGTTAGTTAAGTTCTGTCAGTTCGCTAAGATGCATTGGCCATAATCGAACCACCTGAGTTCAACACAGAGGTTAGGGGGTATGTTCGATGTGTCTTTAGGAACAACATGTCATTCCACTCGCGTTTCCATTATTGGATCTGGAAATGTGGGCGCTACATTAGCCCAGCGCATTGCTGAAAAAGATTTAGCCGATGTGGTGTTGCTGGATGTCCTGGATGGGCGGCCTCAAGGCATTGCTTTAGACCTGATGGAAGCGCGAGGCATTGAGGGACACGATCGCCACATCACGGGCACAAATCGCTATGCTGACACAGCCGGTTCAGAGGTAATTGTCATTACGGCAGGGTTGCCTCGTAAACCTGGGATGACCCGCGAGGATTTGATTCAAACCAATGCCAATATTGTGGTTCAAGTGACGCAAAAGGCTTTGGAATATTCGCCGCAGGCAGTCCTCGTCGTGGTAACCAATCCGCTGGATGTCATGACCTATTTAGCCTGGAAGGTAAGCGGATTGCTGCCTCAACGGGTGATGGGCATGGCTGGAATTTTAGATTCAGCCCGTCTGCAAACGTTTATTGCCCTGGAGCTAGGCGTTTCTACCGCTGATGTTAACGCGATGGTGTTGGGGAGCCACGGAGATTTGATGGTCCCCCTGCCTCGCTATTCAACCGTCAACGGAATTCCGATTGTAGAAATGCTGGATGGAGAGACGATCGATCGGTTGGTGGAACGAACTCGGAATGGTGGCGCAGAAATTGTGGAACTGATGCAAACTGGGGGAGCTTACTATGCTCCGGCTTCTTCAGCCTATGTGATGGTTGAAGCCATTCTGCTGAATCAACATCGTCTGTTGCCGATCGCGTCCTATTTGCAGGGCGAATATGGCTTGCACGATCTGTTCCTGGGTGTTCCGTCCTGGCTGGGTTGCGGCGGCATTGAAGCAATTTTGGAACTAAAGCTGACTGATGCCGAACGAAAGGCATTGAATCGATCGGCAGAATCTGTTTCCCACAACATTCAAACGGCTTACTCCTTGCTGGGCTGGGCCGCTTAAATCAGGACTGTTTGAATTGCAATTGCTCAGGGCAATCAATGCGGGATCAGCATCAGATCAGCGCTTTCAACGCTGGCGGCGCTGCAATCTGATCGAAAAGTTGTTGAATTTTCAGGAATTCGGCCTCCAGCTCTTGATCATTTCTGACGATTGGTTATGATGAAATGGTAAAGCTAAACACAAGCCTTAATCAGACTGGTCTTTCCTGATCTGATTTTGTTCCTGGCAGTGCTTAAGGAGCAATTTAACTGATGGATTACATCGAAAAAGTGCTGGAAAAGTTAAGAGAGTGGGCTGGTAAGTTGATCGAGGCACTCCTAGGTCCAGATGTTCAGCCTGAACCCGAACCTATTCCAGTGCCTGTGCATGACCCTCAACGTCGTCGCTGATTTTTACGCTTGTTCATTAGTTGTTTAGACAGTTCAGCAGCTTCCGCTCAAAAGGTTTATCCTATTGTGGTATTGAATGGAATGCCATTGTTTTTGGGATATGGCTAGACCTGTATGGGTGATTTTCAATGAATCAAATAAGTTATTTATTAAAACTTCAAGTTTGAAGGGGCGTACTGGTTGCGCCTCTTTTGTTTATCTTGGGGCTGGTTCGGTCACTGGTTGATCGAATTTCAGACTGTCATTCATTGTGTTTTCTGCAATGCAAGTCTCTGACCTCTGCGTCCATTCCTCTCTGTTTTGCAATACTATGGTGAGTTGTTTTTTGATAGGAACGACTGACTTTGACTGAACTTGATTCATGGCTAAGCATCTTGGTTCTACATGGTCCCAATCTCAATCTCCTCGGCAGACGGGAACCAGAAGTTTATGGCTCAACAACGCTAGAAGATATTAATCGATCGCTAGAAGCTGCCGGACAATCACTTCAGGCAAAAATTACGGCATTCCAAGCAAATCATGAAGGCGCGTTGGTCGATACGATTCATGCAGCATGGGAGCAACATCACGGTATTTTGATCAATCCAGGAGCCTATACCCATACGAGTGTTGCTATTCGTGATGCGATCGCTGGTGTAGCCTTGCCGACGGTTGAAGTGCATCTCAGTAATGTTTACAAACGGGAAGCATTCCGCCATCATTCCTACATTGCTCCGGTGGCGATCGGTCAAATTAGCGGCTTTGGTGCCGAAAGTTATCAACTTGGCCTCCAGGCTTTAGTGCACCATCTACGTCAGGCAAGGACATNCTTGATATTGGATCTTGCTTCAGTTCAGGAAGAGATTCGCTAGCTTAGAGATGAGCAGTTGAGTGGGGCTGGATGAATTGAAGATGGTATTAACGGAAAAGTTGACGCAACTCCAAGCCCTGTTTACAGAAATGGAGCGGGCACTGATTGCTTATTCCGGCGGCATTGATAGCACGCTGGTTGCAAAGGTTGCCTATGACGTTTTGGACGATCGGGCTTTGGCAGTGACAGCAAACTCTCCTTCCTTGTTGCCGGAGGATTTGGAAGATGCCCGGATTCAGGCAGCAGAAATTGGCATTGCTCACGAGGTAGTGCAAACTCACGAACTGGAAAATCCGAATTACGCCTCGAATCCAGTCAATCGCTGCTATTTCTGCAAAAGTGAACTTCACGATACTCTGAGGCCATTGGCGCTGGAACGGGGCTACCCCTATGTAGTAGACGGGGTAAATGCAGATGACCTGTCTGACTATCGTCCCGGCATTCAGGCTGCGAAGGAACGGGGTGCGCGATCGCCTCTGGCAGAAGTGGGAATGTCCAAATTAGAAGTGCGTGAATTGGCAAAGCTGCTGGGGCTGCCCTGTTGGGATAAACCAGCCCAACCTTGTCTCAGCTCTCGATTTCCCTATGGTGAAGCAATTACGGCAGAGAAATTACAGCGGGTGGGCCGAGCAGAACGCTATTTGCACAAGTTGGGTCTGAAAAATCTGCGGGTGCGATCGGAAGGTGATACTGCTCGCATTGAACTACCGCCCGACCAGATTAAGGACTTTGTGCTGACGACTGACCTGCCTACCCTAGTGGAAGCTTTTCAGTCCTACGGCTTTCTCTATGTCACTCTGGATTTGGAAGGCTACCGTAGTGGCAAGCTCAATCAGGTGTTGCAATTCACATCTGCTTCGTTATAAGGCCGATAAAATTTTCCTGACTAATTTCTATACCGATCAGTATGGTGTAATACGGTATGATTAATTGTTTGGGCAAAAACGCTTCACCGCAATATTTTGGTGGGTACACCTTGCCAAACTTGTGAATCTGGCGTTGACGCCTGCTGAAAAGCTGAACCTTAGTCTCCCTGGAGTTTGTTAAGTGACTCAAACGAACTTGGATTTCCTCGCAAAAACCGATCCGGCTGTGGCTGAAATTCTCCAGAAGGAGCTACAGCGTCAACGCGATCACCTGGAATTGATCGCCAGCGAAAACTTTACCTCGGCGGCTGTTTTGGCAGCTCAGGGGTCAGTGCTGACGAATAAATATGCCGAAGGTCTGCCGGCTAAGCGCTACTATGGTGGCTGCGAATTTGTCGATCAGGCGGAACAGCTCGCGATCGATCGGGCAAAAGAACTGTTTGGAGCGGCCCATGCTAATGTGCAACCGCATTCTGGTGCACAGGCCAACTTTGCCGTTTTTCTAACGCTGCTGGAACCGGGCGATACTTTCTTAGGCATGGATCTGTCCCACGGCGGTCACCTCACCCATGGTTCGCCTGTGAACGTGTCGGGCAAATGGTTCAAGGCTTGTCACTATGGGGTCAGTCCAGAAACGGAAGTATTGGACTATGACCAGATTCGCGAAATTGCCTTGCAGCATCGGCCTAAATTGATCGTCTGCGGCTATTCTGCCTACCCTCGCATCATCGACTTTGAGAAGTTTCGGCAGATTGCAGATGAGGTGGGTGCCTACTTGATGGCCGATATTGCCCATATTGCTGGACTCGTCGCAACCGGACATCATCCCAGTCCTATCCCCTATTGCGATGTTGTGACCACCACCACCCACAAAACCCTACGCGGACCTCGAGGGGGGTTAATCATGACTCGCGATGCTGATCTGGGTAAGAAATTAGATAAATCCGTTTTCCCTGGAACTCAGGGTGGCCCTTTGGAGCATGTGATCGCGGCAAAAGCAGTTGCGTTTGGCGAAGCGCTGAAGCCTGAGTTTAAGACCTATTCGGCACAGGTGATCGCAAATGCGCAGGCAATGGCAGCTCAGCTACAGGCCCGTGGCTTCAAGATTGTCTCGAACGGCACTGACAACCACTTGATGTTAGTGGATCTGCGATCGATCGGCATGACGGGTAAAGTTGCTGATCAGTTGGTCAGCACGGTGAACATTACGGCCAACAAAAACACCGTTCCGTTTGATCCCGAATCGCCATTTGTCACGAGCGGTCTGCGCTTAGGTTCGCCTGCTATGACGACAAGGGGGATGGGTACGGCAGAATTCACGGAAATTGCCAACATCATTGCCGATCGTCTGCTCAATCCCGATGATGCAGCCGTAACGCAAGATTGTCGTCAGCGCGTCGCTAATTTATGCGAACGTTTCCCGCTCTATCCGCATCTGGTTGCACCAACTCCAGCATTAGTCTAGTCAAGACGAGAACACAGGGGTTTAAGAACTTAGGAGATCGAATGAGGCATTGATATGACGCTTGCCCAGTCTCTTCTGATCTCTTACCCCTGGTTTTTGTTTGTTCTTCAACGGTTAGCCGCTCAACCGCTAGGCTAGGCCGGATAGATCCGCAACCGTCGATTGGGTTCTTCGCCAAAACTAGAGGACTTCAACCGATAATGCTCGACCAACTCATGCTGCATTTTGCGCACCTTGGCCGATCGCGGCAACAGCTCAACGGGCTGGCCTTTGGGAATGACAATTTGCTCAACTGCAAGACGGGCTTCTTCTAA
The DNA here is from genome assembly GCA_002796835.1 of Elainella saxicola E1. Classification (GTDB taxonomy): domain Bacteria; phylum Cyanobacteriota; class Cyanobacteriia; order Elainellales; family Elainellaceae; genus Elainella; species Elainella saxicola. Next base: position 44,864 of record LUGL01000032.1, on the reverse strand, counting down.
AGCCTCAATTTCGTTGTCATCTCCATTGGTATAGAGCAGCGCCAGATTCCCTGGTTCATCCACGGTCAGATCTTCCAGATGCAGCAACCGCCGCAATGAGCGGACAATTTGAGGCATGCTATTCGACTTAACCGCGTGAATCGGAATCTGATGGGTTTTGGCTAACAGCCGCAGCTTTGAGTGATTTTTCAAATGCGATCGCAAAGCCAGAACCGCATCAGCACTATCCAAATCTTTCGTTAGCACGATCGGCAAATTCAGCGTTTGAATCACCTGATCAAGATGGTGGCGGCTAATGCCATAGGGATAGATATGCAGCGGCAGATCTTCACCATTCGGACCCCGCTCCAGCCGATCGCCAAAATCGGCACTTGCCAGATCATCCAGCGATTCATTCAACAGCTGATCAAAATGCTGTCGCTCTGGCGAAAGGGGAATCACGGTGGATTCGGGTAATGGATTGTAGGTCCAACTGTCCGATCGGGAGCTGGGTAAGGGCGTCATTTGCCCAGAGGCACGCCAGCCACCTTGAATTGCCGATCGATTTGGAAAGCCTGGTGTCAGAGGGGTACCCGTAAAGGGAAGTTGGCGCGGCGAAGGCGGCTTGGGTTGAATCATTTCCTGCGTGATCACCACTTTGCCTGTTTCATCAACTGTGCGGGTTTGAGGATTAGGCTTTTTGCCGCGCAGAAGCTGATCGACGCTGTCTGCAACGTTCTCATGCACAATCCATTTCTGGCGTTCCAACATTTCGATGGCAATCTCAAACGTGGGCGGGGCTTTGCGTTCCAGCACACTCTTCTGGCTGCCGCGTCGTCTGGCCTCTTCGTCTCCCAAAGTGACAGATTGGATGCCGCCCACCAAGTCAGATAGTGTTGGATTCTTCATCAGGTTTTCAATCTGGTTGCCATGAGCGGTACCAACCAACTGAACTCCACGTTCGGCAATAGTGCGGGCTGCAAGCGCCTCCAGTTCAGTACCGATTTCGTCAATCACAATAACTTCTGGCATGTGGTTTTCCACGGCCTCAATCATCACCTGATGCTGCAATTCGGGACGGGCAACCTGCATACGGCGGGCACGTCCAATCGCAGGGTGAGGAATATCGCCATCTCCAGCAATTTCGTTGGAGGTGTCAATGATGACGACTCGTTTGTTCAACTCATCAGCTAAAATTCGAGCAACTTCCCGCAGCGCCGTTGTTTTACCCACTCCGGGACGACCTAACATCAAAATCGATCGGCCTGTTTCAACCAGATCTCGGATCATGCCAATCGTACCAAACACCGCTCGACCAACCCGACAGGTGAGTCCAACGACATCGCCCGCCCGATTACGCATGGCGCTAATGCGATGCAGTGTCCGCTCAATGCCCGCGCGATTATCACCGCTAAACATGCCGACCCGTTCTATGCAATAATCTAAATCCGCCCTTGAAACCGGAATGTCCGATAAATACTCAGTCGTATTCGGGAAACGGGCTTCAGGACGACGACCGAGATCCAAAACCACTTCGATTAGCTGATCGCGTTCGGGGTGATTTTCGAGGGGTTGACGGATCGCTTCGGGCAGAATCTGGAGTAGTTGAGGGAGGTCGTCAGTGATTTGAAATGTAGGCTCTGCTCTTTGCGTCCGCAGCCGTTGGGGTTCGGGAACTGGATTTACCGTTGGGTAGAATGGCTGTTCAGAAAAGTTGTTGCCGCTAAATGTCATGGATATTTAATGAATACGGTTGTGTAAAACGTTGGGTAGGGGTCAACCTGATTCAGATGCAGTTTTTAGACACTATTGTCAGGCTTAAGACTCATTGATGACTCCTTAAAAGGGGTGAATTTGTGGAATTCGAGGTTGAAAGCTGTTTTAACTCAGAAACCAAAAGGTGAGCTCGATCGACCGCTTGCCAGAGTAGATCAGGCCGGTCTTCGAGAATGATAGACTTGGAGACGGCTCCAAATGTTGAGGTCAATTCAGAAGCGTTCTGGACCACAGCCACAGGTTTCTCGAGTTCCTCCAAGATAGGCAGTAAAAGCGATCGGGCATAGCTACCATAGGCAACTCCTGCAATATAAGGATTTGAACCTTTGGTTTTCAGCAAACCAAACTCTTTCAACTTGGCAACCGTGTGCCGATTTGTGCCGCCTGCAAGTTGCACATAGCCCGGTAATCCTGCTGCCAAGACTTTGCGACCCAGTTTCACTGCCGCTCGAGTCGCACCATCGCCAATATCGCCACTCATGGGTCTGCCGTCGGCCTGCCAAATTAGGGCGCAAGGGAGGGGAGAAATCAAATTGGCGATCGACCACAAATAGTCCACTAGTTCTTCCCCATCCGGGCAACTAATGGCAACAAGTTTCAGCTGATGCAAATAGGGAACGATCGCTTGCCATAACCGTTCGAAATCGGCAAAGCGACCGACCTGCGTGTGAATCTCAACAGCATCAACCCCAGCTAAGACGAGTGGCGCGATCGCAACCGGGGAGGAAACATAGGACCGAGCTGAAATTTGCTGAATTGGGCAAATGGTTAAACAACGCCCACAGCCATAACAAAGACTGTCTACAACTCCTGAAAATCCGTCAACTTGATCAAAGACGATCGCCTGCACCGGGCAGATTGATTCGCAAGGTCGAAAACAATCTGCTGGACATCGCTGCGGATCAAATTCTGCTTTGCGAAAATGCGGATCTTCACCATCATTGAGGCTCACCATCAACCAGGGCGAACTCTCGGAAGGCAAATTTGCCGCACTATACCCCTTCAACTGAGCAGTTTTCCTTAGGTTAACTGCGATCCTCAACGCATCTCGAACAGTCGCAATCACAGCCGGATCGGCAGCGACATCAATACAGTCAGCTCCAGCCAAAGCATACGCTAGCGCTAAGCTTCTGACAGCAGGGAGGTGTTGAAAACTGGCTCCGCAAATTAACTTAAACCAGTGACCCTCCCTTAACGATTGCAAGGGACGATACAAGTTAGTCACCCTTTCATACTAAAGGGTTATTACAAGAAAGGCGAATGCCTGCCATTAGACTACTACGGAAATCTAAAAACAGAATGTATCGCCGATATCGATATGAAAACTAGCTGGGGATCAAGCAGCAGCCACAAAACTAGAGAGAGGTTTCCAATCAAAAGTACGCCCCCCTGCCATCTCAACCACAATTTTGATTCGGGGATGTTTTTGGGGTAAAGAAACCAGATATTGCAACTCTTGCTGAGATAGCACCATACCCTCCAAAAGCCAGATTACAAGGCCCTTAGAGTTAGGCGGCAAATTTTCCAACTGGTAGGTTGCGGCGGGTGGTAAGTAGTAGCGATAGCCCACAGCGCCTTCTCGTTCCGTATTTTTCTTGCCCAAGTGAGGAGGCCGAACCCCATGCACACCAAATAAATAGGCTGACAAATCTCCCAGGCCTCTAGCCGTAATATGCAACATTTCATAGCCAGCAGCACGAAGCCGACGTTGATAGCGCCCTTCATGTCCCCCTTCCAATGGAACATAAAGTCCTAGTGCGCCAGTGGATTCTAAGCTGCGAACAAACTGCTTGCCGGTTGTAATCAGTGCCATAGAAACTTTCGTCCTTACATTGAGGAAACCTGGAAGTTCTGACGCTTTGGAGGAAAGCGCTCAAGATTAGCAATTAAGACCTGCCGCTAAGACTGGCCTGTAACTAGACTTGATTGTAGTGGGGGAAGTTGACGCGCTTCAAGTCAAAACAGAGCAAATTCAGGCTAAAAGAGCGATCGATTTTATAAGGTCCTTCATAAATTTATCTAATCAATGTTGCAAAAAGTTGGGGAAAATTCTGCCGTCCTCATGATAGAGCAGCAAAAAAACAGTCAAAAACTTTAGGCTAAAGACTAGACAACTGAAGAATAACTCGTTTATTATAAATAGCTGTTGCCAAAAATTAGGTTGAAATCGCTAGGGGTCAAATCGGTAAGCTGAAGCTTGCTAATTTGTGCGGTTGTGTAAGTTGGGTAAGCAGATTCTTCGGCTCTCGGGTTGCAGCGCAATCTCCGAAAGTAACTGATTTCTCCTAGTACTTAGTTCAACGCTAGTTCTAAGCTGCTTTGCTCTTAGGCGCAGGATACTGGACTGAGTTCTTGCATCTCTCTGTCTAAGTCCTAGAGCTCAAGACTCCCTCAATGGTGGGGTAGTCAAAATATAAAAATCGGTTTTTAACAGCAGCCTCTTCTAGGGGTTTGTTTGTCTTGAAGATTTTGGGTGAAAGCCTAAAGTCAGATTTTTTGGCTGATTTTTCATAAGGTCTGGTAGAGCAAAGGCTGCGCTTGTGGCTTTACCGGGGTAGAAAAGGTGCAAACGGTAGAACAAGGGAGACCAAAACTGTGTCTATTGGGATTCTTGGCACAAAACTCGGCATGACCCAGATCTTTGATCAAGAAACTGGGATTGCGATTCCTGTCACTGTCGTACAGGCAGGTCCATGTACTGTCACTCAAATTAAAACCAAGCAAACGGATGGATACTCAGCAGTCCAAGTTGGCTATGGTGTGGTCGCTGAAAAGGCGTTAAATAAGCCTGAATTAGGTCATCTTGCTAAATCTAATGCGCAGCCTTTGCGTCATTTACAGGAATATCGCTTAGATGGTTCTGCTGAATTTGAGCTAGGCCAGGAAATTAAAGCCGATACTTTTTCGGCAGGTCAGATTGTCGATGTGATTGGCACAAGCATTGGTCGAGGTTTCGCTGGCTATCAAAAGCGGCATAACTTCAAGCGGGGTCCTATGGCTCACGGCTCGAAAAATCACCGTCTGCCTGGTTCAACTGGAGCGGGTACAACACCAGGACGAGTTTATCCCGGTAAGCGGATGGCAGGGCAATTAGGTGGTGTTCGAGTTACGGTTCGTAAGCTGACGATCGTTCGGGTAGATGCCGATCGCAATCTGCTGCTGATTAAGGGAGCATTGCCGGGTAAGCCTGGAGCATTGCTCAATATCGTTCCTGCTAAGACAGTTGGGCGAGCAAAGGGTTAATGGGTTCTGCTCAAACTCTAGATTCAGAAGTTTGACACTTAATTTTCTATTTCTGAGTATTTTGCCACCCATGAGGTGAAGGGATAGCAAGTCATGGCTGAGTGTGTAGTAAAAGACTGGCAAGGAGCAGAGGTTGGGCAAGCCTCCCTCGATTTGCGCGTTGCCAAGGAAGAAAGTGCCGCTCATATTGTGCATCGGGCGTTGGTTCGTCAGATGAATAATGCTCGGCAAGGTACAGTTTCCACCAAAACCCGGTCTGAAGTGAGCGGAGGTGGTCGTAAGCCTTGGCGTCAGAAAGGGACTGGTCGGGCTCGAGCGGGTTCGATTCGTTCTCCTCTGTGGAAGGGGGGCGGTGTGATCTTTGGCCCGAAACCCAGAGATTTTTCCGTCAAGATGAATAAGAAAGAGCGTCGGCTCGCTTTGAGGACTGCCCTTCAGAGCCGGACTGACGATCTAATTGTGGTCGAAGATTTCGGCGAAAACTTGCCACGTCCTAAGACCAAGGAATTGGTGCAAGCGATGACCCGTTGGGGAGTTGAGGCTGAGGCCAAAGTTTTGTTGATCGTTGGTGAGCGCAACGAAAATGTTTATTTGTCGGCTCGCAACGTCAGTACGCTTAGGCTTATCTCTGCCAACAACTTGAATATTTTCGATATTTTAGCGGCTGATCAAGTTGTAGTTACTCGGTCTGCCCTTGCAACAATCCAGGAGGTCTATGGTGACTAATCAGTTTGACCCGCGTAAACTTCCAGACCTCATTCGTCGGCCACTGGTGACGGAGAAAGCAACTTTGCTGCTGGAGGACAACAAATACACGTTCGAAGTCGTTCCTCGCGCCACCAAACCTCAAATCAAAGCAGCGATCGAGCAGCTGTTTGACGTAAAAGTGGTGAGTGTTAACACCTACAATCCACCTGCAAAAGACCGCCGAATGGGCCGGTTCGCAGGGCATCGTCCTCAGTACAAACGGGCGGTGGTTACTTTGGCACCGGGGGATTCTATCACCCTGTTCCCTGAAGTCTAGTTCTGTCTTCGGAGATTAAGCAGTTATGGGCATTCGATCCTATCGTCCCTATACCCCTGGTACACGTGAGCGCGTGGTTTCAGATTTTGCCGAAGTCACCCGCACTGAGCCAGAAAAATCCCTCACTCGCTCAGTTCATCGTCCGAAGGGGCGTAATAACCGTGGCGTTGTCACGTGTCGTCACCGTGGTGGTGGGCATAAGCGACTCTATCGCGTCATTGATTTCTATCGAAATAAGCACAATATTCCAGCAAAGGTTGTGTCGATCGAGTACGATCCCAACCGCAACGCTCGCATTGCTTTGCTGCATTACCAGGATGGTGAGAAGCGCTATATTCTGCATCCGGCTGGTTTAGAAGTTGGTGCAACAGTGGTTGCCGGACCTGATTCACCGTTTGAAGTAGGTAATGCATTGCCACTGGGCAATATGCCGCTAGGTACTACAGTTCATAATGTCGAGCTTGTTCCCGGCAAAGGCGGCCAGATTGTTCGGGCTGCTGGCACTTCTGCCCAGGTGGTTGCCAAGGAAGGCAATTTTGTTACCCTGAAGCTTCCTTCGACTGAGGTGCGGATGGTTCGTCGGGAGTGTTATGCCACGATCGGCCAAGTCGGCAACATCGAAAAGCGCAACACCAAACTGGGTAAGGCTGGTCGCAAACGCTGGTTAGGTCGTCGACCTGAAGTCCGAGGCAGCGTCATGAACCCTGTCGATCACCCCCATGGTGGCGGTGAAGGTCGTGCTCCAATCGGTCGGCCTGGACCTGTGACGCCTTGGGGTAAACCTGCGTTAGGTGCTAAAACTCGCAAGAAGCGCAAAGCGAGCAACGCTCTAATTGTTCGTCGCCGTCGTCGTACTTCGAAGCGCGGTCGGGGCGGAAGAGAGTCTTAAACCCTGGTTTGGGCTGCAAAGGCTAAACATAAGGATTCAATGTCGAACAGAGGTTATTCAAAACTATGTCTCGCTCACTGAAAAAAGGTCCATTTGTTGCCGATCACCTGCTCAGCAAAGTTGAGGCACTGAATGCAAAAGGCGATAAGCAGGTCATCAAAACTTGGTCACGTGCATCCACCATCCTGCCTATGATGATTGGACACACGATCGCCGTTCACAACGGACGCCAGCATGTTCCGGTATATGTGACGGAGCAAATGGTCGGGCATAAACTTGGTGAGTTTGCACCAACTCGGACATTTCGAGGTCATGCTAAGAGTGACAAAAAGGCTCGTCGCTAAAAAGTAAGGAAGTGATCAGCGATCGGCGCAGCGTCGGCTGAAGGCGAATCGCTTAAGGAGAGAAATATGGCTATTGCTGCTAGTGGAGAAGAAGTAAAAGCGATCGCTCGCTACATCCGAATGTCGCCCTTTAAGGTGCGCCGAGTTCTCGATCAAATTCGTGGGCTCTCCTATCGGGAGGCATTGATCATTCTGGAGTTCATGCCCTACAAGGCTTGTGATCCGATTCTGAAAGTCTTGCGTTCTGCAGTTGCGAATGCTGAGCACAACGTCGGTTATACACCAGCTGATCTGATCATCACTCAAGCATTTGCTGATCAGGGTCCCGTGTTGAAGCGGTTTCGCCCTCGGGCGCAGGGTCGGGCCTATCAAATTCGCAAGCCAACCTGCCACATCACCATCGCGGTTGCACCTGGTGCTGGAGAGGAAGATTAATTCAACCTTGTTTATCTGAGTATCTTTACTGCCTTTATCTAGAGGACGTACCGTGGGACAAAAGATTCATCCAGTTGGTTTCCGACTTGGCATTACGCAAGAGCACCAATCACGCTGGTTTGCCGATGCAGGTCGTTATCCAAAACTTCTACAAGAAGACTACACAATTCGCAATTTCCTAGAAACTAACCCTTACAAACTCAAGAGTTTAGACAGCCCAGGAATTGCTAAGGTTCGTATTGAACGGAAAGCAGACCAAATCGATCTTGAAATTCATACTTCTCGCCCCGGTGTTGTTGTCGGACGGGGAGGCCAAGGGATTGAAGAATTGCGGACGGGGTTGCAAAGGGCACTCAAAGATAATAACCGTCAAATTCGTATCAACGTTGTGGAAGTTGCTCGGATTGACGCTGATGCAGCACTGATCGCTGAGAGTGTTGTCCGTGATTTAGAACGCCGGGTTTCTTTCCGTCGGGTTGTCCGTCAAGCCATTCAACGAGCTCAAAAGGCAGGGGTTGAAGGTATCAAAATTCAGATCAGCGGTCGCCTGAATGGGGCAGAAATTGCGCGGACTGAATATACCCGTGAAGGGAAGGTGCCGCTCCATACATTGCGCGCTGACATTGACTATGCCTACCGGACAGCTCAAACCATCTACGGGATTCTGGGCATTAAGGTTTGGGTCTTTAAGGGAGAAATCATTCCCGGCCAAGAAATAGCGGCTCAGCCTAATAATGCTCAGCCTCGTCGTCGCCAACAGCGTCGCCGCCAGCAATACGAAGATCGCTCTAACGAAGGATGAGAAGGTAGCCATGTTAAGTCCTAGAAGAACTAAATTCCGAAAGCAGCAGCGGGGACGCATGAAGGGAATGGCAACCGCTGGCAATGAAATCAGCTTTGGTGATTTTGCATTGCAGGCGCTTGAACCCTGCTGGATTACTTCTCGTCAAATCGAGGCAAGTCGACGAGCCATGACCCGTTACATTCGCCGGGGTGGCAAAATCTGGATTCGCATTTTTCCAGATAAGCCTGTAACGATGCGGCCTGCTGAAACCCGGATGGGTTCTGGTAAAGGGAATCCGGAGTTCTGGGTGGCTGTGGTTAAGCCAGGACGAGTTTTATTTGAGATCGCAGGTGTCTCGGAAGCAACTGCCCGTGAGGCAATGCGATTAGCTCAGTACAAGTTGCCGATCAAAACAAAGTTCATTGCACGTCATATTGTGGAGGAAGTGTAAGAATGCCTCTGCCAAAGATTGAAGAGATTCGTGAGCTGAGTGATCAAGAACTAAGCGATCGCATCTTAGAAACTAAAAAAGATTTGTTTCAACTGCGCTTTCAAAAGGCAACACGCCAGTTAGACAAACCCCACCAGTTCAAGCATTTACGGCATCGTCTGGCTCAATTGATGACCGTTGAAAGACAGCGCCAATTAGAAGCAGACCAAACGGGATCGGAGGATTAAGGAATGGCCGTTAAGCAACGTGTTGGTTTAGTCGTCAGCGACAAAATGGATAAAACCGTTGTGGTAGCCGTCGAAAACCGTGCTCCACATCCCAAATACCGCAAAATTGTGGTGCGCACCAAGCGGTATAAGGTCCATGACGAAGAAAATAAATGTCAGGTTGGCGATCGAGTGCGAATCCAAGAAACTCGGCCTCTCAGCCGCACCAAGCGTTGGGAAGTGGTGGACATTCTGAGCCATATCCCTGAAGCATAAAATCAAAACAAATTGTCCAGGGAGATTAAGTCATGATTCAGCAGGAAACCTATCTCAATGTGGCAGACAACAGCGGCGCACGGAAATTAATGTGCATCCGAGTTTTGGGTGGTAACCGTCGCTATGCCAATGTTGGAGATGTCATCATTGCCGTTGTTAAGGATGCAATTCCAAACATGGCGGTTAAAAAGTCGGATGTTGTTCGTGCAGTGGTCGTGCGAACCAAAAAAGGATTGCGGCGAGACAGCGGCATGAGCATTCGGTTTGATGATAATGCTGCCGTAATTATTAACGCGGAAGGCAATCCTCGCGGAACACGGGTATTTGGTCCAGTTGCCCGTGAACTGCGGGATAAGAACTTTACAAAAATCGTCTCTCTGGCTCCGGAGGTACTCTAAATGGCAAAACCAACCAAAGTGCGTCATAAGATGCATGTGAAAAAGGGCGACACTGTACAGGTGATCACGGGTCGCGAAAAAGGCAAGGTGGGCGAAGTACTCCGTGCTTTTCCGGAAACCAGCAAAGTGGTCGTCAAAGGTGTCAATGTTAAAACCAAGCATGTGAAACCTCAGCAAGAGGGTGAATCGGGCCAAATCACAACGATTGAAGCCCCGATTCATAGCTCAAATGTCATGCTGTACTCCACAAAGGAGAAGGTAGCAAGTCGGGTTTGCTATACCTTCAACAGCGAGGGACGTAAAGTCCGCATGCTGAAAAAGACAGGCGAGATTATTGATTAAGTCAGTACAAAAACAAGTCCATTCCTGACCAAGCCCAGGAAAATTGTAGGAGAAATGCAATGGCAGATAGCTTAAAGGCCCTCTATAAAGATAAGGTTGTCCCCAAACTGATCGAACAGTTCAAGTATGAAAATGTTCATCAGGTGCCTAAAATCGTCAAGGTAACGGTCAATCGTGGTTTAGGAGAGGCCTCTCAAAACGCAAAAGCACTTGAGGCATCCCTCAGTGAAATTGCATTAATCACTGGACAAAAGCCAGTGGTAACCCGCGCGCGTAAAGCGATCGCCGGATTCAAAATTCGCCAGGGTATGCCAGTCGGCATGATGGTTACGCTGCGTTCTGATCGCATGTACGCTTTCCTCAATCGTTTAATCAATCTGGCACTGCCTCGAATTCGAGATTTTCGGGGCGTCAGTCCAAAAAGCTTTGACGGCAGAGGTAACTACACTTTGGGAATTCGAGAGCAACTAATTTTCCCAGAAGTGGAATACGACAGCATTGACCAAATTCGTGGGATGGATATTTCCATCATTACAACTGCAAATACAGATGAAGAAGGGCGTGCTCTGCTGAAGGAGCTGGGAATGCCCTTCCGGGATAATTGAGGCAGTTTCATTAAGAGGAAACTATGGCGGCTAACGACACAATTTCAGATATGCTGACGCGCATTCGGAATGCAAATTTAGCGCGGCATCAAACAACCGAAGTTCCATCCACCCGCATGACACGTAGCATTGCAAAAGTGCTGCAAGAGGAGGGCTTTATCGCTGAATATAGCGAGAAAGAAGAGGGAGCCCGCAAAACTTTAGTGATTGCGCTCAAGTACAAAGGAAAGAATCGTCGTCCGATTATCAGCACGCTTCAGCGAGTGAGTAAGCCCGGTCTCCGCGTTTACTCCAACCGTAAAGAGCTGCCAAGAGTTTTGGGAGGGATTGGAATTGCCATTATTTCTACCTCAAGCGGTATTATGACCGATCGCGATGCTCGCCGTCAGGGGCTTGGGGGCGAAGTGCTCTGCTACGTCTGGTAGCACGGGTTGTTATCGTCAGAGTCGCTCTGTTATTCGTCAGGCTGATTCACTCGCAACTGATGATTGTGTCTAGGAGAAGAAATCATGTCTCGTATTGGTAAGCGCCCAATTCCTGTCCCCAACAATGTAACGGTGACGATTACAAACCAGCAGGTGGCGGTAAAAGGGCCTAAAGGGGAGTTATCTCGTGTGCTTCCCAATGAAGTGGAAGTTCTGCAAGAAGAAGGAACACTCCTTGTCAACCGTCGTAATGAATCTCGTGCTGCTCGGCAGCGCCATGGCCTTTGCCGCACGCTAGTTGCCAACATGGTGGAAGGGGTTTCTCAAGGATTTCAACGCCGCTTGGAAATTCAAGGGGTTGGATATCGGGCTCAAGTGCAAGGTCGAAACCTGGTGCTGAGTGTGGGTTATAGTCATCCAGTGCAGATCGAACCACCTGAAGGGGTTCAGCTCGCGGTAGAAAATAACACCAACGTGATTGTCAGCGGTATCAACAAGGAGATCGTAGGCAATATTGCTGCTCGTATTCGATCGGTTCGTCCACCAGAACCCTACAAAGGCAAGGGAATTCGCTACGCTGGCGAAGTGGTTCGACGTAAAGCTGGTAAAGCAGGTAAGAAGTAATTATGAAACTGACACGCAAAGAATCGACACGTCGTCGCCATGGTCGGATTCGACGCAAAGTAGTTGGAACTTCCGAGCGCCCTCGCTTGGCTGTTTTCCGTTCCAACCAACATATCTATGCGCAGGTCATTGATGATAGTGCGCATCACACTATCGCTGCTGCTTCGACATTGGAAACAGATCTACGATCGGAACTTGCTTCTGGGTCAAATGCCTCTGCATCAGCCCAAGTCGGCAAGCTGATCGCTGAACGTACATTGGCAAAAGGCATCCAGCAGGTTGTGTTTGATCGGGGCGGCAATCTCTATCATGGGCGCGTTAAGGCACTTGCTGATGCGGCGCGCGAAGGTGGATTGAACTTCTAGATTTTTATTAACCCAATCCAGAAACCAGTAAAGCGTTGTAGGGAAAAGCATATGGCGAATCGTCGCAAAGGCAAGGCAAAAGAGAAGGAAACCGATTGGCAAGAACGAGTGGTTCAAATCCGCCGGGTTACGAAAGTCGTCAAGGGTGGTAAAAAGCTCAGTTTTCGGGCAATCGTAATTGTTGGAAATGAGCGAGGCCAAGTTGGCGTTGGGGTTGGCAAGGCTAGTGATGTGATCGGGGCTGTGCGTAAAGGCGTAGCAGATGGGAAAAAGCATTTGGTTGAAGTTCCTCTCACCAAAGCTAACTCCATTCCCCATCCGGTCAACGGCGCAGGTGGTGGAGCAAAAGTGATGATGCGTCCCGCTGCACCCGGTACTGGCGTAATTGCTGGGGGAGCAGTTCGCACCGTTCTAGAGCTTGCGGGCGTCAAAAATATTCTGGCAAAGCAGTTGGGGTCGGGCAATCCGCTAAATAATGCAAGAGCTGCTGCCAATGCACTGGCTTCATTGCGAACTTTCTCTGAAGTTGCAGAGGAACGGGGTGTTTCGATCGAAAATCTCTACGCCTAACCCCAGTTTTTCAGGCCATGAACTGCATCCCAGTTCACGGGGAATCTGAGCTCATACATTATTGCAGGATTTAAGAGGCTAGTCATGAGATTGCAAGATGCTGTCCCTAAGGCAGGTTCTCAAAAACGCAAACGTCGCGTTGGTCGGGGTATTTCAGCAGGGCAAGGAGCAAGTTGCGGATTCGGGATGCGAGGTCAAAAATCGCGTTCTGGTCGCCCCACCCGTCCTGGGTTTGAAGGTGGACAAATGCCGTTATATCGTCGTATTCCCAAGCTGAAGCATTTTCCAGTGATCAATCGTCAGCAGTACACGATTATTAACATCGATGATCTTGTTGATTTGTCAGCTAACACAGAAGTGAACTTGGCAAGCTTAATGGAAGCTGGAATTGTCACTGCTGATGATGGTCCGCTAAAAGTTTTGGGCAACGGCGAACTTTCAGTGGCCCTCAAAGTTCAGGCTGCAGCGTTTACGGCAACAGCCCAGCAAAAGATTGAGGCAGCGGGCGGTAGCTGTGAAGTCCTCGACTAGGGTTCAGTGATAGTCAAGGCCGTAAGAGATAATGCAGCTCAAAATTGCTGCGATCGCTTCCTTTGGCTCTCACTGAATGCGAAACTTAGTTAAAAATAGATTTAGGAAGTTCTGTGCTCTTGTATCAATGCTAGAGCCTGCCCTAGAGGGATTTAATTATGGTTGTTAGTCGAGATAAGAATCCAACAGCTCAGGAAACTTTTGTACAGATGGCGCAGGCAGCCGGACTTCGCGGTCGGCTGCTTGTTACTATCGGCATGTTATTGCTGATCCGATTGGGAATTTATATTCCAGTTCCTGGGATTGATCGCCAAGCTTTTCAAGCAGGTCTTCAAAATAGCGGTTTAGGAAATCTGATTGGGATTCTAGATATTCTGGCAGGGGGAGGCATCTCAGCCCTGGGGATTTTTGCTTTAGGAATTTTGCCATACATCAATGCCTCAATCATCATGCAGTTGATGACTCAGGCCCTGCCTAGTTTGGAGAATTTGCAGAAAAACGAAGGGGAAGCAGGCAGACGTAAGATTTCTCAAATTACGCGCTACGTCGCTGTAGGTTGGGCGATCTTCCAAAGTTTCGGGATTGCGCTCTTTGTCAGCCGCTATGCGGAAACACCAGGACCTGCTTTTATTGCCCAAACCGTACTGGCCTTAACTGCTGGTTCGATGTTTGTTATGTGGGTTGGTGAGCTGATTACCGAGCGGGGTGTAGGCAATGGAGCATCTCTCCTGATCTTCATTAGCATTGTTTCAACGCTTCCTCGTTCTCTTGGCCAAACAATTCAACTTGCCCAAAGTGGCGATCGAGGGGTAGTGGGAGGTGTGATCATCCTGCTAATTGTGTTTTTGGTGATGATTGTCGGCATTGTATTCGTTCAGGAAGGAACCCGCCGAATCCCAATTGTCTCTGCCCGTCGCCAAGTCGGTCGAAGACTTTACCTTGAAAAGAGCAGCTACTTACCTCTGCGCCTAAATCAGGGTGGTGTGATGCCGATCATTTTCGCTTCGATGGTTTTGTTCCTGCCTGCTTCACTGGTTCAGTTTTTCCCAAACAACGAAGTCCTGAGCCAAGCGATTCGCTATCTCAGCCCCGGTCATTGGCTTTATGTAGTTGTTTATCTAACGCTCATCCTCTTTTTCAGCTACTTTTACGCCTCTTTGATCATCAATCCAGTTGATATGTCGCAAAACCTGAAAAAGATGGGGGCAAGTATTCCAGGTATTCGTCCAGGGAAAGCAACGAGCGATTACATTGAGCGCGTTTTAAACCGCCTCACTTTCTTAGGTGCGATTTTCTTGGGCATGGTTGCCATTATTCCAACTGCGGTTGAAAGCGCAACACAGGTGCGGACTTTCCAGGGTTTGGGAGCAACTTCACTACTCATCCTAGTGGGCGTGGCGATCGATACAGCAAAGCAAATTCAAACCTATGTGATTTCTCAACGCTATGAAGGGATGGTGAAGCAATAGTGGTTCGATTGATTTTTCTAGGTGCGCCGGGGGCTGGTAAGGGAACTCAGGCTCAAACGCTTGCTCAAAGGCAACATATCCCTCATATTTCGACAGGCGACATTTTACGGCAGGCGGTTGCCCAGCAAACGGAGTTAGGGCAGAAGGCTCAAGCCTATATGGACCAGGGGGAATTAGTGCCCGATCAGCTAATTCTCGATCTAGTTCAAGAACGCCTGAAACAATCTGATGCAGCAGCGGGTTGGATCCTAGATGGGTTTCCTCGCACAGTGACCCAGGCCACCTTTTTAGATGAACTGCTGCTGCGTATGAGTCAAATCTGTAACTATGTCGTGAATTTCGAGGTTCCAGATGATATCTTAATTGGCCGCTTGCTAGGGCGAGGCCGCAAGGATGATACCGAAGAGGTGATTCGGCATCGACTGGATGTCTATCGACAGCAGACAGCTCCTCTGATTGACTTTTATCGAGAGCGGCAGCAGCTAGTTTCTATTAATGGCAACCAGCCGATCGAACAGGTCAATCACCAACTGGATCAAATTGTGCAAAAAAATTCTGCTCCATAGGGTTCTTTAGAAGACGGGTTTGAGGACTTTACCGTTACGAATTGCTCAAACCCATTTTCTTAAAGATTTGTTAGGCTGGAGTTTGAAAATAGTATCCTGCATTAGGATTACTGCGAACCAATGATCTAAGCTCAGTTGACGTCCGATTTTTTCAAGACACNACTACTCACAAGGAGATTTGCACTTGTCTAAACAAGACCTGATTGAAATGGAAGGAACCGTTACAGATTCGCTCCCTAACGCCATGTTTCGCGTCGATCTAGATAACGGATTCAATGTTCTTGCTCATATTTCAGGCAAGATCCGCCGCAACTACATCAAGATTCTACCGGGCGATCGCGTCAAGGTTGAGTTGACCCCTTATGACTTAACAAAAGGGCGTATTACTTACCGTTTACGCAAAAAATAGCTTAGGTTCAGCTGGATCCCATTCCAGAGGGAAAAAACTTTTCAAAAAATAAATTTGCCCTGTGGATCTTTGAGTAACTTTATCGCTGTCTTCATTGACGATATTTGGTTTTCTTGATAATATATTAAGTTTGTAGTCATTGGTTTATTAAGGACATGAAAGTCCGAGCATCGGTTAAAAGGATGTGTGAAAAGTGTCGGGTAATTCGACGTAAGGGTAGAGTAATGGTGATTTGCTCAAATCCTAAGCATAAGCAACGTCAGGGATAACCCAATCTGGTCACTTCAAAAAAGAGTGAATTTCTTAAATTCATTCCAATTTAAACTGTAGCCTAGAAGCAAGCTGGAGAGTAGTAAAACGTGGCGCGGATAGCCGGAGTAGACCTTCCACGGGATAAACGTGTTGAAATCGGTCTGACCTATATTTACGGGATTGGTTTAACTCGATCAAAGCAGGTTTTGGCTAAGACTGGTGTCAATCCTGATACCCGAGTTAAAGATTTGAGTGATGCCGAAGTTGCGGCATTGCGTGAAACAGTTGAAGGTGATTACCAGATTGAAGGTGATCTCAGACGTTGGGAATCAATGAACATTAAACGCTTAATGGACATTGGTACCTACAGAGGTCGTCGTCATCGTTTAGGATTGCCAGTTCGAGGTCAAAGAACTCGTACCAACGCCCGCACTCGCCGGGGCGGTCGCCGCACGGTGGCTGGTAAGAAGAAAGCGCCTGGTAAGAAATAAAGCGGTAACAGCAATTCTAAATCTAGCAGCGAGATGGGTCGCCCTAGTCGCTGTTTTTGTCTGTCTAAGGAATAATGGGTGCCGAGGATTCCTTGGTCGCATTAATGATTTCCTCAATGTTGGCGGCAGCAGTATTCAGTTTAATTTCTAGTTGAGAGACGGCAAGTATGGCACGACAACCTACCCGCAAAACGGGACCCAAGAAGCAGAAACGCAATGTACCGAATGGCGTAGCACACATCCAATCAACGTTCAACAACACGATCGTCACGATTACAGATGCGAATGGCGAAACCATTTCTTGGTCCTCCTCAGGGGCAAGCGGTTTTAAGGGAGCTAAGAAAGGAACTCCCTATGCAGCTCAAACAGCAGCTGAAAATGCGGCTCGTCGGGCAACCGAGCAAGGCATGCGTCAGATTGAAGTAATGGTCAGTGGTCCCGGTTCCGGACGAGAGACTGCCATTCGAGCTCTACAAGCGGCAGGTCTGGAAATCACGCTAATTCGAGACGTTACTCCTATTCCTCACAATGGTTGTCGTCCCCCCAAACGCCGTCGTGTTTAATCTTGGTGCTGAGCAATCGAGCGCTAAATTTGAGCATGGTACAGACTAACTCTTTGTGGAGCAAGGCAGGAGTTTAGTTGGAGTAGGGTGACTTTAAGCAGAGTATTGATGAGAGGAATTGAGTTTGCTTTCCAGGGCCAAGGAGAAGGGAGGTTTAACTGTGGCACAGTTTCAGGTTGAGTGTGTGGAATCAGATACTGGGGATGACCGCAGCTCGTACAGCAAATTTGTTTTAGAACCCCTTGATCGAGGTCAGGGAATTACGGTAGGCAATGCGCTGAGACGGGTCTTGCTATCTAACCTTGAAGGGGCAGCGGTTACAGCTGTTCGCATTGCGGGTGTGACTCATGAGTTTATGACCGTTCCGGGTGTCCGGGAAGATGTTCTAGATATCTTGCTGAACATGAAGGAAGTCGTGCTTAAGAGTTATTCCTCCCAACCCCAAATTGGTCGTTTACGGGTGGAAGGGCCGGCAACCATCACAGCAAGCTATTTTGATTTGCCACCTGAAGTTCAAGTGGTAGATCCGGAGCAGTACATTGCTACGCTTGCGGCAGGCTCCACGTTGGAAATGGAGTTTCGAATTGAGAAAGGGATTGGCTATCGGGCCATTGAGCGGAGCCGGGATGAAACGGCTGCTTTAGATTTTCTCCAAATCGATTCCATCTTCATGCCAGTTCGCAAAGTGAACTACACGGTAGAAGATGCGCGGGTTGGTGGATCGGTGGAAAAGGATCGTCTGATTTTAGAAATCTGGACGAATGGCAGTTTGACACCTCAGGAATCTCTGAGTCAGGCTGCAGACATTTTAGTCGGATTGTTTAATCCTCTGCGTGAAATCGATTTTGCCCCCATTGATGTTGATGATGAGGGGATTGAGGATCCGGCCAACCAAATTCCGATCGAGGAATTGCAGCTTTCGGTTCGGGCTTACAACTGCTTGAAACGCGCCCAAATTAACTCTGTTGCTGATCTTTTGGACTACACCCAGGAGGATTTGCTAGAGATCAAAAACTTTGGGGCGAAGTCTGCTGAGGAAGTCATTCAAGCATTGCAAGATCGGCTGGGGATCACGTTGCCTCATGATAAGTCTTCACGCCCTAGCTAATCCTGTTAAATTGGTTTGTTTTAACTCTTTGGTTCACTAAATCTAAATTCATTTGAGCTAAGTTACCAAAACTATGCGTCACCGTTGTCGTGTCCCACAATTGGGCAAACCTGCAGACCAGCGTAAAGCGCTGTTAAGAACTCTGACAACTGAGTTGATTCGTTATGGACGGATTACCACTACTAAAGTGCGAGCTAAAGCGGTTCGATCGGAAGCTGAACGGATGATTACGTTGGCTAAAGACGGATCCTTAGCTGCTCGTCGTCAAGCCATGGGCTACATCTATGACAAACAACTTGTTCATGCTTTATTTGAACAAGCGAAAGATCGCTATAGCGATCGCAATGGCGGATACACCCGTGTTTTACGGACCGTCAATCGTAAAGGCGACAATGCCGAGATGGCAATCATTGAGTTGACGTAGGTTTTCGCTCTATGCCTGCCAGTTTTTTACGAAAGGAGTCTGATAGCAATTCAGTGAATTCATCAGAAGGTCAGACTCAGCGAGTTGCCCTGGTGATTCAATACCTGGGAACTCATTTTCATGGCTGGCAAAGGCAACCCCGTCATCGGACTGTTCAACAAGAAATTGAACAAGCCCTTCAGCTGGTGATTGGTCAATCGGTAACTTTACATGGTGCGGGCCGAACAGACTCAGGGGTTCATGCTGCTGCCCAAGTTGCTCATTTTGATGCACCTGCGCATATTCCAGCCCATCGGTGGGCAAATATTCTCAATAGCCGCCTTCCCCAAGATATTTTGATCCGGGCCTCTGCGGCAGTTGATCAAAATTGGCACGCTCGCTTCTCTGCTTCTTGGCGACGTTACCGATACACGCTTTACACCGATGCTCGCCCCAATCTGTTTGTGCGTCCCTTTGCGTGGCACTATTACCATGCACCCCTGAACGAAGCTTTAATTCAGGCTGCTTTAGAGCCTTTGATGGGTCGGCATCATCTAGCTGCTTTTCATCGAGCTGGCTCAAGCCGCCCTCACTCCTGGGTTGATGTTCAAGCGGCTGAATGTCTTCGAAGAGGTCCCTTTGTTGAAATCGAGTTGCAGGCAAGTGGGTTTCTCTATGGTATGGTTCGCCTGCTGGTTGGGATGCTGATTGAGGTTGGGCAGGGAGAGCGATCGCCCCTGGAATTCACAGAGATTTGGCGACAACAACGTCGGGATCTAGTGAAATATGCCGCTCCACCTCAGGGACTTTGCCTCTTACGAGTGGGTTACCCTGATTTTCCCTTTCCACACGATATTTGGTACGACACGCAGCCTCGGTTAGCACTCCCGCCAATCGGTGATCTGGCTAGCTGCTTTGGTTGAACGATGCTGTATTCAAATCTTTAACGACTTCTTGAGAGGATACTAAATTGGATCATGAATAAAACCTATCTTCCCCCAACAGATTCGATCGAACGCAATTGGTATGTGGTTGATGCTGCTGACCAACGGTTAGGCCGTCTGGCGAGCGAGATTGCTATGGTGCTGCGTGGCAAAAATAAACCGACCTATACGCCTCACCTGGATACTGGCGATTTCGTAGTTGTGATCAACGCTGAAAAAGTAAATGTTACCGGTAAAAAGAGCACTCAGAAGCTTTACCGCCGCCACTCTGGTCGTCCAGGGGGCATGAAGACGGAAACCTTTACTCAACTGCAAAACCGTCTGCCAGAACGGATTATTGAACAGGCTGTCAAAGGCATGCTGCCGAAGAATACGCTGGGGCGTCAGCTTTTCACAAAGTTAAAAGTTTATGCGGGGTCTGAACATCCCCATACGGCACAAAAACCGCAAGTGCTGGAAATCAATACCATTCCTGGAGGAAATAACTAATGCAAGCAACGGAGAGAAGCGAACGGGTCATGTATTGGGGGACTGGACGTCGTAAGTCTTCAGTTGCCCGTGTTCGTCTAGTGCCCGGAGATGGCAAACTTACCATCAATGGCAAGCCGGGCGATCTTTATCTTCAGTTCAATCCCCGTTACCTAGCTGTGGCGAAAGCACCGCTTGAAACGCTGGGGTTAGAGGCAGAGTATGACATCCTGGTGAATGTGAACGGCGGCGGTTTAACAGGCCAATCCGATTCAATTCGCTTGGGCGTTGCCCGTGCTTTGTGCCAACTCGATCCTGACAACCGTAAACCGTTGAAAGTAGAAGGCTTTTTGACTCGCGATCCAAGAGCGAAAGAACGGAAGAAATACGGTCTGCATAAAGCTCGTAAGGCACCTCAGTACTCGAAACGATAAGATTGAGATTAGGGCGATCGCAAACGCGCCTTTTCGCAACGATTCATTTATTTCAGCGGTTTTTAGAGATTAGGGACCATGGCAAAATCAGATATTCATCCTCAGTGGTATCCAGAGGCGAAAGTCTACTGTAATGGAGAAGTTGTGATGACGGTTGGCTCGACTAAACCAGAGTTGCATGTTGACGTTTGGTCAGGCAATCATCCTTTCTTTACGGGCACTCAGAAGATTATTGACACTGAAGGTCGTGTGGAACGATTCCTGCGCAAATACGGCATGATGGAAGGTGGTCAATCTGGCTCAACTAGTTCTAAGAAGTAGCGATCGTCATTGAAGCTTATTCCTTTGCAGTCAGTTTGTAGATTGACTGCTATTTTCGCTTCCACTTAATTGTTGGCGATATTTCCGCATTCTTCTCGATTCACAAGCAGTTCCTATGGCTGAAGCTTATCTTTTAGACAAACTTAAATCAGTTGAGCAAACCTTTCATGAACTGACTCGCCGTCTGGCTGATCCGGATGTAGCGACTGATCCAACTGAATTTCAGCGGTTGGCAAAGGCGCGATCGGCTTTAGAAGAGACAGTAGATGCTTATGATGCCTGGAAGATAGCGCAGCAAGGTCTAGAAGATGCTCGTCAAATTGCCAAAGATGCTAATGGCGATCCAGAATTGCGTGAACTTGCTGCTCTAGAAATCGACGAACTAGAGGCCCAAACGGAAAATTTAGAGCAACGACTGAAAATTCTCTTGCTGCCGCGTGATCCCAATGATGATAAGAACATCATGCTGGAAATTCGGGCGGGTACAGGGGGCGATGAAGCTGGAATTTGGGCGGGTGATTTAGTCCGGATGTATTCCCGCTATGCTGAAACTCAGGGTTGGCGAGTCAAGTTGGTGAGTGAATCACTGGCAGACATGGGTGGTTTTAAAGAAGCGATTTTGGAAATTCAGGGCGATCAGGTTTACAGCCAGCTCAAGTTTGAAGCAGGGGTTCATCGAGTACAGCGAGTTCCGGTGACAGAAGCAGGAGGGCGAGTCCACACTTCTACTGCAACGGTGGCTGTCATGCCAGAAGTGGACGATGTGGAAGTTGAAATCGATCCCAAAGATATTGACATTAGTACTGCTCGATCAGGCGGTGCGGGCGGGCAAAACGTCAACAAAGTTGAGACAGCAGTCGATTTGTTTCACAAACCAACGGGCATTCGTGTTTTCTGTACTGAAGAACGATCGCAGTTGCAAAACCGAGAGCGGGCTATGCAGATTTTGCGGGCGAAACTCTACGAGATGAAGCTGAGAGAACAACAAGAAGCCGTGACTTCCATGCGGCGATCGCAGGTAGGAACAGGATCGCGGTCAGAAAAAATCCGAACTTACAACTACAAAGATAATCGTGTTACCGATCATCGCTTGGGGCAGAACTTTACCTTAAACCCAGTGTTAGAAGGTGATTTGGAAGTTGTAATCCAATCCTGTATTTCTCAAGATCAGCAAGAGCGATTGGAAGAACTGGCTGCTTCGACTTCTACACCAGTGTAATTTCCTGCTGCTTTGCCATACAATGACTTCAGTTCATTTGTACTTGAGTCATGCCGCGCTTTCTTCACTTGGCCGATGTGCATCTTGGCTTCGATCGCTACGACAGCAAGACACGCACACAGGATTTTTTCTATGCTTTCAATGACGCGATCGAGAAGTATGCCATTGCCGAACAGGTCGATTTTGTGCTGATCGCCGGCGATTTATTTGAGCATCGCAACATTCAACCAGCCATTTTAAATCAAGCCCAATCCTGTTTGCAGGAATTGCAGGCTGCCGGTATCCCAGTGTTGGCGATTGAAGGAAATCACGATAACCGACCTTATGGCACCAAAACTAACTGGCTGCGCTATCTAGCCGATTGGGGTTTATTGATTTTATTGGAACCAGGTGATATCAGTGCGGACGAACCGTTTTATTCTGCCTGGGATGGCCAATCGGGCGGGTATATTGATCTCGATTGCGGAGTACGCATCCTAGGTTCGAGCTGGTATGGCGCTTCTGCACCAAAGGCGATCGAACAAATTGTTGCAGGGATGCAAGCACTACCGCCGAGTCCCGGCCCAACAATTCTGATGTTTCATCACGGTATGGAAGGCCAGATTGCTCGCTATCAGGGGGCTTTACGCTATGCCGATGTGTTACCGCTCAAGCAAGCAGGCGTCGATTATCTAGCGCTAGGACACATCCATAAAAATTACGAAATGGAAGGCTGGATCTTCAATCCGGGTTCCACCGAGGCAAACAGTATCGAAGAAGCGAGTTATAAACGGGGTGCTTATCTCGTTGAAATCAATCAATCTGGAATTCAGGCAGTTCTGAAACAGGATTATCAACAGCGATCGATCGTCCGGTTACGCTTGGCAGCAACGGGACAAGAAACTGCTGAAGACTTGGAAAAACTGGCAATTGCCACCCTGGAACAGGCGATTCAGAAACAGCAAATTCAACCTGCAGCTGCACCAATCGTCGAACTACGAATTACGGGACAGGTTGGTTTCGATCGCCTAGAACTGGATACTCGTAGAGTGCAGCACCAACTTCAGCAGCTCAGCAACGCGCTGATTTTTCTGCTCAAGTACGAAGTGGATTCAGTATCCTATGCCACACCTATGGCTGAAGACGCCAATCGGCTACAGATCGAACGAGAGGTGTTTCTGGATCTGCTGACGGCCCACAATTCTTATAAGAAGCGAGCGAATGAGCTGGCAGAAGGACTGATCGCATTAAAAGAACAGCAGCTAGAAGGCCGATCGGACCCTGAGCTCTATCAATTTGTGCGATCGCTCCTCATCCCCGATCATTTGCATGCGGTACTTGATGAGGAGCTTTAGTAAACTAGAGTTGCTGTTTGGGAATCACGAACCGCGCTGAATTTCGGTGAAAATGGCTTCTAGGATTTCAGTTGCTCCTTGCTCACGCAGTTTATGAGCCAACTGAATGCCCAGCGATTCTGCCTCGGTTGCAGCACCGCTCACCGTATCCTTAACTAGCTTTTGCCCATCCAGGCTGGCAACCATACCAGTCAAAGTCAGGGTATCGCCATCAATGCTGGTATTAACGCCGATCGGCACCTGACAGCCCCCTTCAAGTTCCCGTAGGAATGAACGTTCTGCATAGCAGCGATAGGCTGTAGACTGGTGTTCTAATACCTTCAAAAGCTCTAGAATCTCACCATCTTCGGCACGACATTCGATTCCAAGCGCCCCTTGACCAACGGCATGTAAAGACACGCTGGCTGGAATGACTTGATGAATGCGATCGGCCATTTCCAATCGGGTCAATCCAGCCACAGCCAGAATGATTCCGTCATACTCCCCAGCATCTAGCTTTTGCAAGCGCGTATTTAAGTTGCCACGAATATCCTTAAACGTGAGATGAGGATAGTGATGGCGCAGTTGAGCTAAGCGTCGCAGAGAAGAGGTGCCGATCACAGCGCCTTCGGGTAAAGTTTCGAGCTGCTTGTCACGGTGATTTTCATGCACAACCAGTGCATCTGCCGGATCTTCCCGTTCAGTAACGCAGCCTAAAATCAAGCCTTCGGGTAGGCGAGTTGGTAAATCTTTCAAAGAATGCACGGCAAAGTCAATATCACCTTGCAGCATTCCAACTTCCAGTTCTTTTGTAAATAGCCCTTTATCGCCAATTTTAGCCAACGCCACATCCAGAATCTTGTCGCCCTGGGTGCTCATGGTATGGACTTCAAATTTGCGATCGGTGAAGCGCTGTTGCAACTGTCCTTGAACCCAATGGGTCTGCACCAGAGCTAACTGACTTTTACGAGAACCAATCCGAATTGGACGAGGAGGACTAGAAACCATTTGTTTTGTGAAGCGTACTCTATATCAACGAGATGTTAACAGCGTGACTAATTTCAGCCATCTAACCAGCTTACCGCAGTCGGGGATCTAACGACGCGATCGATCGAGGCTTTGACGCTTAAACATTCAGTTGAATCAGAGGAAATAAATCAGAAGAAATCAGAGTCAAATCCTATCGGGTTGAAAACGCTTCGCTAAAACGACGGGTAATGGGTTCCAGCAAGAAAGTGAGTACCGATCGCTGCCGCGTCACAATTTCAGCCGTAGCTGCCATCCCTGGAGCCAGTTCAACAGGCTTATCATGCACCTGGATTTCTTTACGATCGAGCTTGACTTTCGTCTCAAACACCAGACCCAAATCGCGATCGACCGTGGCGTTAGGACTAATCTGCATCACCTCGCCATTGATCGTGCCAAATTCTTGAAAAGGAAAAGTTGCCAGTTTTACCTTGGCTTTCATGCCTTCTGAAATAAAGCCAATGTCTCGATTCAGCACCTTGACTTCAAGCAACAAATCTTCGTCATCCGGCAAAATCGAGAGCAGTTCCTGGCCTGGAGAAACCGTCCGTTCTCCTAATGTGGTCTGCACATCATAGACTTTACCCGAAACAGGCGCAGTAATCACTTGACCTTCAGTTTTAAGGCGAGCCTGAGACAACTGGCCTTCGATATTGGTCAACTCCTCCTGACGCTGTTTCAACTGACTGAGAATTTCGCTTTGCCGCTCTGAACCCAGGCGCTCAGAGGACTGTTGTGCAGATTGATAGCCTTGTTCGGCCTGCCGAATCGCCTGCTGCTGAGCTGCGATTTCTTGCTGTAAAGAAGCCACTTTATCTTCTGCTTCAGTTAACTGATCCTTTGCCGCCAGGTAATCAAACCGGGGAACAGCACCATCCACTAATCCCCTTAAGCTTGATTCGCGATCTTGCGCATTCTTAAGCGCCGTTTGCGCATTGACAAGATTGCCCCGCAGTTTAGTGAGCTGCACTTTTGCTTCCTCGATCGCGGCCCGTTGACGTTGCGCATCTGCCACAGCCGCTCCCTGGCGAGTGTCAAATTCCCGCAATCTTGCCGCTAAGAGTTGGTCCTGTAAAGCAGTTCCTGTAGTGGTTTTGCCTTGGCTTTCAGCAGTAAGTCGAGCCATATCTTCCCGAATTGAAACAGCCAGGTTTTGAAGTCGATCGACCTCTGCCTGATTCAAAGCTGGATCCTGCACCAACAAGACATCTCCCTTGCTGACCCGATCGCCTTCCTTGACGCGAATTTCGTTAATCACCCCCCCTTCCAACGCCCGCACCGGACGAACCTGCGCTGAGGGAATCAATTCACCCTGAGCAGTTGCCACTTCATCCACCTTGCTAAAGTGCGCCCAGGCGATCGTGCCAAACACCAGTGCCGACAGCGTTCCTGCCAAAAGCCTGGTATACAATGGCGGCAGTTCACGCACCGCTTTGCCTAACTCATAGGAAAGATAATCTTCAGGCGTGACGAACTGCTGACGAGTTTGGCGACTTTGAGCGGAGGAAATATCTGAAGAGATATCTTGAGACAGTTGCATAGGATTCAGGGAACTGAACAATTCAAGGAGGCAATGAAACTGGAGACGCTGGGTATGAGGATAGCAGATAGATTTTGATCACACTTGATCCATCTTCAATCAACCCGCCATTGCCTCAGGCCATATTTTTCCCAACTTAGCAAGAACAGTTTGAATTGGCTTCCCCCGATTCGATCGAGTCCCAGCAAAATTGATCTTCAGCGAGTTCGAGCAATTTCAAAACTTTGAACTCCTTGAGGTGTCTCATATTCTATTGTGACTTCCTGAACGACAGCAGCAGGAGGTCCCTGATGGCACCAACGCAACATTTCCTGGACCTGGTCAGGGGAGCCTTCAAACACTGCCTCAACTCGACCATCCCATAGGTTGCAGACCCAGCCCTTCAATTTGAGCAATTGCGCCATATCCCAGGTGGAAGCCCGATAGCCAACCCCCTGCACTCGACCTGAAATCCAGACATGAACCCGGATGAGGCCGGATGAATCAACTGATCGATCAACCAAGGGGGGAGTCATGGTCTCTTCTCAATGAGTCCTCGTCAGCCACTAGATTTTTTCTTGAAGCGGTCTACAAAATTCTTCTACGCCAGTTTTAACAACATATAACACCACCGGAGTTGCCAGGAGAGACGGCAGTGATGTTTCTTGAGACAGAAGCGCCACCGCGTTTGCCACCGTGTTCGATTGTAATTGTTCTTTGATACCCGTCTGGCAAAGAAAAACCCGCCATCGTTTGGCAATGCCATCCAACCATTGGTCTGATCGATCGGGCTCTTGGCCTACCTGCAGACCTAAAGCAATCGCGGCATCCTCTAAATCTCCCTCACAGTCCTCAATCATATCGAGTGCCCGTAAGGCCATTTCATCATCAGATAGTTCAGACCGATAGTGGGCAATTTCTTGTGCGGAGAGAATAATCATAGCGCTCGCGAATGCAGTCTTTTGCTCAGTTTGCCTTATCGACGGGTTCCCATCAAGCCATTCACAACCCCCGTACCGATCGACATTAGAATCAGCAGCCAGAGGATGCCTCCTGGCAAGAACGTTAAGATGCCCACGCCTCGTAACACCCAAATGGCGATCGTAACTGCCAGCGTAATCAGAAACAATTGAGAGGTCGGTTTGAGCGACTTAGGCATAGTGCTGATCACCCGCGCAAGAATTGACAACAACTTTGATTTCAACTTAACGTCCCTTTTCAGATCATGGCAGACTCAGCTAACGGTTGCGGAGAGCCGATAAGATCCCTGAACCGATCGCGAGCAGTACCAAAGCCCAAATCGCCGATTGGGGAATGTTGGTCAAATATCCAAAGGCCTGAAAAAACAGCAAGATGGCCATCATCACCAGCAAAATGCCAGCGACATTGAGAAAAATGCGAACACCAAGGTTGGGAGATTGCTTCACCTGTTCCTCCTATTCAGCAAAAAATGGCAGACCTATTCTGCCATAGACAATGCCTTTAGCATGAGTCGCATTCAGGTGCAGTTCAATCATCCTATGCGGGAAACTTGTCCAGATCTTCATACTGTTGCAGTTGTATCTTCAGTAATAACACTTTAGAACTATGAGGAAGATCAAATGGAAGTGATAGGTTTAATCAGGGGTTTCCGATTTGTGTGAATGAATGCATTTTCTGAACCACAGTTCGGGCATTGTTAAGCTCTCAGGTCCATTCCGCCAGTTCCATTCTGCGTTGGGGTAGATGGGTTCCCTCGATTGAATGACAGCAAGACGTTAGCAGTTGCGATGATTTAAATTCATTTTCTTTGAACGATAGAGAACGTACTGTATGGTATCAACGCTTGTTCCACCTGCAATCGATCGGGTTTGGAGTAACACCGAACAATCCGCCTTATTGAGAGGTGAAGTTCTACTGCAAACCTCTTCTTACTCCGCTTGGGGTGGAACAGTAACTGCTTATATGTATTTGCCCACTGATCGTGCTCATGTTTGGCAACAAGTTACGAATTATTCCCGTTGGGTCCAATACTTTCCAAGCCTAACCCAAAGCCTAGTTCTGTCCGAGCATTCTACCCATCACTCATCCTACAAACGGCTGTATCAGGTAGCAGGCAAAACGTTTCTTTGCTTTACAGCCCAGGTTGAGGTCTATCTGCGTGTTTATGAGCATATAGCGGCCCAATCCCATCAGATTCAATTTCAATTTGAACAAGGTAGCTTTAACGATTTCTCAGCTGAGTTGCAACTTCAAGACTTTCAAGCAGGCACCTTGCTCACCTATACTGTGCAAGCAACCCCTACGATTCCAATCCCAACTCAAATCATTCAAGAAGGGATTCGGCTCGATTTACCGATGAATATGCGATCGATGCGACAGGTAATTTGTCACAGCTAATTGCACAGGGTTAGGATGACGTCCTTTATTCTGACAAACGATGATGGCATCGATGCCCCTGGTCTACGCGCTTTGCAACAGGCCGTTGGGGGGCAGGGGATTATCGTGGCTCCACTACGTCATCATTCGGGCTGTAGTCATCAAGTTACGACCCACCGTCCCATTCGAGTTGAGCAGCGATCGGAAGTGGAATATGCGGTTGATGGTACACCCGTTGACTGTATTCGAATCGCCCTCAGCTACCTGAACCTCAAACCAGCCTTTGTTTTATCCGGCATAAACGCGGGCGGCAATTTAGGGACAGATACTTATATCTCTGGGACTGTTGCAGCCGTTCGAGAAGCTACGCTGCACCGGATTCCAGGCATTGCCATTTCACACTATATTCGCCAACGCCGACCAATCGATTGGCAACAAGCCAGTCAGCGTGCAGCCAACGTCATTGATAAATTGCTGTTGCATCCCATCGAGTCAGGCAGCTTTTGGAATGTGAATTTGCCTCATCCCGACCTTGAAGACCCTGAACCCGCTATTGTCTTTTGTCCGCTTTGTACCCAACCTCTGCCTATTGTGTATCAGTGCTCAGAACTGGGAGAATTAAACTATATCGGTGAATATGGTCAGCGCGATCGCGATCGAGGAGCCGATGTTGATGTCTGTTTTTCGGGCAACATTGCTGTCACCCAAATTCAACTTTGGGGGCAAACTGATCGATAAGGCCGCTACTCCGCTGATTTCTTGCGCTCTTGATTTTTTGCTCAATCCATAAGCGGCGCAGGTGGGCCTAGTATCTTGATGTTTTGGAAAGCCTCCCAATGTCGAAGCCATTCCCCTCCTCGTCCTCTGCTCAAGTGACTAGGGCAGTTTTGCTGAATCTGTTGGGCTTGAGTTTGGTTGCCTGTAGCCAGCAGAATTTTCCGCCTCAAGCGACTGTGTCTCCTTCATCTGTGACTCCCAATGCGACCAAAACAACTCAACCGAACCCGATCGTTGCTTCTGGAGGAGCTACTACTGCAAAACTAGATCCCTATCAGCTGGCAATTGAACGAGCATCCAGTGCCTACACCATCGGTCGATCGGCCCAATCCCAGGATGACTGGCGTTTAGTCGTGAACCGTTGGCAGCAGGCGATCGCACTCATGCAGACTGTGCCCACCTCTCATAGTCACCATCATCAGGCAAAGCAGAAGCTGGCGGAATATCGACAACATCTTGCCCATGCTCAACAGCAGGCCAGTCGTTCCATCAAGACGGTCAACCCAGATGGCGTGATTGTGCTGCCTCTTCAGGCTAAATCTGCCCCGCCTGTTCCTGTACCAACGCCTGCACTCACTCCGGTTCCGTTTGCAGCAGCGCCGATTGCCAGACCTGTTCAACCTGATCAGGCTCGCACCTTTTACGCCCCAATTATTCGCCGAGAAGGAAACACCCCTGTTGTCCGGGTGAAGTTTAACGGCAGTCAAGCTTTCGACATGATTGTAGACACAGGGGCAAGTGGCACCTTAATTACACGCCAAATGGCTAATGCTCTAGGAGTCGTACCAGTTGCCCAAGCAAAGGTTGATACAGCTAGTCAAAAAAGCGTGGCCTTTCCATTGGGATATGTGCAGTCGATTGAAGTAGGTGGTGCATCAGCTACCAATGTCATGGTTGCCATCGCTGGTCCGGAGCTAGATGTCGGGTTGCTAGGCCATGACTTTTTTGGCCATTATGATGTCACGATTCGCGAAAAAGAAGTGGAATTCCGTGAGCGGGGATAAGTTAGTTCGAGTTGGGTCAGTCTCCATCGATCGGTAAATCGATCGCCACACGCTTTAATTTGGAAGTCAGACCAGATTGGATTTGCACACAAGATTTAGACACCTGAAATTCCTTGGCCAAGAGCTGGATTAGCTCTACATTGGCTTTACCATCGACCGGCGGCGACTTCAGGTAAACCACTAAACTGCCATCTTCCAAAGTTTCAACGCGTTGCTGTTTAGAATTAGGTTTGACCTTGATCTGAAGCACTTTCATGTAAACATTCCCCCACCAGCTTTATTCCTGCTTTCTTAGGTTAGGGTAAGCGGCAGGATGAAAGCGGGGATGAAGACATTCTCTGACAGGTCGATCGCCCTGCAAATGCTCGATAGTGATTCTGGCCACATGTTCTGGTCGAATTTTGCAATACCAGATGTTGTCAGGCACAATCCGCACAGTCACCCCTACTGAACATTGCCCCATGCAGTCGCTGCCTCGAGCAGAAACTCCTGCAGGAAGCAACACCTGAAATTGTTTCAGCACCTCAGCTGCACCCTGCTGCAAACAAGACCGATATTGGCAAACAAGCACTTGGCGGCTTCCAGTGGAGGAATCACCCATCATTGCACACCCAAACAGCGATTCACCCAGCCTGTGAGCGATCGTTTCAACTGCTGTCGTTGTCGCCATTGCTGGAAGGCAGAAATATAGTCTTCTTCACTCAACCCATAGGTTCTCCAGGCAGCCAAAGCCAGCGCCGCTCCCCAACCAAGACCGATTAGCAAAGACAAATAATAGATGAAAGAACCACCAATCAACAAATTGAATAAGAGGAGGAAGCCACCAACAATTGCGAAACGAACTAAGCGCGATCGAAACTTACTGTGCCGAATCCGATCGAATTGTTGACGTTCTATGAGCTCACCACTGCGAGTCCGCCATTCTTGCTCAGCCGCCAAGATATCTGACGGCGCAATATTTAATTCAGCTGCAATCTCAAATAACTGAGTACGCGTCAGCTCACCTACATCAGCTTGACGAGCGATCGCGATTTGCAGAATTTGCTGAGCATCCTCAGAACGGTAATAGATATCGTCAGGTGTGGCAGTCATATTTCCAGCCTTCTAACTCTTTGTCATGTTGTGGATTAGGGCAACTGCGAGCGGAATTGCTTTCTCCACCCTTTTCCGTTATAGCGTTTCTCAAATCGAGATGCCCCTAGCTGTCAGTCAGGCATTCCACTAGATTCTTAACCATGCCTTGCTGTCTGCAAAGCAATAAAAATCCTTACTGCAACTTTGCCGGATCAGTCCCTTAAAACACAAGTAGGGATTTCCGGCTGCGTTATTAGGAAAACTGCACGCATCTTACACGGCAACTCTTACACTTCAACCCGACGTTGAAACCGATGGTGAAACCGTTTTGCGGTTTTTACAAAATTGCGCTTGAGATAATCTACATAGAGCGGTTTCACATGGGGAGAAAACAGGCTGCTAGTAGGCAACTGCTTATGTCGCGAGAAGATAACAAACACATCGTTGGCATAAACGGGAGAGTAACCTTGAGAGACCAGCTTGGGCACAACTGTATCAACTGCTTCTACCATTCCTTTATGAACTACAACCCAGGGGAAACCACCCTTCTTCACAAAAGTACGGTAGTCGGAAATGGGATTAGAAAGCTGCACTCTGAAAACGAGGGGAGCGACTACAGGTTCTTCAGACATGGCATTTTGCTTTAAGAAATTGACTGCCTCGATCCAGGGAGGAGAGTCAAACACAGGTGCCATAATGCTGCACTTGTAGGCTAAACGAGTCGCAAAGAGGTGAAACCAACTAAATGCCAAACCAACCAATCGAACGTCTGGATTTTTAGGATTGATCGAATTGAGGGCTAGCGTCTGGCTCACCTTAAAACGCAGGTTGGTAAAGGGACGATCGCTCTGCAAGATTGCTTTGGGAACATAAGCTTGCAAAGCCCGGTAGTCTTGATCGCCTTGTAGTACACCCAACGTCACAGGCTGCTGATTCACTTCAAGCGACAGACTGTTCACAATATCTGGCAAAGTTGCGGTGGTGCAGATGATTTGGAACTCCAGCAGGGCATCCGTATCGGTGGCAACCGGAATATCGATCGTTGCTTCTGGTGCCGGACCAATCCAACGGTAAGACGTCGTCTCATGTAGCGGATATTCACGGCGCTGCCAGCCATCTCCTCGTAGGGGCTGATTAAAGTCGTAATAAAAAGATGGGGCAGGAGTGGGGTTTAGTTCTCGATAGCGCTGGTCGTAGTGTTTTTCCAGCAGTTTTGCTAACTGAGAGGTCGAGAGTTGCGGATCAGCCTGGGACATCAGCTCCGGTACTACCTGTTCCCCATACTTAGCCAGCAAATCTTGCTGCATAGCGGCAAAGCGCTGTTCAAACACCGCTTGGGCATGCTGATAGAGCTGGGCATCAAGCTGACTGTTTTGGCGGATCACCTCCAGCGTGCTTTCAGGAATCTCATTCACTGGCTTCTTCACCTTGGACGCATTTTCGCGGCGAGTGTTGAGGATCGGCTTCCAACCAAAAATGTAGGACAGCAGAAACAGAGAATCCTGAAACCGTTCCACCAAGCCGACAAAACCAAAATCATCTAGACTAGTTCTTGCTAATTCCAGACTTTCTTCGCTTGAAAGTCCTTCTAGACTAAACTTTGCCGTTTTGGCCACATGGTAGGTCTGAATATTCTTGCCGAGTTTGCCTGCCGTCAATCGCTGGGCAAATTCCTCCAGACTCATGTCCTTCACTGCTGCATAGTGAGGGTCCCCAGGCATGCGACGAATATAGTCGTAATGGGAAATGACACGGGCGATCGGCTCTCGTAAGACCGTAATGTTGATCACCCGTTTGCCTTGCAGCAGTCCTGGCAAGTTGCTAAAGCCTAAATGCCCCCGAAACAGTCGGTATCGTTGCAGGTCTTCCGGCGACAGTTTGGCTAACTGAGCATTCAGCGTGGCAGGACAAACATCCTCACAGCAAAACTGGTCTTCGATGATTGTACGAAACGTCATGCCTGCCGTTTTTGGAATATGGCAGAAGTACATGACATCCTCAGATTGCAGGTTGTATTGCTTGGGAAAGTTTCTCATGCGATTTAGCAGCAAACAAGAACGATCGGACTAAGCGGAGCGAGTGACAGGAGCCTATAGCGCAGCTTTGTTAACAGCGCTGGGGTTGAGCGGCACCCCCGAAGTTTCACAATAGGTTTCAACCACCTTTTCTGGATCGCCAATCATTTGCACCTGATGGTCTGCAATCCACATGGCGCGATCGCAAATATTCATGACACTTGCGACAGAGTGCGTCACCAAAACCATCGTCACCCCGCTGTCTTTAAAGGACATCATCTTCTCGAGACATTTCTTCTGGAAGCGAATATCGCCAACGCCCAAGACCTCATCAATCAGCAGAATTTCTGGATCAAGATGGGCAACCACGGAAAAGCCGAGCCGAGCCAACATGCCGCTGGAATAAACTCGCACCGGACGGTTGACAAAGTCTCCAATTTCCGAGAACTCAATAATCTCTTCCATCTTGCGGCGAATTTCTTTGCGAGTCAGGCCCAGCAAGACCCCGTTCAGCTCAACATTTTCTCGCCCAGTTAGCTCAGCATGGAAGCCTGCACCTAAGGCCAAAAGAGGTGACACTCTGCGCCGCACAACCACTCTACCTCTGTTGGGTTTCAGCACTCCAGCGATCAGGCCCAGCGTAGTGCTTTTGCCAGCCCCATTGTTACCAATGATGCCAAAATTCTCGCCTTCATAGACCTCGAACGAAATGTTATTTAGCGCATCAAAACGCTCATCCTGCATGGAGGTCAGGCTTTTAGGGAAGTTAAACAGAAAATTCTTGATCCCACGAATGTGGCCATAGAGAGGATAGGACTTACTGACGTTGTAAAAACTGATGACAGGTTCTCTCATATCACCTCTGCAAATTTCCAGGAAAGCCGCCGGTAGATTAAGGAGCCGATCGTAAAGAACAGCGCTGCATAGCCTAAACTGACCGACCAAAACAGCCAATCTACTCTGCCATAGAGCAATAGCTCTCGCCAACCTGCAATTAACGGAGCCGCTGGATTCAAGAAAATGAAGTGTCGAACCTTCTCTGGGATCGTATCGAGGGGATAGAGCACTGGAGTGAGATAAAAGGCAAAGTTGAGCACGATGCTCATCAGTCGTTCTAAATCGCGGAAGAACAAGTTGATCGAGGATAGCCCTAACGAAATGCCATAAACCATCAAGAAATGAACTGCTAGCCATAGTGGCAATCCATAGAGCCAAGCTAGACTGGGGGTGCGGTGATAAAACAGCAGAAACAAGACAATGACTGGAATCGACATGATGTAGTGGATCATGTGATTCATCACCATACAGAGCGGCACGATACTGCGAGGAAAGTTCACCTTCTTAATAATTGAGGCATTCCCAACAAAGATATTCGACGAGGCACCAACCACATTGGTGAACCATTGCCAGGGAAAAACGCCAGTTAGCAGAATCAACTGATAGTCAGGAATGCGCAACCGCATCAAAATTTCAAACGCTACATAGTAAACGACTGCCGCAGCCAGGGGGTTGGCGATCGACCAGACGTAGCCGAGTAGCTTGTTGTTGTAGCGGACCTTCAGCTCTTTCTGCAGAAGGACAATCAAAATATCGCGATAGTTTTCGAAATTACGAGCTCCTGGTATCCGGATCACTCGCTGCTTTTTTTGACCTAGGCGTTGACTAATACCCACGCTTACCTCTCTGAACTGCGTTGCCCTGCGGCAGCTTTGTGTAATTTTCGGTGACTAGACGATCGGCTGTAAGCAAATGTTCTGATCGATCGTCCGGAAATGTAACTCCTTGTTAACAAATACCCCAGAGCAAGATAATACCCCACTCTGGCGAGACAAAAAATACCTGCGGCTGAGAAGGTTATTCCAGAGATTAAAGTTTAACGGAGTGAAAAAGCAGGCAAAGCTCAGATTGGGGAAGAATTTTGCCAGACTTGAATGCTAGAAGCACGAAAAAAGGGGGATACTCCCCCTTTAGTCTAAAAATTCAGTTGAATCACTCTGCCTTAGGCGATCGAAGCAACTTTAACGTTGCTGGTTGCCAACAGCTCTTGCAATTCTTCTGAATCGACGGTTTCGCGTTCGATCAGCATTTCTGCGAGACGATCCAACACAGATCGGTTTTCGCTCAGTACAGCTTTGGCGCGACGGTAAGCCTGGTCCACCAAGTTGCGCACTTCGTCATCCACAGCTGCGGCGGTTTCTTCTGAGAAGTCACGCTCTGCCATGATGTCGCGACCCAGGAACATACCACCTTGCGAACGACCTAGGGCAACTGGACCGAGGCGATCGCTCATGCCGAACCGAGTCACCATGTTGCGAGCCACTCTTGCCACCTGCTGCAAGTCACCCGAAGCCCCTGTGGTGATTTCTTCTTCACCAAAGACGATTTCTTCAGCAATTCGACCACCCAGCGCAACGGCCATCTGGTTTTGCAGGTAGGAACGAGAGAACAGGCCCGAATCCATCCGGTCTTCACTCGGCGTAAACCAGGTCAAACCGCCTGCACGGCCACGCGGAATGATGCTGATTTTTTGCACAGGGTCATAATCTGGCATCAGCGCGCCGACCAGAGCATGTCCGGCTTCGTGATAGGCCACCAAAGACTTGCGCTTCTCGCTCATCACGCGATCTTTCTTTTCTGGACCGGCCAAAACGCGATCGATCGCATCGTTGACTTCGTCCATTGAGATCTCGGTGAGGTTGCGTCGCGCGGCCAAAATTGCGGCTTCGTTCAGCAAGTTCGACAAATCAGCTCCGGTGAATCCAGGGGTGCGGCGAGCAATTTTTTCCAGGTCCACATCTTTAGACAGAGTTTTGCCACGCGCATGCACGTTGAGGATTTCCAAACGGCCTGCGTAATCGGGGCGATCGACCACTACTTGACGGTCAAATCGACCCGGACGTAAGAGGGCTGCATCCAAGACATCGGGACGGTTGGTAGCCGCGATGATGATGATGCCAGTATTGCCTTCAAAGCCATCCATTTCGGTGAGCAACTGGTTCAGGGTTTGCTCCCGCTCATCGTTACCACCGCCTAAACCAGCACCCCGTTGACGACCGACTGCATCGATTTCATCAATGAACACGATACAGGGCGCATTGGCTTTGGCTTGTTCAAACAGGTCGCGGACTCGTGAAGCGCCCACCCCAACAAACATTTCCACAAATTCAGAACCAGAAATGCTGAAGAAAGGCACGCCAGCTTCCCCAGCCACGGCTCTCGCCAGCAGCGTTTTACCAGTTCCCGGAGGTCCAACTAGCAGCACACCTTTCGGAATCTTTGCCCCAACAGCGGTGAAGCGATCGGCATTCTTCAAGAAGTCCACCACCTCAGCTAACTCCAGCTTGGCCTGCTCAATGCCAGCCACATCGCTAAAGGTAACTTGGGTTTGCGGCTCCATCTGCACCCTGGCGCGGGACTTGCCAAAGTTCATCGCTTGGCTACCCGGACCATTTTGCGCCCGACGCAGCACAAAGAATAAAACCACCAGCAGCAAGAACGGAATCAGCAAAGTGCTTAACACTCTTGCCCACACGTTGTCTTCTGTCTGAGGGGAAACCGAAATATCAACCCCGTTTGTTTGCAAAATATTCAGCAAGCCGGGATCTGCAGGCAAATTGACTGCTACCCGCTGACCATCGCTGGTAGACACCAATGCCTTAGAGCGATCGGCGCTAATGTTAACCTTTTCAACTTGACCGGCTTCTACCCGATCGATGAACTGACTATATCGCCAAGAGGCTGTACTCTGAGGCTGGCGATCGAGCAATGCCGTTGCCAAGAAAATGACAACCACCACCAACAGAGCGTACAGTCCCGCATTTCTCCACCGCTTATTCACTGAGGCTTTTCCTCCTAGATCTTCCAGAGCGAGGACAATTTCAGATTCTTAATATTTATTAATGTAACTCATCTGCCTTGAATTGCGATGAATTCCATCAGAATATGAACTATTCTGACACTTCGCCTCTGGGATCGGCTTGACAAACGCCTGGGAATTATGAGGAAAATTGCCGCAGCAATTCAGCAGTACGGGTACTGCATGCAGTGCCTCAACCTGAAGTTAGATGCGATACCTCAGCTTGAAAGCCTGATTTCTCAGCTCATGGCTAGCATCCGCTGAATTGGTTTAAGCGCAGCACTACGAATTTCTTCCGATAGAGTGATTTCGGGCGATCGGTTTTTCATCGCCAAATACAGCTTCTCCAACGTGTTG
Organism: Elainella saxicola E1; assembly: GCA_002796835.1. GTDB lineage: Bacteria > Cyanobacteriota > Cyanobacteriia > Elainellales > Elainellaceae > Elainella > Elainella saxicola. The sequence continues at coordinate 7,651 of LUGL01000032.1, read as the reverse complement.
AGCCGCATGTGGGGACATTCGTTGCATGCGCATTGATTCAGCGGCGGCGCAGGAATGAACACTTTCTCAGGAGCCGCTTTTTGCATTTGATGCAGAATGCCAGATTCTGTTGCCACAATGAACGATCGCCGATCGCTCTTTTGGGCATAGTTCAGCAACGCAGTTGTGGAGCCGATGTACTGGGCATGTTGCAAGACGGTTGGTTCACATTCAGGATGGGCAATGATTTCCGCTTCTGGATGCTGTACCTGTAGCTGGACAATTTTTTTCTCAGAAAAGGTCTCATGCACCATGCAGCTCCCTTGCCACAACACCATCTCCCGTCCTGTTTGCTGCATCACATAACGGCCCAGGTTGCGATCAGGCGCAAAGATGATCGGCTGATTGGCAGGAATCTGATTCACAATCTTGACTGCATTCGAGCTGGTGCAGATGATGTCACTCATGGCTTTAATCTCTGCGGTGCAGTTGATGTAGGAAATCACCAGGTGATCGGGATATTGAGCTTTGAAGGCAGCAAACTCAGCCGGAGGACAGCTATCGGCCAAAGAACAGCCCGCTTCTAAATCGGGCAGCAGCACCAGTTTCTCAGGATTGAGAATTTTGGCTGTCTCTGCCATGAAATGGACGCCCGCAAAGACAATCACATCCGCACTGGTTTGGGCGGCCTGCTGCGACAGCCCTAGAGAATCGCCTAGATAATCTGCAATGTCTTGGATATCTGGATCTTGATAGTAGTGCGCCAGAATCACCGCATTCAGTTCTCGCTTCAGATCTTGAATGGCGCTAAACAGGTCATTGGGCAACGCAGCAGATTTTTGGTAAGAAAGTGTAGTTGCAAACACGATTAACTCGCAGGCGTAAAGAAATAGAGGTTACAGTTTCAAGGTTTGAGCTTTTTATTATAGTCAATTTGACCAAAAACAATCTCGGCAAAACTGGTGAAATTCAATTGTATTGATCGCTGATTACATAGCCTGTGGCCATTCGCTTTCAAGTCGATCGGTTTTCAAGACCCGCCTCGATCGGCTTTCAAGACAAAAAATCATGAATTTTCCCTCGGCGACTGAGCTGCGTTTGCATAAGATAGAGTTGGCATGAGTTGGGAGGGCAAAATGACTGCTGAACTATTGCGACGACCGATTTTGTGGGGCGGACTCGGACTAACAGCCGGTGCATGGCTGCTGCATGGGTTGGATCCATCCGTAATGCATTCAGGCGGTACAGCAGTCTGGGGCGCAATTGCTGTTGGCTCTGGTTTATGGTGGCTGAAAGGATTGAAAGGTAAATCAAACGAGCCGATTATCGTGCCGCTTCAAGCGATCGATCGAACCTTGCTCGACAAAGAATTTACTGCCGTTGCCGCTCAGATTACCCGACTGGCCGAGGAACTCGCTGAACCATCGGAACCCTTAATTGTGCAGCAACTCCAGCAACAGCTTACTGAATTGAAAGGCCAGATCGATCGCAAATCAGTCCAGGTAGCCCTGCTGGGCAGTCCTGCTGCTGGTAAAACGACCCTGTCACCCTTGCTGAATTTAAGCGAGGCTGTTTCCCTGACCGAAATCAACTACACCGATATTTCTCAACCCGAAATCACGCAGGCCGATCTGATTCTATGGGTCACGACAGGTGACTTAACTGACTCAGAGTTTCAAACCCTGCAACAGTTGACGCAAAATCAGCATCCAATCCTTCTGGTCTTCAACAAGCAAGACCAATATTTGCCAGCCGATCGTCCGGTAATTTTGCAGCAGTTGCGCGATCGCGTTCAAACCTTACTGGCAGCTGAGAATGTGGTTGCAGTCACAGCTGCCCCGGCCCCAGTCAAAGTGCGGCAACATCAAGCTGATGGCACGATCCAGGAACGAACTGAGCAGCCTGCTCCTGAGGTCAATGCCCTGCAAGACCGTCTCCAGCAGATGCTCACAGCCGAAGTTGAGTCCCTTGTGCTGGCAACAACCTATCGGCGATCGCAGGTTCTGAAAAAAGCCGTGCAAACTGAGTTGAATCAGGTTCGTCGCACCAAAGCCCAGCCAATTATCGAGCAATATCAGTGGATTGCTGCGGCAGCTGCATTTGCGAACCCGCTTCCCAGCCTGGACCTATTGGCAACCGCGACGATCAACGCCCAAATGGTGATGGATTTGGGAGGATTGTATCAACAGTCTTTCTCAATGGAGCAAGCTAAGACCGTGACCGGAAACCTGGCAGGTCAGATGGTGAAGCTCGGTTTGGTGGAAATGGCAAGTCAGGCCATCACACCTCTGCTGAAGAGCCATGCGGTGACCTATGTGGCTGGTGGAACGCTGCAAGGCATCAGCGCTGCTTACCTGACCCGTTTGGCTGGCTTGAGCCTGGTGGAATATTTTGAAGAGCAAAGTCAATCCTCAGAAGCATCTACAACCTTCCAACCCGATCGTCTGATCCAGAAATTGCAGGCGGTGTTCGATCAAAATCAGCGATCGGCTTTCTTACAAACCTTGGTCAAACAGGGAATGGCTCGCCTGGTTTCCCAACCGGCGACAGGAACAACTGTGAGCGCATAACAGTCCTCCTGGAATTAGCGATTGGCAATTGTCTTTCGCTGACCGAAATCACTGAGACGTTTTGGATGAAAGAGGGAGTATTTCAGTTTCCCTCTTTTTTCTTTTGCCAATTCTTTTAAGAACACCAGACAACCCATTAGGATTAGAAGAGAATTCAGGAGCAGCATGATGGGTCAGGAAATTCCCCAAATTGGCTATTTGGCACTTCCCGAAACTGCAAACGGGATAGGAGTGATCGTGATTCAAGAATGGTGGGGCTTAGTACCACATATTAAGTCTGTAGCCGATCGCTTTGCTGCCCTGGGATTTGTGGCATTAGCACCTGACCTGTATCACGGTGAATCAACCACTTCTCCCGATGAAGCAGGCCGGAAATTGATGGAGCTGAATATTGAACAGGCTGCTAAGGATTTAGAAACAGCGATCGATTATTTGCTTCAACAGCCAGATGTAAAGCATAGCAAAGTGGGCGTCGTCGGTTTTTGTATGGGTGGCCAACTGGCGCTTTTAGCAGGCACAACCAGCGATCGAGTTGGTGCGATTGTAGATTTTTATGGCATTCACCCCAACATTCACCCTGATTTCTCTAAACTTGCCGCTCCGATTTTGGGAATTTTTGGAGAACAGGATGATTTTGTGCCGCCGACTGCTGTTCAGCAATTAGAGTCTGCTGTTCGAGAAGCAGGTGGAGCGATCGACATCCATACTTACCCCAACGTTACCCATGCGTTCTTTAATGATTCTCGGCCAGAGGTCTACAATGCTGAGACTGCCGCAGATGCTTGGGATCGGACTTTAACTTTTCTTCAGCATCAGTTAAGGTAATTCAGCTCAATTTATATTTTGACAGAGGCGCTTCACTGGATTCGAAATATCAACAACGTCATTTACTGTCGAATGGTGCTGAAGTAGTTGGCAGCTTTGCTGAATTAAGCTATCTAAATCATCAACTTTCCATAGTTTGATCGTATGGTCTGGGGCCACAACTGCGATCGATCGGCCATCCGGATGAAATGCCATTGCCTGACCAGGGATCTCGGCTAACTGATTGCCATATCGATCCCAGACCTGAACTTGACCATCCTTGAGGGTGGCAATTCGATCGCCTTGCGAGTTGATCTGTAGTTGCTGAAAAAAGCCATAGTTGGCTCTGATGCTTCCCAGTTTTTGACCTTTGAGGTTGGTCAAAATCATGGACTGTGTACTGCCAACGGAATATGTCGTGGAATACCTGGTGGGGGTTAAAATTGCAGATCCTCTCAAGCCAGCATCATATCTGGTGGGATATCCAACGGAAGCCATGTCTCCCGAAGAGATGCTGCCAATGACAATCAAATTTAGTTGGGGATTACTCATTATGACCACTCGTGATGGCCAGATTCCCTGTTTGGGCAACGAAACAGTTGATTGAACTTGCCCTTGCAGATCCCGAATCTCTAAGACATGTTGAAACAGTTGATCTATGGATCCTAACCTAATAAAAGACCGGCTGTCCGGCATGAAGTGAGGCAGGTCTCCATAACCGTCAAGAGGCAACTCGCTAGTTTTTAGATGACCTTGCATATCCCAAATATGGACTTTGTCTCCTCTCATGCCAATAGGAGGCTCACCATAGACTTCGCCGTATGGATAACTTGCCATTAGATACTGACTATCCGGACTGAAGCTAACGTTTTTAAATCGAAATCTGGTTGACCCCTGACTATGTTTGAGACTTTCCAGATCATCTTTGATCTCTTGGCCACTGGAAGTTTCTAAATCCCATAATTTCAACTTACTATCTGAGCCCCGAATTAACGTATACCTACCATTAGGACTTACCAGATTACCTTCATCTTTCCACATGCCATCCAACGCCTGGATAAAATTACCTGAAAAATCCCAGATTCTTAATTTTCCATCTGCTTCTGGATTATTCATGAACAGTCGATCGTTCGTTAGATGAAATCTTGTATCACCCCGATAGCGAAATTCATCCAACATTCGTTCAGATTGGCTAATCTTGGTCATGACAAGTTGCCCTTGGGCACTCCATAATCGCAAAATATTCTTGGGAGGCTGCATTTCCTCGGGCTTTAACTTCGCCATCTTGCGCATCCAGTCCTGCGGCGAATCTTCTGGCTCAGACGCTGCCAGATATTGACCATTAGGACTAAACTGAATAGACTCTACGAGAGTTTGGAGTCCGTTGAATTGAACTTTTTCAGAGTTCTGCTTCTCAAGAGCCACTTGCAGGGCCACGATCGGTGTACTGGTTGGATATTGAATGCGAGAGCGGTTGCCAGACATTTGCTTGAGTTGGTGAGCCGCGTTCAGGGCATCCAAAACCAGAAGGTTACGATCTCTCATGCTGGGATAATCCGCTTGGACTTGCTCACGTATACCTCTACTACTTTGTTCTAGCTGGGAAATAGTCTGGATACGATAGAGGGTCCGCCCAGTCCAAAACGTGACCACCCCCACAATGACAACTGAACCCAGCAGTAAACGTGTACTGAGCTTCAGCCGCCGTCTGGCTGTCTGGTTCACCTGGGTAAGAATTTCATTGGCTGCTTTCACGGCCTGGTTTTCGACCATTTGACTGCGACGTAAATACTCATCATCATCGCGGCTCAAACTGCGTCCAGCAGCCCATTGCATTGCATCTTCTAGAGCCTGTCCGCGCAGCAAACGAGACTCATCCTGCTGCTGAGAGGTCATCCAGGCCCGGAACGATTCTGCATAGGGCCGCAAATTGCTCAGCGATCGATTAATCCAGGCTTGGTCAAACACAGCCGTATAGATCGGGTTGCAGAGGCGTAATTGGCTACCTTGCTTCACAACCAACCCAGAGAGGCGCAATTCGATTTGTTCTCTACTGTCATCAACGGCAACTCCTGAATTTAATGATGCTGCCTGCTCCTGAGTCTTTAAATCCTGTGGCTCAGCCTGTAAGACCTGTTGATATAAGCTCAATAACCGAGTGGCCATTTGTTCATTGCGCAGCAACCGATCTCTGATGGTTCGCAGGTGTTCTGGCTCATCCTGACTTTCCCAGATGGCAATGAACTGTTCTTGCACCAGTTGACCGACCGATCGACTTGGATGGGCAGCAACCAAATCACAGAGCTTTTGGGTTAAGAAGGGTTGTCCACCTGTCCATGCCAAAATTTGAGCCAGGATTTCTGTTGATTGATCTGGTAATCCTGCCAGCAAGGGTTTCGCTTCTGCCAAAGTAAAGCCTCGCAGCTCAACTGCATGACCTACATTAAATGGGGTTCTCTGCTTGTCGCGAATCAAGTCCGAAGGGGTGGCAACGCCTAAAAGACAAAAGGTCAGCCGATTGAACTGAGCATCATCGGCTCGCTGGTTGTAATAGGCGCGAATCAGGGCAAAAAAATCATCGATCGGAAATGGCAGGGTCAAGACGCTATCGATTTCGTCAATGAAGATGACCAGCTTCTGTTCCGGGAAAGCAGGTAACAGTACCTGCTCAATAAATTCAGCTAACAGCCGCACATGGGACTGATTTGTGTGTTCAGCGAACCACTGTTTCAGGTCCAATTGAGTGATCAAATCGGCACTGCGCCAGAGTTCTGCAATTACCTGCTCATACCACTGGCTGGGTGACAAATTCTCGCTGCCCACTCTGGTCATATCGATCGCCAGACATTGATAGTTGATCTGTTTCAGTCGTTGCATTGTGCGGATACGCAGACTCGATTTTCCCATTTGGCGGCAGTTGAATACATAGCAAAATCGCCCTGCTTTCAGTGCCTTATACAATTCTGCATCTGCCTGACGGGTCACATAGCTAGGTGCATTGAGGCGAAGGCTACCCCCGATTTGGTAATAGGACATAGGAAACACGCTTATTCAATATAAGTATGGACTCCCCAGATATTTCTCAGATATGCTCTAGGTGTTGACATCCTAAAATGACCCTGAGGTCAATTGATCGTTTGTGCAAAAAACCTCACAAACGCCCTGTCACTGATCATTGCTGATTATCACTGATCTCTCCGTTGATTAGATGCACCAAACTGCGAAAAAATTGGCGGTAGAGTTCACAACTAATATGAGCTAAATTGCCCTCTAGCCAAATCAGGCCGATACTCTCTAGCCGATAGGCGATGGATGGTTCCAAACAAGCTGATCCCTCTAAAAGTTGGGTCAGAGCCCTCAGCAAATCTGGCTCAGTACGCAGCATTTGCCAGTGGTGACGTAAATGGCTTGCATAGATTCCAGATTGGGTCGGCGCGAGCTGGAGCAACTCCGTCAAAGTAAGCGGGTTTCCTTGCAGTTGAGCATCTGCCAGGTGATAAAGCGCGAGCTGCACCAGATAGGGATGACCTCCGGTTAACGCATACAGTTTTGCCGATGCTTCCGTTGTCCAACGGAGTTGATAGCGCAACGCAAGCTGGTCAATTTGGGCGATCGTTAAATTAGGCAATCGCACCGGCAAACCAACATTGAAAGGGGATTGATTGAGTTTGAGGGGAATATAAACCTCGGTGGAATGGGCAACGATCAGCCGCAGTTTCTGCCAAATTTCTAAACTGTTCGCCTCTTCATACCAACTCCGCAGCAAGGCAAAAAAGCCAGCTGCAACCTGCGGGAATTCAAATAAACTATCCACATCATCCAGCCCCAATACCAAGGCAGTTGAGCATTGCGTTAAGACTGCTGCTTGCAAGTAGATCGTACGTAGCTGTCTATTTTCCCCGAGGTGAAAGTTGTTCAAAAGTATGCTAAGTTTCAGAGCAATTGCTCTTAAGTTGCTCGGTCAAAGCTGTGATGCCTGATGAATCTAGCACTATTCTAGCAAGGCTAAGCGATGAGATTAATCGCCTGACAAAGCGCGTGGCAGAGCTAGAGCAGCGTAATCAAGAACTGGAAACCGAAAACAAACATCTGAAAGACCTTTTGCATCGGCAGGGTGCATCCAAGGACGCAAAAGCACCTCAGTTCAAAGAGAACTATAGCGTTGACCAACAAAAAGGCAAAGGGAAACGGGGACGCCAATCAACGGGACGACGGGCGCAAGATGAAAAGCTTGACTTCGTAAGCTACGACGTTGATATTTATCCAGAGGGTGTGGGGAAAACGGAATGCATTGAACG
>LUGL01000198.1 GCA_002796835.1 Elainella saxicola E1 | reverse complement strand
CGAAAATCGATCGGTGGAGATCCTGAGCCAATTTGTTTTAGGAGCACTCTTGACCAATCAAGAAAAATGGGACGAAGCAATTGCAGCCTATCAGCAGGCGCAAACTCTGGCAGAACAAACAGGCAATCGATCTTCTCAAGCTGATGCGATCGCAGAAATTGGCGCGATTTATTTAGAACGATCGGATTATGACCAAGCGATCGACTATTATCAGCAGGTGTTGGGAATTTATCGCGAGAAGGGCGATCGTTACAACCAAGCGGAAACGCTATATAAATTGGGTGGAGTTTATCGAAATTTAGAACAATATGCTCAAGCTTTAGAAAGCTATAAACAGGCGCTTGAGATTTACCGGTTGTTACACAAAGACTCTGATCAGATTTATGCACTCAGCGCAATTGGCTATACATATTTATTTCAAGCTGTTAATCTTCGGGAAGAACAAAAAGATTACTTACAAGCTCACCAATTAGCTGAACAGGGACTCACTGTATTTCAAGAGGAGTTGCAAGTTGCCCGTGCTGTTCCTGATCGTTTTCAAGAAGGTAGAGCTTTGACTGGTATAGCTCACGCTTATGGAGAACAGGCTCAATCAGCTTATCAAAGTGGAAACTATGAGCGAGCACTAGAATTGAACTTAAACCGTCTTGGATATCATCAGCAAGCACTGAAAATCAATCAAGAATTGAAGGATGATGATGAAATTCAATCTAGCCTTAATGGCATTTTTAATACACACTGGGATCTCAGCCTAACATATAACACATTGGAGCAATATGATTTAGCTCTCCAATCGGCTCGTGATGCTCAAGCAATTGCTGCTAAAACTAAAGATTCTGAACAAGAATATGTAGCACTTTGGCAAGAACTTTCAGTCTACATAAGCTTGGAACTTTTATACAGTGATCCAACTCAATATCAAAGAAATTTGGAAATCAATCAGAAAATTATTACTCTTTCACAGAAACTGAATCAACCAAAGAAGGAACTTGGTGCCTTACTAGATATTGCGCGGATTCATCGTTTTCAAGGGCGTTACGCCCAAGCGTTAGCAGTATTGAATCAAGTTTTATCTCGTGCGCGTGATGCTGATCAACCCTATTATGAAATAATAGCGCTGCAAAACATGGCATCAATTTCACTTGCTCAAGCAGATTATGCTAAAGCGATAGAGATGATGGAACAAGCTTGGCAAGTGAGCCAACTGCATAACTTCTGGATGTCTGAATCAACAAGCTTCTATAGTATTGCGGACATTCATCAACGGCAAGGTAATTATGCTAAAGCATTCGAATACTTACAAAAAGCTTTTACAATAAATCAAAACGTTTATGAGAGATATTCTAACGAACTAACACTTGAAGTACTTCAGAAATCTTGCCCAGAGATGGAACATTTCATTAGTGGAGCTCTGGCCTTACCTGACACAGAATCATTTAGACAGCTTGATGCAGATGGTAGAACTCTCTTTGATGAATGCCAGAAGTTGAGACAGTTGCCAACGGGAAACCTACTTGAGACTTTCACAAGTTTAAGGAACAATATAGCTGAAACAGGTCGTGTTGGAATGAGTGCTGTTCTAGGAATTCGCGGTAATATCTATGCTAATCAAGGGGCTTATATTAAAGCCTTAGAATCTCACCAACAAGCATTGACCATAGAACGAGAACTAAAAAATCTTACTAACGAATCAATTGTTTTGAATGATATGGCTAAAGTTTATAGTAAGCAGGGTGACTATGCTAAAGCGTTAAAATTTGTCCAGCAAGCATTGACAATTGCTTTAGACCAAAAGAATTATACAGGCCAAATTTCTTTTCTGCTAAGCTTAGGCGATATACAGCGTGCTTATGGAAATTACACAGAAGCTTTAAACACATATCAAAAAGCTCTGTTATTAACAGAACAATCCAATGCCCGTTCCAAAAAAGCTGCAATTCTGTTCTCAGCCAGTCAAGCTTATGCTAGTCAAGGAGAATATGCTAAAGCACTAGAGAACGCTAATCAAGCTCTTGAAATTCAAAAGGAAATTAGTGAGTCTGCAAATGTAGCTCTGACGCTAAACGCATTAGGTGTAGTTCATCGTAAGTTGGGACAGTATGAACAAGCGCTGGACTTCCATCAGCAGGCTCTAGATCTGACGCGCAAGCTTGGTGCAGGGAGTCAGGAAACGGGTATCCTGCTCAACATTGCAGCAGCCTATCAAGAACAGAATAAGCCGGATTTAGCTCTACAAAACTATCAGCAAGCGTTAACTATTGCCCAAGGCAGGGGAGAAATTGAAACTGAGAGTACGATTCTCACGGGTATTGGTAAGCTATATCTCAGTCAATCTCAACCTGCTGATGCACTATCCAACTTTCAGCAAGCCCTGACAATTCAGCGTCAGATTGGCGTGCGTCCATTAGAAGCAGATACACTGCAATCGATTGGTCAGGCATATACTCAACTCAATCAACTTACTGAAGCTCAAACTGCATTGCAGCAATCACTGATTCTTGCTAAGGAAATTGGTGATCGGGCGACAGAAGCTGAGGCTTTGGCAAATTTAGGCAAAGTCTTTAACCAACAAAATCAACCTGAAGTTGCGATTTCCTTTTACAAGCAATCCGTCAATCTCACTGAAGCGATTCGACGAGGTTTGCAAACGTTATCGCGCGATCAGCAGGCATCCTACACCGAAACTGTGAGCGATCGCTATCGAGAACTCGCCGATCTGCTGATTTCCCAAGGTCGTTTGTCTGAAGCACAGCAGGTGTTGGAACTTTTGAAGCTGGAAGAATTGCGCGAGTTTACTCGTAGTGCTGCTTCAGGCCCATCTTCTGGTGTACTGGTCTTAGAGGCAGAGCAGACTATCCTTCAAAAATTTGACAGCTTTACCGGCTTTGCCAAACAGCTCTATGACTGCGAACAAATTCAATGTTCTAATCTCGGTTCACTCCGCGATCAATTCGACGCATATACGATCGCATTTAATCAAGACATCAACGGTTTTCGCAAAACTCTGCAAGAGCGACTTGCCCAAGATCCGGGTTCCCTCACCTCCGACACTCTAGACGCAACGGCACGCCAAATTGTCACGGCTGAGCCGGGAACTGTGCTGATCTATCCGCTCGTGCTAAAAGACAAAGTTCGGATTCTGCTGGCAATTCGAGCAGGCGAACAGGGCGTGATTTTCCGATCGTTTGAAACCAGTGTTGATCAAGAAACGCTGTGGCGGACTGTTGATCAATTCCGTCAACAGTTGGGAGATGCCACCCCGGCTGGACCAGTGCATCGGATCGAAGAAGTCCAGGCAACCGCGAGCCAACTCTATGACTGGTTGATCAGACCTCTGGAATCTGAAATTCAGGCGGAAGAAGTGCGTCATCTGGTTTTCTCGCTCGATCGCTCTACGCGCTATATCCCAATGGCGGCGCTATACAATTCAGCTCAGCAGCAATACCTGATTCAACGCTATGCGGTTTCAACAATTCTGTCTGCAAGTTTAACCAATACGACCGATCGACTTTCTGCCAACCCCGCTGAAAATCCGGTGCTGGCGATGGGGCTATCCATGCCCGTTGGCAACTTCTCCGCGCTGGATAACGTCCGCAGTGAACTTGATGGCATTATCAAAGCCGATGCAGGTGATACTGAAGGGGTTTATCCTGGCGAGGAATTTCTAGATCCAAACTTCACCTTTTCTAATTTACGCGATCATCTCTCTAACCATCGTATTTTGCATATCGCCAGTCATGCCGAATTTGAAGCACCACCTGAGAACTCTTTTATTCTCTCTGCGGATGGCGAAATTCGAACCGATCGAATTCAAGCATTAGCCAACTATGGACTCGATAATATTCACCTGGTCGTTCTTTCAGCCTGTCGAACGGGCGTGGGTGGTCCTGATGCGAGTGGGATTGAAGTACCTGGAATCAGCTTCTACTTTCTCAGCAAGCAAGTCGAATCAGTGATGGCCTCTCTCTGGAAGGTCAACGATGGCAGTACCAGCCTGTTAATGCAGCAGTTCTATCGCAATTTGGCGCAAGGCATGACCAAAGCTGAAGCCTTACAAAAAGCCCAGCAACATTTACTATCAGGAACGATTTCTCCTAACACTCGAGCCGATCGGTCCGATTTAATTCCAACCCCTGATGGTGAAGGCCGATCGATCGCTAGAGCGACTTCTACATCAAACTATGCCCATCCTTACTACTGGGCACCGTTTATTCTGATCGGCAATGGACTCTAGTTGGCCGATCAGTCTGTAAATAGCTCGACCTGTAAATCAAAGCCAGGTAGCACGGCCTCACCAGAAAGCTGAGTGGGCAACGCACGGACTTCCTTATCTTGATCCTGCCGATAGATTTCTACCTGCTGATCTTGCGGATTAAACAGCCAGCCCAGCTGAACGCCGCTATCCAGATATTCCTGCATTTTTTCTTGAAGAGTAACCAGGTCATCAGTGCGAGAACGCAGCTCAATGACAAAATCGGGGGCGATCGGCGGAAATTTTTGCCGTTGCTCTGGCGTGAGGGCTTGCCAGCGAGATAGCTCAATCCAGGCTGCATCGGGCGATCGACTGCCACCATTGGGCAATTTGAACATGGTGGAGGAGCTAAAAACTTTCCCCAGCTTGGTTTTCCGATTCCAAATTCCCAGATCAATTCCAAGTTCTAGCTCTCGGTTGCCGCTATCTCCGCCCACGGGTGACATAAAAATCAGAGTTCCTACCGCACTACGTTCGATATTGAGGTCAGGATTGCTGATGCAGAGTTGGTAAAACTGCTCATCTGTGAGATTGACATGCTTGAGATCGACTTTGAGGGGTAAGGTCAGTGCAGTCATCGCCTTAGCGTTTCATCACGATTGATGGTAATAGTGCTTCTAGCTCCTCATTGTAGCAAATCGCCCGCATAGCCTTACAAAGCCTCACAGTAGGTTGA
>LUGL01000031.1 GCA_002796835.1 Elainella saxicola E1 | reverse complement strand
TATTAACCACCTTGGCGATTGAGTCGGTGGAAGCGGCTTGGCAATGTGTGAGGTGGTATAGTTACCGGTGGTTGATAGAACGGTTTCATTTCACCCTCAAACAAGGTTGTCAGATTCAAGCGTTGCAGTTATCGAGTGGGACTCGATTGACCAATGCCTTAGCAACCTACTCGATTGTTGCCACTCGAATTTTGTGGCTGACCTACCAGGCACGATTGCAGCCTGAGCAATCTTGTGAGTGCATCCTCAGTCGGGCAGAGTGGCGACTGTTGCGGCGCAAATTCGAGCCGAAAAATCGCAGTCAGAAGCCACCGACGTTTGCACAAGCAATTCGTTGGATTGCAAGGCTGGGCGGTTTTATGGGCAGTCAGAGTGATGAACCTGGACTGAAAACGATCTGGAGAGGAATTAGTAAGTTATATGATTTGCTTGAAGGGGTGCAACTTGCAGCCAAAACCTAAGCTGCATCATCACTTCAGCAACTTTTGCGTAATGGATAGCCGCTTGCGGCGGGGTAGTTCATTATAAAATACTATATTTTAATTTGTTGATTTAATATGTCCATAATTTTCTTTTAATTTTCAAGTTATATGATTTTGCGATTCTTGATCCAATAAAGCTTCTAGTTCAGCTAGCAATGCCTGAGCTTTTGTCCACCGTTGCGGATCTTCCCACAATTTTGCCTTCAGCAATCGTCGATACAGATTAGTCACTAGAAATTGAGGCGATTGCAGATTTGGTTGGGGTTTGATAGCTTTAATGTAGGCTCGAATTTGATTGAGGGAGAGGTTTTCGTCAATGGCTCGATCAAGCAGGGTTCGGCGCTGACTTTCATCCTTAATACGAGCGATCGCTAGTGCTTTGGTGTAAGCAATCTTGCCAGAGCGGATAGCGTTCAAAATTTCGTTGGGCAAATTCAGCAAAGGCAAGCGATTACAAGTAAATGAGAGCCAGTTCATCAGTCCCAAATCTTGAAAAACGGACTGGATTTCTAATGTTTGATCTGATCTGAATTTAGGAATAACGTTATTCCTGGCATCCGTTTCTTTCTCCAGCGCATTTTTCATTTGATAGAGCAAGGCTGGAACAGCTTGGACCGGCATCTTCAACCTGAAGGCAAGCAGTTGCAAAACACCTTCTGTTTCTTCAATAGGATTGAGATCCTCCCGCTGAAGATTCTCGATCAGCGCTAATTGAATTGCCTCATCATCACTGAGCTGGCGAATCACAACTGGCACCTCAGGCAGACCAAGCTTGAGAGCAGCCCGATACCGTCTTTCGCCTGCCACCAGTTCATATTGATCGGTTGCCAAAGGGCGCACCAGCAAGGGTTCCAAAATGCCATGCTGGGCAATGGACTGCACCAATTGTTCTAACTTTTCTGGATCAAAATAATGACGTGGCTGTTCACGAGTCTTGATAGACATCAATGAGACCCATTCAGCCACAGTTGTCGTTTCTCGAATATGGGATTGCATCATTCATCGCCTCCAGCAACGCAAGCCGACAAAACTAAATCACAAATAAATCGATCGTGCTCCAGCCCATCATGACGTTACCGTCGTGTTTATATTTCAAACCGAACCGGCAGTAATGACTCACTTTTCAGTAGAGCCAAATTTAGAGCAAGAATCTGTTTCATCAGCAATTTTCCGATCGAATGAGTCAAAGCAATGATGCATGCCACTTCTATGCTTATATCAGATCCTTTTTAGTCAGCAAGCTCATCTCACTCCGCAATCAGCTGATCAACAATTGCTTATGTACTCAATCGCTCAAAATACTATCTACATTGAGTTTGAGCAGGAGACAAGGGTAGGGTGTCGGTATTACTTAGCTAAAACAATGAGTCCTTATGGGTCAGGGGACTAGCATTCTTAACGAAAACTTTCGCTGACACCAGTTTCACAGTCGGTAAGCTTCGTGATACCACACCCATGGAATCCAATATGGTTTGAATTTCATCAGATTAATTAATTAATGAAAAATTCTAAGACTGTAGAAAATCCAGATCTTCAAAATCTATTTTTTCTATTTTCAAGAATCGTTAAGAAATCATTTAATAGCTCTTATTGAACAAAAGTAAAATTGTTTCTCATCTAGAAATAAATTTAGAGAGCTTTGGAATTAACGATCGAGTAAAAGAATTTGAATAGCCGCAATTGATCTTGAAAAATCTGACAATACCGCTTTGATTGCTCTGGGAAAACAAAATTAGATAACCTTTATAGATTGATGCGTGAGAAGCACCGGGATAAGGTTTTGAAGCTCTTGCAAAGAACGACTAGAAGCTATTTATTGACTGAATCGATCAACTTAAAGTGCAGCAGAGATTATGGATGGTTACTAAAGCTTTTGGTGTTTCATTTGACGCTGTCAAAACACCAATTCTTGCATTTTATGTATTTTTCAGAGTTCAATTTTATCCAATTCTAAAGTTAGCAAAATCATTCTTGAACGACTAGAACAGAAGTAAAAGAACTTAAGATTGCAAATTCGCTGCCAACGTTACCAATTTTGAGGTAATCAAAGACTATGGCTTATACCATTAAAAGTCTCTGTACTCAGTGTAATGACTGCTTACCCTTGTGTCCTACCAATGCCATCAAGCAGGACGGTGAGAGAATTTGGATCGATCCAATGTTATGCAATAACTGCGAGGGATTTTATGAGCAACCTTTATGTTCTTCGGTTTGCTTAAAGAATGCCCCAATGCCATTGCAGGCCAAGAAGGGCCGATGCAAGGTTGATACGAAAGTTAGCACAAGTCCTCGACTGTTTCCCAATGGAAAAACGCATTCGTTTGCCTCTGCGATCGTAATTTGGGAAGCTTGCAATGTGTTAGCACAACGACAATCATTATCCTGGCAATCCGATCAGGCTGGCAACCTCTGTTATCGACGGCAAGTCAGCGGCGGTAGAGGGGAAATCACACTCTGCGTTGCAGATACATATACTCCAGATTCACTTGCTGTTCTAGATGTGGAATCTGCTCAATCGACGATCGCTTCCTGGGATATGCGGGCGGCATGTTTGCATCTCATATATGCAGCTTATGCAACTTCCCTAGAGCGTCCCTGGGAAGAGACTTTTACGATTAGCGATCAGGAAATATCCGACTATCTCGGCTTAACGAAACGGAAAGATTTAAGTAAACTAGCAAAATTAACCTTGATCAAAGATCTCGTGGAACAACCTTGTCAATTGCTTGTGACTGTTAACTGGCTACCTCAAGGTAAATTTAGACAGATCACGATTCCCCAGAGTCAATTGTGGCATTTACTAAAAGTTCAACATCATTTCCAGGAGGACGATCTAGGATGTAAACACTTGACTGGTCTCACCTTCACTGTTAAAGCAGGACAGTGGTCACAATTCTTTCTCAACCGTCAGGGGTCTAGAGACGGAACAACATTTTATCAATACGGTATATTGCCAAAATCTTTATTGACAAACATCATGACCATCTGGCAGCAACATGAGGGAGTGGCTAGAATGATGTTGTGGCTGCTTTTTAAAACAAGAATGGGGATTGAGCAACGTATTACAGTTTCTACACTAATGCGAATCGCTTATGGAGAAGAAAGATTGCTCAAGGCGTCTGTGCAGCAAGAAGAACGGAAACGTTTAGTACGGTGCTTTGAAAGTGACCTCGAAGTTCTCAACCGCTACCAACTCCGACCTATCTTTGACCCATCAACCTATCCTCTCGAAATTCAGCCTCTATGGGTTAAGTTAGCCGATGTACCAGAAGATGCCGAGGATGCATTAGAGTTTTGGACTAACGATGGCGGTCGGGATCAACGCTTGACGGATGCGGCTCCGCGTAACAAATGGCATCGACTCATGAATGCCCGCTTACTTGGATTTGAACTCCCGGCAGATTGGGTACAACAGGTATCCAAACGATCGAAGAAAAAGTCAAAAAAACGTAAACAACCCCAACCCAGTTCCCCCCTTTCAGGACAGCAAATTGCCGCAGGCAGAAAAACGCTTCAACTCAGCCAGAGAGCACTAGCAGATAAGCTTGGCAAGAGCCAAAGCTGGATTCGTGATATCGAGAATGGTCGATTGCAATTGAATGAGAAGGATCACGCGGTTTTGTCCAAGTTACTTTCTTGAGTGCAACAAGGCCTGATACGTCAAACAGCAGTCGCTTCACGTCGGATGACAACGAAAGGTAGAACGAAAGGCCAGCAAAGTTGCTCCTAGCTCCCTGACAAGCTATGGTTTTGAGAGTTTGTCTTTCTTGCCGAGAAGGGGCACCCCATGCGTAAGCTATATTTCCTCGTACCGGGTCTGGGTGGACGTTTTGCCTGTGGTGGTCTTTGGGCAGAATTAAAAACCCTCAAACTGGCCCAGCAGATTTGCGAGGCTGAGGTTGTGACCTATCGCCAACGGGAGAAAGACACGCTGTTTCTGGCGGATCTGCTGCAAAATCGATCGATCGAACAAGCCATATTTGTCATGAGCTGGGGATTCGACGTGGCTAAACTTGCGGCCCAGCTACGGCCCTATCATGTGATTTACCATGCCCATAGTGCGGGATATCGCTTGAAGCTGCCTGCGGATGTGCCGATCATCACCGTTAGCCGCAACACGTTNAGGGTATTGGGGCCAGCAAGCTCCCCATTCGCTGATCTACTATTTGCCCAACCAGATCTCAGATGAGTTTTTCGATCGCCATCAATCCCGTGACATTGACGTGCTGGTCCAAGCTCGCAAATCCTCCGAGTATTTGATGAAGCAGCTCATTCCGGCACTGCGGCAACATTGCCAGGTGCAGGTTGTGGATTCCTATGTCGAGGATATTGGAGGTCTGTTTAATCGTGCCAAGGTTTATTTGTACGACTCTGCTGAATATTGGGCCCAGCAAAAAGTGAGCGAAGGATTTGGGTTGCAGCCATTAGAAGCCATGGCCTGCGGTTGTCAGGTGTTTTCCAGCGTGAATGGCGGCCTCTCCGACTACCTTGATCCCGGTTTTAACTGCTACAAAATTGCGGGCTATGCCAAAGAGTATGATGTTCAACGCATTTTGCAAGTCCTTGAGGCACCGCCACGCCCCATTCCAACGGCACTGCTGGAAGAATACCGATCGTCCAACATTCTGCATCGGTTTCAAATCATCTTGACTGAAATCAATGAGTTTTTCGATCATCAGCCTCAGTTTGCTTCCCCTATCCCGGCCCTCAGCCCTCTGCACCTCACCCGGCTGCGGACCCAGCAACTCTGGATGAAAATCAACAAACGCTTTCTGCGTCGCCGCTAGCTCATGCCGGATGAACCCACTCCAGATATGACAAGATGGAAAAAGTTCATCCTCATACGCCTGATTTTGATTAATGACCTCAGCAAATTCTCTAGACTCCTCTTTTCAACGCCTGCGAGAGCTGCGAGCAGTGTTGTTGCGTTTACACAAGGCGCTGCTCCATTCCGAAAAAGCGATTTATGAGCAGTTTTACGGGCGCATTCCCACAAGCGGCGAGTTTTTCCGGCTAGTAATTGAGCATGACTGGTTCAACTGGTTGCGTCCCATGTCGCAATTCATTGTTCAGATTGATGATGTACTGAACAGCAAAGAGCCGACGACATTGGGCCAGGCCGAAGAATTGCTGGAAAAAGCCCGTACCATGCTGCAACCCTCGATCGAAGGGACCTCGGCAGAACGACGCTATTATCGAGCGATCCAGCGCGATCCTGACATTGCTTTGATGCATGCCGAAGCCACACGTCTGTTGCAGTCTTAAGCGATGATCGAATGCCTGAGCAACAATCGAATTGCTTTCCAAAGAACACCTGATCAGTCGTGTATGCTGTTACTTCTAGCATCTATCGTGGCACACTCTCAGCAGAAGCCTTTTGAGATTTGCTGTCATGGTTCGTCGATCGCTCAATCGCATCTCGCAGAATTGGACCATTCCTAAACAATGGCATGGTAAATCGAGTTTGCGCAATGTGCTCATCATCCCTTTTGTGCTGCAAATTGTCGGGACAGTAGGGTTGGTAGGCTATCTTTCGTTTCGCAACGGACAGCAGGCCGTCAACGATCTCGCCAATCAGTTGATCGATCGCACAAACGACTTAGTTCAGCAACACTTAGATCGCTACTTGGCTGGCCCCCATCAAATTAATCAAGTCAATTGTGCTGCGATCGAGCTTGGGTTGGTGAATTTGCAAGATTTTCAACAGGTTGGACATTTCTTCTGGAAACAGATGCAGGTGTTCGATGTTGATTATATTGACTATGCCAATGAAGCTGGCGAATTCATCGGTGTGGAGCGCCTGGAGAACGGGCAGTTCTTAATCAATGAGACGCTGAAATCAAACCTGTCTCAAATGATGATCTACAATACCGATCGGCAGGGCAATCGCACCTCAAGCCATCTTTACCCTGAACCTGCGGAACCCATCCAGCAAGAAGGATGGTATGCCGATGCCGCTCGAACGAAACGACCGGTCTGGAGCCCCATTTATCAGTGGGATGATAAGCCTAATATCCTCTCGATCTCATCGAGTTATCCGATCTTGCAGCAGCAAAAGTTGATTGGGGTGATTGGGGTCGATTTGGTGTTGTCCAGAGTCAGTGAATTTCTGCATAAGCTTGAGATCAGCCCCAATGCCCGCATTTTTATCATCGAACGAGACGGCACGATTGTTGCCACCAACGATAGGCAGGCCACCTATGAAACGATCGACCATCAAATTCAGCGGCTCAACATTCTCAACAGCCAAGATTCTTTCACTCAGGCCGTTGCTCTCCAGCTTCAGCAACAATATGGCAGCTTTGCCGCCATTCACTATCCCAGCAAATTAATCTTACAACTCAATCAAGAACGCATTTTTGGTCAGGTAATGCCCTGGAAAGATCAATTCGGCCTGGACTGGCTGGTGGTGGTTGCAGTCCCCGAAAGGGATTTCATGACCCGGATTAATCAAAACACCCATTTGACGATCCTGCTTTGTGCGCTGGCGGGTCTTTTGTCGATCGCGATCGGCATCTTAACCACGCGCTGGGTGATTCGGCCTATTTTGCGGCTAAACCAGGCGGCCCATGCGATTGCGGCTGGCCGACTCGACCAAACTCTGCCGATTCAAAGCAGCGACGAGCTGGGAGAATTGGCGATTTCCTTCAACCGGATGGCTGAGCAACTGCGCACCTCTTTTGCCGCGCTAGCAGCCACAAATCAGGCTTTAGAAGAACGGGTAGAGGAGCGGACCGCTTCACTTCATCTTAAAAATGAGGAGCTGACCCAAACCTTGAAGCAGCTCCAAGCAGCTCAAGCCGAACTGATTCAAGCCGAGAAAATGGCAGTGCTGGGTCAGCTAGTTGCGGGAATCGCTCATGAAGTCAATACGCCACTTGGCGCAATTCGAGCCTCGATCGGCAATGTCACCGCTGCTGTTGAAAATTGTCTGCATTGCTTGCCCCATCTCTACCAGACCTTACCACCCCAACAGCTCAACGAATTTTTTGACTTGCTTGCCCAGGCCCAACACCCCCAGGAAATGCTGTCTTTTCGAGAAGAGCGCCAGCTCAGACGACAATTGAAGCAACAGCTTCTCGATCGATCGATCGCCCATGCCGATGCGTTGGCCGACAACCTGAGCAAAATGGGAATTCCGGCTGATCTCGATCGGTGGATGCCCTTGCTGCAATTGGAAAATAGTAAATTTATTGTAGAGACGGCCTATCATCTCACAGCAATTCAGAACAACAGTCAAAACATTGTGCTGGCTGTGGAGCGGGCTGCCAAAATCGTGTTTGCTTTGAAAAACTATGCCCGACAAGACAGTTCTGGTAAATTGATCGAGGCTTCCATCACCGATGGTATCGACACGATCCTGACACTCTACTACAATCAACTCAAGCGAGGCGTGGAAGTGCATAAATCTTATGCCTGCATCCCTCTTGTTCCCTGTTATCCCGAAGAGCTGACCCAGGTTTGGTCTAATCTAATCCACAACGCTTTACAGGCGATGGATTATCGCGGAGATTTGACGATCGCAGTTGATCAGGTCGATCAATATGTGGTGGTTCAAATTACAGATTCTGGTACTGGCATTCCTCCAGAAATTCAGGACCAAATCTTTGAGCCGTTTTTTACAACCAAACCGATCGGCGAAGGTAGTGGTTTAGGGCTAGATATTGTTCGACGGATTGTTGCCAAGCACCAAGGTAAGGTTGAGTTAAAAAGCCAACCTGGGCATACTACCTTTAGCGTGTGGTTACCGATGATAGCAGACTTAGGACCCAATGACCAATCAGGCAATTCTATGTGTTGATGATGAGCGAATTATCCTGCTAAGCTTGCGGGATCAAATGTCCAAACACTTCGGTGAACATTATCGTTATGAATTCGCTGAAAGTGTTGAAGAAGCCTGGGAGGTCGTTGAAGATTTGAGTTTAGATCAAATTCAGATCTTGATCATTGTTTCTGATTGGTTAATGCCCGGTATGCGAGGGGATGAGTTTTTAATCGAAGTTCATCAACGCTTTCCCAAGATTATTACGGTGCTTCTATCTGGACAAGCGGATGAAGCTGCTATCGAAAATGCGCGTCAGCACGCTAGTCTACATGCTTATATTCCAAAGCCCTGGGACGAAGCAACCCTCATTGACGTCATTCGATCGGGGTTAGAGAAGATTGATGAGTAAGGGAACTATTATTTGTATTGATGATGAACGTCTGGTTCTCATCAGTTTGAGAGATCAGCTCACTCGTTTTTTGGGAACTGAGTATCAGATTGAGTTGGCGGAAAGTGGCCAAGAAGCATTAGAACTTTTCAACGAACTGTCTGATGCGCGAATGAATGTTCCTTTAGTCATTTGCGATCAAATTATGCCAGGAATGAGCGGTGACGAACTGCTGATTCAGCTGCATTCCCAATATCCAGAAACGCTCAAAATTTTGCTAACGGGACAGACGCGTCTGGAAACTGTGGTTAACGTGATCAATGCGGCTAGCCTCTATCGCTATGTTGCTAAACCCTGGGATGAAACCGATCTCTGTCTCACCGTTCGCGAAGCATTGCGTAGCTATGCCCAAACCAAGCAACTCGTGCAGCAACATGCCGACCTGTTACAAAGTGAACGTCGCTTACGGCAATTTCTGGAAGCGATGCCGATCGCAGTAGGGGTTCACGATCGCTGGGGAAGCACGCACTATACCAATCAACGGGCGCGCGAGCTGTTAGGGGATGATCTGTTGCCAGGAACCATCGCACCAGAGATTTTGATTGGGGAAACAGGTATCCTGCACGCTGCGCCTCAACGCACCTATCTAGCTGGCACTCAACATCCCTATCCCATCGAACGCTTGCCCAGTATTCGTGCCCTTCAAGGTGATCGATCGACCATTGATGATATCGAATTAGACTGTCAGTCCCATCGCATTCCGCTCGAAATTTCTGGGACACCCATTTACGATCACCAGGGAGAGATTATCTATGCGATCGTGGCGTTTCAAGATATTACTGAGCGAAAGCAAGCCGAAGAAAGGTTGCGCTATGGAGCCTTTCACGATACGCTCACGGGTCTACCCAATCGTGCTGCCTTTATACCAGCCTTAGAATCAGCGATTACGCAATCTCAACATCATCCCGACTATCGCTTTGCCGTATTCCTACTCGATCTAGATTCCTTCAAACTCGTCAACGATAGTTTGGGCCATGAGCAGGGCGATCATCTACTTAAAGAAGTTGCCTATCGCTTGCAAAACTGCCTTGCCGAAAACGCTTTTTTGGCTCGCTTTGGGGGAGATGAGTTCACCATCTTATTGCAGGGAATCCACGATTTAACTGACGCGATCAAAGTAGCTGAAAGCATTCTTGATGCCATGGCCATAACTTTCAACTTGGATGGCTATGAGATCTTTCTCAACACCAGCATTGGGATTGTGTTGAATAATCACTGTTCCTCCCAATCAGAAGACTTTTTGCGCAACGCCGATATTGCCATGTACCGTGCTAAAGCAGAAGGGAAATCGCGCTATTCTGTCTTCGATACAGTCATGCATGATCAGGTGGTGCAACGGCTCCATCTAGAAACCGATTTGCGGCTGGCGATCGACCGCCAAGAACTCCAGCTTTACTACCAGCCGATTCTCTCGATTGCAACTCGCAGCATTGTTGGATTTGAAGCCCTGTTGCGCTGGCATCACCCTACACGCGGCATGATTTCACCCGCTGAATTTATTCCGATCGCTGAAGAAACCGGACTGATTATTCCGCTGGGCCGCTGGATTCTGTCGGAAGCCTGCCGTCAAATGCAGCAATGGAAAACTGAGTTTTCTGAGAGTTCTCTAGAATTTGTGAGTGTCAATCTTTCCGGTCGGGAACTGTTGCAGCCTGACATCATCGATCGCATCCAGCAAATTTTAGCGGAAACAGGGGTAGATCCCAATCATCTCAAACTGGAAGTGACTGAGAGTTCGTTGATTACTAACACTGAAGTTGCAGGCGATCGGCTCCAGCAGCTCAGCGAAACGGGAATTAAACTCAGCCTGGATGATTTTGGCACGGGCTATTCCTCGCTCAGCTACCTGCACCGTTTCCCCGTGAATCACCTGAAGATCGATCGATCGTTTGTCCGAGACCTTTCTAACAACAAAGAAAGTCTAAAGATTACGGAATCCATCATCGTCCTGGCCCACAGCTTAAACATGAAAGTGATTGCAGAAGGGGTCGAAACGCAATCGCAGTTGCTGCATCTGCAAAAGCTCGGCTGTGAATATGTGCAGGGCTTTTTGTTTTCTCCGGCAATTCCAGCCCCTCAAGCCACTCGATTGCTGCAAGACAATTCATTTCAACTGTCCCTAACCGGCTGAACTCGTTTTCTGATCGGTCTTCCAATTTTTCTAGGGGAGAGGATTGCATAAAAATTCAATTTCTTCCGAATAAGGCAGTAGCAGACATGAATTTATAACCAGCAGGATTGATCACCCTTTTGGCTGATGAACCTGCGTCTGCCGCCGTCACTGATACCTCTCTGACCTATGCGTCCTCGTCAAAGCCTGACTGAACTCTTCGCCGCCTTCCTGGAATTTGACCACGATCGCTGCCAAAACTGGGCCATGGATCCCCGATTGCGGCGAAATATGGAGCGATGCCTCGCCCAGACTGCGGATCAGCCAGATACCTTTTGGGCGCTGCACTGGCATAAAGTTTGGCAGGCTGACACCAGCAATGAGCTAAGAACCCGACTGGCGCGTGAGCATCTGACGGCCTATGTGCAGGAACCTTGCTATTGGGTTGCCCATAAAACAGCCAGCAGCTTCAGCAGTCATCAGTACAGTCTGGCGGACCTGTTTCAGATGGCGATCGCCCAAATCGACAAGGTACTGCGCGGCTTCAACAATCAGCAGGGCTTTAACTTCAAAAACTACGCTAGCGTCACGCTTCACAATTTGGTGCGGGAGAGTCTGCGGCAGCGACAAGAAGTCGATATTTGTAGCGATTGGGCCTTGCTGCGCAAACTCAGCCAGAAACGCCTGGTGGAGGCTCTGCAAACGGTCGGTCTAGCTGCTGAAACGATCGCCAGCTATGTCCTGGCCTGGAGCTGCTTTAAGGCGCTCTATGTGCCTCAGCAGGCAACTCAGAGTCAAAGGCTGAGCAAACCGGAGCCGGAAACCTGGGAAGCGATCGCCCAACTCTATAATCAGGAGCGGCTGAATCAATCGGGTCTTGCTGCCGCAACCACCCAGCATCTGGAAAAATGGTTGGCCGTTTGCGCCAAGTCCGCTCGCGCCTATCTCTATCCCAGTTTGCTATCGATTAATACCCCCAAGCCGGGACAGGATAGCGGCGAATTTATTGATGATTTGGCAGAAACCTCTCAAACGACCTCGCTGCTTGGCGATTTGATTGAGGCGGAAGAGGTGGCCCAGCGGCAAGCCCAGCAGCAACAGATCGGGACGGTTTTATTGGAGGCGATCGCCCAACTCGATGCCGAAAGTCAGCAGTTAATTCAGTGCTATTACCGCGATGGGTTAACGCAGCAGCAAATGGCTGAACGGACCGGTATGAAGCAATATACGGTATCTCGTCGCTTAACCAAAGCCCGCGAAACCTTATTGAAGCGTCTGGCGCAGTGGAGTCAGGCCGAGCTGCATAAGACGCCGACCTCAGACGTACTGAATGCCATGAGTGCAGTGCTGGAAGAGTGGCTTAAAACCCACTACCATCATCCGGATTTGGTGGTGGACCAGCCCGTGACTCGTTAGACTAATATCCAACCTCTAAACCATTGGCCGCTCAGCATTGACGAGGCGATCGACATGACATCCCATTCCACCCTGTTTGACCCCACCCAACTCTGCCTGACGATCGACGCTGCCAGTCAAACCCAAGCATGGCAGCAAAGCCGATCGTTCGCGACACCTAACAGCCAGTGGAATGCTTACCTGAATCAGCTCTGCCTTCAGACCTTGCTGCCCTACCTGCGGGAAGAGGTGCCATCTGCCCATCCAGTTCCTAACCTGCCGCTGTTCTGGGAGTTCGTGAATGGGGCCGCAGTCGCCTGGGCCGATCGCCGCATTGTGCTGATTCCCACCGAGACGATCGATCTGGACGAAATCCGCATTCCGCAAGAGTGGGTCGATATTCCCAACTGGGTCGCGGATTATTATTTAGCCGTTCAGGTCAATCCCGATCAAGCTTGGGTGCGGGTCGCAGGCTTTGTCACCCATGCCCAACTTAAGCAGCAGGCTCAGCTCGATCGGATCGATCGCAGCTACTGTCTGGAAGGCGAAGCCCTTCTACCCGATTTAAGTGCCCTCTGGCTATCGCAGCAATTTGCCTCGGAAATGACCCGTGCTGAAGTGGCGACTCCGACTGCTCTGACGGCCCCAGAAGCGACCAATCTGATCCAGCGGCTGGGCAATCCAACTTTGGTGATGCCTCGACTCGCCCTTCCCTTCGATCGCTGGGCCGCTTTGATCTCCCATGGCGGCTGGCGGCAACGCTTAGCAGAACAGCGACGTGGCTTGCCGGAACAGCATTCTCCGCTGCAATGGCTGCAATCTGGCATTTCTGCATTAGCGACACAATGGAGCCGGGTGGAGTATCAGGCGGGTTTTGCTGCTTCCCGCAGTACCGAAGCCCCAGAAAGTCCCACTGCTTTTTCGCGACAGTTGACGATCGCCAATCAGCGCTATGAACTTCAGGTGTTGCAGCTAGATGCGGCTACGAACGTTTGGCGGTTTGAGTTGAGCAGCCTTGCGCCAACGGGAATGGTAGCAACGGGCGTGACGCTGAGATTACTGACGGAAGATTTGCAGCCGTTTGCAGGCAATGAGGATCGAGCGATGCAGCCCGTCGATCGCCTCTATGTGGACGTGGCATTAGAAGCAGGCGAAGGCTTGGTTTGGGAGGTTGAACCAACCCCAGAAGCCTACGATCGCGAAATTTTGCGCTTCTGAGCAGCAACCCGTGTATGATCCGAGAGCCGATCGCACTCCACTGCCCTGTTTCGCAAGATGCTATTCAACTCACCAGAGTTCATCTTCGGATTCCTACCGATTACCCTACTGGGATTTTTTCTAGCCAGTCGGTTCTCTTCGATTCGGGGAGGAATGGTCTGGCTGATCGCCGCATCGCTGTTTTTCTATAGCCTCTGGAATCCGGTTAATCTGCTGCTGTTATTGGCCTCGATTCTAGTCAACTATTGGGTCAGCATTTGGATAGGTCGCTCCCAGGCCGCTATTAAATCTGTGGCATTGACGATCGGCATTATTTTTAATCTGGGCCTGCTGGGATATTTCAAATATGCCGATTTTTTACTGTCCACCGTGACAGCGCTGACCGGCACAGCTTTTGATCTGGGCAAAATCATTCTGCCGATCGGCATTTCCTTTTTCACGTTCCAGCAAATTGCCTATTTGGTTGATCGCTACCGGGAAAAAATCCCAAGCTACAGTTTTTTTGAGTATCTCACCTTCATCACCTGCTTTCCCTACCTGATCTCTGGTCCTTTACTGAAAATTGACCAGATTATTCCCCAATACTTTCAGCCCCATTTCTCACAGTTCAATTGGGAGAATTTGACGATCGGCTTAACCATGTTTTCGATCGGCCTATTCAAGAAAATGGGCTTGGCCGATCAGGTCGCTCCCTATGCCAATCAGATTTTCGATGCGGCAGCTAGCGGGACATCGCTCACCTTTGTGGAAGGCTGGCTGGGAGCCTTGGCCTTTACGCTACAGCTTTACTTTGATTTTTCCGGCTACTCGGATATGGCGATCGGCATTGCTAGAATGTTCGGCCTCATATTGCCTGCAAATTTCGCGTCGCCTTATAAAGCGGAGAACATCGTCAACTTCTGGCGACAATGGCACATTACCCTCTCAAATTTCCTGCGGGATTATCTCTACATTCCACTGGGTGGTAACCGCAAAGGTGAACTGCGGCGCAGCCTTAACTTACTGATCACGATGCTGCTGGGCGGACTCTGGCATGGCGCAGGCTGGAATTTTGTGTTCTGGGGCGGGCTGCATGGCGTTTATCTCACCGTTAATCATGGCTGGCGAACCTTCCGGCAAAAGGGGCTGAAGCAGGATTTAACGCAGCGATCGAAGTGGGGCGTGCTCAGCAGTTTGATTACGTTTCTATTCGTCACCATCAGCTGGGTGTTCTTCCGGGCTGATAGCTTTGGCACCGCGATCGCCGTACTCAAAAGTATGACTGGATTCAACGGTCTTTCATTACCGGAAGACTGGGCAGATACTCTCGGTTTCTTACAGCCGTTAGGCGTGCAATTTAATGACCTGATGCCGAACATTACGATCGAAATTGCGGGACTGGAAGAAGCAGAATCTATTGATCCGATCGTGCCTTTGCGGACCGTTGGAGCGTTACTGCTGTTCGTCTGGTTGATGCCCAACACGCAACAATGGCTGATCCAACATCGTCCGACGCTAAGTCCCACACCAGAATTCACCACCTTTGGGAGTCGTATTGGTCAATTGTTGCAATGGCGACCCAACGCATTTTGGGCAGTATTCTGCGGCATTCTCACTGTCGCGGCGCTGCTAAATCTGGCCAAGGTGAGCGAATTTCTCTATTTTGAGTTTTAAGGAAGGTCGTTATGAAAGCTTATCTGCGCATCTATGGCCTGACCGTGCTGATTTTATTGCTGATTGTAGGCGCTATTAATTGGCTGATCGATCCACTCTGGTATCACGGCGGCAATCAAGCCACACATATCAACCCTCCCTGGAATGAGCGCATTGCCAAGACGAACCTTTTCCTGAATCATTCTAGAGAATACGATTGTATTTTGCTGGGAACTTCCAGAAGTACGTTATTCGACACAACTAAGCTTCAGCAAAATCGCTGCTTCAACTATTCCTTTAGCGGCGGCAAACTGGAAGAATTTGTCAACTATGCCCAATACCTGAAAGACAAAGACATTGAACCTCAGAAGCTCTATCTGGAAGTTGAATTAGACGCATTCGATCGCCGTCGCAATCCCCGTACCTATCCGGCTGTCACCGATCCATCTCCCTGGTATCGTACCTATTTCTTCTCAGCAGATGCGTTTTCACTCTCACTTAGAACCCTGACAGAAGATTACTCATTTGCCCGATTGTACGATCAGACCTTTCGCGGCATTCTATCCGATGATATTCCCACCTATGAGCCAGAATTCTCGAAGCAAGAAAAGCTCAAATCTTGCGATCCAGAACGAATCAGATTTTATCAGCAGTTGAAGCAAATTTTCCCCAACACTCAGTTTGTTGGCTTCATCGCACCCGTCTCAGCCTGGTTTGTCTACAACAACAGTTACTTACCGAATATCCTAGAGTGCCAGTTAGCTGGAATTTATCAAGTGGCTGCTTTGTTCGATCAAATGTACGACTTTGCAGTTCCTTCTGTCGTAACCACGCGAACTGATAATACCTACGACGGCAACCACTACTATCCAAAAATTTATCGACAAGTTGCCTCTGTTTTGGAAGGTAGACCGGGTGATTTTGGCGTGAATATCAAACAGCTCGCTTTACCGGATTACCAGGCGCTTTATCAAAGACAGATCAAAGCATTTTTGACCCAAGTGGGCGAGGAGCAACGTTGGCGAGGCGAGGCTTAAACATGAGAATGGTATCAAATCAATGCAAATCCTCATCTAGCTCGGCTTCTAGTGTCTCCGGCTCTAGTCGATTTTCTGCGCCAAATCGTTTCTCATACCATTTCATTAAAGGCGTGGCGCTAATACCATGCAGAATCACCGATAGCGACACAGTAAAAACCGTAATCCAGCTCAATTGGGCACCGATGTCTTCGGGAATTCCTCCATTCAACGCATAGGCCATATAGTAAAGCGAACCAACTCCCCGGATGCCAAACCAGCCGAATAACAGTCGTGTGGCAGGCCGCAGATTATCCCCCTGGGTGCTGATCCAGGTGGCGATCGGACGAATCAGCAAGATCAGGACAACCGCAACGAATAAAGCCTGTCCACCAAACGTGAGGAAAGCATCCCAACGCAAAATCGTGCCCACTAGCAAAATCGTGCCGATCTCCAACAATCGCTCCAGCAATGCAGTGAAGTGTAATTGGGAAGACTTCTTTTCAAAATCGAGCGATCGACTGCGGCGCACCATGACACCTGCAATAAAAACCGCCAGAAATCCGTAGCCATGAATCAATTGCGTGATTGAATAGACCAACAAAATCGTTGCCAGTCCAATCAGGTCTTCCATTTCTTCTTCGATGCTGCCTAGATGGCGCAACCGTTTACCCATGCTGTTGATGACTTTGGTGACTAAAATGCCGCCCAATATTCCTGCAAAAATTCGCCAGCATAAATCAACCCGCAGCCATTCTCCAAACCAATCTTGCCAATGATCGTGATTTAACCAATACAAGCCAAAATAAACAAATGGAAATGCTAGCGCGTCATTCAATCCCCCTTCCGAAGTGAGACCAAACCGCAATTCGTTCGGATCGTCCGTATGGGAAAGCTGTACTTCAGAGGCCAGTACCGGGTCGGTTGGAGCCAAAATCGCACCTAACAAAATCGCGGCTCCCCAGTTGAGGTGTAATGCAAAGTGGCTGAGAACGGCGATCGCAGCAATCGATAATGGCATCAGGAATCCGATCAATCGTGCGGTGGAATGCCATGCCCAAAAATTGAGCGGACGATTCATCTTAATGCCGCAAGCGAATAGCGACACCAACACGACAATTTCAGTTAATCGCTCTAGAAAATCAGCGTCAGGTTCCAAGTTGACAATGCGAACCCCGTAAGGTCCCAAGAGAATCCCCACAATTAAATAAATCAGCGCATAGGAGAGAGGGAGACGGGTAATCCAGCGTGATCCCATCGTGACGCAAAGCAACAGTAACCCAATAATCAGCAACTCCCAAAGATAGGGATCCATCTCCATAATCAACCATCCGCACTTTGCTGCAACTTTGCCTAGCCAAGCTAACAAATACGGCAGTGAATGCCTTCTGTCACAGGGCACAGCTTTGATGGGGTCTGGTAGGCTAAAGGAATCATTTGCACTCATCATTTCACCATGCCAGAGGGTCCGGAAATTCGACGCGCTGCCGATCAAATTGCTAAAGCGATCGCCCATCGTCCCACCACCAGTGTCTTTTTTGCCTTTGCCCATCTCAAACCCTACGAATCGATTCTGCAAGGCCGCGAAATCACGGCAGTGCAAACCAAGGGGAAAGCGATGCTGATTCGGTTTGAGAATCAACTCAGCATTTATAGCCACAATCAGCTCTATGGCATTTGGATGGTGCGCAAAGCCCATGATTATCCCCAAACTGCTCGGCAACTGCGGCTGGCCATCCATAACGTCAAGAAGTCTGCTCTGCTCTACAGCGCTTCCGATATTGAAGTGTTAGATGAAATTGCTGTGGCCCATCATCCCTTCCTCAGCCAGCTCGGTCCCGATGTGCTGGATAGCGAAACGACCGTGGCTCAAGTAGCCGATCGCTTTACCAATCCCAAATTTCGGCGGCGTCAGTTGGCTTCCCTTTTGTTAGATCAACATTTCCTCTGCGGATTAGGCAATTATTTGCGCAGTGAGGTTTTGTTTGTGGCTCGCGTTCATCCCCTACAACGTCCCCTGCATTGTTCCGATCAACAAATTCTCCAGCTAGCTGAAGCTTCGATTACCATTACCCAACGATCGTATCTTTCCAAAGGCATCACGAACGATTTACAACTGGCTCAGACCTTGAAAGCACAAGGAAAACGCCGTCAAGACTATCGTCACTTTGTGTTTGGCCGACAGCATCAACCCTGCTATGTGTGCGGTACTGCGATCGTCAAAGAAATGCTGGCCGGACGCCGTCTGTATTACTGTCCGGTTTGCCAGATGGCCTAACTTTCTGCTAGCAAACCTAAATATGGCTCGTGAGCGAGACGCAAATGGTTTCAAGATCCGTGAGCGAGACGCTCACACTGGGGCATTCACTGCCTCACAATATCTCTAGTACCATAGAAACATGCTGTTCTGAGCGGGAACCATGTCGTATACCCCAGTTCCACCCAATCTGCTGCAGCCCGTGCAGTCAGACTCACAGGATGTATTTTTCCGGAAGGAGAGTTTTGGAGCGATGAACCGCCGTTGGAAAGCGATCGCCATCGAGATCAGATTGACCTGCTGATTCGCCTGCTTAAAGCCTGGTAGTAGGATGCCCTCTAACGCAATTTTCAAGAACTATGCTCTCCCAAACCGATCGCCCTGCTTCTCTCTCGGATGCCCTGCGGCGGCGTCGCCAAAAGTTAGCCGCCCAGATTCCCTTTCCGGTACTGCTCTGGTCGGGCCAAACCAGCTCACGCAATTTTCCGGCCAACACTTACCCCTATCGGGCCAACAGTCATTTTCTCTACTTTGCCGGACTGCCGCTCTACAATGCCGTGATTCGGTTAGAGTCGGGCCGATTGGAATTATTCATGGATGATCCAACGCCCGCAGAACTGCTGTGGCATGGCGATCGGCCCCGTCGAGATCAAATTGCTGAAACGATGGGGGCAGATGCAGCCTATCCGATTAGCCGATTAAAGGGATTTGCCGCAGGAGCCGCAACGATTCCCGTGCTCGATGCCGCCACGCGACTGCAACAGTCTCATCTGCTCGATCGAATGATGACCCCGGCAAATCAGCTTCAAGATATGGATCTGGCGTTGGCTACCGCGATCGTCGAGTTGCGGCTGGTTCAGGATGATTGGGCGATCGCAGAAATGCGTCGAGCGGCGGCAATTACGATCCAGGCGCATCAAGCAGGCATGGCGGCCACCCCTCAGGCTAAAACCGAAGCAGAAATCCGGGCGGCAATGGAGCAGGTAGTGATAGCTCACAATACGACCTGTGCTTACAACAGCATCGTCACGGTGCAGGGGGAAGTGCTGCATAACGATCATTATCATCATGCGATCCAACCAGGCGATTTGCTGCTGGCCGATATGGCGGCGGAAACCGAGATGGGCTGGGCTTCGGATGTGACACGCACCTGGCCAGTGACGGGAAAATTTTCGGGCACCCAACGCGATCTATACGATGTGGTGCTGGCTGCACACGATCGCTGTATTCAGGCGGCAGTTCCCGGTGTTGAATATCAGCAGATCCATTTGCTAGCCTGTCAGGTATTAGCAGAAGGGTTGGTAGATTTGGGAATTTTGCAGGGCCAACCTGCCGACCTGGTGGAAATGGATGCCCATGCACTGTTCTTTCCCCATGGCGTCGGCCATTTGCTGGGCCTGGATGTGCATGATATGGAAGATCTGGGCGATCTGGCAGGCTATGCTGCTGGTCGAACTCGCAGTGATCGATTTGGGTTGGGCTATTTGCGGCTGAATCGTCCGTTGCAGCCCGGTATGGCAGTCACGATCGAACCTGGTTTTTACCAAGTTCCGGCTATCTTAAATGATGCCGATCGACGGGAGAAATATCGATCGGTCGTGAATTGGGAACGATTAGAGCAATTTCAAGATATACGCGGCATTCGAATTGAAGATGATGTTTTGATCACTGAAGCTGGAAATGAAGTGTTGACGACAGAATTACCCACTGAAGCAGCGGCGATCGAACAGTTGGTGAAAAGCAGCTAGGATTCGTGTTTGATTAGCCCCCTAGATCCTCCAATTCTGGGGGACTTTGATGGTTTCTCTCAATCTCGCAACTCTGGAAAATTACGATCGTGATGGCCACTTTAGAAAAGTTACTCAACCGATTACATCTGCAAACCGTTGTGGAAGGGCAGTTCGCCAGTGATTTGGCGAGGTTTGATCACTTGTGCATACAAGATAGCTAAAAAAGAGGAGAACAAGCCTAAAGGTAATCTTCAGGAAACATTGGGAGTATAAGCAGAGTATGGGAAGCGCTCCTCGCCTTTGTTGACATAAATCACGGTTTTGACGTTGCCCCGGCGCGTGAAGTCACCAATGACTCGCAACTGTTTGGGCTGAACTTCCTGCCAAAATCGATCGGCAATTTGATTGACGACGGCTTCATGAGAAATACGCTGGTCACGGTAAGCGTTGATCCACAACTTGAATGCCTTGAGTTCCAAAACCGATCGATCGGGATAATAATCAACCACAATCGTACCGAAGTCAGGATAGCCACTGCGGGGACAGAGGGCAGTGAATTCGGGATGCTCAATATGGATCAAGTAATCATTGTGTGGTGCGGGGTTGGGCCATAACTCTAGCGGTTCGGCTGCGGCTGCTTGAATGGCCTGATCGCCATAGTTTTGGCTAACGGTTTGACTATCTGTGTGAATGACTGGGGTTTCTGCTGTGATTTCTAAGGTCATTGAATGATCGGTTTGCTACAGTGAATCGAGTTCCCCAGCCGCTAGGATTTGCTCAACAGTTAAGCTTAGCACTGGGAAGGTCAGTGAATGGATCGGTTGTTGATCGCTAAACACTGTCCCTTCACATCATCGCTTACTGAAGTGCAAGATGGGGATTTAGGTTGATCGAATGCTTCATATCCATCCGATAAAGTCCCGCCCGCAAGCCCGCAAGTAAACTGCGCGCTAATGGTACCAGTCTGCTGAAGCAGACTGGTGAGTTTCAGCCTACTTTAGTGAATTTGACTCCGTTAGCTTGCGATCGATCTGCGAGCGGGTGATTGTGCAAGGAGAAAGATTTCAGATGATTGTCATCTATCTTTCAAGAACGGTCATATATTTTCCGGCGGCAAATGGGGCTGGGACGATCGGCGTAAACTTCACTCTATCCGTTGCAATGCGTTTGACATAGAATTCGTTGATCGTATGCAGGACTTGTTCACGGGTGCCAATAATCCAGATTTGGGTTTTATCGACAGGCGAAACAGGCAGCAGTTCGTTGAACTCTGTAGACATAATGATTTCCCTCGCTGTTGGGGTTTATGGGGAAGAAAAGCTTAAGGCGTGGTACCCCGACCACTTGTTTGCTCCAGCGAGGGGATTGATCGATTAAGATCAACCCTAGCCTGCCTTCTGCCTACATCAGATTGCCAGGTTAGCTGATTATGGGTGTTGCTCGCACTCATAGTCAGCGCCATGCCTTAAGCCGAATCTTGCTGGCAAAAATAAATCCAGCTTTTTCAGAATAGAGGAAAGTTCGATCGGACACAAGCGTAGGCGATCGTTTGTCAATAAATCGTGAGAATTGGGCGATCGGATTTTTGGGGTGGGGCAGGCGAAGTTATGCCCATTACAATTGAATTCACTCAAATCAATACAACAGGTTATGAAATTCATACATGTATGACGACACCTGCCGCTTCCTAGCCGAACACTTCTCTGCCGACTTTGCTAGTTGGCTCCTTGGAGAACCTAAGTAGTAGAGCAGAAATAAACAGCGTTGTGCAAAGAACTATTAAGATGTCACTCTATAATTCGCTGTGACTTAAATCCAAATCGCTTAGCTCGATATCCTGCTCTTTCTCCCCTCCTTCTCATTGCCTCGATTACAGCAGTTGCTAAATCGTACTCATCCTCAAACATCTGCCCTCTGATTTCATCGCTCTTCACCCGTCGCCACTCACACTCAATCTCGTTCATCTCTGAGCAATACTTGGGAAAATGAAACAGATACAATCCTTGGGACTGCCAGATGGCAATCCTGTCTCTGACTGCACGGCTCGTATGAATGGGAGCATTATCTTGTGCAATGACCGTAATCATGCCGGTGCGTTGCAACCATCGGGCTGCTTGAGTGGCTTGCCAGTCCATCAGCTTGATATAACGAGCACTGGTCATACTGCCGACCACTAAGCCGTACTCCATCTGCTGACCCGGCTCTAAAATGCCAATGATATTGACCCGTCTGCCTCGCCTTGGGGTTTGCTCCTGC
>LUGL01000197.1 GCA_002796835.1 Elainella saxicola E1 | reverse complement strand
AAAAAAACACTTCATGCTACTCAAGCAGAAAGTGATCGGGTGCAAGCGTTGCGTCGTGAGTATTGGGAAACGATGCGAGAGGTACGTCCAGAGGACTTGGTCTTCATTGATGAGACGGGGGTGAATCTGATGATGGTGCGCTTATATGCCCGTGCGCTCAAAGGAGAGAGAGCTACAGGTGATCGTCCCTGCAAAACGGGGAAGAACGTGACGCTAATTGGAGGAATGAGTCTAAATGGGATTGTAGCAGCACTGACGTTAGAGGGTGGAACGAACGGGGATGTTTTCAAGTACTTTATAGAGCAAGTTTTAGTTCCTAACTTATGGATTGGAGCTTGTGTGGTGATGGATAATGCAAGTATTCATAAAGCGGATGAGATAAGAGAATTAATAGAGGGAGCAGGAGCGAAACTTGTGTATCTACCTCCTTACTCTCCTGATTTCAATCCAATTGAGAATTGTTGGTCGAAAGTGAAAGAATTTTTACGTTCAGCATCTGCTCGGACTCGTGAAGCTCTAGATCAAGCAATTACAGATGCATTAGAAGCTGTGACTTTAGAAGATATTCCAGGGTGGTTCACCTATCGTTGCTACTGTTCTTAACTGAGTTGAAAACCGCTATACTATCTCGGCCTTGGTTGACCACGGTAATTGATACCTACTCTCGTTGCATTGTGGGATTTAACCTGGGTTTCGATGCTCCCAGTTCGAGCGTTGTTGCTTTGGCTTTGCGTCATGCCATTCTGCCGAAAAAGTATGACTCAAAGTACAAACTCTATGTTGACTGGCCTACCTGTGGGACCCCTGAATATATTTTTACTGACGGGGGTAAAGACTTCCGTTCGAAGCACCTGGAGAAAATTGGTGTTCAGCTTGGGTTTACCTGTTACCTACGCGATCGACCTTCGGAAGGTGGGATTGTTGAACGTCCTTTTGGCACCTTCAATACAGAGTTTTTCTCAACCCTTCCGGGTTATACCGGGTCAAACGTTCAGGATCGCCCAAAAGATGCTGAAACGGAAGCCTCTTTAACGCTTCGGGAGTTAGAGCAGCTTTTCGTTGCCTACATTGTTAATCGATACAACCGGAGGCTTGATGCCCGCATGGGGGATCAGACTCGTGTTGATCGATGGGAAGCTGGGCTGTTCAAGAAACCCGTTGAAATCCCAGAACGCCANGTTGGATCTTTGCCTAATGAAACAGACACGTCGGACAATTTACCGAGGAGGATATATTCAATTGAAAATTGGAGATATCAAAATGATGCTCTTGCCGCTCATGCCGGAGAAACAGTTGTGCTGCGATACGATCCTAGAGGTAGCTGTCTATTTTAATTTTGCCGATGGCTGAAACCCTGGTTAGCAAAGAGTTTTGCGAGGTTTGTGATGATTGACGATTTTGACCTTCAGGTGGTTGAGAACCTTGATGATAGAGAGTTTCAGGCATTTTCAAGTTTTTCTTAAAAAAAGACCTCCTGCCGAATTTGAGAAAAACTCAGAAATTGACTGAAACCTAGAAGCCAGTAGCCTTTCAAAGGTACTAGCATCACTTAGATCAGTTGCACTAAAGGCTAAACAATAATCGTAATCCCTTTGGAGCTAGAAGCTGAAATGAATAGCTGACAAGCATTCTAGCAGTTTTAAAATTAGAATAGACACCTACTCCTAGAGATATCACCACTGTTTTAGTCTATCGCCAAAAGAGTGAGCGAACAGCATCGGAGTACGAACCGTCAGAGTCGCATCTGGAATGGATCAAGGAAATTTTTCTTGCGCCAGCCTACATTCAAGATCTGGATACTCACGAGCTGGAAAGTAAGCAGATTTCCTTAGATGAAGCGAAGGCCATAAGCCAAAGTGTTCGTGCGCAAGGAAATGCTGTTAGTCACGATTCTATGCTGGATGAGTTGCGCGATCGCGAAGCATTCCTAGACCAGAAGAAAAAAATTCGACGCGATCGCCAAAAAGAGGAGCAAGCTTGCATTCGGCCAAAGCCACAGAAAAAAATTGCACCCCCTCAACCTGAGATGAACTCTCAGCCAGAAATTCAGGAGGTTGAGGAGGTTGAGCTTCCCCAGGGTGAAGCAAGATGAACAGGTGTATAACCTACCCCTGTTAAGGTGAATATTTGTACTATTCTGGATTGAGCAATCGAGCAGTTGCGACATGGGGATGTTTTGGGTCAAACGGCTTCTTGGTCGTCGGTTTCTTTTGTCCTCGTTTGGATTTACGAAACCGTTGCAGATTGACCCGTTCTGCCCATTGCCGTAAACACAGGGCAAATGCCACACTATCTATTGCCCTAAACACCTGCCAATCTTGGGCTAGTATGGCAATCTCCAATCCTCGCCAGGTGGCTTGGATGTCTTCCACCACATAGTAATTCGACAACTGCTCTTCAATCACTGCTGCACCATGCACTTGCTGGAGAACCGCTCTCACCGTTGCCAGAATGTTAAAAGCCACCAAGGCAACGCAAAACACAAACAGGGCAGCCCGTGGATAACCAAGCGTATTCAATTCGCAGTGAAATGTGTCGGTGATAGTTTGAAACATATTCTCAATTCGCCAACGTTTCAGATACAAATCGGCAACTGTTGATGCATCTGCCAACGCTATCGGTAAATTCGTCAACACAGAAACTTGTTTATCACCATGACGAGTTGCCTGCTTCAGTTCAATCACAATCCGTCGGATTTGTA
>LUGL01000196.1 GCA_002796835.1 Elainella saxicola E1 | reverse complement strand
GTATTGGAATTCCCTCGTTTATCCAGCATCCACCATAACAGGGGAAAGGCCACTCCATTGTGCACCACGCCTAGCATCAAGATGTTATGGCAGCAGTCACCGAACTCCCAGGTGGTGCGGTCAATCGAGAGGGTCCCGGGTTGAGGGATCTCCATCAGGGCAACCACCAGTTTGGCAATGCAGAAGTAGTTCAACTCAAAGTCCCGAAAGAAGCGATGTAAGCGTTTACGATTCGATTCACTCTTGGCTTTGCCAGGAAAGCCGAGTGCCAGTTCCGCAAAGTTGATGGTTCTGGTGCGAAAGAGGGCGACCAAAAACAGGGCAAGGAAGGTGATTCTGGCTCCATGCCAGTTGAGGTAGGGCTGCAAAGTTTGACGAATCAGAGTAACCTGATGCATAGGGTTTCATTGGTTGAATGTGGTAATTCTCATGAAACCCTGCCTCACAACCTTTTGCAAGTTTTGTCCCGTACTGAGTCTCAAGCAAGCTCTTTAAAAGCATAGGATTGTCAAGAGCTTCTGGTTCGTCTGAGAGAACAGCCATCTGTTTCAGTCAAATCGTAGCTATCTGTGTCTTCCCGAACCTCCCTCTGCCTGTCACGCTAAAAATACTTTTCATGCACAGGTCTTCATGCTTTCCCTTTGGCGCAATTCCTCGCTTCACCCAGAGACGATCGGCCTCCTCTACGGCTTTCTCGGTGTACTCAGCTTCAGCCTGACTTTGCCCGCGACTCGACTGGCCGTAACTGGTTTGGATCCAACCTTTGTAGGCTTGGGCCGTGGCGTTGTGGCAGGCACTTTATCCGTTTTTATTCTCTGGTTAACGCGGCAATCCCTGCCAACGATACAGCAATGGCGGAGTTTAGCGATCGTCTCGCTTGGCGTTGTGTTGGGGTTTCCTTTACTGTCAGCCTGGGCCATGCAACGGCTACCGGCAGCCCATGGAGCTGTAGTTTTAGGCTTGCTGCCCCTAGTCACTGCCTTAGCGGGGGTGTTGCGATCGGGCGATCGACCGACCAAACTATTTTGGATCGCCAGCGCGATCGGCAGTGCCACAGTCGTGAGCTTTGCAGTATCGCAGGGCGCAAACCAACTTCAGTTCGAGAATTTGGTGCTGCTAGGAGCTGTCATTGCTGCTGCATTGGGATACGCGGAGGGAGGAAAACTGGCCCAGCAGCTCGGCGGATGGCAGGTAATTTGTTGGGCTTTGGTGCTCTCGGTTCCCTTTGAAGCCATTCCGACTCTCCTGACAGCCAAACATCTGCCAGTGGCCTCTCCCTGGGCCTGGTTAGGATTTGCCTATCTCTGCCTGGTCAGCCAACTCATCGGTTTCTTTGCCTGGTATCACGGACTGGCGATCGGCGGAGTTGCAAGGGTGAGCCAAATGCAGCTGTTTCAACCCTTCCTCACGATTCTGTTTTCAGCCGTGCTCTTGGGGGAAGCCATTACACCTCTGACGCTGGGTGCAGCCGGACTGGTAATTAGCAGTGTGGCGATCGGACGAAAAGCTAAGATTCATCGACAGGAAACCCCTTGAATGGCTTGGTTTGCCTGATCGATCGGTTAATTTTAAAAGTAACGCTTGCCAAAAGCTTGCCCGATTTGCTAGCTTAGTTAAGCGCTCGAAAGCGCCTAGCCGGGATAGCTCAGTTGGTAGAGCAGAGGACTGAAAATCCTCGTGTCGGCGGTTCAAGTCCGCCTCCTGGCATTTGAATATGATCTCTAGGATTTAGTCAGGGCAAGGTTTTTACACTCTTGCTCTTGTCTTTTATAGGTCTGTAAGCTTCAGAGAAAATAGCAAATTCTGACTATTTAATCTGAGTTTGACTATGGAATGACTATTATGAAAAAGAGCAGAGGAAACCATAGTCATCCGTAATGCGCTATGTCTGCACAACAGAAAGCATCAAAGGGTTCCGTTGGAATTGAATCATTTCAAGGACGGTTAAGACTTCGGTTGCCTCGTCAACTCTATGGAGGTAAACAGAAGTACTTAACTTTAGGAGTAGTTGACACTCCTGAGAATCAAAAGCTTGCTACATCTAAAGCTAGGCAGATTGAGCTAGACATACTGGCAGGTTATTTTGATTTCACGCTAGAAAAATACAAGCCACAGACTCACTCAAATTCAGCCAACCCCTTAAAAAGCAATCAGGCAGAACCATCTCTGGATGCTCTATGGGATAGATATGCAGAGTACAAATCAAAGACTCTGAGTGTTAAGCTGAACGACATTTAGTTTGCATCATCAAGCTGCGATCAGAGCATTGCCTTTGTTCTTCACTTTGCGTTTCCACTGAATCACCAGTTCCCCTTGATTGAGTAATCTGTCGAGCAAGGAGTGAAGTTCCTCCACCGATTGAAATAAACGATGCGCAATAAACTCTTTGCACGAATGCCACACCAACT
Organism: Elainella saxicola E1; assembly: GCA_002796835.1. Classification (GTDB taxonomy): domain Bacteria; phylum Cyanobacteriota; class Cyanobacteriia; order Elainellales; family Elainellaceae; genus Elainella; species Elainella saxicola. Next base: position 168 of record LUGL01000196.1, on the reverse strand, counting down.
CAATTAAGTTGAAATCTGGACTGTAAGGCGGCAAAAACAGCAGTTGCAGATTGGGGCATTCGACTGCCAGTTGTTCGAGCATGGCCTGTTTTTTGTGATAGCTGGCATTGTCAAGCACCACCAAAATTCTCGGTCCCCACTGCTCAAATTCCTGCTCTAAATGTCCTG
>LUGL01000195.1 GCA_002796835.1 Elainella saxicola E1 | reverse complement strand
TGCCTTTCAGGTGACGCTTGTTATGAAACAAGATGAAATCTCGGATGTAGTGAATATAGGATTTTTCGGTTTTAAGGCTGAAATACTTGGGCCGGATTGATTGTCTGACTTGATCGAGCAGACGAGGTGGTTGAGGTTGGGACATGGGACGATGCGAGATAACCCCGGGGTAGAGGGTGTAGGGTTGATTCTCTAAAAGAAGGAAAGAAGCACTGGGAGTTGATGACAAAAGTAACGGGTGGCTTTCGTAATGGATGCATACCCTGCTTTACGGAACAGCGAAATCGCCCAAGACCGCAATAAAGCCATCAAGGTTGCAGAATTGGGTTCGCAAATCAAGGAAGCATCTTCCCCTTGCACCACATCTTTAACCCAATGCAACTTGTTCTCGGTGGTACCCCGATGCCTTTGCACCATATCTGCCACCTGTTGGGCCTCAATCACTTGAGAGAGGATAAACCATGAGGTTCGCTCAAAGGCTTGTCCCTGACGAATGCCTGAACGTTCAACTTGGGCAAATGCTGCTAATGCTGGCCAAACTTGGCACAGTTCTACAGGGGCTTGAAAAACACTCACCCGTCGTTGCACCACCCGTCCATGGGAAGTATCCAACGATTGCACTGAACTGAGTGGGTCTTGGGTTTGAGCACAATGTTGAGCTTGTTCCAACAATTTCGGTTGATTTGCCTTTAGGCTAATGCAGTAGTGATTGCCACTACCGACAATCTCATCCACCGTTTTTTTGGGTGTGCAAAGCGTCTAAAGTGACCCACACCCCTTTTGCATTCAACTGTTGCAGCAACTCCCTCACCGTTGTAATCTCGCTGGTTTGGCCGTTATGGAAGCTCAACTGCCCGACCACACAATCCCACTGTTGCAAGCAAGCACTCACCACCCTGACAAAATCTTGTTGACTGCCATGGGCATCCTGGAGGGTACTTGCCAATGCTTTACCATCAAAGGACAACACCTGTCCTGCTTCAAGTGGAACGGCTTGTTTTGCCCATTGGAGAAAGACTTCAGCAACCTTGAGGACATCCACATGCCGAGCCATGTCGTGCAAGGTGGAGTAGCTGGGTAGTTTTGCTTTGGTTAAACCAAATAGTTCAGCAACTTCTTGCTGGTGGCGTTTCATGAAGTCTTCAAGGCTTCTGAGACTACTACATCCGCTCATCACTCCGAGTAGCGTCATCAGTAACATTAACCACAAGGGATATTGGACTTTTCTTCCCCTTCTCCAGTCAGGAATCGTCTTGAGTTGCTCAATCAGTGCTTCCACTCCCATAGCAAAACCTCGACAAGCTGCCTCAGTAGTTTATATTCCTCTCTATAGAGAATCAACCCTAGGGGTAGAGGGTGTTATCCAGCAAAAATGATGGACAAGCCCCCCTCATTACCAGGATTAACTATCAGATATGATGGATAACATCCCCAGTTCTCAGACTTAACCTGCAAAATTTCTGCTGAATTCCTTAAAATCTGGGTATTATCCCCCAGATCTGCCTGATAGTCTCAGAGCAGATAAAGTGTTATCCGGCAGATCTGCTGGTGAATATCTAGTTGGGCGCCATAAAGGACGCAATATGTACAAATCATTACAGGCAGGAAGAGCTATAGCAGCAGTGTCTGTGGTTCTATTTCATCTAGGCGAGACAATTGCCGCAGAGAAATATTTTGATCTTCCATTTTTCAGTGTTCCATTCTCATTTGGTGATTCAGGAGTAGAATTCTTTTTTGTCCTTAGTGGGTTCATTATTCTGACAGCGCATCGACAGGATATCTTCAACCCTGGATCGCTTAAGCGTTATATTGAAAAGAGAATTGTTCGCATATACCCAACATACTGGATTATCTTCTTAGGGGTTTTTGTTCTTGCTTTGTCGTCAAATGCACTACGTGACACTGTGCCACATGATGTATTCCTTGTGCTTAAGTCGCTTCTCCTGATTCCTCAAGATCAGACAGTAGTTGGTGGAACTGGCGCACCGGTGCTAGACGTTGCTTGGACGCTGCAGTATGAGATGCTATTTTATTCTTTTTTTGCAGTGATGATCTTAAGCCGAAATGCATCGGCAATTCTTGCAATATCTTGGTTGGTTGTTTACTTATTTTATAATGGTAATTCGTTCCCGCTCAATTTCTTGACCAATGATTATATAGTGTTATTCTTCCTTGGAATGGGTGTATCAGTTATCTCTCACAGTGAGAAATTTAGCACCAAAACCCCAAGAATATACTTTTATTTTGGAGCAGCTATTTTTATATTTACAGCACTGGATAAAGTATTAAGAATCAATGCACTGACAGAGAGAAATACCCTGCTTTACGGTATAGCGAGTGCCATAATAGTTTTTGGCCTTGTAAAAACTGAACAGGCCGGTCAGGCCATTNGGAGGAAGCAAATGGCTTCAAACTCTCGGTGATTCTTCTTACGCTTTATATTTAATTCACTATCCGTTAATTAGCATATTATGCAAGTTATCATTGTTTATTAGCATCAATAAATTTGGAATCGCTGGAGCATTAATTTCTTATGACTTTATTTTTGTTGCGTGCATATTTATTTCAGTAGTATTTCACTTGCTGATAGAGAAACCCATGACTGCATATCTCCGAAATTTCTTACTTGGCTTCAAAGCATCCGCCCAACAGGACACTCCAGCAGACACTCGTGCCTCGCGCCGCTGAGCTATGTAGTGAACAGAGGAAAGAATTCGTTCATCTGGTGTTGTCAGGACGATCGGGTCCAGTCCAACCTTGAGGCAAAGCTGCTCGATATCCATACCCTGATGAACCGCAAACTGAATTAAACTACGGGTAAGATGGCCAGAGATCGTTTTTTCCTGCATCGATCAATCCTCTGTCACAGCGCAGAGCGCTTTAAACCCGAATAACGACTTTGCCAGTAACCTGTCTTTGTTCAAGTTTGCAAATTGCAGCAGGCAGGTCTCTCAGTGAATATGTTTGGTCAATTAGAGGTGCGATCGTTCCTGACGCCAACCAGTCCTTGAGGATTTGCAGATCGGTTTGCCTGGGAGTCGTAACCAATGCGGTGATTTTGCGGCGACTAAATCTCGAAATTAAAGACCCAAAGAGCAGAATTTGAAATAATCGTACAGTAGAACCGCCAACTAAAACATAGGTTCCACCCGGTTTCAAAATAGAGAAATAGTCAAAGACTGAACGATAGGCAGCCACATCCAGAATTAGGTCGTAATCGACGCCGTTCTGAGTGATATCGACTTGAGTGTAGTCAATCACCTGATCTGCACCGATCGATCGCACCTTATCCATTTTTTTAGTGCTGCACAGAGCCGTCACTTTCGCACCCAACGCCTTGGCAATCTGCACTGCAAACGAACCCACGCCGCTCGATGCACCATGAATGAGAACGTTTTGTCCAGGCTGAATCTGTCCGCAGTCTCGAAGTCCTTGCAAAGCAGTCAATGCTGCACCAGGAACGGCGGCTGCCACCTCAAACGAGACAGTATCCGGCTTCAAAACCAACGCTGATTCTGGAGCACAGACATACTCGGCGAATGCCCCAAAACCACATTCAGAGAGATCACCAAAGACTTCATCACCAGGCTTAAACTGGCTAATATTCGCACCAACGGCTTCAACTCGTCCGGCAACATCAAAGCCAAGAATTTTCACCTTGGGTTGACGTAATCCGCCATAGATCAGGCGAATGATCAATGGAGTGCCTCGCATCAGGTGCGAGTCTCCCGCATTCACTGATGTGGCCTCAACCTTGACCAACACCTCCTGATCCGACACAGCGGGTTTATCCACCTCCTCCAGGTTCAGCACCTCTGCCGAACCATAGTCAGAACGAACGATCGCCTTCATTTTCTCATTCGCTTTTTCATGGGCTGCGATCGGCCCGGAGGTAGAGATACGCGAAGATTTTGCTGCCATAGATTTCAAGATTTTAGGAGCATGGATGCGAAGCAAACTAGGCGTTTCGAAGTTAGACTTACAGTGTATGTTTCTCACAGCACCAGTTTAGCTTACACTGTAAGTTTGTCAAGTTCAATCCCAAGGAAACTTATTGCCTCGGCAGTTTGAAGGAATGCAGAAAGAACGTTCAGTCATTGGTACCGTAGACTCTACGGCCCCCAAACCCCCAAATCTGGGTGGGGGCTTTGAGAATTACTTTCCGGTTCCCCCCAGTATTGGNGGCAGGGTTGTTTCAAAGTAAGGAGAGAAAAATTAAACTAAGGCTCAATCGTCGCAATGGTTGAATCAATCATGAATCTCATTGACCACCTCAAACAAGTGCCAGAGTTTCGTGCTGCTCGCGGTCAACGTCATCCGCTTTGGCTGATTTTGCTGTTGATTATCCTAGGAGCAATGATGGGCTACTGGGGCTATCGTCCTTTAGCTGAGTTTGTTGCACTCTACGGTCGTGACATCTGCCGCAAACTAGACATTGCTGAAGACACCAAACTCCCCTCCTACTCAACTTTTCGCCGTATCATGCAACAGTTGGATTATCAGGTGCTAGCAGCCCTGTTCACCGACTGGGTGCAATCTTACCAACCTGTCACAGCCGGAGAATGGTTCAGTGCCGATGGCAAAAGCATCAGAAGCAGTGTGACCGACTATGACCAAGCAGAGCAGAACTTTGTCAGCTTAGTCTCGCTATTTGCCCACCAACGCGGCGTGGTACAAGCCGTCATGCCGATGGAGAACAAGCTGATGAGTGAACAAGAAGTGGTGCGAGTGTTGCTGAGTGCGGTGGGATTCACAAACGTTGGCGTGACGATGGATGCTTTGCACTGTCAAAAAAACACTGAAGCAGATTGTCGAGCAGCAT
>LUGL01000030.1 GCA_002796835.1 Elainella saxicola E1 | reverse complement strand
TTGGTCAGAGTGACCCCCTGCAACAAAACGACTTCACCCAAGTTCAAATGATACTGGTTGAGTTGCTTCCATCCCTTGCCCGGTCGATGAATCCAACCGTTGCGCTTGACGCGAATCCGAAAGTGCCAATGTAGTTCATCCCGCAGGTAGCGCATCAAGGTCGTATCGGCAAAACCCCGGTCAGCAAGGAAGCAAACCTCAACACCCGGTGGGACCAGACGAGTTGCCCGTTTGAGCATTGCCTGATACACCTCAAAGCGCACCGAGCTACTGCCGTGCCGAATCACCCGCCATACCAGTGGAATTGCCCGTCCACGATATTGCACCGACAGTCGAATTAGGCAGTACTCGTCCCACAGCATCGAAGTGTCTTCAATTAGCGTGATTTGAGCTTCTCCCCATCTGGCTAATGCTTGAGCAATCAACGCACTGTAAAGCTTTTGAACATTAATGCGAGGATTATGCAACCAACGGCTAAATCGACGTTGATGGGATTGAGCAAACACGGCACGCGTGCGGATGTAGACTCGCCACTTGGTTAAGTTGATGCATTCGCTCATGACTAAGCCGATCACCATCCAGATTAAAGTGTGAAGATGCCGTTGGTCTGCCCAGGGGATAGATTGACCCAGAAGAGTTTGCAGTTGATGATATAAGCGGGAGGTTTGCATCGTTTAACTGTGAGTGTGGTAACTATACAGTAAACTCAAAACGCCCTTCTACCAAGGGCTGCACCTCCCTCCTCTTCAAGTTTTGTCAGTCAATCAGTCTTTCTAGATATATCTCCCGCTAAATCTTGACAGTTCTTCGAGTTATCCCCATTCTTCGAATTGGCATCTGTTTGATTTAGAATTAGGAATGACCAAAGATTAATAGGTAAGTCAATTAGTGCATTACGAGCTAAATCGTATAAATGTACATCTACATCAGCCCAGTAGTCACCTGAAGATTTTGGCATGCGGACAAACAATACTGCATCTACGTCTTGTCCTAGAGTTTTTACAAGCCGTTCTTCATCACCAATGCCTGTGTCACCTAACCCAGGCATATCTACTAAAGCAATCTGCTCAACATCTACGTTGGGAAAAGAGCAGAAAATATTAACTTCTCGTACGGCCAAGTAATTAAAATAGATACGCTCACCATCTACAGTGTCTTGGGCAACATATTCCCGGATCTCATCTTTAAGAATTCGACGAGGCGAGGATTCTCTAAGTAGATGGCGGTAACTTGATAAACCTCTATAATACCTTGTCAAATGATCATACATTGCTCCGTTAACCGCAGAACCCCTGAGTTCGCCAGGTAGATTGGGCAACGGTTTTGTGGCAAATTCTTCAACTGTTACTGGCTTTGCACCTAAATACAGTTTTTCATAGTAAGGGTCAATGATTTCATCGAGAAAGGATTGCTCTGAGTGAAACCAAACCTCAGCATAAGTCTCTACGTTAGGCTTATGATAAATGGTGCTACGAACACCAGTACAATGTTGCCTGTCCCCATCTGGTATCTCAGATGCTGTTAGTCCAGTTAAGCTTTGCAGTAAACGGCTCTTGCCCTGTCGTGCACGTCCAACAACCCCTATCTTGATAGTATCGCGGCTAAAACGAGACTTCAGCTTTTCTAGAGCTGCAACTTCGCGATTAACACTCTCGATGAAGATTTCAAAGTTTATGTCTCTGAATCCACTGTTAACATTTGTCTCATTTACATCTGCTACTAATTTCTGGTGTCCAACTTTAAGATGATGAAGAATAGTGCCCAGTGACTTTAAGCTTGCCTCCACTTTAGAAATTTGCTCAGCCAGAGGACGGCGTTTTTCAATAATGCTGGAAATTACGGTAGATCTGCTTGTTCTCATAAACCTCTAAAGTTTTAGGCAGTTGTCAAACCTTACAAGTGCTGAGTTTTACCTTGAAGATTCTCAAACAGTATCGTTCTATACTGATCTTTGGTTTGTTTTGTGGGACCACTCCTTGAACAAGACTTAATTACATCTGTATACTCGCCAATATAACCACAGGGTATTTTCAGTGTCCATTGTCTAACAAAAAGGATACTTAATTGTTTTGTGTTGATAGTATAACAGTTGAATTGGATGGAGACTTTGGTAAATGGGTATTCTAAAATATCAGTAACTGCATCTGAATCTAGATACTATGGTACTTCCAGCTACAGAGACGCTTGGCTCCTTTGATAGTGAAATCACCGTTACTCCACTGTACTTTTTGTTACCCATTAAAAATTACGGAAAATTTCTTCAGTTATCCTGAAATTACAGTGAGGCTTGGGGTAGGAGTACAAGGTCAAGCGCACATCGAGTTATCTAGCCCACATTCCACACCATTCCTCACCCTAATAATATAAATGTCACCTAGTAGACTGCGGCAGGAATTTATGTACCATTGTCAGCCACAGCAAATGACTAATGACAAGTGAAAGAGCCTAAACGGTATGCTCCTTTCTCAGCGCACTAGTGCTGCATGAAGACTAGAAACTAGGCTAGTACTCTTCGGAAGCTTTACTTGATGAAGCTTTCAAAAGGCAGCGACCCTAAAATTAAGATGTGGCTTTGCACTAATCGAAAATTTCATTAGCTTCTCCCTCAATTTGGTTAATCAGTGATAGATATCTTTTCAAGTCAGCCTTCGCCTGTTTTAGGAGTTTTTTGTCCTCGTTACCTAGCACACCCTTGTTGACACTTTTGAGAATTTCTTGTTCGCGTAAAGCAAAGTGGGCTATCGCAGCTAATTCACTTAATCCGCTGATGGAACTAATTCGCTCTCGGATTTCACCGATGGAGTTGATTCCTCCTTCAATGGTTCTTGAGAGTTGGTTAAATAGCTCTGCTGGGTCTGTTCCGGGGTCTCCCCAGGGATTGGGTTGGTTGGTGATACTGTTGGAACTGGAGTTGGAGGTACTGTAGGTTTCTGGTTGAATGGGTGCAGCAGTAGAATCAGGACTATGAGGGCGATAACGATCACTGCTACCGCGATCGCTACCGCCACCTGAAAATTTGGCTGTCTATCCCTCCTATCAGGAACAGGTTGCCAATTATCCGAGTTAATCAAATTCGATAGAGCACGCCATGCTCCTGCTTGAACGAACGTATCTCTTGCCTTATTACCGGTTACTACAACCAGGATGTCATACTTCTTGGGTAAGCTATATCGTTGAAGCCTATACGCCAAATCATCCTTCAAAGCCTCTAAATTTTTCNCCCACCTTAGGTGTAAGCTCTGAAGATTCTAAAGGTTGGCTTTCAAGTTCGTCGTCCCTCAATACCGCTTGGCTTAATTTTTCTATATCCGCCTGAGAAAACTCAAATCCATGCTGACCACCAAATTTAATAGCCTTATCAATCTCGCTACCTAGTAGACCTCTCAAGGCTTGGATTGCAATTGCTCTCAAATGCCTTTCATTATCGTAATTCTCATCACAGACCCAAGCTACAGAATTACGAACTGGGCGATCGCGAAAGTCTGTTCTATCTGAAGACTCCATCCCAGTGACAAGCAACATCAATTCACGATTAAATCGAGTGATTACAATTGAAGGAGACTCACTCTGAATCAAGCCAGAAACCATATTTAGATGCGGTGGAGTTTCTGGCAACCAACAGTATTCAAAATCTGGTGAACGACCACGGCTCTGTGCGTAAATCTTCATCTCTATCTCCTAAAAATTGAGGTAAGAGTCACCTTGCAGAACAACAAAACCACCACTCGTTTTACACCCCTTAGATAACTTGCGGATTGCTTCCACAAGATGAGTGTCCATACTAAACCAATCGCGCAGAAAGTTGAAAAATCCCCAGTTTCGATTATTAAGATGAAGTTTTAGAAGAAATCTCAGAAGGTAACGTAGGGGCTGTTCGCTGTCCTCTGGGGAGTACTTAGCATCGTGACCTATTTTGCGAAATTTGAATTTGGGTTCCCCATCGTTCATTTCGATACGAGAGAAGACAACACTGCCCACAGTTTGCACAGGTGTAATAACAACAGCTACATTAGACTCAACTTCCTTTGAAGTCAAAAAATCAAATAAGCCTTTATATTCCTCTTTAATGCGCTGAACCAGATCTAAAGAGGCTCCACCCTTAATGTATTTCTCACATCTTACAGGTGCAAAAATAACCAACCTTGGAGAGTCTAAATCTTGATAAGCCGTTTTAAACAAATCTGTGATTTGTTGAGGTCGATTAAACTTCTCGTTCCATCTTCCTCGCACTTCCATTAATGCAGGAGCATCAATTGTAATTAAGACAGCTACACATTCAGTCAAAAGCGTTTTAACAAACTGTTTTCTTTCTGGGCTTGCCGTAGCAAGGTGATAGCCACCTGGGTAGTCTTGAAAATGTAGCTGAAGCGATGGTTGTTTTCCTCGTCTGCCTAGTCCAAACCTGAATGAACGTAGATCATTAGGTTCTCCTTCCGTTGATTTGACTCCACCTTTTGCCTCGAAATCGTCTAATAAGCTTTTCAGGTCTATCAAGCGTTCTTGTAGCGTCGCAGAACTCTCATCATCAGGAGTTAGTTGTAAATCAACCTCCCCGATGTTATTTGCAAACTGCTCATACATAGCTGTTAGAAGACTAGTCTTTCCAACACCAGTTGGACCAAGCATGGTGATTTTAAGCTCGTGCATCTCTTAATCCTTCATGTTCAAGGTAAGAATCTGATTAATTCGGGCTGATTTGCTGATATGGCATTGTCTACAGACGTTAACCATTCACGTCGTAAACGAGAGTGTTCTCCCAATATTTCAAATTCATTAGCCCAAATGTCTGAACGGATTTCTTGAAGGAAGACCTGCCAATCATCTTTCACTCCTTCAGCACGTAGGATGCGATCAACAAACTCTTCAACAATTGCATAGGCTGCTTGACTAGGTTCACAAAGAAATTCTTCCAATGCTCCACCACACTCATAAACTGCCTCAGCCTGTAGAGTCTGTAGGCTAACTAGAATTTCTTGTGCTGATGGATTTTGGGATAACTGAATGGGAGTTTCGTCAGGAGTTAATCTGTCTAGGTGTCTACGAATTCTGTGTTGAATTAAACCGCGATAAGACAATTCAAATGTTGAGAGGATATGAAAGCCAAGTTTTAGTCGAGTCAAATCTTCGGGTAAAACATTTTCTATGGTTTTCAAAAACTCGGTTCCTCTGGTTCCTGTTAGGCTTCCTAAGTTTCCCTGCTCAATTAATACATCTGCCACTTGAGATTTGATGTTGTCTAAGGATCGTTTTAGACCATCATCCAGAGATAAAAAGTGCTGTGACAAATAAGCACGTACCTCATGTAAATACTTGTTGTACGCGATGTTATAGGAGCCTTCGCTGTCCCGCCGAATTTTAATTTCTTCAAGCGATGGAATCCCAGTATCGTCTCTGCAAGCTTGTAAAGCAGCATCAACCTGTGCCTTAAAGTCGGCATCCTGCACATCGCGTTGCCATCGTAAATCCCTTAATAATCCTTCTAGCCCTACTGTTAAGTCATTCCAAAGCTTATTAAATAATTTGACAAATAAGGGAAAGGAACCATCGCGTTGTGTTGCCTGCCCTAATGCTACCTTAGCCTTCTGCAACTCAATAGCTACAGCATCATGCAAATGAATCAATCGATCTTGGCAAGCAGCTGCATATTGCTGATCTAAAGCAGTAATGTTCATCATCAAGTAATCCAGTACTCGATCGAGAACTTTTTTATTTGCCTCTTCTACATCAACACAGCTAGCCGTGATACATTCCACTACATTGATATGACTCGTACCGCGAGTATTAACTAAATCCTCACAATAAACAGAGTTGTCTCCAATTGAAGAACTGGCGCTTGTCTGGTTCAAAACCATAAAAGACCAAAGATGTATTGGTAAATCAATTAGAGCAGCACGAGCGGTATCATAAAGTTTGACATCCACATCAGCCCAGAAATCTCGTGGAGGTCTCGGCATTCGTACAAATAGAACAATATCAACGTCTTGCCCAAGAATAGCCATCAATCGTTCTGCATCACCAAGACCCGTGTCTCCTAAACCAGGCATATCAATCAGTGCTACTTGCCCAACATCCTCTCTGGGAAAACGACAAACAATTTTTGCCTCACGAACAGCGAGATAATTGAAATAAATCCGCTGACAATCAGGCGTATCTTGAGCGACATACTCACGAATTTGGTGTTTAGAGATCTGATAGGGTGATGGTTGCTTCAACAGATCTCGATACTTATCAAAGTTAGTATGGTATCTACGCAGGTGCTCATACATCGCACCAAATTCGGCTTTCCCGGAAAATTGGTTAGGTAGTGGAGGTAAGGGATTATGAGCAAAATTCTCCAACGTAAATGGTCTACTGCCTAAATTTAACTTTTCGTAGTAAGGCGTAATTACCTCATCCAGAAATGATCTTTCTGAGTGGAACCAAACCTCACCATAAGTCTCTACATCAGGATTATGGTGAACTGTGCTACGAACACCTGTGCAGTGAGACCGGTCACCAGAAGGAATTTCATCAGTAGAAAGCCCAGACAGGCTTTGCAACAGTCGGCTTTTGCCCTGCCCAGCACGTCCAACAACTCCTATATTTAGGGTATTACGAGAAAAACGGCTCCTCAACTTACCTAGTGCGCTTATCTCATCCCTGATATCGCTTTGGATCGGCGTAAAGTTAATCTCCTTCAGTCGCCCTCTAACCTCTAGGTCATCTACCTGTAAAACTAAACGATCGCGATGTCCCTCCAAATTGTGCAGAGCTGAGGCAAGAAGCTTAAGATTTGCTTCCACTTCTTCAAGCCTTCTTGCCAAAGGCTGTCTTTTCTCGATAATATTTGCGATCCGAGTTGTTCTGTCTGTAGGCATAGAGTAATCTCAATTACGCAGAAACACGGGATACAGGAACAGGCATTAACTTCTCAATAGTATTCCCCGTTTCCAGATTCCCTCTTAACCTTTCAGCAATATTTCTGATTTTTATAGCAGACGAACGTAAATTAGGACAGGAGGCTTGGATCTTTGATCCCCGAGTTCCCCTGTCCTAAAGCTTACTTATAGGACTTATAGATGTTTTCTTATAGAAGGATGCTTCGGCAACATGAACAGGGCATTGCCAGTCAAACATCTACCGTCTGTTGCAGTAACAACAAAGCCTGTTCCCAAAACGACCACGCTCAAGGCAGGATTGTTTCAATTTGAAACTGAGTTCGCCTACTCTTCTGGTGAAACAGATAATCCAACTCTACATGAAACACATGGAATTCAACTGCCATCCAGTTAGATAGTAATTGCGTAGCAAAGACTAAATTCTTCGTTACAACTTGATGTAGCCCTGAAATTGATGCAAGAAACCAACTCGTTCTGCAATCGAGTAAAGATTGAACAAGTCACAGACATATGCCATCACACAGGTTAATTCCTGTGCCAACCTTTGTTGTTTTGCACTTGAAACAGGTAACAGTTTCATTGTCGTTCTCATACCAATGTCACATCCATACCATGCAGTAAATGCAGAACAAGCATGATACATATCGGGATCATTATTTTGAGCAGTTGCAGTTGAGATGTCGAACATCTGTCGCCATTCACCCAATTGAACCAACATACGGATGCAGTATCTTGTTAGAGATTGTTTTCCGGCATCATAAGAATTTGTTCGCTCAACTGCTTCAATCTGGTTTACCTGCAATGGCTGCTCTAGTGTGTGTAATATCCACTTAGTTGTTTTTGGTGCGACTTCTAGAACAAAAGAAGCCTGCTTTGGTTTTGCTTTGACCTCTTTCAACAGATCACGCACAAATTCCTGAAATTGTGGTGTGGGCAGGAGCGATCGCGCATCTGTTTCTAACACCAGGCGAATTCGCTCTAGAACACTTTCTTGAGCAGATAGAAGCTGCTGCTCCAGATCCTGCAAGCCCTGAAGCTCAGCAGCGAGTTGCTGTTGAACTTGTCCAATGCGGGTTGAGATTTCTATCGCCTTCTGCTGCCGCAGTGCGTAGTACGTGGATAGGGAATCATCTAAGCTTTGCATTCGCTACTATCCTCCACAGTAAAATTTACGCTAGCTCCAGACCTAATCGGCTTACTCGGCAGTAAGCATCGTGTGCCTCAACGCTCGGTTCAAACTCCGGCAAAATTGATTGCTCACCCACAATTTCAATGAGGTGGCAAACTGCGTAAGGACTGGAGGATGGCAAGATCATTCTCGTGACGCGATCGCAAATTAACCGTTCTGTATACTCAGACTGCTCTACTCGCCAAGGCTTTGGGGTCAGTCTTGCCCGAAAGGTTGCTTGGAATTTACAAAGCCGTGCATAAAGTGGATCAGCATACAGACTCTTCATCAGTCGTTGCGATTTGGGTTCCAATGGATGGAATTCGTGAGTTGTGCAGAGATACCGTAATCCGTTGCGCGTTCGGTAAACTCTAAAACCGAGTTGGGGAAACTGTTCGACCAATGCCTCTAACGCTGCGATCGCCTGTAATTGACTGATTGCCATCTGGCAACTAGCAGGACAATCCCTCAGATCTGTTCCCTTCGGCACACCGATGTCAACATCGACAATTAGTAGGCGATCGGTATTTAGAATTAAGCAGTCGTAGCGATTGCGAGTGAGGACTGCCATTTGCTTGCCTGAATGACAGATCTCACCCAGCACTGGTTCATCCATGACGCTATACTCACCCTGCTGTAGTTTGTACCATTGGGAGGCATTCGGGTAATCCTTGATCTTAATCGGGCTAAACTGTGCCAGTCCATTCCGTTCCTGTAGAGACAGAACCTGTGCCCATTTCTTCACCAAAGCACTGTTGTCTCGATCGGGTTTTGCCTCCAATACCAGTTCAGTGATGTATTCCTGTACCTGGGCTGCTGGGTCATCCAAGTCTCGCCAACTCGCCCAGTAGTGGAGTTGGCGGTAAAGCTGGGGATGCTCTTGTATAAATTCCTTGAAAGCAGAGCTAATTTGAGTGACCATTACTTTTCCCATTGCTGTTTGGGGTAGCAAAAATGCTCTGTCCAGGTTTGCAGGTTGAATAAATCCCCGACAGCCACTAGCAGACAGCTCAATTCCTGCTGCACAAGAACAAGCTGCGACTGGTTGAGCTTCAACTTTTTCCCATCCAATTTGAGTTCGCGACGGTATGCATAGTATTGAGTAATCGGGCTGAGTGGATGGTACTTTGCAGGATCACCTAAGCTACTTGGAATTAAACTTGCTGTGGCGATGTAAAACTTCTGTTGGTAATCGCCCATTTTCACGGTCAACCAGTACAGCCAATTGGTGTAGAAGGTGTCATCTTTACAGGCATAATCGTCGCGATCGAGCAGATACTCAAGGATCTGCACGGGATGAGGCAACTCACTCAAGAGCCATTTTGTTGGATCAGGGTCGAAGTAAGCGGACTGATAGGCATCCGGCAAAGTGCAAAATCTCTTGGCTAGGATGCTTTGAGCATAAGTGGCAAGTTCAGGTGTCGGTATGAGGCATCGAGCATCTGCCTCAATAGATGGACGAATTTGGCTCAAAACCTTGTTTTCATCTTCTATCGAGGTTTCCTCTTGCTGGCGCAACCTCTCAATTTGCTGCTCAATCTCTTGATGGAGTTGCTTTAATCCTTGGTCAATCTGGGTACGACGCTCACGGCGCACCTTCTGGTAAACGGCAAGTTGAGGCTCCAGATAAGTCATAACTCTTGAAGAACATGGGCAGAGACATAATTTGCCAAGCAAGAAATAAACCTGGCAAATGAATAGTACGAAGCTACTAACTTTCCAGCAGGATAGATGAATTAAGGCAGCGAAACAAGGGATTTTTTGAGGTTTTGATCGTAAGTGGCGATCACTTACTCAATTCCTCACTTCATCCTCTTAAATTAGTCATTATTCGTGACAAATGGCTTTTGGACGCACTGTCGAGTCAATAGACAGTAGTCCCATCATTGCCGAATATGATATCGATGCGCTTAGGAAATGACCATTTGGAGCCATTGGAGTACTGCAGACGTTGGGTTAAGGTGCCCTCTGATGAATGGGGTTATAGAAAAGCCTGTATTGCTGCTCTAGCCCAGGCAACTGGGCTTAGCGAGAGAACAATCAACAACTGGGGTGCCTCCTTCGAGAAGCGCCCTAAGTACGTCTTGCATATGCTGAGGATGGCTAACAAGCTTAATCAGGTCAAGAAAATAGTAGTAGATGATGACTTTTTCTCAGAATAATTTAGTCGTGATTCGTGACTAAAAACTTGCATTCAGGATTGGAGCCGCCTTAATCTAAGCTATGCACCAAACTGTTGGATCTTCCTCTAACAGCCAATTTCCCTATGTAGCCTTGTGGAACGATTAGGATGCGAGCTTTGCCCGATGAGCATCCCATTGATACTCTTCAAAAGATGCCCTTGGAGCCAAGTGAGTACTGCCGTCGTTGGGTTCCTGCGGTTTCAGGAAAGGGGTATCGCAAGGTTTGCATCAATGCTTTAGCAGAAGTAACCGGACTGAGCCCGTCCACCGTAAAAGACTGGGGACCGAACTTTGAACGACGACCAAAGTACGTACCCAGATTACTGCGGCAAGCCGATCTCCTCAACCAGTTCAAGGGATTGGTTTTGTCGGGCCGTGTCAATACATCATCAAACTTCCTTCAAGATTAATGAGTTTGATCTTCAACCCTATGAGATTCGGCGAGTATTTGTAGAATGTCCTTCCGTAATTCAAGTAGCTTCCCCATAACTGCATTACACAGTAGACAGGGGAATTAAGAATGAAGCGGGCAGGGGCGGATTGGGCAGTGCTGCATATCACGACAGATAATTTCGGAGAAGACAGTAAATTTTTCGCCAGTATCGCAGTATTCCGAAAATTTCTTTAGGATCTGTTGGGTTAACTGACCGACCTGCTCCTGTGACAGAGCGATGCAATGAACTGGCTCAATTTTGGCTCGTTGGTCTGTACCGAACCATAACTCTGCTGCGAGTGCATGAAGTAAAACCTTTCCCTTACGTCGAAGCGGACGATCGGTGTAGAGAATCAACAGAGGGAAATAGGTAGACTCTGACAAATCTGCGCTCAGTTGGAGCGTTTCTGGTGTATCCACCTTTTGCTGAAGTTGACGTGAGAGAGCACGTTTGAAGTTGCGATCGCCGCGATGTCGATAGTGCGATCGCCGCTTGTGGCATTTCAGGTCATCCCAGCATCCATCCCCCTCAGCGCCGTGTAACTGCCGAGCCTCCTCAGTGTCTAACAGCGAGCATTTCAAGCATTTTTTATTCACTCGACGGGCCATAAAAAGGTCAGCTTTTGAGGGCAATAGCAAGATAGTCAGACTTTAGTCAGACATAGATATTAGATAAATATCTTACTCTACAGATGTGGTACTTTTGTATCTAAACGCTGGAATCATCCTCATATGACAGCAGGTCAGCAGTCTTTACCCCCTATTCGTCTAATTTCAAGCCAACCAAACTCTTCCCAAGCTGTAAGTAGCTTGGAGAGGGCTGATTTGCGATTGGAGCGGGTTAAGGAGTTCCTGAACGCTAGTAATTTAGCTTCCAACACACAAAAATCCTACCGGCTTGAACTAGAACGCTTTATAGCCTGGAGCGGTAAAGCCTGGATTGATGTCACACCCAGGGATATTGCTAGTTTCAAAAAATACTTAAAGGATGAATGCCGAACTCGCCAGGGAAACCTTTTGTCTCCTGCTGCAATTAATCAGGCAATTACGGCTCTCAAAAGTTTTTTCAAGTGGTTTCAGCTCGCTGGTTACTTGGAACCCACCGCCGTTCTGCCGACGGCAGCGGTGAAGTTTGAGAAGTTGGGCGAACCTTTACCACGGCATTTTAGCTTGGAGCAGATGGAGGTAATCTATCAAGCAGTGACTGGAGATGAGGACATTAATCTGCGCGATCGCGCTCTGCTAGCAGTCTTGACTCATGGACTTCGAGCAGAGGATGTTTCAGCTCTTAACGTTGGAAACTTTGATGGTACTCGATTACGCTTTGCGCGGAAAAAGGATAAGAGCGAAGCGCTCGTTCCATTACGGTCAGCGGCAAGGGAGCAAATCTACGCATATTTGGAGCGGCGGCGCTCTCACCGAGAAGTTCTGACCGACAAGAGTCCTCTATTTTTGACCTACGATCCTCGCAGGTCAGGACAAAGGCTAGGCTACCAAGGAATCTACTACTTCACGCGGATTAGACTTGCTGAAGCCACAGGTATTCAAGATCTCACTCCACACCGTTTTCGCCACACGTATGCTACTGAATTGGTAGAGTTGGGAATTGATAGCTTGCTGGCTCGTAGTCTGACTGGGCATAAGTCAGAAAGAGTATTTGAACGATACATTAAGGGCAAACAATTATCAGTCGCCGAGGATGCTTTTTTTAGAGCGATCGGGGAAGAAACGCTCTAGAAGCCCGAAGCATAGACTAAAGATCTGAAGTGCCAATTACAAGAAATTTCAAATAGATATCTCTTAAAAAAGAATAAAAAAGAACATTCTGTTCATAGAGGAATCATCCAGAGTTTAGTACTCTTGTACTAAATTGAGTGCAGCTAGTTGATTGGAAGTTTTTACCGCACCAGTGCGGCGATTTTTTGCCTGCACCAAAGCTTATAGATAAGCTAGCTCAAAAATTGAACTTATTATTTTTTACATATTTTCTAATCCAGTTTTTTACCGCACCGGTGCGGTAAAAAACTGGATTTATAAGCATAGAAAATTATGAAAAAGACTATTTTTCAGGGAAAAGGATTAACTAGTAGGCAGTTGAGGCGTAGTTTTAAAAATTGATTTTAAGGTCAAACTCTTAAGATTACATAAGGAAAAGAAGCTGACCTAGAAACAAAGAATTGACTCAAAAGCTTTATTTGGCAAGGATTGAAGGCTTTTACACATTTACTTAAACTCTAAAAATGACCAACTTAAATCTAATTATTTTTGCAATTAACTTCTCAAGAAAATTCGCTTTCTAAGGCATGTAAATTAAACATAGATAAAAATCTATCAATTTTATAGAAAGTAATTATTCGGTTTTTATTGACATTTGAATTCAGTCATTCAAATAATTTTATTGTTCCTGAAAATGTTGGACGCATTTAAGCAATACTCTTTTTGAAGATGGTTTTTCTGTAAACTTTTCTGCTAAAAGTCAAAGCCATTCTTATTAGCTTCTGTTGAATGTTGGTGGAATTAATCCTTGCAACTTCTACTCATTGCTAATTAATGATTTATCATTTTTCAACGCAGGAAATCTTGGCAACGAAGCAGGCAGTAAAAGCATTTGACGAAAGTGATGAGGATTTTTTCGACTATCTCAAACGCCACGAATCAGGTGATTGGGGAGAAGTAGGAAACTATGATGAGGTTAAACTTTCTGAGGAAGAAATTCAAATAGGAATGAGTGAGCACACAGCTAATTTGAATTTCCTGATGATTAATAATCAGCAAAATGGGTCGGTCATGAGCATTTATACGCTCAAAGATGGCACCAAAATTTGGATTATTACGTGTATGGATTTCATAGCAGATAGCGCCGTCACGACTATTCTTCTACCTTCGGAATATTAGTGAAAACAACCTTTACAGCAGAGAATTTCCGCCGTTTAATACCGAAACTTCCGAGGCTTGTATGCAAATTAAAACGATTCGATCGCTACTTTGTGCCACAGAAGAAACACGAGAATACCTGTGGAACTTGTTCGTTTCCTACTCTCTGTTGATCAATCAATTGCTTGAGAGGTTGCCCCGGGAGTCTGAATTCGCAAATTGGCGAAAGTTAGGACGGATACCCAAAAAAGCCATCGTAGCAGTGTATGGCAAGGTATTGGAAGAAGATGAATCTCTAAAGGGTTTGCCAACCCGGTTCTATACTTCTGCCGTATTATCTACCGGCTACACCTTTGCCTCGATCTTTGCAATTCAAAATAAACTTCGAGCCAGAATTGAAGGTAAACAACGCTGGCTGAGTGTTGCTGAACACGATCTTGAACTTGCAGAAACTACAGATTTTAGCCCGGAGACGCTCCGAGAGGTAGCCGCACAGGTTGTGGAGCAGGCAGAGGCGGAGCGTCAAAGGGAGTTCGACGCGAGGAAAAATCGGTCTGGTCAGCCACTTCCTTTGATGTCAGTTCTATTTCAACTTTGGGACAAAACTAAAGATCCGCTCCGCTGCCGTGCGATCGCACATCTGCTCAGAAATGATTGCCAGGTGAGTCTAGAAGAGGAAGACCCAGAGAAACTCGCATTACGCCTATCTAAGAAGCGTGTTCAAATCGAGCGGTTGCAAGAACAACTGGATAGCCAACTACCCATTGGTCGTGACCCACTAGGCGATCGCACCGAGAAGTTCCTTAAAGAGGCGATCGCAGTTGAAGCAGACCCAGAAGAGTTTGAGGCTTGGGAGCGCAGCTTATCCGAGCACATGGCAAATCTGTCAACTCAGCTAAAAACTCTGCCATATCCACTGCTGTTTGGCAGTACTGATGATTTGTACTGGTCTTGGGAACCGGAGCAACAATCAGAAACAACCCGACCTGCGTCTGCTCATACTCAGACTTCTGCTGATCCTTCAACCCAGCGCAAACCGAAGCGATGTCGAACCCGCCAGCGAAAGAAACGGTTAACTCGCCGGATCTCCGTGAGCTTCAAAGGTAAAGGTTTGAGCCATCTTCACCTCAGGCTCTACTGCGATCGCCGCCAACTCCCGATCTTCCGACAGCTTGTTGAAGATTCGGAAGCAAATAAAGCTCGGGAAAAGAAGGATAAATTTTCACTCGCGTTGTCTCCTTTACGATCGGCTAGCCTCCTATGGGTTGAAAACCCGCATGCTAGTGGTGATCAATCGTTGCCTTGGCAAACTCACCGTCTTTGTCTGCACGCCACGATTGACCCGCGTTTGCTAACAGCGGAAGGTACGGAAGCAGTGCGAGAAGAAAAGATTACCTTGATGAACAAGTTCCTCAAGGGGTTGGAGGATGCTGATGAGGTGCAAGTAGAAGAGCAACTCAGCGAGGCGGAACAAGCAGAACTCCTCGCGGCCGAGAAGAATCGCACGATAGCGACTAAAAGAAATCAAACGACACTGACTCGTCTGCAAAGCAATTCACCACCCCCACGTCCCAGTCGAGTTGCTTATCAGGGTAACCCAGATCTTGTAGTGAAGGTGGCATTTAGCCGTGAACAGATTGTGGGGGTTGCGGTGTCAGATGGATTCCAACCCGTGTTGGACTATCGCGACGCAGAATCACTGCTGGTCGATCTGCATGTTGAATTGCTGGAACAACGTAGTCTCAAACTCCGCAATCAGCCGGAGCGACTGCGAAAAGCAAAATTGAACGCCCAGGAAACAAAAGCTTCAAAACCTAAACGCACTCGGTACAAACCGAAGATCAGCTCAAGACAGCTTCAGTTGCAGCCTTATCGTCTACTTAAACGTTGGCGTAGGTTGAAGCGTAAAAACCTGACAGAGCGACAAGCTGAGCAAGCACATGGGCTGTATCGTCAAAGTCAGGCAGAATCAAACCTGGCACAGTACATTAATCGCCTACTTGCCAGAAATATTGTTGATCTATGCCAGAAGTGGTCAGCAGGGTCCATTATCCTACCAGAGTTTGGAGATTTGCGAGAGAGCATCGAAAGTGAGATTCAAGCCAAAGCTAAACGCAAATATCCTGATGACGATGTTGAGCGACAAAAACAATACGCCAAAGAGTTTCGTATGACGTTTCACAGATGGAATTACAAACACCTAGCTGAGTGCATTCGTAGTCGTGCTGCCAAAGTGGGAATCATTTGTGTTGCGGGACGCCAGCCCAGACTTGGCACACTCCGTGAGAAGACGATCGCAGTCACTGCCATTCCCCCCAAACCCAAATAAGGGTGAGGTGGATTTGTGTACTGGGTCAAAAGATTTCGCTAGGTTTGCCTTTTCGCGCGCTGCTGAAGCAGTGAAAAGCTCCGACAGTTTAAAAGTTTCGACACTTTTATTGCTTTCCGTCGGGAGTAGTTGTCCGCTTCTGCGTTGCTGAGACCGAAGTTTATCCAGGTGATAGGCAGAACGTTGATACAACAGGTAGATAGTCGCGCTCTATCAGGAAGCTGTTCTAGTTATTAGTGTTCGTGCACTAATAAAGAGGATACAGGGATACATGTGGTTGTGTCCAGCAATGGCACAACAGGGCCACTACTCGAAGCCCCGATCAAGGGTTGAGCCTACCCAAATTTTGTACTAAAAATTTGGCGAACCGAAGCGAGATTAGTTTGACCCAGCACCTTGTCAATCAGTCGAAATCTTGCACTAGTCTGCATTTTGAGTTGGCAACAGCCTCACGCTGAACCACTTCAAGCAGAAAGTCATGGTAAGGTGCTGACCTTTGCCAAAATAGGTGTGCAAAGCCGACTGTAGCAAGAATTTGAGCACTAGGAGTGGCAATCGCCCTCCCAGTGTTGGGTGGGTTGAAAGATACACAACTCTGACGCGGGCAAGAAAATTCGCTGTGTGGCAATCGCCCTCCCAGTGTTGGGTGGGTTGAAAGTTGCAGTTTCATGATTTTTACCTTGTGAGATGTGAGGGGTGGCAATCGCCCTCCCAGTGTTGGGTGGGTTGAAAGGTAGAGTGGTGATCCAAAGGTTTCGGCAAATTTTTTGGTGGCAATCGCCCTCCCAGTGTTGGGCTACCGTGTACACACAAGTAGGGAAAACTATGCACACAAGTCGTGAAACCTTTGATTCTCAAGGCTTTTCGAAAACAAGGAAATTCTCAATTAGCAGTGACTTATTGAGAATGGAAAACGAGAAATCAAGGTTTTGAGAAGCTATCTTCCTACAAGACAAGGTAAAGTTCGACTTGTGTGTACACGGTAGCCAGTGTTGGGTGGGTTGAAAGGAGAAAGAGCCTCACTTTATCGCATTGCCACACAAGAGCGCACACATAAACATTAGGGGTAGGTTGAAAGAGGCAGGGGTCTGCAAATTAAATACCAAGCTTGACCGTAAGCAGCATTAGCTTTAGGAACTGTGATCGCCGTCCTGCAAACTGATTTATTAAAGCAGTGAACAGAACTTCAAGTTTCGATGAGCAATTGTCAATTATCGAAAGGATCTACAAACTATGGAGCCAGAAGATACGGAATTGAGAGTGAGCAAACCAATGCGGGTGGGATCCAAGAATCAATACTGGCAAATAGATTGCACTGCTCTTGATGTAAGTCTGGTCGAGAAAACCACTCCAGATGGTTGGCAAATAGATTGCACTGCTCTTGATGTAAGCCTAGTCGGGGAAACTATTACAGATGATCCTCTTTCACCCTAGCTACTGTGCCTGACACACAATCGCAAACTATGTTGGGATATCAACTTACATTTAAAGAGGTGCATGGGGTTTCGATCGCAACACTACTTCATACTGCCGCCCGAAAAACTATCCATCATAATATGGATTATATAATCTGCGCTTTCATGGAGGCATAATGGAAGAACGTAAATTTGAAATCAAAAATGCAGTTATCCTTGATTCAATACCAGGGTACGTTAAACTCACAAAAGGAAGACTCATTACCCTTAAAGATATTGAAGAGATGGTGAATCGATATTTTCAGCAAAACTCAGGTGACTAGAAACAACATTTATTCACGAATGCTTGATGAGCATAGCTTAAATTTTCGCCTGAGCAAGAATTAAGCTAGTATATATTGTTATAACTTCGTGGGCAACAGTAGAAAAAACAAGAGACAAACTGCTCGTTAATAAACTCAAGTTTCACATTAAAGCTATTTAGAAATGGGTGAAGATCATTTTAACTTCATCCATTTTTCGTATGGCTGATAAATTTTTTGGAATAGTATATTACAAATTAATTACATTAGCAGTCTGGAACCTAGCGCTACAGATAAACATGAATTTGGGATAAGCTGAAATGCATTTAACCCGAGCTAAAGTTAGCTCATCTAGGTACAGACACACTAGTACAATTAATTCGGAGGCTTTCTTATTAAGGTTATACATACTGAAACTCTTTTCCTATCTATCTGCCAAGCACCGCAACTAATTCGACAGAAGGCAACCAAGAAATTTATTGAGTAAATTGGCGCAGTTAATTTGACGATGCGTTAGGGCAGTGATGCATTGCTTCTTGGAGGAAGCGTTTACACAGGAGTAATTTGCCTCTCATATTTCTTGCTCAACGCAGTGAATGCGACACTAGCGCAAAATAGCGTGATGGGCGGCACTTACTAAATTGAGTCAGCCAAGCATCGGATGGTGATACGGAGCGACAGCAAACCAAAACATCGGTCACCAATCCAGCAATCTATCTGACTAACCAGTGCAAGTAATTTGACAGCAGAGCAAAATAGCGTGACCGTTGACAAGGAGGAATTTCACTTCGAGATTGTGCCATTAATTTTCAAATCTGGGTGAATTTTGTGCCATCAATTTGCGAAGCTAAAATTTGTGCCATTGATTTAATAACAAAGGACTATGCAGTAGATCGCCAAATCGGTTGCAATGCATCAGGTTCGGTTCTTTAATGTGTTTTCAGATGAGCAAGCAAGTATCTGTGCCACTGATTTGTGAACCGACTCAAATCTGTGCCACTGATTTACAAACGGCTATTCGACCTCACAAAAGCCGATTGTGCCAACAATTTGCGAATCGTGCCATATTTTTTGACTATTCACAGCTCTACAATTCTTCAAAGGCGGCACCCAGATTCGAACTGGGGAGTGGAGGTTTTGCAGACCTCTGCCTTACCACTTGGCTATGCCGCCACGAAATTTTGCCTTAACAATTATAACCTTAAAACTTCACGATCGGAAACTACAAAAATTGAATTATGATTCCTTTAAGGGGATGTGATGTAAATCACGTCAAACGTTGAGACAGATTTACATGGTCAACATCTTGAGACAGTTATCCTGAAAATCGCCAATTGCAAAACTGCATTTCTACTGAATCACTAGCCTGCTTCGATCGCTCCTCTCAGTGTGTTCATCTATCACAGGCTACCAGCAGTATATGCAAGCAACTCAATACGAGTCGATCGCTTTAGGTCTATCAGGGTTTGCTAAGCGACTCACAGCATCTAGACGGCATCAAGCGGTCTAGCAATGCTTAATTGGATTGGTTGAATAGGTGCATACCTCGAACAATGGCATCTTTTGTTTGTTGCCAACCACACCAGTGAACTTAGGAATATGTCTCAATTCTCGCCTCTTCAGGTTGTTCAAATTTCGGATACGCATCTGTTCGCAGACCCTCATGGAGAACTGGTAGGGATCACGACGGCAGACTCACTCAAGGTGGTTTTACAGGAAATCCGCCATCTTCAGCCCCAGCCCGATTTATTGCTGCTCACGGGAGATTTATCCCAGGATGAATCGTTGCAATCCTACGAGCGTCTGCGAGATCTGATCGGTCCGCTGGCAATTCCTACCTATTGGATACCAGGCAACCACGATCGGCCTATTCGGATGGAACAAGTGCTCAGTCATGCCCCCTTTTCCGCAGACAAGGTGTTCCAGAAGGGGGGATGGAATTTCATTCTGCTGAGTTCGATGTTAACCGGTCGCGTCTATGGCGAAATTTCCTCCGAGTCGTTGCACTGGTTAGAACAGCAGTTGCAGCAATGCGATCGTCCTACCCTGTTGGCCCTGCATCATCCGCCTTGTCCGATCGAATCAGCATGGATGGACAAAATCGGTTTGCGTAATCCCGATCGTCTGTTTGACCTGGTCGATCGCTATCCCCAGGTGAAGTTAATTACGTTCGGTCATATTCACCAGGCATTTGAGACAAAGCGAAATCAGATGACCATCTTGGGCTGTCCTTCAACCTGTGTGCAATTCAAGCCACAGGAAGCTGATTTTACGATCGATCAGATCCGACCAGGATTTCGCCGCCTTCAGCTCTATCCCAATGGTCAATTTTCGACCAGCGTCATGCGGGCAAGCTATCAGCGGTTGCCAGATTTGGCCGCGACAGGGTATTGAGACGATCGCGCCAGGTTTGCACAGCCGTTTTCAGCGGCAGCATCAGCCAATCGTCATACCGGGGATAGATCGGTAAACGAGGTTGGAGTTGCCAACCCACCTGATTGAGAACGGTGGCTAATTGCTCAGGATAGGGATGAGGATAATTGGGATTCACCTCATCTGTGGGTCCCAGGCCACCCAGATCGCTGGCTCCCATGGCCAGACAATTGAGCAATTGTTGAGAGTTGGGAATCAGATTGGGCGGAATTTGTAGCGTAATTTCTGGGGGCAAAATCTGGCGAGCAGCTGCAACGAGTTGGGCTAAAGATTCGATCGCAAAATTCTCTCCCTGCCAAATCTGATCAGATCCTAAACTGTGGGGCTGCAAAATCACTTCCTGGATGTGGCCCCAACGCTGATGGACTTGGGCGATCGTTTCCAGGGTTTCCAGACGATCGGATTCCGTTTCCTCAATGCCCAATAGCAATCCGGTGGTGAAGGGAATTTGCAGTTCCCCGGCCCATTCGAGCTGTTGTAACCGATGAGCAGGTACTTTGCTAGGAGCATGGCGATGCACCGTTTCCAATAATTTGGGCGTCATTTGCTCCAGCATCAAACCCATGGAGACATTCACCTGCTTGAGCCGCGCCATTTCTGCAAAGCTGAGCGGACCGGCATTGGTGTGGGGCAAAAATCCGAGCTGCAGTGCCAGTTCACCCAAGTCATAAATCCGCTGCAACCAGGCCGATCGGTTTGAATGTTGAGGATGCACTTCACCGCTAAGGATCAAAATTTCAATCACCCCTTGAGACTGGAGCGATCGTAAAATTTGCGCTGCTTTTTCCAGGCTCATCCAAACATCCTGACCCGGATCGACCCGAAAGTTGCAGTAGGTGCAGCGATTAAAGCACTCGTAGGTGGGAACGATCGTATAAGCCGGACTGTAGGTAATCGTGCGATCAGACATAGTAAATAGAAATCTCTCGTTTGATCCCCCTTGTAAGGAGAACTTTTCAGCTCATTTCCCCCCTTTTGAAGGGGGGCAGGGGGGCTCAGAATAGTATTCTGAGTTGACTATGCCGAAACGCCCGTCCGCACGACTGTCATGGCTTCCACTAAGCTGCGCACCACTGCGATCATCGCAATCTCATTGTTGAGCTTATTGATGGCAGAGCCAACACCAATTCCGGCAGCACCTGCTGCGATCGCCATCGGCGCAGTCACATTCGAAAGACCGGAAGCACAGAGAACCGGCACAGACACGGCACGAGAAATCGCATGGGTCGCAGCCAGGGTTGGGGCAGCTTTTTCAATCAGGCCCAAGGTTCCGGCATGGGTGGGTTGGCTGCTGGTGCCACCTTCGGTCTGGATCAGATCTGCGCCCAATTTCACCAGCTCCTCAGCTAACTGAACTTGCTGATCCAATTCCAAAATATGGGGGACGGTGACGGATAAGGTAATATTTGGCAGCAAGGCACGGGTTTGGCGCGTCAGCTCTATCACTTCTGCGGCTTCAAATCGACGACCTTGGGCATAGAAAGCATCAAAATTGCCGATTTCGATCAAATCTGCACCAGCCGCCACTGCTTCTACAAACAGGGCTGGGTCAACGGCTGACACGCAGATCGGCAACTGGGTCAACTGTTTGCTTAACTGAACCAATTCCACATCTGCTGCGATGTCCACAAAGGTTGCGCCACCGCGATCGGCAGCCTTCACCACCGCCGCCACTCGATCAGCATCAAAATTGGTCAAACCGCTGATCACCTTTAGCGCTTGCTTCTGTGCAAAAGCCCGTTGTAGAGAGGGATGCATTGTCATGGTATTCCTGTGGAAGTTAACAATTCAATTGCACTATTGTGACATGAGAGGGCAGGAGAGGAAAATCGGCAGGTGCAGCGGCAAAGCCAATCTCTTATCGAGTTGCTGCCAAACTAGCAGAATCCCGAATATGCTCCAGGGTAATTTCGCCGATCGGGGTCTCTTCATCCATCACCGTTAGTTTGGGTGCCCCTGTTTTGAGGATAAGCGATAAGGCATGACGCAGACTTTCAGAGCGATCGATGCGGGGAGTGCCGTTTTGGGAGTAGTTGATTGGCAGGTCAGCCATCGCGGTTTCAACGCGCAATAAACTGAGTTGGCGTACCATGTCATCGGCACCGATCAGGTTATGCACAAATTCATTGGCTGGATTCGTCAGAACGTTGAAGGGTGTGTCGTATTGAACAATCTGGCCCTGTTGCATAATCAACAAATAGTCCGCTAACCGCAGGGCTTCTTCCACATCATGCGAGACAAACAGGATGGTTTTGCGAAACTGGCGCTGCAATCGCAAAATCTCATCTTGCAGACTGGCACGGGTAATGGCGTCAATCGCCCCAAACGGTTCATCCATTAACATCACTTGCGGATCTCCGGCCAAGGCCCTGGCCAGACCAATGCGCTGCTGCTGTCCACCCGAAAGCTGGGTCGGATAACGGTTGCGGTACTCATGGGGAGGTAATTCTACCAGCGTCAGCAATTCATCAACCCGGGTTTGGATGCGGGTACGAGGCCAGCCCAATAGTTTAGGCACCACAGCAATGTTCTGAGCCACCGTCATATGAGGGAACAAACCCGACTGCTGAATTACATAGCCAATGCGCTGCCGCAGGGCCGTTTTCTGGATTTGGCGAATATTTTGATCGCCCAAATAAATCTGCCCAGCGGTTGGCTCATACAGACGATTCACCATCTTCAGCAGCGTCGTTTTGCCGCAGCCGGAGGGGCCAAGAATGACGACCAGTTTTCCAGATTCAATCTGACAGCTACAGCGATCGACTGCCGGACGCGCAGCTCCAGGAAATTGAAGTGAAACTTGCTCAAATCGAATCGTGCTCACAATGTTTTCCTCGATCGCTGCATGCTTAACCTGATGCCATTCCAAAAATAAGGTGGCCGAATCAAAGCCGCCTAATATTAGCTACGCAATGGCGGCCTATAACCCTGACTGGTCCATGAACTCTTTGGCAACCTCAGCAGGCTCCCGCTTTTTGCCGCTCACTTCATAGTTGAGTTTTTGCATTGTGGCATCGGTGAGCTTAGGAGCAACCGCATTTAAAGCATCAGCAATTTTAGGATTCGCTTTTAGAGTCTCTTCCCGCACGACCGGCGCGACTTGATAAGGCGGAAAGAGCTGCTTGTCATCTTGCAACACGACCAAGTTAAAGGCCGAGATTTCTCCATCGGTGCTGAAAGCAACTGTCACATCCGCCTCGCCGTCAGTCAGCGCCTTATAACGCAATCCGGCATCTACCGCCTTATATTCCTTCAAATCAAAATTGCCATATTTTGCTTTGATTCCGGGCAGTCCATCTTCTCGCACTTCAAACTCCGGTGGTCCCACCATGGTCAATTGACCCGCTTTTGCCACGAAGTCAGAAATTGTTTTGATGCCCAGTTTGTCTGAACTTTCTTTGGTCATGGCCAGCGCCTGTGTATTGTTCATCGGCGAAGGCTCCAGCCAAATCAATCCTTTTTCCTTATAGCCTGCCGAGACTTTGTCATAAACCTGCTTTGGATCACTCAGCGCGGGTTCTTTCAAAATAGTGAGCAAGCCAGTCCCTGTGTATTCAGGGTAGAGATCGATCGTCCCACTTTCCAGGGCTGCTTGGGCGACTGGCGTCCCTCCCAAATTGAGTTTCCGCTCTACTTGAAAACCAGCTTTCTCTAGGGCGAGGGAATAGACTTCGCCAATGATCAGCGCTTCTGTAAAATCCTTTGAGCCAACTTTAATCGGCGCATTCGCTGTTTCGTTCCCGCCCCCTAGAGCGCAAGCAATCAAGATAGCGGCTGTAAATAGGGCCAGCAGGGGCAAAAGGAAAAAGCGACGTAATCTTCTCATGTCTTAATCCTGGGGGTAGGGATGAAGCTTATTTTGAAAATCATAGCGGACTCTGTTGAATCCCAAGCAGAGACAACCCTTAACAGAGTCACATTAAGGCAGCCAGCGGGGACGCAGGCCGGCTAATTCAAGCGGTTGGGGATCAGACGCCAGTGCATTACCCTGAGCATCTTGAAGTAACGGCAGAAACCAGAGTTGGCTACTGGTAATCGCCTTTCCAGACTTACTCCGAATGGCTCCGTTCGAGTTGGCCTGATCGTCTGAAACAACTTGATCAAACAGAATTCCCAACCCATCTGGAGCGAGACTGATCTGAATATCTCGCTGAACGGGCAACCGCATTAAATCGGTTAAAGTTGCCTTTTTAAGCTGAATGGCAGCCACATAAGGCTCTTCAGCGTAAACTTCTCCTGGCAAACGCTTTGTGTATAAACAGTAGAGCGTTTGTTGTGTTGGATCAAAGGCGGCATCCAGAATGGAACCATCCGTTTTCAGCAGTTCTTTTTCGACCCCTTGATTCGTCACAAGAAAGAGCGATCGGGTTGGATTATCCGGACTGACATTAAACTTGACCATTGCCGCAGCGGAACCATCTTTGGCAAAGCTGAGCACCATGCCAAATTTCGGCAAAAAGTCGAGGGTTTCAGCTTCAGTGGCCAAGGGGAGGATCGCCATTCCCTGCCCCTGAGACATCGCCAGCGATTGACTGTCCGGCGCGATCAAAAAATTGCCCCCAGGATCGGCATTCACCTTTTGCGGCGCTTGCTTGCCTTTCATAATCCACAGGCCATAATCGCCCGGATCGTTGCGTTTCACCCGCTGTATGGCGATCGTCTGACCATCTGGCGACAAATCAAACTTCAGATTTTGATATTCTTTGCTATCCAGAACCAGTTCCACTGTACCAGGCGTCTGGTTTGGCGACGGTTTAGTGAATGGATCAAACTGACTGCCTAGCAGAGATGTGACTCGCGCCTGGGTTTGAATGCCCGTGGTCACCGTATAGAGCTGCTGATCCAAAACGCCTTTCGACTGGGTGGATCGCTCTGTCGCTGAAAATAAAATGCGATCGCCTTCCGGATAGGGTTTAAAGTCCATTACCACTAAATTGGGTGGCGTCAGCACTTTCTGCTGCTGTTGAGTCAGGTTTGCCATGATTAGCCGACCCGCTTCCTCACCTTCTACGCCGAGATAAATAAAGGCCCGATCGCGCGTCTGGAATTGGGCATTAAAGGGCCGCAATTGAGTACGAGCATCGTCAGATGAGCTAAAGCGATCGCGAGCTTTTTCCAGCGTCAGTTCAAACTTCTCGCCATAAGGGGCTGGGCTATCCAGGGTATAGGCCATTCGTCTGCCTGCCCAACTAAACTTTCCGGGCAGCGGCGGTGCAATTTTCAAATTCTGCTCTACGCTGGCATGATCCATGGGACGACTGAAGGCCAGGATAAACGCATTGTCTTCTGCCCCAATTTGCCGATCCTGCCAGCTAAAATCCCGCACTTTTGCAGCGGTGCGATCCCCTTTTAATAGGAATGCGCCGATGATCAAACTCAGCACGAGCATCAGAAGAATGGCTGTGCGATCGAGCGGTTGCAAGAACTTGCGGGGGTTCGCAACAGGATTGGTCATAGACGATCGTTAGGTTTGGGCTGAAATGGAACTAGTTTAGCGATTCTGGGGGCAAACTGACTGGTGAGCTAAGTTTTGATCGTGTTTTGAGGGTGTGCTTATGACTGCCTATCCTGTGACCCAATTAGGGAGCGAGATCTTTTTAGTGCAGCAGTTGTTGGAACCGGAAGTTTGCCAGCACCTGATCCAGTTGACTGAGCAAAGTCGGCTACAGGCAGCGGAAATTTTGATTGAAACGATCGATAACCAGATTCGCCACAATGATTTGCTGTATTTAGGCGGTGAGGAGGCTCAGCTCCAGGCCGCGAATCAGCTGATTTTAGACAAACTCTCGGTGGTAAAGCAATTGTTGAAGCAAGTGTACGGCATTCAGTTTCCTTACGCGGAGCCCTGCACCATTCTGCGCTACTCACCGGGACAGTTTTACAAACGACATGTGGATAATTTACTGCTCGCCAGCCGATTTGAAGAGCTAGAACAGGGAATGCCAACCCGTGATATCAGCGTCGTGGGTTATTTGAACGATGACTTTACAGGAGGCGAAACCTATTTCGATCGCCAGGATGTAAAAGTGAGGCCATCAGCAGGCGCAGTGCTGGTGTTTCCCGCCTATTTCACCCATCCCCATCAGTCCCTGCCAATTTTGCGGGGAAATAAGTATGCCTTCACAAGCTGGTTATTCCATTAATTGCCGTAATTGGCGATTTGCTCCTAAAAATTCTCTCTCGAACCGTTTGTATCTTGCGATCGGGGGATCGGTTCGAAGGCAGGACAGTAGCCTTCAGGGGTAACGCGGAAGCCAAATAGGGGCGATGATTGATTCCAACAGCGTTGTCCTCGGCAATGAACACAGTTGTGGCAACATTCTAAATCTAGGGTCGGCAGCGTATCCGAGCTTTGGTTGATCAGCTCGCGTTGAGTGATGCCCCGTAGAACGAGTTCTTCTCCTTGCCAACGCGCCTCAATTAAACCGGTGTCTGCAAACTCATGCCAACGGGGATCGGTCGCGATTGCATCCGGCAGGCTCAGAATCACAGCTGATTCAATTTCGGTAATTTCGCCTTCATAGCGCGCTTCGGGAGCAGCAGGCTGCAGGAAAGTTTCCCCAACGGGCAGCTCTACCTTAGTTCCGGCTGCTGGCGTATGCAGGTGGTACCGATTTTGCAGTTCTTCTAAGCTCGTCAGATCGGTGAGATAGGTTTGGGATCCATGCAAAAAGACAACATGCTGGGGGCGCAGGTTGTGAATGAGTTGCGTCGTACCTGCTCCGTCACAATGATCGCTCAACAAATAATTCTCGATCGCCAACTGTCCTGATTGCACCCGCTGCTGCAAGATCGGTGAGGTTTCGAGCGATCGCATCACCGCCATTTCTACCGTTCCCAAGCGACCGGGTTGCTGAGGTAGCAGCAACAGCCACGTTCCCGTTTCGGACTGGCAATAGCGGCTGAGGTCTGTATCGTAACTCGTCAGAACAATGCTGGGCGTTTGTTCCAGGATGCGCGGCAAGGCCTGCGGTGCAATCTCGGCAAGACGACGGACTCGAGGTCGAATTCGATCGTCCCAAAATAGGGGTTGATGACGGGCAAAATTCTGCACGGTGCTGGGGAAATGCGACAACATTTCTAGATAGACATCGCATCCGGAAGCGACACTCCCGTCCACCCAAATATTCAAATCGCGTCCAGTGAAGTGGTGATGGCTTCGCAGCAGCATCAGCAATTCCTGCCCCAAACCTAAAGTCGGTGTCGGCAGCAGCACAGAGTGACCTTCAGCGATCGCTCGATAAATATGCTCGGCAAGCTGATTTTCTTGCTGTCGTCGATGGGGAAACCGAGCGGTGCCATAGCTGCCTTCCACAATCAGCACATCTGGTTTTAAGCCCCGCAATTCTTCTAGCGGCAAGCCATCCACCAGACGAGAATTAGACAGCAAGCAGTCGCCTGTGTAGAACACGGTATAGAGCCGACTCTCTGCGGCATAGGTGAGCAGCATTGCCGCCGCTCCCGGCAAATGTCCAGCCGGGATCAGTTCGGCGCTGAGTCCTTCTCGAAACTCGAGCGGCGATCGCCAAGGCAAAGCTTGACAAAATCGAGGAACTTTCGGTTCGTCCAGCCAATTCAGCGGCAGCAGTTCTGTTGTGACTTCGCTTGCGTAGATCGGCAGTTTTGGAAAAGCCTGATGCAGGGCTAGCAACCCTTTAGCATGGTCAGGATGGGCATGGCTGCAAAGCACTAAATCAGCAGGGGTACCCCCTTTGCGGTCCGGCAGAAGGGGCGAAATGCTGCTTAGACCACAGTCCAGCAGAATTCGATGCGGACCCATGCGCAACAGTAGACTGACGCCCTCATCAGCGTGACCGACACTATAGGGCAAACATTCGAGTTCAACCACGGCGATGGATGTTTATCAGAATGCACCAGTCAGGCATTCAATCGATGAACCAAACCAGTGCCTTTGTCGCCAAATCATCACATACCAGCCCTGTTTCTCGCAAGCGATCGTAACTCACCAAAACTAATGGCCTGAGCTAACGGATCGAATACCCCAGTTACACGAAACGGGCCACTGCCAATGAAAGGGCCGATGCTAATTAATGGGCCGAACCGTTGCCATGGTAATTGTCAGTGTCATAGAACCCGTTGCGCGTCCCGAAGAAGAGGCAGGCCAGAATAAAAATGGGGGTTAGCGCCAACAAAATTGTTTTAACATCCATAGGTTTTAATTCTTTCGCTGATGGAATGGGTAATGAACTAAGCAGCAATCCGTTTCGATTGTGGCCTAAAAATTGCTGAAACTCGGTCACATACTAACATTCTTCAGAATTCAACTCGCGTTCAGCCGTCTACCAGAGACAGATCTTATTTAACAAGCTGGTGTTCAATCGCAAAGCGAACCAGGTCAGCTCGGTTGTTGGTCTCTGTTTTACGGAGCAGACTGCTGACATATTTCTCGATCGTTCTGGGGCTGAGATGCAACCGATCCCCAATTTGCCCATTGGAAAGTCCTTCGACCAACACGGCCAGCACATCCCGTTCCCGACAGGTCAGCTCTATCAATAGCGGCGAAACAACCTGGGGAGGTTTCTCAGCAGTTCCAACTGCACTACCCGATGGAGCCTCACCCGATCGCAACCGGACTCGCCACTCAGATTCAATCATTTGAGCCCGATCGAGCAAATTTCGCACAACCGCTCCCAGTTCTGCCAACTCAAACGGCTTGGGCAAATAGGCATCACAACCTAGCTGATAACCCCGGATGCGATCTTCAGTGTTCGTCCGTTCAGTTAAAAAAATCACGGGCAGCAAACGGAAAGCAGGCTGACGACGCACTTGTCGAACAAACTCATACCCGTCTAAATAGGGCATCGTAATATCAGTCACAATCAAATGCGGCTGATACTGGTTCACAAGGGCCAGCGCTTTTTGCCCATCTTCAACAGGGATCGTTTCATAACCCAAGATTGCAAGGTAATCACTGACAGCTAACCTTGTCCCTAGATCATCATCAGCCACAAGAATAGTTAGAGGCATGGAAATCGAACAATCCAGATATTTCTATTCTGGCTTAACTTGTTTTGATTGAAAGGAAGATTCACCGCACTATTATCTCCTTTCGCTGATATATGAGTTGGGGCTTAAAAGAACTGTCTAAACCAAGATTCCGCTAATTATCCGCTAATTAAAAGATTGCTAATTTGACCCACCGTTGCTGTTTGCCCTTGGGGAGAGGGCGTTGTAGACTAGGGGGCATCTTTTCATACAACTGTATAAAATTCGAAATTTAGACGATCGGGGTGGATCAAGCACTGGAGATAAATGCAGTCTTGAAGCAAAACACAGCTATTTTTCTAGAAGCGGTGAAGAATGTTGCCTTTAGAAGATAGTCTGCCTTATCGACAATGGCAATAGCTATTTTTACACGACTGCGCCACGAGCGTCTAAACTGCAAGAGCACTGATTATGCAACCTGGTCAGGTAATCCAGAGTTCCTTCTAAGCAGTAAAACGATTAGGACAGGCCAAAAACTGCCACATTGGTTTTAGAGGTCGCTTGCGCCAACCAGCACAATAAGGTCGCCTACTGAGATATAAAAACAAAACGTTAGAATTCTTTATACAAAATCACTAATGGTAGTATCTAGTTGGTTCGTTCCTTGTCCAGATGTCTTGAATGATTTTTATTGTGGTGGTGTGTAGGAGACAACAGGCGTGCAAGACAACTCGTCGATCAGACCAACCAATGGGCTAGGGCAACGTCACCAGTTGAAGCCGATCCGCATTGGCATCATCGGTGTAGGGAATATGGGACAGCACCATACTCGCGTCCTTAGTTTGCTAAAAGATGTTGAGCTGGTGGGTGTATCGGATGTCAACATTGAGCGGGGATTAGACACCGCAAGTAAGTATCGAGTCAAGTTTTTTGAGGACTATCACGATCTTCTGCCCCATGTAGATGGAGTTTGCATCGCAGTCCCAACCCGGTTGCATTACAACGTGGGTATGGCCTGTTTAAGAGCAGGTAAACATGTCCTGATCGAGAAGCCGATCGCTGCCAGTATTGCAGAAGCAGAATTGCTTGTGAATGCGGCGGCAGAGTCGCACTGCATCTTGCAGGTTGGGCACATTGAACGGTTTAATCCAGCTTTTCAAGAATTGAATAAGGTTTTGAAAACGGAGGAGTTACTCGCCTTTGAAGCGCATCGCATGAGTCCCTATTCCGATCGGGCTAATGATGTCTCAGTAGTCCTGGATCTGATGATTCATGATATCGATCTGCTGCTTGAATTAGCCGGTTCGCAAGTCGTGAAGCTAACCGCTAGCGGCAGCCGAGCCTCGAAAGGATCAGGCTACCTGGACTACGTGACTGCAGTGTTAGGATTCGCCAACGGCATCGTTGCAACCTTGACTGCAAGCAAAGTCACCCATCGCAAAATCCGCCGTATTGCAGCCCATTGTAAGGATTCGCTGACTGAAGCTGATTTCCTGAATAACGAGATCCTTATCCATCGGCAAACGGTTGCCAACTACCTTACCGATCATGGTCAGGTGCTCTATCGTCAAGATGGGCTGATCGAAAAGGTTTACACCAGCAACATTGAACCATTGCATGCTGAACTCGAACACTTTGTGGCCTGCATTCGTGGTGGCAATCAGCCTTCGGTGGGTGGAGAACAGGCTCTCAAAGCCTTGAGATTAGCAAGTTTGATTGAGCAAATGGCGCTCGATGGCAAAGCATGGCATTCAGCCGATCTCAGCGTCATTCATCCAGATACGTCTGCGATCGCAGTGTGAGGCAAAGCATCCACTGAACTTCACTCCTATCTCCTGTAGCTTGGTGTTCGTAACTAAGCTTTCCGAGGGGATTGAAGACTTTCAGCCATCAAAAAATCAATAAATTGACGAGCAGTTCGTCCTGATCGCCCATTATGTCGGGTGGCCCATTGCAGTGCCCGAAATTCTAAAGTCTGGGGATCAAGGGCAATTGTGCTCTGCTCGGCCAAATGGTGCACAATTTCTAAGTACGTCTCTTGATTGGCGGGTTCAAATGTCACTGTTAAACCGAACCGATCGCTAAAGGACAATTTTTCCTGTACCGTATCCCAGTGATGAATTTCATCGGCATCGCGTGGGCGAGGTCGATCATCAAAAAATTCACGAATCAGGTGACGGCGGTTAGAAGTGGCATAAACCACAACATTTTGCGGGCGGGCTGTGATGTTTCCTTCGAGCACTACCTTCAGGGCTTTATAGGCATCGTCATCTTCTTCAAACGAGAGATCATCCACAAAAACGATGAATTTCTGGGGGACATCGCGCAGACGATCGACAATCGTAGGAAGATCGCGCAGATCGGCCTTATTCACCTCCACCAGCCGCAATCCCTGATCCCCATAGGCTGACAACAGCGCTTTGACTAAAGAGGATTTTCCCGTTCCCCGACTACCATAAAGCAGCACATGCAGCGCCGGATAGCCTGCCAAGAGCGCGGCTGTATTTTGCTGCAAGGTCGCCTTCTGGGATTCGTAGCCAACCAGCGCATCGAGTTGGATTGGGTCTGGATAGGCCACTCCCTGCAATTCACCGGCCTGCCACCGAAATGCCTGATAGATGGCAAACGGTCCACTGCCAAACTTTCGGTAGAAATCAGCTAGCTCAGGCAATAGCGATCCCCAGTCTGATGCGCGCTTGAACTGCTGCCACAAGGGTACCTTCGCCAATTCCTGTACAGTTGGCTGGTTAGAATGTTCCAGCTTCCAGACGATCGGTAAAGTCTCTAACTCAGCGGTGCTTTGGACCCAGGCTGCAACTTGCTGAACATCACATTGATATATCTGTTGCAAAACTCGCAGATCATGCTGAACTGCAGCAACCAGCGCTTGAGGCAACTGATCGATCGATCGACGTTGGATTTGTTGCGTGAATGGATTATCAGCACGGAGCACCTGCAATAAC
Organism: Elainella saxicola E1; assembly: GCA_002796835.1. Classification (GTDB taxonomy): domain Bacteria; phylum Cyanobacteriota; class Cyanobacteriia; order Elainellales; family Elainellaceae; genus Elainella; species Elainella saxicola. The sequence continues at coordinate 53,284 of LUGL01000030.1, read as the reverse complement.
AAATAGTCCTGCCAGGTCATTTCTGCTGCAACTAATTCCTGAAACCACACTCCATAAGCTTTTAACCCAGCTAAACCCTGCTGATTCTCTTGGCAAGTCTGCAACAACGCCAAAAATGCTTGGGCGATCGATCCCTGAAGCGTGGATTGATAAAGCAATAAAGAAGCCGTTTGCCGTTGCAATGATTGAACTGAGGTCATCGTAGAAGGTCTGGCTTGAGTGAGAGATGGAGCAGTGGATCAGACAAACTATGAGCCTGAATCTGTTTCAAGCCGTCTGATCAAAACCATCCCACCTTATCACCACCTCTGAACTTGATCCCTACATTTTGGCCAAATTCTCCCTTCGGGGACCACTTTACTGTAAATTTTTCTCAATTAGATCTATGTGGAGGGTGTGAGATGAAAGCAAAGACGAAAATTTGGATCGGCATCGGAGCCTATGTTTTAACCAACACAGGTTATGCGGCGATCGCTGCAAATGAGGTATCGGCTGACAGCCATCTTGCTGAAGAGAGACTGGAAGTAGCTCAAACACCAACCTTGTCAGTTACCCCTGTGCTGTCCGAAACTCCATTAATCTCTGAAGAGACTGGTGTTGAAGAGATTGTTGACGAAACTACAACTGAAGAAACGACTGACGGAACTACAACTGTTGACGAAACGATTGACGAAACCACAACTACTGAAGATGGGACTGAGATTGAAGAGTCCACTGAAGAAATGGACACGACCACTGAAGATGAGACCAATCCTCCTACGCTGCCAACTCTGCCTGATGATGGGGGTGAAGGCGGTGAAGGCGGTGAAGGTGGCGAAGGATGATGCGAAAGACGCCTGAAGGCTTGAGTATTTCACGGTGATTTAGCTATCTGAAGCAACCGAGACAGAGGAGACTGCTGTGCATCCCATACTTAGAGCCTAGGATGGCCCAGTTTCCCTCTGTTGCCAAAGTTGATCGCCGCATTAGAGTTGTAACTGGATTGCTATGTTGCTTTGCATTGCCAATGTTTTGACCACTGAAGAACTCGATCGCCTCACCAGCCAATTGGCATCTGCTGCATTTCAAGATGGCAAAGCAACCGCAGGATGGCATGCGCGTCTGGTCAAACACAATCAGCAACTTGATAGTGCTGATCCGATCGCCTCAGAGACCAAAGAAATCGTCATGGCAGCGTTGCAACGCAATCAGCTATTTCAAATGGCGGTACGACCGAAACAGATCCGCCCCCCTCTGTTCAGCCGCTATGAACCCGGCATGTCCTATGGGAACCATGTAGACAATGCTTTGATGGGAACCCCATTGATGCGATCGGATATCTCAATGACGCTGTTTCTGAGTCGAGTCGATGATTATGCAGGTGGAGAACTAATCCTGGAAACGCCGCAAGGAGAAGAAGCAATCAAGCTAGAAGCTGGCTCTATGGTGGTCTATCCCTCTTCAACCCTGCACCGCGTTGACCCGGTCATCAAGGGAGTGCGGCTGGTTGCAGTGACCTGGATCCAAAGTTTGGTGCGAGATGCCTACGATCGAGAGATTTTATTTGATCTGGATACAGCTCGACAGGCGATTTTTAATCAGCAAGGCAAAACGCCGGAATTTGATCTCATTTCAAAAGCTCATGCCAATTTGTTGCGTAAATGGGCAGAACTTTAAAGCAGTTAATTGAAGAAAACCAATTTCAAAAAATATTTTTGAGAGGAGCAGAACATGGAACTCGCAGTCATTGTATCGATCGCTTATGGCATTATGGCAGGACTGGGTGGCGTTTTGGGCTATGTCAAAGCCAGCAGCCAAACTTCCTTAATCTCAGGATCGCTCAGTGGCATTCTGCTGGTCATCAGCGGCATTGCTCAACAACAAGGAGCAACCTGGGGATCACCGTTGGCGATCGGTGTAACCAGCATCTTGATTGTTGTTTTTGCAATTCGGTTTGCTAAAACACGCAAGTTGATGCCTGCTGGAATGATGGTGATTGCTGGAATCCTGGCCTTAGCGAGTCTACTATTCTAATGAGCAACTCCTCGCTTTCATCGATTGGAGATTAGCAATACTGGCTAATGTCTTCGCCGCAATCATCTGCCAAGTAGCACATTGCCCGAAATCGCAGTGCAACAACTTGTTCATAAACAGGGTTCAACTTGCACATCGGCGGAATGCGCAACACTGTACGGCCAAACAGCTTCAATTCTCGCTCGAAGGGACATTGGGCTGGAATGAGACGACAGATGCGATGGGCCAGGGTTGAATTATTGATCTCAATTCCATCTAACCAGTGACGAATCGGTAGAAACGGGTCAAATGAAGAGCTTGCTGCGGGAGAGACTAAAGATTGCGAAGCTACTGGAGATGAGTTAACTGGAAGTTCTGTATGATCCAGCCAAATCCAGCTAACAAGGGCCAGATTGTCAGTATTTTGGTTCGTTGTGCTCATAATACCTCCTCGGAGAATGGGTGGAGCGGTAGAGTTGTTTCCCTTCAATTAGGGAATACAAACACCCCATAGCCCAATTCGGAAGTTCACAATTACTTTGAAAAGGGCTGAGACAGCCATCGCTTTCTAGTTGACTGACATTGGTATCTTGCCCTAACCCAGCAATAGTAAAGTGAGTAAAATTACACAAATTTTGAGCAACCAGCAAATTTCTCTCCGGGAAATCGCCAACGGAAATGCCCATAAAAAAGCGGGTCAAGGAAAACCCTGACCCAACATTCTAAACTCACAAGACTGTCAATTTTTTAACCAGCTATTGCGCTTCAAGAAACCTAGCCGATCGCTCTACCCAAAGAAAATCAAGAGAGGTTTTTCAGTTTCAGTTGAGGCGCATTGAAAAACTTTAAGAAGCGACTTTTGCAGTCGATCGTTGCCGTCGAGCTGTCGTGGCAGGTGGTTCTAGTGGAGTTTGCAGCAAGAACACAACCGTAGGATTCATCTGGAGCTCACGCCGCATTAACCGACGTAATTCCACTTCAATATCAGTTTGAAGCCGCGTCCAATCGACTTCAATTACGTTGCCTACGGGTTGGGTGTAATTGGTCCATCGATCGCTCACCATTGCTTCGATCGACTGCACCACCAATTTTTCCAACTTGGCTTTCTCGATCGCTGTCGCAACCCCACGCAGATGCAATTCCGGTTTAGCGGCCCACTCACCCCGCCAACCGAGTGCTGCGGCCACTGTCACAATGCCATCTTCAGCTAACTGCTGCCGCTCTTTCAACACACGCTCATGCACCATTCCGGAATGAGAGGAATCAACTAACTCAATCCCAGAAGGTACTTTAGGACCAATCCGAATACTATCGGGAGTTAGCTCTACCGTATCTCCGTTGTTGATGATCACCATATTCTCAGCAGGAACGCCCATGCTTTGAGCCGTTTCTGCATGCTTGACTAACATCCGGTGTTCGCCGTGAACAGGCAGGAAGAATTTGGGTTTGGTGAGAGCCAGCATCAATTTTTGATCTTCTTGCGCGCCATGGCCAGAAACATGGATGCCCTTTTCACGCCCATAAACAACATTGGCCCCTTGCATCATCAGTTTGTCGATCGTATTCACAACGGCGATCGTATTGCCTGGAATGGGGTTGGCAGAGAAAACGACTGTGTCACCCTGACGAATTTTCACCTGACGGTGTTCTTGATTGGCGATTCGAGTCATGGCTGCCATCGGTTCCCCTTGCGATCCGGTGGTTAGAATCAGCACATTTTCGTCGGGGATTTTGTTCAGCAGGTTGAGCGGTACAAACAGGTCGTCCTCGCATTTGATATACCCCAGAGTGCGGGCATGGGCGATCACATTCAGCATCGATCGACCCAATACAGAAACAACTCGTCCGTTCTTCCTGGCTAGGTCCAAAATCATGTTGACCCGGTGAACTGAAGAAGCAAAGGTGGTGACGATTAACCGTCCTTTTGCCTGAGCAAAAACGCGATCGAGGTTCGGGTAAACCGACTTTTCAGAAGGCGTAAATCCAGGCACTTCTGAATTGGTGGAGTCGCTAATCAGGCAGAGTACCCCTTTTTCACCATGCTCTGCTAATCGCTGCAGGTCAAACCGTTCACCATCCACAGGCGTATGGTCGATTTTAAAGTCACCCGTATGGATCACCACTCCGATCGGGGTATGGAGCGCCACCGAAAAACTATCTGCGATCGAATGAGTATTACGAATGTACTCAACTAGAATCGATGGACTGATCCGCACCATTTCCCGAGGTCGCACAGGATAGAGTTTCGTGCGATCGGCTACTCCGGCCTCTTCCAATTTGTCTTGCAACAACGCCATTGCCAGCCTCGGACCATAGATTGCTGGAATATCAAACTGTTTTAGGTGAAACGGAATGCCCCCGATATGATCCTCATGGCCATGGGTGACAATCATGCCGCGAATCTTATGCCGGTTCTCGCGCAGATAGGTCATATCAGGCAAAACTACATTCACCCCATGCATCCCATCCGTAGGAAATGCTAATCCTGCATCCAACAGTACGATTTCATCGTTGTATTCGAAAACGCAGGTGTTTTTACCAATCTCGTGTAAGCCGCCGAGCGGAATAATCTTGAAGGCGTTTGAAGAATTGGCTTGATTCATGTTTATCCTTATCTAACTTGGGTTTTGAGAAAGCTTGAAGTTTTTTGAACAATTGGTTGAAGACAACACTCAATAGACGAAACGAGGGCAGGAGCAGGCGGTTTTCAACCGTTGAAGCATCATGCTTCTGACATCAGACCCATCTATTTCGAAGGCTTGAGTGATTCAAGGTCGGTCTATTCAGTTGTCAAAAACTTTGGGGTGCTGCCCAAATTCAGCAGGCATCACCAGTTGACAGTCATTCCGGCTTCAGCAAATCCAGATCTGCCATGACAGTTTGCAGAACTTGCTCTAGAGTGCTTGAGCTCTCTGCTAAGGGCAATCGGGTTAAACCAACTTCCCAACCTTGTATTCTCAGTGCCGCTTTAACTGGGATCGGATTTGTTGAGTAAAACAATGCTTTAAACAGTGGAAAGAGCTGTAAGTGAATTTGAGCTGCGATTTGAACCTGACCTTGCTCAAACGCTTGAATCATCTGCTGCAAAGCATCCCCCACTAAATGACTCGCGACACTGATCACCCCTTCAGCGCCAACCGCCAACATCGGTAAGGTCAGAGAGTCATCGCCAGAGTAAATGCTAAAACCGCTCGGCGTCGATCGCCGAATTTGACTCACTTGATCAAGATTCCCACTTGCCTCCTTAACCGCCACAATATTCGGAATTTCAGCCAGTCGGCTCACGGTTTCAGCAGAGAGATTTTGGCCTGTCCGTCCCGGCACATTGTATAGAATCAGCGGCAGATCGGGACTCGCTTCAGCGATCGCCCGAAAGTGCTGGTAAAGTCCTTCTTGCGGTGGCTTGTTATAGTAAGGAACGACCTGGAGACTTCCATCCAATTCTAGCTTATCTGCCTTTTGAGTGGCAGCGATTGCTTCAGTCGTTGAGTTAGAGCCAGTTCCAGCTACAACTTTAGCTTTGCCTACAACTGCTTGCTTGACCACTTGAAAGAGCTGATACTCTTCATCCCAGGTTAACGTTGGCGACTCGCCAGTGGTGCCGCACACAACGAGTGTATCAGTACCATGGGCAACTAAATGAGCGGCTAGGGCTTCAGCGACTGCGTAATTAACATGCCCTTCTGTATCGAAGGGGGTAATCATTGCAGTCATGACACGTCCAAAAATTGTCACACTCTGTTGACTCCTCTACTGGGAATTCGCAGTTGACTTAGAGCTACGTTTTTTAGGTTAAGTATAAGTGCTTAACCTAAAACTTCAAACCACCTGCTTTAACTTTCTAGCAATTTAGGGTCTGCAATCGGGAATAAGGGGTTAGGCGGTCGTAGCAGCCAGCACAGTAGGACGAATCAGCCCCTTCTCGTCCAGCAATTCAGCAATTTGCACTGCATTTAAAGCGGCTCCTTTGCGAATTTGGTCACCGCTCAGCCAGAGCTCTAACCCATTAGGATTGGAAATATCCTGTCGAATGCGGCCCACCAATACGTCATCCTCGCCACTTGCTTCGATCGGCATGGGGAAATAGTTCTTCTGCCAATCTTCCACCAGCTTGATACCAGGAGCTTGCCCCAGCAATTCTCGTGCTTTAGCGACTGGGAAAGGAGCATCAAACTCTAGATTAATCGCTTCTGAATGCGCCCGAAGTACGGGAACTCGCACACAGGTTGCCGTGACTCGCAGATCAGGCTCGCCAAAAATCTTGCGGGTCTCATTCACCATTTTCATTTCCTCTTCACAGTAGCCCGAATCGTTGATTGGCGTGTTATGAGGAAAGAGGTTGAAGACTAAAGGATAAGGGAAAATTTCAGACTGAACTTCCTCTCCTTGCAGCGAAGCCAAAGTGTGGGCTTTTAATTCTTCCATTGCTCTGGCACCTGCTCCACTCACCGCTTGATAGGTTGCGACAACCATGCGCTTAATAGCCTGAACTTGATGCAAAGGATAGACCGCTACTGCCATCAAAATCGTGCTGCAATTCGGGTTGGCAATGATGCCCTGGTGATCGATCGCCGCTTCCGGATTAATTTCGGGCACAATCAACGGTACTTGCGGATCCATGCGAAAGGCACTGGAATTATCGACCATGACTGCGCCTGCGGCCACAATTTTGCTAGCCCAAGCTTTTGAAATGGAGCCTCCAGCTGAGGCTAAGACCAGATCCACCTCTGCAAATGAATGGTCCCCAACAGGCTCTACCTTGAGTTTTTCTTCTCTAAATGTAAGTTCCTGCCCCGCAGATCGGGGAGAGGCTAACAACTTCAGTTCCGCGATCGGAAATTGACGTTCCTCTAAGAGCTGAATAAGTTCAGTACCAACTGCGCCTGTTGCGCCAAGAATAGCGACTCGATACGAACGGGGCAAGTTCAATTCCTCCAAATCAGACAAATAAGACTAGACAAAGATCAATAGATTGAAGAAGATTCAGTTAGTCTGGTCTATGCAATCTACAACAAAAACACTAAATTTTCTTTTTATTAGGATTTAAATTGAATCTACTTGAAAACAATGAGCTGTCCATCAGGAACCTATATTTCGGTGCAGGGGATGGTGCTGAGCACCACTTTCTTATATCGCTAATGCTTATCTAAATACAGATAGGCCAAATCATCTAGAGAGACTTAAGAATTTGATAAAAAGTTCAAACTTGATAAAAAGTTCAAACATTGTCAGTGACGAATTAGTTCTATCGGTTAGATCGACATAGATCGGAATTTCGCAGCTTGATCACTCTAGATCGTTAAAGAATTTTAGGTCGATCATACTGAATTACAGAAAACACCCCAATCTGACAAGTACTTAATCACAGCCGCTCAATTTACAGGTTTTTACAATCTCCTATCAACAACCGTAGCAGTAGTTTGCTCCATATCGGTCAGCAGTTGATGAGATTTATATTAGCCATTTCCAAACGATCGGAGTCAGGATCAGTTACTATAGCTTATTGCGGCAAAGCTGGTCGAGTTGAATTCAACAAGTCAGCAATCTAGCAACGACGTTACGAGAAATGCGATGAAAGTTACCCAGGAAAAATTACCCGCAAGCCAGGTTGGTTTAGAGATCGAAATCACGCCAGAAATGTCTCAGCAGGCCTATGAGAAAACCCTGCAAGAGTTCACGCGCTATGCAAATATCCCTGGGTTCCGGAAGGGCAAAGTTCCTCGTCAGGTGCTGATCCAGCGATATGGCTCAGCCCGTATCAAAGCCAGCGTTTTAGAAGAATTAATTCAAAATAGTCTGCAAAAGGCGATCGAGCAGGAAAAAATTGAGGCGATCGGCAGTCCAGAATTGCGTAGCTCTTTTGAAGATTTAGTTTCCCAATTTCAGCCCGGATCAACCCTGACGTTCTCAGTAGCGGTCGATGTCGCCCCCGATGTCACATTGCAGCAATATACCGGACTGACGGTTCAAGCCGAAGAATTCAAATACGATCCCGATCGTGTTGACCAGGTGCTGGAAGACTACCGGAAGCGATCTGCCACATTAGTCCCGATCGAAAATCGTCCCGCTCAGCAAGGAGACGTTGCCACGGTTGACTTCAAAGGCAAGTTGACGGGTGAACTCGCTGAAGGAGAATCAGATGAGATTCCAGGCGGTAGCGCTGAGGATTTTGAGATCGAGCTGGCTGAAGGTCGGTTTATCGAAGGCTTTGTCGATGGCATTATCGGCATGGCAATCGGTGAAACCAAAGAAGTGGCCGTTAGCTTCCCAGAGAGCTATCCGCAAGCCGATTTGGCCGGTAAGCCCGCTGTGTTTACCATCACGGTCAAGGAGCTGAAAGAGCGGGAATTGCCTGATCTGGATGATGAATTTGCCCAAGAGGTCAGCGAGTTTGAAACGCTAGCAGAGCTGCGGGAATCTTTAGAAACACGCTTCCAGAAAGAAGTAGAGCAAAAGACCCAAAACAGTAAGCAAGAAGCATTGCTGAAGGAATTGGTGCAGCACCTTGAAGTTGACCTGCCTGAAACGATGATTCGCCGAGAAGTCGATTACTCGATTACCCAGACGGCGATGCAGCTTGGTCAACAAGGCATGGATATCAAAAAAACCTTCACCCAAGAAATTGTGGCGATGCTGCGAGAGCAGGCCCGTCCTGAAGCCTTAACTCGCTTGCGGCGAACACTTGTGCTGGGTGAAGTGGCCAAACGAGAATCGCTTGCGGTTGAACCGGATGCAGTGCAAGCCAAGGTGACTGAACTGATGGCAGAGTACGCAGGTCAGGATGTTGATGCGAATCGTCTTCGCGAAGTGGTTGAAGAAGACCTGCTGCGCGAAAAAATTCTGGAATGGTTGGAGGCAAATAATTCGATCGAGCTAGTGCCAGAAGGTTCATTGGAACCGGCTGAAGAAGCTGAAACCAGCTCAGAAGCAGCTGAAGTTGAACCAGCCACCGTTGATGTTTCGGCTGAGCCGATCGAGGTAAAAGCAGAAGTGGTTGAGGAGCCAGCAGCCGTAGAAACTGTTGCAGTAGAGCCAGAGCCAGAAGTGACAGAAGCAGCTGAAACTGTAGCAACTGAAACCACAGAAGCAGCTCAAGAGCCAGAAGCAAAACCCGCTAAGGCAAAATCTTCTAAGAAGAAAACAACCAAGCAATCTTCTTAAGCAGAGGTTGAAGTGGGAATGGACAATAAGATTGGATTTTGTTGCATTCCCACCAGTCCCAGAGCAGTTAAGGCATAATGTCGGATAGGTGCATATTCCCAACCTCGATTTTTCCGAGTTGATTGCACTAGCACATGGTTGATTGCAGCTTTGGTTTAATAATGACTTCTCAATCCATCTCTGGTTCAAACCCGTTTGAGATTCACTCCCTCAGTGCATCTGCTCGTTCGCTTATGGGGGCAAATGCAATGATTCCCATGGTGGTGGAACAATCTGGTCGCGGTGAGCGAGCATTCGATATCTACTCTCGTCTACTGCGAGAACGGATTATTTTCTTAGGGGATCAAGTCACCGATGCCCTAGCTGACCTGATTGTGGCACAGCTCTTGTTTTTGGATGCAGAAGATCCAGAGCGTGACATTCAGCTCTACATCAACTCCCCCGGCGGATCGGTAACGGCTGGCATGGCAATCTACGACACTATGCAGCAGGTTCGTCCGGATGTTGTTACTATTTGTTACGGTTTGGCGGCCAGCATGGGTGCCTTCTTATTAGCCGGGGGAGCTAAGGGCAAACGCTTATCCCTTCCCAGTTCTAGAATTATGATTCACCAGCCTTTAGGGGGCGCTCAAGGGCAAGCGGTGGATATTGAAATTCAGGCAAAAGAAATTCTGTATCATAAGCGCACGCTCAACGAATTGTTGGCGTATCATACAGGACAGCCGATCGAAAAGATTGAAACGGACACAGAGCGCGATTTCTTTATGTCGGCAGAGGACGCAAAGAACTACGGTCTGATTGATGAAGTAGTTTCACGGCAGAATCTGCCGATGCCCGGTGAAACCATTACCGCAGTCAAGTAAGGGGAAACTATGTCCAAATACGACTCCCATCTCAAATGTTCGTTCTGTGGTAAATCCCAAGAACAGGTACGCAAACTCATTGCTGGCCCCGGAGTCTACATCTGCGACGAATGTGTTGACCTGTGCAATGAGATCTTAGATGAGGAGTTGTTTGACTCTGGCGCTTCAGTTCCTCAACCTTCTGCCCGTCGTGAACATCCGACCGACAAGCGGCCTGTTCGTTCTTCTAACTTTTCGATGAACCAAATTCCCAAGCCGCGCGAAATCAAGAAGCATCTGGATGAGCATGTGATCGGGCAGGATGAGGCGAAGAAGATTCTCTCTGTTGCGGTTTACAACCACTACAAGCGGCTGAGCTATGTTCAATCCAAAGGTGCTGGCAAGCTTGAAGATACTGTGGAACTGCAGAAGTCTAACATTCTACTGATCGGCCCAACAGGCTGTGGTAAGACGCTTCTGGCCCAAACTCTGGCTGAAATGTTGGATGTGCCCTTTGCGGTTGCTGACGCGACAACGCTGACTGAAGCGGGTTACGTTGGGGAAGATGTGGAAAACATCCTGCTGAGGCTGCTGCAAGTCGCTGATTTAGATGTGGAAGCAGCCCAGCGTGGCATCATTTACATTGATGAGATCGACAAGATTGCTCGCAAGAGTGAGAATCCCTCAATCACACGCGATGTTTCTGGAGAAGGGGTACAGCAAGCTTTGCTAAAGATGCTGGAAGGGACGATCGCCAATGTTCCTCCACAAGGAGGGCGCAAGCATCCCTATCAAGACTGCATCCAGATTGACACCAGTAATATTTTGTTCATCTGCGGTGGTGCCTTTGTCGGTTTAGATAAGGCAGTGGAACAGCGGATCGGCAAAAAAACCATGGGCTTCATCCAGCCTGGCGAAAACCAGTCCAAAGAGAAGCGAGCTGCCGACATCCTCAAGCACCTGGAACCCGATGATTTAGTGAAATTCGGCATGATTCCGGAGTTCATTGGTCGCGTTCCCGTGATTGCCGTTGTGGATCCGCTGGATGAAGATGCACTGGCCGAAATTCTCACGGAACCCAAGAATGCGCTAGTGAAGCAATATCAGAAGCTGATGCGCATGGATAACGTTCAGCTTGAGTTTAAGCAGGATGCAGTCCGAGCGATCGCCAAAGAAGCCTATCGTCGCAAGACTGGGGCAAGAGCACTCCGCAGCATTGTGGAAGAGCTGATGCTGGAAGTCATGTACGAACTGCCATCCCGTAAGGATGTGACTCGTTGCGCAATTACCCGCGAGATGGTTGAGAAGCGATCGACGGCTGAGTTACTCGTTCACCCTTCTTCTCTGCCTAAGCCTGAATCCGCTTAGATTTTTGTTGCCCCCACAATCATGCCCTTTATTGCGATTCGCGGCGTTGATCATTACTACTACTGGGTTACAGATGCAGGCTCTGATCTTTCTCAGCCTTCTGGTAAGCCAGTTCTAGTATTTTTGCATGGCTGGGCTGGATCAACACGCTATTGGCAAAGCACAGCCCAGGCACTGTCGCCGCAATTTGATTGCTTACTTTACGATTTGCGCGGATTTGGTCAGTCGAAATTACCACGTCCCATTCCTGGAGAAGTCGCAACATTGGGTTATGAGTTGGATAGCTATGCAGATGATTTAGCTCAATTGCTCGATCGTCTGAACCTGAAACGTATCTATCTTAACGCCCACTCCACCGGCTCTTCGATCGCCACTCTATTTACAACCCGCTATCCTGAGCGAGTCGAACGTACGATTCTGACCTGTCATGGCATTTTTGACTATGACGAAACAGCCTTCAAGACTTTTCATCAATTTGGTCGCTATGTCGTTTCCTTCCGGCCTGACTGGCTGGCAAAACTGCCTGGGGTCGATCGCATGTTTATGGCTCGGTTTCTACGTCAGCCGATTCCAGGGTCTGCCAGACGTGCTTTCCTACAAGATTTTTTAACAGCAGATTTTGAAGCAGCGATGGGCACGATTTATACGGCAGTGAGTGAGCAAGCTTCAATCGAAATGCCGCAAGAGTATGCAAAGCTAACTGTTCCTACACTGCTAATCTCCGGTGAGTATGACAAGATCATTCCGGTAGAGCTGGGTGAGAAGGCTGCCGCATTGAGTGATCGAGTGGAGCATGTCGTGATTCCTAACACAGCCCATTTTCCGATGCTGGAAGATCCGGTCACCTATTTGCGGATCGTTCAGCAATTTCTTCAGCTTCCGGTTGGTTCTGTTGAGAGACAAGGCTAATACCTGGACCGATCGCTACTCCAATCCCAGTTCTCGCTTTAGCAAGTTGATCGATTTTGCCCCAATATAGTTCTGGCAGCAGACCAACTGAGGTGGACGAATCAAATCTTCACGCGCTTCAGCAACCGCTGCCTTTACAGCAGCACAGCTTGCCTGATCAAAACTAAAGATTGTTTGGGCACTGTGCACGATCGCCTTTAAACGGTAGGTGTCTTTCAACTGGGCCGTCATCACCAGCAAATCCTCACCCCGCAGGCTATGGACAATCACCTCTGCTGCCCGCAAGATACCAGAACTTAAACTGACCAAGCCCAAACAGCTCTCTTTCGACAGCGCAAATAGTTTCTGAATTTCCTGGGCGTAATCATAGATATCAACTGGAATCACACGCACCGACTGAGGAGCAGCGATCGCCTCTGCATCTCCAATAAAATAGCGACTAGTGACCACCGTGCCTGATCGGGTTTGTTGTAGCACTCCGCTTAACTCTTCCATCGGCACCAGCTGCACCGGAATTTGCAACGCCTGCTCCAATTCCTGCACCATCAGTTCGCCCGCACCAATATCTTGACTGGGAGCCGTCACTAACACTCTGGCACTACAGCGCAACCGCCAATCAATTTCTGCTAAGAACAATTCCCGCGCTTGGGTGAGTGAACATCCCTGACTCAGCAAATCATCCAAACTTTTCTGCACGAGGCGATGGGCCTGCGGATACTTCTCCACCATAGGCGATCGCAGCTTGGCATTTCCGCCTTCATCCCCTTGCGCCCGCACATAAATGCCCGAACCTGCCTGAGCATCCACAATTCCGTCTTCTTCGAGTTGGCGGTAGACCTTGCTGATTGTGTTACGGTGCAACCCCGTTTCCATCGCAAGTTGGCGTGTACTGGGTAATCGGTGTCCGGGTGGAAATTGGCGAGAGGCAATGGCAAATCGAATTTGGTTATATAGCTGTGTTGATGCGGGAATATCACTATCTGGTTGAATATGGAATCGAACCATAGAGCCTCCGAGATGCTCATGCTGAGCGTTTAACTGCGAAATTCAGATCGCTAATTGCTATAGGATGAAATACAAGATGAAACCTATCCTTTCCAGAGAGAAATCTGGTATGCCAACTCAACCGAGATCACGCCATCGATAGAGGAATCTCAATCAAACTGAGCATAAATTGACTATATCAAGCCCCTGAGTCTAGGAAAATCACCTCATCGGGCGGACTCTACAATGGACTCTATAAACGGTGCCGAATTAGCTTTCCCCTCAGTAGAGAAAATCTTGCAGACCACTCTTCAATCAGCTATTCAGCCAGAATTGCCCGATCGGTCTAATTTTCTGATTGGTCAAGCAAAATTACCAAAGAATTTTCTGATTGCTAACTGAGCTTCGATACTAGAACCTGATTGCTAACGGAGCTTCAATACTAGAATCTGAGAATTGCCACTAGAAAAGGTGTGTCATGACTACTTCTGAGTTAACGGCTGAGATTCGCACTGATCATGTGCAGATCGCCAATGGATCCCTACAAATTGATGCGTACTTGGCAACTCCAACGACGACCGATCCAGTTCCGGCCATTATTGTGATTCAAGAAATTTTTGGCGTGAACGGCCATATTCGAGATGTGACAGAACGCTTTGCTCGCTTAGGATATGTGGCAATCGCTCCAGCAATTTATCAACGTCAGGCCCCTGGCTTTGAAGCAGGCTACACGCCAGAAGATATTCAGGTCGGGCGGCAATACAAAGAGCAAACTCAAGCCGACGAGTTGCTGAGCGACATTCAAGCCACGATTGCCTACTTAAACACACTGCCTCAGGTTAAACCGAGTGCGATCGGCTGCATTGGCTTCTGTTTTGGGGGACTTGTCACCTATCTAGCCGCTACCTTACCAGGGATCAAAGCCGCAGCCTCTTTTTATGGCGCAGGCATTCCCGTTTGGAGTCCGGGTGGAGGAAAACCCACGATCGCTTACACCCCAGAGATCAAAGCCGAACTCTATGCCTTTTTTGGCTTAAAAGATGCCAGCATTCCTGTCGAACATATCGAGCAAATTGAGGCAGCGCTAGCCGAACATCAGATTCCCCATCAAATTTTTCGCTATGGTGGAGCCGATCACGGTTTCTTTTGTGATCAGCGAGCCAGCTACAATTCGGAGGCGGCTGCCGATGCCTGGGTGAAAGTGCAGCAATTATTTAGCAAGCTCTAAGCTTCAGCTTTTGTTAAGCCGATCCCCAATCTGGCCTCGATATAATTTGGGTGTTCCAGCGATCGAAGCAATCTTCTATGGCAACTGCATCAGTACTGCATTTCATGCAAAAGACCGCGGATGATGAAGCGCTACGCCACCAGCTTGAGGAATTGCTGGGGGTTGGTGATGGAAATATTAGCAGTGAAGCCGACCTTGATCCAGAGGAAACGGCAGCCCTTAAAGGGGAACGAGCGCCCGTAGTAGCCGACTTTGCGGCCAAAAATGGATATACATTCTCGGTGAGCGATTTGATTACAGTGGTGGATGCCTTCGAGAAGCATCAAGCAGGGGAGCTATCGGATTCTGACTTCGCCAAGCTGATCGGCATTTCCACTTCTGATACAGAAACGATCAACGAAGTCTCAGAAGTCACCAATCCACTGAAGCGGCTGACCCGCTATCTTAGCAAAACCTATTTAGGCATCGAAGTAGGGTAGTGTAGCTGCTTGATACATGATTGCCGATCGCTTCAGGCTTTTGACATGCTCTCAACTTGGAACGATCGGCAGATTTTGTTGATGTTTAATGGATTTGATATAGCAACGTAAATATCGATCGAAGACTGATTGAATTGGCGGGTTAGAATCTTGTTCTGCCCGAAGTTGCCGCTGTGTACAGCACATAGACAAGGCCGACTGCGATCGCAATTTGCCAAGTGTGGGGCAGCACCGTGTAACGGATCCAGGATCCAAACCCCTGAGTAATACGAAGGACAGAAACGGTGATCCATGAAAACGCCTGGAGTGTGATGTAGCAAAGGGCAACGATCCCCAGAGCATTGATAAATCGGCTATTCATCCGCCTAACCTAATCTGTTTCACTTTGCTAGTTTGCCCAACGCATTCGTTTGCCCAACAGGATGCAAAACCTCAGCGATTTGCGGTTGACCCAAAAAGCGTCACTCCATATAAGCAGACTGGCGGCAGCAGTGAACGGGGACTCAGGCACAACCAGAAGTCATGTTAGAGACGGATTTCTTGGCAACTGCTGGACGATCGCGTCCTGGTAGAAAAGCAGGATGGCTGACTTCTCCACCATGAGCCGCTACAGGGGCCGAGATGCGCAACAGCCGCTCTTCCAAACTTAGGCGAGTCGGCACAGAGACTTGGGAGGCCCCCTGATAGCATCTCACCAAAAATAATGTGGCTTGATAGAACTGACTCAGCGTAGCTTGTTGAGCCGCGTTGAACTGCCAATCATGGCCAATATTGCGGTATTCGACCAACACAGAACGCAACTGTTCCACCCAATGTTCCCCCTGGTGACCACACCAGTTTTCTAACGCCTCCTGGCTATGAACAACCGAGATTAACTGTTTGCTCAGTTCATGCAGACATTGGCCGAAGCAAGGCTCTAATTCAAATCGCGGATTCAGGTCCAGGGCAAAGCAGAGGTTGAACCCTTGTTGCAAGGTGGGGGTTGCCAAGAAATTTTTTGCCTGGTGCAGAATGCGCATCAGTTCCAGATCCAAAGCCAATTCTGGCGTGACATCCAGTGCCAGTTCAGAATCGCAGGCAAAGGCCAGATCGAAACCGTAATTTTGCACCAGCGAGAAGTAAAAGGCGCGGGCCGCAGCGGGTTTATAGAGGTGAGCGATCGTTTCAGCTTGACCCTCTAACCAACAGAAGAAATCTTGCAGCGAGCTATAGTCTGAGATCCAGCCATCAATCCGCTGCTGCATCAGCTGTAACAAGCTATCTGCATTGGGCAACAGCTCAACCGTCAGCGCGATCACCTCACGCCAGCGAATATCCAGCACCCGCGCCGCCAAGTGTTGCAGAGGATGAATCGGCGGCACAAACAAATTGGTAGCGATCGAAGTTACCGTCTTCAGGGCCGCATTACGCGTAATCGCACTGGTAAAAATTTTGCGGGCTGTTAAGTATTCTTGGAACGTTAGGTGGGAAAAAGAATAGATGTCGCGGGCCTGTTCCACAAACAAACCATGGTGCAGCACGATCGCTCGCAGCACTTCTTCACTTTGCAGCCAGAGGGTTTCGGGATCAACACTGCTATTGGGCAACGCCGCCAGATAATCCATGATGATGGGAATTGCTTCATTCTTCTCAAAAAATTGCTTGCCTTGTTCAAAGAATGTTGTCGCAATTTGGCTAAGAATGTTAATACGATCGGATAAAGATAAGTTACTGTAGACTAAATCTCGCTGAATTCCTCTGGCATTATCCCAACGAGACAGCAAAATATCCAGTCCGTTTTGATAAAGGCGCGATCGTTTTTTCGGGAAAGTACCACGCTCAGTGAAGACAAGGCAAAGCAAGTGCAGCAATATCGGCGTACCAGCCAGCTCTCGAATCGGCTGATGATGATGGAGCTGGAGCTGCTCTAAAAACTGTTTGGCTTTTTCTTGGGCTAAGTCCGCAGCCGTTGAATATTGGGAAGCAAACCATTTCTGGACAAACATTTCAATTTGCGGCCAGCCAAAGTCTGCCATTTCCATCAAGGTAAAACCTCGGAAATGATAATCCTCAATGCCAAGGCGGCAGGTCATCACCATTGGTGTGTGCGGATAGGCGGCTGCCAACTGCTGGATCTGAAGGTGAAGTTCTCCTCGGTGACTTTGGGCGACTTCGTCGAAGCCATCTAGGAGAATCAACAGATTGCCCTGTTGCAGCAAGGTTTCTAACCGATCCAACGAAACCCCCAAACTCTGCCATTGTTTAGCGATCGCATCCATTAAATGGGACGCATCTTGCAGGGGCTGAAATTCGATATTGCGTAAGGGAATGAAAATGGGAATATAAGCGTGATGAAGTTGGGACTGACTACAAAGTAAAGCTAAATGCTGTAGAAAGGTGGTCTTGCCTGCCCCTGGTTTGCCAAAAATCGCTAACTTGTTGTAGTGCTGGATCGCTTCCAGGGCTGGAATGACCGTTCTTTGCTGTTGGCCTGACTGAAAATGATCTCTGGAAGGAGCCCCATCTAACAAGCTGGAATGCGTCGGGCTATCATTCGTCGCATTTTGCAAATCGGCCAATTCTAACCAGCGGTGGCTCGATAGATGTTCCAACAAATTGACATCTGTGTAGATTTGGGAAAGCGGCAGGGGTTGTTCTAAATCCAAAGCGGCTGGAACGACACCACACTGGTTCTGAATCAGGCTAGCAACCTGCGATCGCACCTGCTCTAGCCAAGTTTGCTGCTCCGCCAGAATTGTCGAATTGTCCGGGGAAGCAGTTGCCGCATCTGGTTGAGGGGTTGACTCAGAGACGATCGGTTCAAATCGAGGCAGGTCTGCAATTTCTTCCCAGTCCAGATCCAGCTGAAAACAAATATCAATGAACAAATGGCGCTCGATCGGTCGGCCTGAAAAAAACTTCCAGATCGATTGGCGAGTCTGCAAACCCACCGCACTGGCCAGGTATTCTTGGGTCCAAGCCCGTCGTTCAAAAGCTTGTTTTGCCCTTTGAATACCCGCCGTAGATGCTTTCAGCGATCGTTTAGCCATAATTCACGTCACCCCAACCTATGGTTCTATAACTGTTATCGTCAAGTTCTGTAAGAAATCCGGAATTTTTTCACAGATGAATGAATCACTTTTTCAATTGCGTAATCCTACGTAAATCACGACAACGTTCTGACCAACATTGCTGATTGGCCTATGAACTAGCAATTGCATGCATTAGCTGGAGCAGTCATTTGACTGACAGCCCAGCAAATTTCGTAAAAACCCTGATGACAGATTTGGCTGATTCGTTAGTTGCTGATAAGGTGATTCGCCTTGAAAATCGGCAATCAGCCCGATCTCACACCCCAATTACGCAACAGGCGTGACGAACTCAATCTGGTAGATATTGAAAGAAACGGTAGATGTTGAAGCTTGGAAATATCGGTAGACGACCAAAGGATTTCGCTCAGCTCACCTCATGATTAAACCAAGATAAGAGGTTGGAGCCAAATCGTCTGAACAATCCCAGTTCTCGACAACACGATGAATTAGGATCCTCAGCAGCTTCATGCAATTGAGGTTCCATGGAGTCAGTGCCTCAAAGAACTGAATCTGCTGGATTCGATTATAATGTACCCCAGAAACGAAGCGAGATCTCAAGCGGATATCAACTTTAGTGTATTAATTCGCAATAATGGATTTCTAAATCGTTAAGTTTCGCAACGCATTTCCGATCGATCAAGCCATTCGAGAGAAATGTTATGACGAGTGAAGGAACAGCCCCATGAGTCAGTTGGATGAACAAACCGCTCCAGCGACTATTTTAATCGTTGAAGATGAGCCGAATTTGAGATTGCTACTCTCCCATGCCATGGCGAACGAAGGGCATCGGGTGCTGGAGGCTGCCAACGGTGAGGCTTGTTTAGCGGTTTGTCAGCAAGAACTGCCCGATTTGATCCTGTTGGATGCCATCATGCCCACGATGGACGGGTTTACCTGTTGTGAAGCGCTCCATCAACAGTTTGGCGATCGCTGTCCCCCCATCCTGATCACCACTGCGCTGTCAGATTCCAAATCGGTCGATCGAGCGTTTGCCGTGGGTGCGATCGATTTTGTGACAAAACCTATCCATTGGGCTGTGTTGCGTCAGCGAGTCCAACGCATTTTGCAGAACCGTTGGGTAATGGCTGAACTCTCCTATGCCAAACAGCAGGTGGCTACCTTAACCCAACAGTTGGCGATCGTTCAACAAGATCTAGAAAAACTCAGCCTCCATGCAGGACGGCAACCCTGAATTGCTGTCGTTGTTCTGTTAAAGCAGCCTGTACTCGCTGATATTCTGCAGTAAGCTGCGGTAAGAACTGGGAAGCCGCTTCAATCTGCTGCGCAGCACCCATACTTTCGAGCTTTTGGCAAAGGTCTGCGAACGGTTTGGCTCCTAGTGACGCACTAATCCCCTTGAGCATATGAGCTGCCTGCTTCAAACTACCTGCATTGGCCGTTTCTACGGCATGGACGATCGCTTGAATCGACAGGGGTGCATCTTCCAGATAAGAATTGATGCTCTCTGCGAGAATTTCCCAGCCATTTTCACCGAGAACCGTGATCAGTTCTTCTAGGACAGCAAGATCGATCGCTGGTTCGATCAGAGCGGGCTGGGGCGTACAGGCGTTTGGCGAAGCTTTTGTGGCGCTACCGGATCCATCATCCCCTACAGCATGAATTCCCTGATCCGGTTGATGCGGCTCAGATAGATGCTCGTCCTCTCGGCGATGCCAAGACTTGCATTGTTGCAAGGTCTTCACCAGTTCCTCAATCTTGAACGGTTTACTGATATAAGCATCCATTCCAGCAGCAAGACAGTTTTCTCGATCGCCCAGAACGGCACTTGCTGTAAGTGCAATGATCTGAGGGCGCTGATCAAGAGGCCAAATTCGACAAATTTCCTGAGTTGCCGTCAATCCATCCATTTCCGGCATATGGATGTCCATTAAAATCACGTCATAGGATTGCTGATGCAAAGCCGCTAAAGCCTCGAGGCCATTGGCTACAACATCTGCCCGATATCCCAAACGCTGTAAGAGCTGGAGCGTCAATTTCTGGTTAATCCGATTATCTTCGGCAATCAAAATTTGCAGTGGATGTTTTTCTGCCAATGTCCGATCCAGAACGGGCGCTGCGACAGGTGATGCTGGGACATCTAGGGTTGACAGTTTCTGATGAGAAGACTGATGAAAATGAGCGTTTTCTTCGATCGGCATCCCCTCTGGAGCGGTGGGAGCAACGATCGTAAACCAAAATGTTGTGCCTTTACCAATTTCGCTGTCCACCCCAATTTGACCTCCCATCATTTCTACGAGTTGTTTGCAAATCACTAAGCCCAAACCAGTGCCGCCATATTTACGAGTAATCGAAGAATCGATTTGGCTAAAGGGCTGGAACAATCGCTCTATCTGCTCAGCAGAGATTCCAATGCCTGTATCTCGTACCACAAACCGGATCTCGTGATATGCATCTGTTCCAGCCTCACCTAACCTCTTTTCAGATAAAACTCGATTAGACACCTTGACTTCGATCTCTCCCTGGGCTGTAAATTTAACGGCATTGCTGAGCAAATTCACCAACACCTGGCGTAAGCGAGCCATGTCGCCCAAGATCGCTTGAGGCACCCGATCATCGACTTGATAGATTAGCTTGAGATGCTTTTCAGCAACTTGATTCGCAATTAAATCTAGAACTTGCTCAGTGCAGTTCCGCAAGACAAAAGCTTGTATCTCTAGTTCTAACTTACCCGATTCAATCTTCGAGAAATCTAAAATATCGTTAATAATAGATAGTAGTGAATCGCCTCCGTAGCGGATCGTCTTCACAAAATCCTGCTGTTCTGGCGTGAGTTGTGTATTCAGCAAGAGCCCCGTCATGCCAATGATCGCATTCATGGGTGTGCGAATCTCGTGGCTCATCGTGGCTAAAAATTCGCTTTTAGCGCGGGTGGCAGCCAGTGCTTCATCACGAGCCGTTGCCAGTTCCTCAGAGGCTTGCTGTCGCTCAATCTCATTGCCAATCCAACGGGCCATCAGCCTGAGAAGTTCTTGGTCGAGGGCTTTGAACGCATTCTGGCGCGCCACGCCGCTCGCAAAACTCAGCGTTCCATAAATTCGTCCACCCACCCAGATCGGAGTTCCCAAATAAGACTCGATTTTGAATTGGGTATGCCCAGGATGATCGCACCATTCCGATTGGTGGGCGGATAAAATGCAAACGGGTTGCTGCTGCTGTACCGTCACGCCGCAAAAGCTTTGATCTAAGGGAAAAGACCGATCGATCAAGCGTTCATCAGCTATCCCTTGAGAGGCAAGAATATGAGCATCCTCTCCGTCCACATGCGTCAAGCAACCCATCTCAGTCTGAAACTGGTGTCGGCCAAACGCGAGTAATTCCTGGATTGCTGCCTCGAAATTGTGTTGGCGTGACGAAGTGATGTTATACAACATGCGAATTGCAGTTTCGCTTTCCCAAAGCTCCTGGGCAATCCGTTCTCGTTCGGCTAATTCTTGCTGCACTTGCCGATAGAGTTCTGACTGCTGCACAGCGATCGCCATTTGGGCTGCCAACTGTTGCAAAAAGTTGATCTCAGACGTCGTCCAAATGCGGGGTTGGCTACAGTGATGCGCAATTAACAGCCCCCAGAGATTTTCTCCTTGCAAAATGGGGACGGTTAAGCAGCTTACAACCTGTAGCTTAGATAAAAAATCAACATAACAAGGACTCAACTTAGAATTGGCAATATTGGGGGTAAAGTTCACCCAACCCTGTTGATAGAGCGGTGCATAGATTTTTCCAAAGCAGTTATCATGAATGACTTGATTGAGCGTTGATAGCCATTCTTGACCGACCGATTCAACTGAAATCACCCCACTCCAGTCTTCTGGATTCAGGCGATAGATCAAAACGCGATCGGTCTTCAGGAACCCTCTCACCTCATCAACCGTTGTTTGCAGAATTTCACTTAGATCGAGTGATTGCCGCATGCGATCGATAATAGTTCGCATTAACTGCTCTTTCTCAATCTGCTGATGGAGGGCAGCTTCAGCCTCTTTTTGCTGCGTAATATCACGAATAATGTTGGAAAATCCCTGAATTTCCCCCTGGTCATTTCTTAGAGTGGTAATCACCACATTCATCCACATGCGCGTACCATCTTTACCCAGCCGCCATCCTTCGCCTTCATAGCGTCCGGTCATTTTGGCAACTTCAAGAACTCGTTCAGGAATTTGCTGATCGACATCCTCAGGCAGAAAGAAGCAAGAAAAGTGCCGGCCAATAATCTCATCTGCTGAGAACGAAGTAATGCGCTGGGCTCCAACATTCCAGCTGGCAATGTAACCCTCAGGATCGAGCAAATAAATACCATAATCTTTGACGTTCTCAATCAGCAATCGAAAACGTTCTTCGCTATGACGCAGGGCTTGATCAACGAGTTGACGTTCCGACATCTCCAGCTGCAGTTGATGATTGGTTGCCATCAACTCAGCCGTCCGTTCATCCACTAAAAGTTCTAGCTGATGGCGATATTTCTGGAGCTCTACTTCTGCTCGTCTACGAGATGTGACATTTCGAATGGCAAGAACTGCACTTCTGTTACCTTGTTCAAACTGGGTCGAGGCCCAGGAAATTTCTAGAATACACTGACTTTCCCCTTGTTGAAATTCATAAAAACCACTCCCTTTATCAGCTTGTGTCAGAGCAAGCATTACAGGATGTCTTTCAACTGAAACAGGTTTTCCCGATCGCTCTAGCGGCAAGCATTTTGGCAAAAAGTGACCGACTAGCAGCAGCCTGGAACGTTCGACTAAAGACTGAAACAGAGCATTACACCACTGGATATTACCTGCCTGATCGGTCCAGACGATCGCATTTTCAACCGCATCCAGCGCAACTTCCATCTTGCCTAGCGTCATGCGGAGTTGACTCACTAAAGCATTTAAATCGGGTGACATAGGACGGAGATCATTCACTAGAAATAGTTTGATCTTGGCTAACTTGATCTTGACTAACTTGATCTTGGCTCATTTGATCTTGATTGAGCGGACGGAGCGTCGCCCCAAAAAACCATTGATCTTCGAGCTTTTCGGCCACGATAAAATGCTCAGTTTCGATCGCCTTTTGGTTCTTTGTAATGGTTGATAACCGAATGGGGTGGTTGAGTACATTTGATTGCTCAGTCGCTTGAAAGCGTGCAAACGCTAAGTTATGGCAGTCATGAAAGCTATAGGGCAGAATTGTGGTGAGTAGTTTTCCTAATATCTCATCTGCTGTCCAGCCTAACGTTGCCGTAAAACAGTCATTGATATAGATAATGAACCCCTGTTGGTTGGCAATTACGACAGGCACATCCATTTGTTGCTTTAAGGCTGCAAGTGTTTTCATTTCAAGCCCTGTTGGATTTCAGAAATTGATGGAGACGCTGACGGAGAACAGCCCAGTTAATGGGTTTGGTTACATAATCTGTTGCCCCTGCAGCAAACGCCTTATCGACCGATTCTGGATCTTCCAGGGCCGTGATCATTAGAATGGGCAGACTGTGCTGTGCGGTAGCTGTTACAGAGATATCACTGGAAGTGACTTCAGAAGGTAAGCTTACCCTGAGATCGCGTAACGCACGGCAGCAGGTAAATCCATCCATTTCTGGCATCAAAGCATCTAGCAACACCAGGTCTGGCTGGAATTGTTGAAACATCTTAATTGCCTGTTGTCCATTGCTAGCCTCTACAACACGGTAGCCTTCCTTGGTAATCACGCCTTTTAAGAGGGCTCGCATGGAGCGATCGTCATCGACTACCAGCACTAACGGAGCTGCAGATTCAGACGTTTCTAGCGGCAGCGGGGATTGAGCAAGAACAGTAGCGGTTTCCATGACGTTGGTAAATTTAGAATGTTGTTGTTGATCTAACAGGGTATTAGCAGTTTCAACGGAAGCAGGTCCTGTGAATACCAATCCTTGCCCATAGCCTAAACCAATCTCCCGCATCCGACGTAGCTGATCCGGAGAATCCACCCCCTGAGCGATCGCCTCCATCCCTAAATCTCGCGCCAAAATCACGATCGTCTCAATAAATTTGACGATTTCAGGGTCAATATCAATCCGGCTGACTAGAGACTGATCGACTTTGAGCGCACCTACGGGAAATCGATGCAGATAATCTAGTGTTAGATAGCTGGCCCCAAAGTTGTTAATGCAGACACGAATGTTACGGCTTTGAAGTTGCAACAGAATGGCAGTTGTTGCTGCCGCATCAGCCATGATCACCTGATCCTCAATTTCAATCACCAGATTGCTGCTATCGAGCTGATGATCGGTCAGAGCCTGATCGATTTGGGGAATCAAATCTGGATGGAAGAACTGCTGACTGGTCAGATACAGATACATTCTCAAATGGTTAGATCCAGTCTTATCCTGCCAGATGCGCAACTGACGGCAGGATTGTTGCAACATCCACCAGCCCAACGGAATAATAATGCCAATTTCGGCGGCGGCTGACAAAAACTCGGCGGGAGCCAGCAAACCTCGCACCGGATGTTGCCAGTGAACTAATGCTTCAAAGCCCAGGATTTTGGAATTTCCTAAAGATGCGATCGGTTGATAATAAATTTGAAACTCTTCCTGCTCCATAGCATTGTAGAGATCCGCATTTTGGATCACCGCTCGGCGCAGAATTCGAAAATATTGCTGACCGATCAATTGAGGCGTGTAATATTCCTGAATGTAGCGGTAACCGGACTGGCCGAGGCGATTGGCCATATCTTGATCCTTGGCCAAATAGCGAATGAATCCAGCTAAGCCTTTGCTATCCCCATTGCTGATGGCCGCACCACAGTTTGCTTCAGCCACCAGGCCCCTCAGATAGGAATGCTTTTCGCAAATTACCGCAACCGGACGACCCGCCGAGAGGGCAGAGTAAAATTTACTGGGAGCCACCAATCCCTCCATGCCAACATCCACGCTCACCAATGACAGATCGCAAGCCGTGAGAGACTGAGGTAACAGTTTTTTGTCTTGATAAGGTAGAAACAGACAGTTCTGCAAACCCAGTTCTTGAATTTTTTGTTGGCATTCGGCGCGCTTGGGACCGCCCCCAATAAATAAGAACTGCACGGGTTCATCTTGCAATTCTACCGCTGCTCCCAGAACCGTATTCATGTCATGACAGCGGCCCATATTTCCAGAGTAAAGTACCGTAAACTTATCTGTTAAATCATACGTCTGGGCAAATTCATTTTGATGTTTCACTAGGGGTTTAATCCAGGTGGGATCGGCCCAGTTATGAATTACCGTAATTTTGTCCGCCACTTCTGGAACTTTCAGCACAATCCGATCCTTCATGGTTTCGCAGGGGACAATAATCGAAACGGCCTGCTGCCATACCCGTCGATTCACCGCATCCCAAAACTTCACTAACCAATGATTGTGAGAAACAACGTTAAGTTCAACGGCCACTTCAGGATATAGATCGTAAACCAAGGTTGCATAGGGAATTTTGAATAGAAAATGGAGAACTAATCCAATCACCTGAAGAAAAGGCGGCTCACTGGTAAACAGTAGAATATCGCCCCGATGTTGACGCTGGAGGAGATGCAGCAGCGCATGACCGCAGAATGCTAAACTGCTGACCGTACGACCTGCCCATTTGCGGGATCCAGAACGGAGAAAGTTCGATCGCCGCACCCAAACATTGCCCATTTTTTCCACTTCAGGAGCCGTTTCCGTTTCGAAGGCATAGCTGGGCTGTCCTGTAAAGACCTGGACATCCATGCCTTGTTGAGAAAGCTGTTGGGCCAGTTCATCGACAAATTGACCCGTTGCAGCAAAGTCAGGTGGATAGAATTGTGTGACGATCGAAAGCTGGACTTCTGCCAATCTCGCCTGGGGCTGATGGCGATCGATAGTCCGAGAATTGTCAGATGCAGAGGCAAAGAAAAGACGTTGTAGGAATCTCAGCATGATTACCTGAGGGAATATGAACAATAAGGGGATTGGGTGGAGCTACGAATACTTGATTCGCGGTTAAATAGACTTAAATGTTTGCCTACTAGATATAGATTTCATCGTTCGGGCAGGATCAGTCGATCGAAAATGAATTTGTTTTGATGTTACTTCCTGCGATCGATCCCCCTAAATTCCCCTTTTCAAGGGAGACTTAAAGCACTTCTTGGCTCGGTTCCCCTTTTTTAAGGGGGCTAGGGGGGATCTCAACAGGATTTTCGATCTGCTGAGGATATATTGCCTTGGTAATTGAAAGGAATGCCCCCCTACCCCCCCAATACTGGGGGGAACCGGAAAGAGTTCTCAAAGCCCCCAGCATTGGGGGTTTGGGGGCCGTAGATCTATGGTGTCAATGGCTAAACTTTCTTCCTACATTCCCTCAAACTGCCGAAGCAATAAGACTAGAGCAGTGACTAATCAGCGATCAACTTTGGTGATGGATAAGTAGATGAAGGCATTTCAGCAACAGCTTGAACAGGCTGCAGAAAACGACGCTGCAAAAAACGACGCCCAACAATAAAGATTGCTAACAATAACCCTAGAGATGAATGCAACTCAAAGGGAACCGGAACGGTTTGGGCAGTCTTTAAATTGATTTTGGCATTTTGGCCCAGATTTGCTGATGTAAAAATTGACGTAAAATTCTCGGTACCTAGATCAACGGCCAAAATGCCATCATTGAAATCATTATCACTACCTTTCCCAGCAATATCTTCATAGCCGAGGAGAATGATCGGACGAGTCGCTTTCGGGTCAGCATAGGCAGCCCAGAAGACAGGGCTATTCGGATTATAAGAACTGACCGGATTCAGACTGGGATCTGTGCTGAGAGGGCGATTGTTGGGCTGAAAAACTCCGTTTGGCGTCACGGAAAAATTGAGCTGGGTGTTGGCTTGAATCATGGAGAGCTGCACCCAATCTCCCAATTTCAGCGGTCCATCAGCACTGGGCAGAATGCTGTTAGAACCAGAGAGGTTCTTAAAGACAGTCGCCTGAGCAGTAGTTCCTCCAGTTGCCGAGATTTTGATCGGAGATTGGTAGCCTGCACCTTCATTGATAAAGGCCACACGGGGGGCATAAGAGTAAGGCAAATAGAGTTGGCTACTGTCAATCATCCAGAGGTTGCTGGATTTTAAGTCGATCGAAACCCGCTCTTGAGAACCCAGATTTTTATATTTCGTTAGATCAAACCAGGTTGAGCCTTGAATATAGCTCTGGATTGGCCCTACGGAAATAGAAGTCGCAGATGAAATGTTGCTGAGATCAGTTGAAGCTGCCATAACACATCCTTAATATTACTTGAGGAAATCGTTCTTTAGCGGGCTGTAGACAACGTTGCATCAGAGAATTGCTGGTTGTCCGTTGCAGCTTGCTTTTCTTCGTAGTGCATTACTCTAGCCCTCACAGGTTGGGCCGGATTGCCGACATAGATAGTCATCGGCGAGAGCGATCGCCCAGTCACACTCCCCAACCCCAGGACTGCACCCCGACCAACTGTGACACCAGGACCGATCGTACTCCGAGCTGCGATCCAACTGCCCTCCTGAACATGAATCGGCGCTGGACAGAGTTGAAAGTTAGAATCTTGCCAGTCATGGTTGCCAGTACAGAGATAGACATCTTGGGAAACACACACATGACTATCTAAGTGGATTGGGACTAGATTATCGAGCCAAGCATTTTCGCCAATCCAAACAAAATCACCTACAGTCAGTCGCCAGGGAAATTTAACGCGAACACCGGGCTTAATCCGCACTTGTTGACCGATCGTTGCTCCAAATCTGCGCAAAATCCAAACTTTCAGAGCGGACCAGGGCAACCAATAGGACTGAACCAGGGGGGAACCCAAGAAATACCAGAGGAGCTGCTGCCAGTAAGGTGCGCCTGGACTGTAGGTGCCAATTGTATAGTGATTAAGATACATGGTGGTTCAAAGCCTCAACAAACGGGTGATAACGCAGACCAGCTCCGGTGTGATTAGTCAGCAGCCACATAAAAGACCGCAGAATATCTCGTACAACACGTAATGACGATTCTGGTGGCCCTCCGGAAGCAATTGTAATCGGGGTGAATCGAATTCCACGGCTACCTAAAACAACTGTGGCGATCGCTTGAGCACGGGGCATATGATAGTCTGATGTAATGACGTACAAATGGTGAATGTCTTCACGTTCAAAATCATCAACGAGGGTGGTGAAATTGGTGACGGTATCAGTTGCACGCTGATCGAACTGAACTCTAGAAGATTCCACACCAGCTGCATTAAAAAATAATTGGGATTTTTCAGGTTTCGCTCCGGATGAGATCCAAACCTTGAGGTTAGGATGCGATCGGGCAAATTCTGCTGTAAACTCTTCTCGTGATTCTCGACCTCCCAACGTAAGGATGCCTTGAGGGGTGGGATAAAAGATAGTTGCGAGAGACAAGCGAACAGGAATGTAGCTAATGCCAATAATCAATAAAGTGATTAGAAAGGTCTTTAAAAAACGGCGCTGCTTGCGATACACCGATGAACTTGGAACCAGCGGTTTAGAAGTGACAAATGACATGTTTAAGGGTGAGGAGCTAAAAAGACTGGTGACTTGTTTGGAACACTGATGACTTGCTTGGAACAGAGATGTGATTGTCAGAAACTGATTCATTGAAAGGCCAATCAAAAGCCCCTTGAAGTCTACATTTTCAGTATCAAGGGGCCATGCTTGCGATCGCGTTTGTGAAATGTATGACTTTGAGCTATTGATTCGCGTAGCAAATGCTGGTCAGTTTTTTTTCTTTCTGCTGATGGAAAAACCGCTTAGCCAGGATAAAACTGACAATCAATAACCCGATCGTCGAATGCATTTCGAACGGGACAGGCACCGGATCGGAACTGGAAGTGGATAGGGTCGTCAGGCTGCTAGAGGTCGTTCTTCCAAAATCGATCGAAGTTGAACTTGCTGTTGAGTTTGAAGTTAGCTGAGTATCAGTACTCGTCGTTGGTGTACTCCCTGTATCAGTACTTGTCGTTGGTGTACTCCCTGTATCAGTACTTGTCGTTGGTGTGTTACCTGAATTCGTACTGGTTGTGGTTCCAGGTGAGGAGCCATTATCCTGTGTGCTGGTATCAGAGGTGCTTCCAGAACCGGTCAGCGAAAAGGGTGTACTGATCGTCCCACTGCCCGTGTTGGCCAAATACAGCGAACTATCTGTTCCAGTGCGAGAAACAAAAATGCCAGAACTTGAGGAGCTGAGCGATTGTCCAGTGGTTTGCAAGGTTCCATCTGAAGCAATTGAATAATTGACTGACGTTCCTTGGATCGGAGCCGAGTTCTGATCCCATGTCTTCAAACTGAGATCTGCCTGAGCTCCTGAAGCAGCAAGCACGCTAAGGGTCGGCGACGAATCATAGGTCACGCCTTGGGCCGCTAATTCTGCTGAAGGCTGATAAAGCACATCATTATTCGTGGTTGTGGCTGACAGCAGATTATAGTCGGGTGCCAGGTCCAATTGAGTAGGAGCAGTTAACCAAATATCACTGGGGCTAAGTTGCAGATCGGCACTTTCTTGGGTGCCTAAATCTTTAAGTTGGGTTGAAGTCGTTCCAGAATTCTGAGCATAGTTGTCAATATAGCCAACAGAGACTTCAGTGGAGGAAAGACTATTAGTTTGAGTGTCAAGGAGAGAGGACATGACAAATCGATTTCCTATACGCGATTGAGCAATGGTCGCTTTATCTAGCCAAGCATCTTGACCCATTCCAGCTCTGCCGATCGCCATTTTCCAGACAACGATCGAGCTAGCAATTATCAACCAGGAACACAGGGGGTTTTAGGAGATAGAGAATCCAATCGCTAGCAATGCAATGGAGAGAGAGGAGCACTCCTGCGAATGCTCCTGAGACGGGATATATCTAGTATTTAAAAGAAATGCTTGCGATCGTGTTTGTGTAACGTCTGACTTCTCATTGATCAAACCTGTCGTAAAACAAGCCTGAACGAAAACATCTGCTTTTTAGGCTGGATAAAGTCTTAAAGAATTTCCGCCATGACAACTTTTCAACCTGACTCCTCCTTTCCGCTAGAGGGCAACTCAGAAGCCGAAATGACCTCACCGGTGCCTGAATCCACGCCTCCTGAAGCGGAATCTCCCACAAAACCAGACATGAGGCATTCCAAGCCCGAACCCAGTTTGCTTGCCAGCTTCACCTCATCGACTACGCTACAAGTCATGCGAGCGATCGGGTACGGATTAATCCTGTTGGCCTGCATTGACTTACTCTATGTGCTGGTACCTCCCGAACTTTCTAACCCAGTTTGGGAATATCAAACGATTGGGGATTTAGCGAAATTAGCGCCCGTGCCACTGCTGGCATTTATGCTGGTTTTCTTTGGTGAAACCGAGGCTCGTAAACGAATTGAGCAACCCATCCTCAAATTTTTGTCCTGGTTGACGCTGATCATCGCGATCGTCTTTTTCCTCCTCTTACCCCTAACCTTGTTTGATTCCGTTCGGATTAGCCGTTTCAACAACGAACAAATTACGGTTCAGGTGGACCAGCAGAAAATGCAGATTGACACCACCAAAAAGCAGATCGACAAAGCCTCTTCTGCAGAATTGCAAAGCTTGATTCCCGCTCCAGATGACAAAGGCAAATTGCCCAATGCCCCCAAGAATACAGAACAAGCTAAGCAACAAGCTTTAGAAAACTTGCAGAAAGCAAAACAGCAAACGGATGAAAAGGCGAACCAGGCGCGATCGAATTTGCGGTTTAATTTGGTCAAAAACACCGCCAAACTGGTGCTGCAAGTGCTTATTGCTGGCATGATCTTCGCCTATGTTTGGGTCTGCACTCGCTGGGCAAGGGATGCTAGATCTTGGAAATACAGCGCTGCGGCCAGCCGTCGATCTGCTTCAACTCCACCCATTGCAGCAAACGGATCGCCCATCAGCAGCGTCAATCAAGCGATCAAAAAAATGCAGCGTCCTGTGCATCGCAGTCACCGTCGCAATATTTGAGATCATGAATACTCAAAAAACGCAGTTCTGGCTCGGTCTCATCGGTTTAGGTCTCATTGCTTTACACCTCACTCTGACTTGGAGATTGACTCAACAAACCGATCAGATGATGCTGAACGTGTTGTTTTGGGGTGCGATCGTCTTCTTGCTCTGGCAACGACGGAAAGATTTAAATTTGACCAGCGATTGGATTTCCAGTCTTGTTGCAACTGTCTTAATGGGGTTAGTCCTGACCAAAAGCGTATCTCTCTTCTGGTTTGAGTCTACCTATGTGCGTCTTTTTCCTGGGGTCGCAGCACTTAGTCTAGGATTATTAGCCTCTGGGCCTCGTCTCAAACAATATTGGCGTGAGGGATTGATCGTCTTAACGTTGATGGTTCCGAGTGGAACAGCCGCTCAAATCATCGAGCCCTGGTTAGGATCGTCAATTCAAACAATACTGGCCCAGAGCACCACTTTTTTCCTGCATTATGTTGGAGTTGATGTGATTCGGCAAGGGACAGCAGTTTTGATGGACGATCGGGCAGTCACTGTAGAGTATGGCTGCACTGGAGTTCCAATTTTCATCTTATTAATTCAACTTTCTGTTTTGTTGATTCTCTTATTTCCTACCAGCATTTATCAGCAGGGATATATTTTTCTGCTTGCGGGAGGTATCACCTTTTTGTTAAGTAGCGTTCGCATCTCCATCATGCTTTTGGTCGTTAGCCAGCCCGATCGATTCGAATTCTGGCATGGTCCACAAGGTGCCCAAATTTTTTCGACGCTGGGCATTATCCTTTTTGCTCTTTGTAGCCAGATGTTGATCGCACCTGCCGAGGAAGTTTCATGAAACCGCCAAGCCGTCACTTGCTATTGAGTGGAATTTGTGTAGGGATTGCACTGACGATCGGCAAATTGCTGCTTGATCCAACGACGAGTCAACGTCAATATACAGCGATTCCTTTGCCGCAAGCTTTACCGCTACCAGAATCTCAGTTGCTCGAATCTCAGCCGATCCAATTGCCGCAAGCTGAGTCTCCCAAATATGATCAAATTCTTTCAGGTCAAAAATACCGCTATATTCGTAGTGGAATCCCAATTCAATTAGAGTTACGGGACGTAGTCAACACAGGCGGCAACATTCATAAACTGATTCAAGAACAACTGAGCTGGAAAGCAAACCCACCCAAATTTCAGGATGTTCAAACTCCGATCGGTTTCTACCGTCGGTTTACCCAGCAAGGGAATGTCTATCTAGAGAGCTGCTTGAGCCCAGCGGGTCATAGCTTCGTGACGCCTGCTCAGTTTCGTAGCCAACTTTATCAGCACATTTGGCAACCTGATCGACTCCTGGGTTGGGCGATCGGTCAGAATAGCCTACTAGACAAACGCTGCTTATGGGTACAGCTCTCCATTCCTACTGAGAAAATCAATTCAGGAAGTACTACCAGTAATAATCAGAAATTCATTGCAAATGATGATGCCCTTGCAGAGCAACTCCTAGAAGAACAATGGCGATCGATCGCATCTTGGTGGATGTCTAAAAGCCCAACCAGTGGTGTTAGATGATAACAACCTGACTGATTGGGCCAACCTACTCGATTAATCAAAGCACCTGACTCAAGCCTTTTTGAAACAGGGATTTAGACTACGCCGAATGCAATTCCTTCGTTAAACGTATCTCGATCGCCCTTCACAACGCCATTCACACCGGGAGTTCCTAGTAGAAGTAAACCTGCAACGTGGGGAGTTGCCATGGAAGTTCCGCTGAGGGTTGTGTAGGTTCCACCCGGCCAGGTTGATAGAATGCCGACACCGGGAGCTGCATAGTCAATTCCAGCCCCGAAGTTAGAGAAGCTGGCCAATGTATCTGTGGAATCGATCGCAGAAACCGTAAAAACGTTAACGCCATTGGTGCTAGCAGGGGAGGCGGTCGCTACATCTTGTGCTGAATTTCCAGCAGCGATCGCAAACTTGATCCCTTTTGCAGCCGCTCTGAGCACTGCATCATTCAAGGGTTGGTAATAACCACCCCCCAAGCTCATGTTGACGACCTCTCCTGCTTTGGCATATTTTGCGACGTAATCTACTCCCGCGATCACATCAGATAAATAGCCAGACCCATTTTTATCGAGCACTTTTACAGGCACAACCGTTGCTCCCGCTGCAACACCCACAACGCCGATCGTGTTATTGAGTGCGGCGATCGTCCCAGCGACATGGGTACCATGACCATTATCATCTGTAGCGGATCGACCGATAAAAGTTTTGGCGCGGCGAGTATCGACTCTCAGATCAGGATGTTTATAGTCCACACCCGTATCAATAATCCAAACCGTTTTGCCGGTACCATCTTTCGTGCCACCCACTCGATTAATTCCCCAAGGCGTCGATTGGGTCGATTGGACGATCGCCCGATTCTTGAGATTACTTTGCGATTGTTGTGGTTGCGCTGTTGATGGCCCCAACTTCACAGGCACATCTTCATAGATTGCAGCGATCGAGCTTTGCTGTTTGAGCGCTTGCAGCGCACTGGTCGAGAGCTTAGCAGCAAAACCTTTGAGGGAGCTGTCATAGACCTGGGAGAGCTGTCCCTGATACCGATTAACCAAACGATTCGCTTGATCGGAAATATTGGTGACTGAATTTTTGAATTGAATAATATACTGTTTGGTTCCCTGGGCTTGATTCGGCGGTAAGGGAACCTCCATTAAGTTGACAAGGCCAGAAGGTGCGCGAGAAGAACGAGATGCTGTACTGGAAGCCGAGGCTAACGCTGTCTTTGAGGAGAAAGTTGCCTGCGATTCAGTACCCCGATCTGAGGAATGGATCGATTTGACGCCATATCCTGTCAGTAAATCCGTATCAGAATCTGCATGAGAATCAGACGAAGGCAAAGACCGACTGGAAACTTGATATTCCTGTATAGATAGCTGTCTACGTTGATCTCCTTCAACAGATCGGTGATCTGTTAGAACACCGAATGTGTTGCCCAACAGTGAGTCACCGCCTACCCCGATCGGAGCGTCAGCCAGCGATTCAATATTGCCAATGGAATGAGTTGATAACGATTTCGGCATTGTAAAGCAAAACAAGTGTGACGAAACAGTAAGCTTTCTAGATGCCGATCCATCAAACAGGGAACTGAATGAATTAGGGAGACAACTACTTTGATATTAGAAGAAGCCGAGAAATACCTGAATGGAGAATATGCCTAATTTTTCAGTCCTCCAGGCAATGGTTAAGGATCGTAGATTTACGCCCGTATTGGCGATCTCAGCTAGGCATTTTCACTAAGCATATAAATCAACGTTGTATTTCTTCGCCTTGTTCACCACAATTCCCAGGATTGGTAACCGAGCGGCATTTAAGCGTTCGATCGTCTGTCCGAGTGCATGAACACTCTTGCGTTTTCCTAAGCTAGTTACCAGCATAATTCCATCAGACTGAGCGGCCAGCAGCTTCACATCAGCTAAGCCCATTAAAGGCAACACATCGTAAATTACTAAATCAAACGACTGAGCCAGCTCGCTCATCAGATCTTGCATTTTTTGAGACGCCAGCAGACGGGTGGGATCAAGCGGAATTTCACCTGCACCAATCAAAAATAGACCCGATTCCCAGGAGAGCGACTGTACCACTTGTTGCAGCGAGGCATTTCCCATGAGGTAGTCCCCTAAACCAACATGTTCTGGCACACCCAATAGCGTATGGATTTGCGTGCCACCTTTGCGGAGATGAGCATCCACCAGTAAAACCCGTTTGCCCATGGCCGCAGCAGCTTGGGCCAAATGAATTGCTACCGTGGTTCGACCTTCACCAGGGAGGGCCGAATTGATCACGATCGATCGAATTGGCTGTTTATCAAGTCGCGCAATATTGGCATAGAGCGTACGGAAGGCTTCCAAGAAACCATAGGCTCCATATTCCTGTAGCCAGTAATCTCGACTGGTTTCGCTATGGGCTAAGGCTGACTCAATCATCTCAAGCTCTTCTGTAGCTAGCAGATTGCCTGGATCAGGAGCTGGTTGTGTTCGACCGGTTTGGCCAACTTCGATGCTGGATGCTTCTCCGAATGCCTCAGGACTTGCTGTCTCAGAACTTGCCGCCTCAGGTCTTGCCACCTCAGCAGCTTGAATCTCAGGAATCTGCGCCTCAGGAATCTGCACCTCAGCCGTCTGAGCAGATGCCAGTAAGACTGGCTCACTTAAACCCATGACCTGCTTCAACGAACCAGGGCTTTGTTTGATGTGAATTCCCAGATCGACCACATGCATGCCGGGACGAACGATATTCAGATCGCCATGCAAAGGAATGACCCCTAATAATGGGAGTTTGATTTTGCTTTTCACTTCATCGATCGTATACAGCGTATTCTCTAATTTCTCTAAAATAAATGCAGCAATGGCACCTAAAATTAACCCGCCGATAAAACCAGACATAATTGATTTTGATGCACTTCCTGTTGGTTTAAGCCGAGGGGATTTGGCTTCTTCAATCAGTTGCCAAGGAATTTCGTTCTGGGAAGCTTGAATCTGTAGGCTTTGATAGGTCTGCAAAAACCGGGTAAGGCTGTCGGTGGCAATTTCCAACTCCCGCTGCAATTCTGTATATTGACGGAATACTAACGGCATTTGTTGAAATTGCTGCTTCAGCAACTTTTCCGTCTGGGCCATGTCCCGATCCTTGGCAGTCAAAATCGTCATCTGGTTGGTCACATCGGAGATTTGAGCTTCGATCGCCTTCTCGGCATCTCTTTGCACCACTTTTGCCAGGTTTTCCTGCTGTCGTTTCAACACTTGAATCGTGGAGCTATTGGGACCAAATCGAGCAGATTCGATCGCCAATTGCCGCGCTAACACCTCATATTGCTGATTTGAAGCCTGGTAGTTGGAATCCTGGATCAGCGCTGCGAGGGCTCCTGCATTTTGCTTTAAGTTGGCATATTGGGCTTGTAAGGCGATCAGATCAGTTCGAATGGATTGACGGTCCTCAGAGATTTTTTGGAGCTGTTTAGTGAGAGCATCAACACGATCGTCTGGATGAACAAAGTCAAACTTTTGCTGCAAGTCCTGAATTTCCTGCTGGAGGCGATTTACGCGCCTTTGAATTCCGGGTAGCTTGTCTTCCACAAATTTGATGCCCTGCCGCAGTTGAGCGAGCTGATCATCCCGGCTGTAGGTTAAATATCCCTGAGAAACCTGTTTCAGCAATAGTTGCACTTTGCCCGGATTCGGATCATAAAAACCAACTTCAATAATTTTTGTTTCGCCTAACCGAGTCACGGACAGGCGACCCACCGTGCTCTCTAAATCCGTACCGGGATATTGCTGATTGACCTTTTTAAAGATCGGTTCAAGCAGCTTAGGGCTGTAAAGCACTTCAATTAAACTGGAATAATCTAAATCCTGAGTCGTTTGCGTTTTTTTAGAATCGGTCAGTTGCTCCAGCTCATGTTTTTCA
Organism: Elainella saxicola E1; assembly: GCA_002796835.1. Taxonomy (GTDB): domain Bacteria; phylum Cyanobacteriota; class Cyanobacteriia; order Elainellales; family Elainellaceae; genus Elainella; species Elainella saxicola. The sequence goes on along the minus strand of LUGL01000030.1, from coordinate 16,868 downwards.
TGGATCGGCTCCACCAGTAACCGAAACTCACTTTGATAGAGTGGTACCTTACTCACCGCACGAAACCCAGAGTATGCACCCAGCGACACCGCTAAGATGCCAATCAGTAATGCCTTGCGGCGAAACATGCCGCGAAAATAGGCAATGCTCCAAGTGGATTCTCCCGCCTCTGAGGTATCTTGTCCTGCAGGTTGAGCAGGCGTGATTTTTTGCAGCAGGGTGGTTAAAGCCGAGTCTTTCGAGGAGAGCGATGTCATATCAAGGACCGGGAGCGAAGAAAGGACTGAACAAATTGAACAAAGAGAAAGCACTGCCCAGGGGACTGAGAATGCTGTTTAAGGTGTCGGAAATGCGAGCCAGGGTCGATCGCCCAATCAGAACCACATCGCGATTGTGCAGGATGGGATTCGTTTCCTCGTTGATTCCCTGATCCAGATCAATTTCGATGCGGCGATGAGTCACCGATCCATTGGGATTGAGGCGGAGTAATTCCACGGATCCTTTTCGCGCCCGTCCTGTAAATCCTCCGGCAATTAGTAAGGCTTCGTTGAGTGGCGTATTTGGCGGCACAGCAATGACACCAGGCGCATTCACTTCTCCGACTAAATTCACTTGAACATCTTCAGGAGAGAGATTGGCCTGGGCGGTTTGATAAGCCATGTCCGTTGGAATACTCACTGCGGTCGGCAGCAGGATCGAATCACCATCTCGCAAAGACACATTCTGATGAATATCACCCTTCGCCAGCAGATCCCATAAATTCGCCTCGATCAATTCTTCCTGGCCCGTTCCTAAACGGCGACGAATCTGAATTTTTTTCAAATCGGCCTGTTGTGTGATGCCACCAGCCTGTTCAATAATTTCGGTCAGGGTTGGCAGTTCCCCATTCTGAGGCGTGATGATGTAGGCTCCCGGACGCTTCACTTCACCTGTAATCGCCACATCCACTAAGCTAATTTTCGATAGCATGATGCTGACCAGTGGCTGAATGATAATCTGAGAGTCAGTGTAAGCCTGGGCGACCTTCTGGGAGGCTTCTGGAGTCGTCAGACCCCGTAAATAGATCACGCCTATCTCTGGTAAGGTTGCTGTGCCATCTTCCATGATCTGATAGACGCCACTGAATTCCGGCACGCTGGCAATGATCAACTGAATTTGATCGCCATCCGCAATTTTGTAGCTTTCTAACGGGGGCGGCATCGGTCCTACAGAATCAGGCGTTGGGTTGAGGTTAGGCGTTTCAGAGAAAGGCGTCGTTGAAGGAGTGCTCGGTGTATTGGGGGCGATCGGTCCTGGTGTGCTTGTTCCTGGTGTGCTTGGCCAGGGTGCGAAAGTCTGTGGTGTGAAGTTGGTTGGAGGGGTGGTTGGGGATTCCGGTGATGCTGCCGATCGAGCCGTTGACCTGGACCTCACCATCGACGAACCAGCGACAGCGTTATTCTCAGCCAATGCCGCCGGAATGGGTGCCAAACTGGCATAGCAGAGGAGTGGGATGAGGCCGATCGTCAGGGTGGCTTTGAACGCAGTCATGGTGCTTGATCTGGTGCGTGAGAGTGCAAAGGTCGATTAATTTCAGTATTCCCTTGTGACGATTTGCAAACCCGTATAGGCTGCAAAAGTTATACAGGGGGCAAAGACAAACACCAAGTTGAACAGATCGTAGACATGATCGCGAGGTCGCAACGGCCATGGTGGAAGTAATCTTTCAATCTCCACCTGTGACCTAATCTGCAATGAGCAACTATTCCAAACCACTGGTGATCGAGGCAGGCCGCTCTGAACGTCAATATTGGCAGGATCTCTGGCGCTATCGAGAACTCTTCTACTTCCTGGCTTGGCGAGACATCCTGGTCCGCTATAAACAAACGGCGATCGGCGTAGCCTGGGCTTTGATTCGGCCCGTGCTCACCATGATTGTGTTTACGGTGGTATTTGGTGGATTAGCAAAACTTCCTTCCGATGGGGTTCCCTATCCAATCCTGGTGTTTTCGGCGATGTTGCCCTGGCAGTTCTTCGCCAATGCCCTGTCCGAATGCAGCAACAGCCTGATTTCGAACGCCAATTTAATTTCCAAAGTTTATTTTCCCCGCCTGGTCGTGCCCACGAGTGCCGTAATTGTCAGCTTTGTCGATTTTTTGATCTCTGGGATAGTTCTGCTGGCGCTCATGGCCTGGTATGACTTTGTGCCGAGCTGGCGGATTCTGACACTGCCCGGTTTTATCTTAATTGCATTTATTGCAGCTATGGGCGCAGGTTTATGGTTAGCCGCCTTGAATGTGAAATATCGGGACTTTCGCTACATCGTTCCTTTTATTATTCAGTTTGGTCTTTATGTTTCGCCAGTGGGATTTAGCAGCAGTATTGTCCCGGAAGCATGGCGTTGGCTCTATTCCCTCAATCCGATGGTAGGCGTGATCGACGGATTTCGCTGGGCGATTCTGGGTGGCCAAACCCAACTGTATTTACCTGGATTTTTCCTATCGACCGGCCTGGTGGTTCTGCTGTTTGCGGGTGGTGTCCATTACTTTCGGGCCTATGAACGCACTTTTGCCGATGTGATTTAGGGAGTGACCAACCATGTCAGATGTGATTGTACAAGTTGAAAATCTTAGCAAGAAATATATTCTGGGACAGCAACGCCAGGAACGCTATCAGTCCTTTCGAGATGTGATTGGTCGCCGCACCAAGGCTTTAATGCGGCCTTTCCGCAAATCATCCACGAAGAAACAGGCGATCGGAGAAGAATTTTGGGCGCTCAAAAACGTCTCATTTGACATCCGGCAGGGCGATCGGGTGGGCGTGATCGGGCGCAACGGTGCTGGCAAATCCACCCTACTGAAAGTGCTGAGCCGCATTACAGAACCCACCCAGGGGCGGATCGGCATTCGCGGCAGAGTGGCCAGTTTGCTAGAAGTGGGAACGGGCTTTCATCCGGAACTGACAGGACGCGAAAATATTTATCTGAACGGCGCGATTCTGGGCATGAGCCGTACCGAAATTCGGCGGAAGTTTGATGAAATTGTCAGCTTTGCTGAAGTTGAGAAGTTTCTGGATACCCCTGTTAAACGCTATTCTTCCGGTATGTATGTGCGGCTGGCCTTTGCGGTTGCGGCGCACCTAGAACCTGAAATTTTGGTGGTGGACGAAGTGCTCGCCGTTGGTGATACCACCTTCCAGAAAAAATGTCTGGGGAAGATGCAGGAAGTCAGCACCGAAGGTCGGACGATCTTGTTCGTTAGCCACAACAGCAGCGCCATTGCCAGCTTGTGCGATCGGGGATTAGTGCTGGACAAAGGACAGGTGCGAGCCTATACCAGCAGCATGGAAGCATTAAGCCTTTACAACAACGAGATCAACCAAAATACTTTTGTCAGAGATCGGGAATTGAATAATCCACATATTCAAAAAGTAGAACTCGATCAAGATTTATTGGAACAAGGCACTTTAAAGGTAAATGTTCACTTTGAATCCCCCTGGGATCTGAATCCGCCGATCGTCGGTATGGTGGTTTCTAGCTTATATGGTATGCCCCTGTTTGGCACGAATCCTCGCATTCATACCAAGGGATTTCAGCCTCGCAGTATGCGATCGGGCATTGCAACGATGCAGATTGATCACCTACCGCTGCATTCAGGCAGCTATAAGATTTCGATCTGGTTAGGCGATAACCATCAAGACTATGACTCGATTACAGATGCATTAACGTTTGATTTCATCTCGCCGCAGTTTATGGCCAATCTGCCTTCGGTTGACATCATTGGTCCCTTTAATATTCCTGCACAGTGGAGGCTGGAAAATGATGCCCAATACACTGTCTATGCTTAGTCACAAGTTAAGCAGCAGATTCAACAGCCAGCCCTCTTCCCCAACACCTGTTGCTCCTTCCCCTAATCGTTGGGTCACAGCCCCCCTAAACCGGCTATTCCACGCCAAACAAATCTATCGTCGCTGGTTGTTACGTCAAATGGGAATTCAGTGTGGCCGAAATTGTACGATTGGCAATTCTACTGACTTTGATCTGGGACGGGCTCAGGGAAAATGGGGAATTTTAGAAATTGGCGATCAAGTCACCCTCTCAAAAGGCGTGATTTTGCACAGCTACGGCGGCTCGATTACGATTGCAGATCATGTTTTTCTAGGCCCAAATACGATCATTTACGGCCATGGCGGCGTGAAGATTGGCAAGGATAGTTTGATTGCGATGAACTGCGTGATTTTGTCCTCAAATCATACGATCTGCCAACGCGATCGGTGTATCCGCGATCAGCCTGATATTCCGCTGCCAACCGTGATTGGCGAAGATGTGTGGCTGGGTGGCGGTGTCACTGTGTTGGGTGGTGTAACGATCGGGGATGGCTGCGTGGTGGGGGCCGGGGCTGTGGTTTGTCAAGATTTGCCGCCTTATTCGATCGCCGTCGGTATTCCCGCAAAAGTCATCCGCACACGCTAATTATTCTCTTCATCATCCTGTTCTTTTTCAAACGATTATCCCTAATTACTTCCTATGCTCAGCATCATCATCTGTACTTACAATCCAAAACCACATTATTTACAACGTGTTCTGCAATGCCTCCAGTCTCAAACTCTGGACCGTGCAGAGTGGGAACTCATTCTCGTAGACAATGCCAGCGCTACTCCTCTCGCGCTCAATTGGCAGCTTGACTGGCATCCTCAGGGAAAAATTGTGCGTGAGGAAACCCTAGGACTGACACCCGCTCGGTTGCGCGGTTTCCAGGAGGCTAGGGGATCGTGGCTGCTCTATGTCGATGATGACAATTTGCTGGACCCGAATTATCTGCTGCATGTTCACCAGATTGCTCAGCAGCACCCAACATTGGGGGCTTTTGGCGGCAAATCCCTGCCCGAATTCGAAAGTACTCCGCCCGAATGGCTTGCGCCTTTTTATGCCTCACTCGCATTACGCGATCTGGGCGAGCAGATTCTCATTTCTCCGATGTCTCATCAGGTGGAAACCTATCCAGACTATGCGCCGATCGGAGCAGGGATGGCCATTCGCAAGCAGGCACTTGAGTCCTATGTGAAACGGATTCAATTGGGTTTAAACGTGGTTTCCGATCGCAAAGGCAACCAGCTCACCTCAGGCGGTGATAACGACATGGTGTTAAGTGTCTTGCAGGGAGGTTGGCAGGTGGGATATTTCCCTGCTTTGATGCTAACTCACATCATTCCACCCGGACGGTTGGATCCAAGCTACCTGGCCAGACTGAATCACGATTCCTCGCGATCGTGGGTACAGGTGTTAAATATCTATCACATTTGCCCCTGGTCCAAAATTGCCGGATGGACAGTCGGGCTTCGCCAACTGAAAGCATTCTTTCAATATCAGGCATGGAAAGACACAGCAGCCTATATTCGCTGGCGTGGGGCCTGTGGGTTATACGAAGGGTTAGCGAATATTCAGGAGACAAACTAATGTGGCGAGCTTTGAAATCTTCTTCGCAGGTGCGATCGTTCTTAGCCCACTGTTTCTATGCGTATCAAGGCACTCGCCAACAGATTCAGGGACAACACAATGTAATTCAAATTGACACCGCGAGCACATTGCCCTATCTCAAAAATGTGGAAATTGAGGTGCGTGGCAATAATAATTGCGTTTGGATCGCACCTGGGGTGCACCTGCATGATCTCAAAATTCAAATCCATGGGTCTGACAATCACCTGCTGATCGCCGATCGCTGTCAAATTCAAGGGGGCTGTTTGTGGCTGGCGGACGATCGCTGTCGCATTGAAATTGGGGCTGCAACCACCATTGTTGAAGCCAATATTGGGATTGCCGATCCAGATGCTGTGATTCAAATTGGGGCAGACTGCATGTTGTCTCATGGCATTGATATTCGCTGTGGCGATTCCCACACTATTCTTGATTTAGCAACGCAGCAGCGCATTAATGTTGCCCATGCCATTACGATCGCAGACCATGTTTGGATTGGTATGCATAGCCAAATTCTGAAGGATGTCAGCATTGGTGAACATAGCGTGATTGCAGCCGGTTCAATTGTAACGAAAGATATTCCTGATCACTGCATTGCTGCCGGTGTACCTGCCACTGTGAAGCGGAAAGAAATTACCTGGTTACGGGAAAAGTTGAGAACGCAAACACAACTGTCTCTTCAAAACAAACAACTCCGTTGCTAAGCGAACGTTATCGCAGACATCCAACCGAGATACTGAAATTACTGAAATTGCTGAATCTATTCCATAACACCTCTCATGAAGCCCGAAATCAGTGTCATCTTTTGCACTCACAATCCTCAAGCTGGGCATCTTGCTAGAGTTCTGCTCGCGCTTAAATTTCAACATTTGTTTCTAGAACAATGGGAACTGATTATTGTTGATAGTGCCAGCGATCGTCTGTTAGTCAACGATAGGGGACCGCATGAAGCGAATGAGCACAACTGCACCTACCCCTACTCTAATTATTCCACGGGTGTAGATATTGATTGGCATACGCAAGTCCGGTTAATTCGAGAAGAAAGATTAGGGTTGGCAGCGGCTCGTCTCAGAGGCTTTCAGGCAGCCCAGGGGGATCTGTTGGTTTTCGTGAATGACGATAACGTGCTGGAACCCAATTATTTGTTGCAGGTGCGGCAAATCTTCCAGTCCTATCCCCAGTTGGGAGCAATTGCCGGAAAATCTGCGCCTGAATTTGAGAGCCAACCTGAACCCTGGATTGCAGAATTCTATAAGGTACTGGCGTTACGCGATTTTGGCGATCGGCCTTTGATCAGCCCTCAGTTTTCCGATCAGGAAGCAACAGCTCATGCCTCCAGCTATCCTGATTTTGCTCCAGACGGCATCAGCTTAGCGGTTCGTCGATCGGCCTTTTCAGCTTACGCAGACCATCTTTCAAACATTTATCATCAATCTTCTCAAAAACAGCCTGACCCGATCGTTTCATTGAATCAGGACAATGATCTCGTGCTTAGATTGATGGCGGCAGGTTGGCAAATTGGCTATTTCCCAGAACTACAGCTGACTCAACTCATTTCAGCACAATGTTTAAGTCGCGAATATTTAGCCAAACGTAACTATGCAGCTTCCCTTTCTTTAGTGCAAGTGCTCAATACCCATCGCATTCGGACCTGGCGAAAAATTCCAGCCTGGACCGTTTTCCCCCGCAAAGCAAAAGCCTTTATTACCTATAAACCCTGGCGTAATGCCGCTTCCTATGTGCGCTGGTGGGGCGCTTGTGGCCTGTATGAGGGTTTGGCCAGCCTATCGGATTGAAATGGTTGAGCCTAACATATCGCCTAATGCTTCACGAAATACTGGATTGAATACCTAATTGAACCCTTATCTGATTGCTATTTTTTAATTCGATCGTCTTCAGCCCCTATTCTTTCTATTCTCACAAAGGCTCACTCCTATGTCCTCCATCGTCAAAAAACTCGGTCTGGGTCGCATGGTTTACTGGTCCTACTATGCACCTAAAAGTCTAGTCCAGCGTTGGATTCAGCGCGATCCGTTCCGGCGCAGCATTGACGCCTGGGGACAACACCAAATGGAAGCTGCGGCTTACCAACTCCAGCCTTTATCAGTTCAGCAAAATCCGGCTGAAATTCATTTCTTAAGCGGACGTATGTTCTGGTATCAAACCTGTTTTTGTGCCTATTCGATGGTACAGCAGGCCAAGATGTATTTACGTCCTGTGATTTATGACGATGGTACGCTGCAAGCTCAACATCGAGCCGCGATTCAGCGCATTTTTCCAGATGTGCGGATGATTGATTATCAGGAAATTGAAGCCCACCTCGACGCCAATTTACCTCGACACAAATTTCCGGCTTTGCGATCGAACCGTTTGACCTATCCCCATCTGCGGAAACTGACTGATATCCATGCGGGTTCACAGGGATGGAAACTGGTTCTAGATTCAGACATGTTGTTCTTTCATTCACCGACGCTGTTAATGGATTGGCTTCGATCGCCCCAATCCGCCTGTCACATGGTCGATATCAAAACGGTCTATGGTTATTCCAGTGACCTGATGACTGAATTAGCCGGTGTTCCAATTCCAGAACGGATTAACGTCGGCGTTTGCGGTCTGCAAAGTGAGGCGATGGATTGGGAAGAGCTGGAATTCTGGTGCAAAACCATGATCGATCGAGAAGGGAAAAGTTATTACCAGGAGCAGGCCATAACAGCAATGCTGATGGCGCGCCAACCTCGCATGGCAGTTCCGGCAGAGGCTTATGTAGTCATGCCCGATCGTCAGGAAGTTTTATCCCCGCAAGCTATCCTGCACCATTATGTCGATAAATCAAAACCCTGGTATTTCCGCTATGCCTGGAAGCATATTATCAACCACGCAGAACTAGATTCTCGATTCTCTGATTCACCATTCGTTGTAGAAGCTTAGGCGTATTTTAAAACCCTCTTGTCATAACAATAACTCTAGTTTACTCTCCCTAAATCCCCCCACCCTGTGGGAAGGCAAAGCCTCAGTAGATCAAAAATGAATTTGTTTTGATAACAATGCTTGTATTTGATCCCCCTAAATCCCCCTTAAAAAGGGGGACTTCAAGACTATTTCGGCTCGGTTCCCCCTTTTTTAAGGGGGGCTAGGGGGGATCTCAACAGGATTTGCGATCTACTGAGCCTACAAAAGGGGGGCTTCAAGGCACTCTTGGGTTCGGCTCCCCCTTTTTTAAGGGGGGTTGGGGGAGATCAAAAGGCTTTAGAACACTACCTAATAATCTACCAACAGTTTCTTTCACTCTGTAAACCTATCTCACATTCCCTATGCCGCCCCTTGTTTCTATTCTCATGCCTGCCTATAATGCTGAACTTTGGCTGGCTGACAGTCTGGCTTCAGCGCTCAATCAAACCTGGAAAAATATTGAAGTGATTGTGGTCGATGATGGATCGATCGATCACACTTTAGCCGTTGCCCGTCAATTTGCGGCTCCAAATGTCAAAATCATTCACCAAACTAATCAAGGCCAAAGTGCAACGGAAAATCGGGCTTTAGCAGAGGCCCAGGGGGAATGGATTCAATACCTTGATGCCGATGACTTATTAGCTCCTGATAAAATTGAACGACAGCTACAACAAATGGGAGAACAGCCCGGACGGATTGTGGCTGCCGGAGAATGGGCAAGATTTTATAAATCGCCAGAAGAAGCGCAATTTAAGCCCCAGTTGCTCTGGGCAGACTTTCAGCCGATCGATTGGTTGTTGACTGCTTGGCACCATCATTTGATGATGCATGGGGCAGCTTGGCTCATTCCCCGTCCCGTGATTGAGGCAGCAGGAAAATGGGATGAGCGGCTCTCTTTAATTAACGATTTTGACTACTTTAGCCGTATTTTGTTGGCAAGTGAAGGAGTTCACTTCTGCTGGGGAGCTCGTTCCTATTATCGATCGGGCATTACGAACAGCCTTAGCAAGCGCAAAACAGCAGCGGCGTGGCAATCTGCCTTTCTGTCTCTCAGCAAAGGCACCGAGAATTTGCTGCAACATGAAGATAGTCCTCGCAGTCGCCAGGTTTGCGCCAATTTATTCCAGCGATTTATTTATGAAGTTTATCCCGATGTGCCCGATCTGCAAGAACAGGCAGCTTTACGAGTTCAAAAGCTGGGAGGGGCAACAGAGCAGCCGATCGGTGGCCCGTTATTCCAGGGCGCAACTAAAGTTTTGGGATGGCAAAGAGCCAAACTTCTCCAACAGTTGCTCTATCAAGGCGGCTATCAAAAATTGGCGTTGGGATGGAAGTTACAGAAATTTTTTAGTCAACATGAGCTGTTGAAATGGCAAAAATTCTAATTCTGATCGGTGGCCATCTCTGCAATGGTCCGCGTCCTGTCAAAGAAGCCGATGCGCTGGCCGCCGCAGGACATGAAGTAACGGTGGCTGGCATCTGGTTTGATCCAGCATTTGCAGAACGCGATCGCCAGCTGCTTCAGCACAAATCATGGCGGTTTCAACCAGTCCTAGACTTTCGGCCTCATTCTGGACGCAATCGCTTGACGCAAATGGCCGTGCGGCTGCAAACCAAATTAGCGCAACAGTTGTTCCAACGTTTTCAGATCGCTACTCCGGCCCTATTAGGCTATGGCACCCAATCGCTCTTGCGGACGGCCCTGCGCGAACAGGCTGATTTAACGATCGTGCATTCCGAGGCTGGATTGTGGGTAGCGTCCCAATTGCTCGATCGCGGTTTTCGAGTCGGCGTCGATTTTGAGGATTGGTTCTCTCAAGACCTGTTGCCTGCTGCTCAAGCCACTCGACCGATCGCCCTGCTTAAATCTCTGGAAGCTCGGCTGGCCCAAAATTGTACCTACTGTTTGACCACATCCCAAGCGATGGCAAAGGCGATAGCTACCACCTATCAAGCGTCTCAGCCTACGGTGATTTACAATGTTTTCCCGCTGGCCGATCGACAGGTACTGGATCACCAATATCGCGATCGGCAGAATTTGCAGCATTGTTCGCTGCACTGGTTTTCTCAAACGATCGGTCCGGGACGCGGCCTGGAGACGCTGTTTGAATCGCTCGCTTATCTCACGACTCCTGTCGAAATCCATTTACGCGGCAATTGTCCTGCCCATTATCGATCCTGGCTCGAAGCTTTGATTCCGCAGAACTGGCACGATCGAATTTTCGTTCACCCAACCGTTCCCAATGCAGAACTGCTTTCTCGGATCGCTGAACATGATATTGGATTGGCGCTAGAGTCACCGGAAATTCTCAGCCGCGATCTGACCGTTACCAATAAATTGTTTCAGTATTTGCAGGGCGGTTTAGCTTTAATTGCTTCAGATACCGCAGGACAGCGAGAACTTCTATCGCAGTATGCCGCAACAAGCCAGTTAATTTCACCCAATTCACCGATCGATTTAGCTAACGCGATCCAAGCATTCAGCCAAAATCCCGATCGATTAAAGGCAGCGAAAACTGCTGCTCTGAAGGCGATCGAGGCATTATGCTGGGAACAGGAGGCTGAAAAGCTGAAACAGCAAGCCGAGCAAGCATTAAATGTTGAGCGTCAAGCAGTGGTTACATCAAGTCGCACATTGACACTTGGAAAGTTGAGCAAGAAGATATACAACCGCTCCTTAGAGTTGAATTAAGCAAGATTAGCTGGAGTCATCCTGAATTTCTCACCCTATCCTTCAATCGTCAACCAATTCATGAAAACTACCCTCCTCCGCACCACGCTTGAGCGGCTGAGCCGTGGCAAGGTGTTTAAACGTCAGGTTCGCGTCAATGGCAGCAACGTGCCGCTCTGGGTTTCGCCGGATGCACAATTGAAATATTTGAAACCGGGCTTTAATGCGTTTGATGCAGACCTGATTCAAATTGCTGAAAAGCTGCTGACCTCTAACAGTAATGTCTGGGATATTGGGGCGAATACGGGCGTGTTTACGTTTGCCGCATCCGCAGTTGCCACAGCAGGAACGATCGTCTCGATCGAAGCAGATATCTGGTTGGCTGAAATTCTGCGCAAATCCGCCCAACTAGAAGACCACAAGCATAAAGATATTCGCGTTCTTCCCGTTGCCGTTTCTAACGAAACTTCTGTTGCGTCCTTTATCGTGGCGCAGCGAGGCAGAGCCAGCAATGCTCTGGAATCTGTTGGAGGACGATCGCAAATGGGTGGCAGCCGCGAAAAACAGTATGTACCAACCATGACCCTGGATGCTCTTTTAGATGCCTTTCCGCAACCCGATTTCATCAAAATTGATGTGGAAGGCGCTGAATTGATGGCGCTGCAAGGCGGGAAAAAGCTGATTTCTACCGTACGGCCCGTCTTTTACATGGAAGTAGGAGACAGTGTCTCAGCAGAGATTTTCGAGATCTTTGCCCAGGCAAAGTATGTTGCCTTTGATGGCAAAAGTGGGGAACTGCTGACCGATCGCTGTGCCAACAACACATTTTTTATCCCGCAAGAAAATCAGGTTGCCCAGCACATGGTCAGTGAGGGTCTGTAGACCACTACCGGGATTATCCCAATCTTCATATCAACATTTGCATTTTATTCAACCAGGACTTATTCTCATGCCGACACTCCATCAGACGATCGTTCGTAATCTCTATCCTTTTGGCAGCATCCGCCCTGTTCTGTTTGGTCCTCTCCAGGGATTTCGATATCAGGTCGAACCTGGTATGGGTTTCACTTATTCCATGGGCGATGACGCAGCTAACTTTCGCTTTTTACAAAAGAAGATTCGATCGGGCATGACGGTGTTTGATATTGGTGCCAACCGGGGCCAGATGATGCTTCTCTTTGCTCGCTGTGTCGGCGCTTCTGGAAAAGTGATCTCGTTTGAACCCATGGTGGAATTAGCAAGGTGTACTGAGCGTAACGCGATGCTCAATAATCTTATCCAGGTTAAAGTTGTGCCTGCTGCGGCCTCTGACCGGGATGGCACCGCAGTTTTTGCCTTCTCTCCAGCGCATTCGACCCAAGGAAAACTGGTTGAACAAGAAAAAACCTATCAGGTTGCTGGGGCAGAGAACATAGAAGTGAGAACGCTGCGCCTCGATACTTTTATTGACAGCGCTCATACCGTGCCTGACGTGATGAAAATTGATGTGGAAGGAGCAGCAGCAGCAGTCCTACGTGGAGCCGCCAAATTACTCGATTCTGCATCGCCTGCGATTTATATTGAATTGCACGGACCGGAAGAGCAGATCGGGGTGAGAGATGAACTGTTGGCGCGTGGCTATGTGGCTGAAACGCTGCAAGGCGAACAGGTGCTCGATCCAACCGCAGTATGGCACAATACCTTGTGGTGCTATAAGAGGACGGCACTTCAATAATATTCAGTACTCATAACTTTGGCATATCATTTTGTGAGATCGGTTTCTTCCTCAGATAGAGCAGAAGCCGATCTCACTGATGATCTAACTCACGTTTCTAACGTATTAATACTGACATATATTTACCTTCAAAAGGGGCAGGGATGATTGGCGTAAATTTGACGCGATCGGTCGCGATTCGTTTGACGTAGAATTCGTTGATCGTGTGGAGTACCTGTTCTCTGGTGCCAATAATCCAAATCTGGGATTTATCCGTAGGCGAAACGGGCAGCAGTTCGTTGAACTCTGTAGTCATAATGATTGCCTCGCTAGTATTTGAGCTGAGAAGAAAAGCTCAAGGCTTGGCTCCCTATACCACTTTTTCAGCATTAGCGAGGCGTTGATCGATTATCATGATCAACAACCAATGCCCTCTGCCTCTATCAGGGGGTGTAGGCTAGCTGGTTAGGAGTGCGACCAACACTCTTAATCAGCGACCAAGCCTTCAGCTTGTCTACTGGTCATTCGTTTGGAAAACCAGCATTTATTAGCATAGGGGAAAGTTCGATCGAACACAAGCATAGTAATGGCTTTGTCAATATTTTGTGACGGTTTCCAATGGGGCGATTGGATTTTGCCTTTTCTTTGGTTTGAAGGCTGAAATGCTTGAGCCAAATTGACTATCTGGCTCGATTGAGCAGGCGAGGTGGTTGAGATTGGGACATGGGATAATGCGAAATAACTCCGGGATAGAGGGTGTTATCCAGCGAAAATGATGGATAAGAACCCCAATCACCGTGATTAACTATCAAATGTGACGGATAACACCCCAAATTCCCAGACTTAACCTGCAAAGTTTCTGTTTAATTCGTTAAAATTTGGGTATTATCCGGCAGATCTGCCGGATAATCTTAGAGCAAGCAGGGTGTTATCCGGCAGATCTGCCAGTGAATATCTAGTTATGCTGCTTGCTCCCATGTAGAAAAGCGGACTGAAGCTTACCTCTGGTTGTATCAAAAAAGATATGAGGTTACTGATAAGATGTTGACTCTGAATAGAAGGGGTGCCAATCCAAACTAGTGAATGCTATTTTGATGGATACAGTGTCGTGTAGCACTTGATCAGCTTATGTCAACACTAAGTAATGTAGATATTGAGAAAGAGATCGGCAAGAATATTTATATATATCCATTCTCGAAAAGTAAACTTAGAGGAGCTAGTTACAACCTTACTGCCAGCAAGTTAGCGTGGAGCTTGCAAACCAAGAGAAGCATATATGACGCTCAAACGAATAAATTAATAATTCCTAAAAGGTCAACAGTTCTTATAGAAACTAATGAAGCTATTTGGGTATCACTTAAAATAGCTGGGACTTACCATTCCAAAGTTGCTTTGGTTTCAAAAGGGCTGTCTCATATCGGTACAACACTAGATCCAGAATATGTTGGTTCTTCGTTGATTGCCATTCATAATCATAGTGACCAAGATGTATTAATTACTCCTGAAGAGGATACCTTTGTAACTTTAGTATTTCAATATATGAGGACTAAAGCATCCGTTAAGCCTGGAAATGATCCAGGTCGCCCAGATGTATTACGAGGTTATGATTTAAGTCCAGAAGAGGAAGCTTGGTTAGATAAAGATTTCAGGAAAATTCCTGATCGATTAAAAAACAAGTTGAAAGAGAGTAAAGATTTTCAAGAAGTTTTAGAGAAGCGCAATGCCTTTAAATCAAGGTTGAAATCTGGAGCAGTTTATATAGTCTTAGTTTCGTTATTTGTTTTAAGTCTCTTTGCTTATGGATCTTTGGCGGCGCAGAAAGATAAAATCGCAGACCAGATTTGGTATGATCCTGCCATGAATGCTCTTTTCGGCTCTATGTTTGCTTTGCCTACTGCGCTTTTAATGAAGTTACTTTCTGATATCGGGAAAAACTGACAAAAAAGTTTAGTCTTTACGTAGGACAAACTAGATCTCCAAAGAGAGGAAGGTATAGTTTCATATGCAAAAAATACAAATTAAGGTCTTAAGGCTAGTTGACTCCGCTAAGTTACCCAAATATGAACATGATGATGATTCAGGCTTAGATTTATTTGCAGTTGAAGAGCGAGAAATCTCCTCTGGAGAAGCTGCCCTCATAAAAACAGGTATATCTGTTGAACTACCGCAGGGGACAGAAGCGCAAATCCGCCCTAGAAGTGGTTTAGCTCTTAAACACTCCATTACGGTACTCAACACTCCGGGAACCATTGACGCTGGTTATAGAGGAGAGGTTGGAGTAATCCTCATTAATCACGGAAAGCAACCCTTCAAAGTACTTGAAGGCATGAAAATCGCTCAAATGGTTATTGCGCCAGTAATACGAGCTGAGATTGAGGAAGTCAATAGCTTGTCAGAAACTCGTAGAGGAGAAGGCGGGTTTGGCTCGACTGGAGTTTAGGAAAACCCTGAGTCTTGCTCCATGACCACAGCATAATCGGGTCGAGGAGGGAATTTAGCCCTCCCCTCCCACACCACCTGCCATGCGGGTCCGCAACAGGCGGTTCATGAAGATGCGCAAACAACTCTGATGATTTAAACGTATCCTTGAGCCTTCATCCATAGCTCACGAATCGACAACAATCCCTGCTGCTTTAACCACTCATTCGTCATTCCCGTATGCGTCGCCAACGTCTTTGACAATCGCCAATAACCCTTTCGGCTAATGCCAGTCAAAATCGCTTGACGCTTTGTAGTCCCCAGTTTGAGCAGATTGCTGATGCGAGTTCTCGGTCTGCGCCACTGCTTCCAGTAACACATGCGAATCCGTCGCCTCAACCACCCGTCTAACTCCTCCATTGGGCTGTAATGTTGGGAAATCCCAAAGTAGTTCATCCACCCTCGCAAGTATCGATTCAACCGCTCAATTCGCTCTGCCATTGACACTCCCCAACTGCGGGAAGTCAACCCTCGCAGTCGATGTTTGAAGTCTTTCATAGCACGGTCACTCACGAAGATTCGGATGCCCCGAAACGTAAAGCCTAGGTATTCCAACTCCTCGATCTTGACCACTTTGCTTTTCTCGCGATTGACTTTGAGCCTCAGCGTTTGACTCAGGTAACGGCTAATATTCGCCATGACCCGTTGCCCTGAACGTCTGCTTTTGACCAGGATAACCAGGTCATCCACATACCGCACAAAGCAATGTCCTCTAGCTTCTAGCTCCTTATCGAGGTCGTCCAACAAGATGTTGGCAAGCAACGGAGATAGAGGGGAGCCTTGCGGTGTTCCCCATGTCGTTGCTTCGATGTTGCTCCCAACCAACACGCCTGCTCGCAGGTAACGGCCTATGAGGCCCAATAGCACCTTGTCGGTGACTTTGCGGGCGACCCGACTCATCAACACATCCTGGTTGACCGTATCAAAGAATTGCTCTAGATCTAAGTCCACCACCCTGCGATAGCCGGATTTGACATAGGCTTTCACCTGTCGGATTGCACCCTGCGCAGAACGTTTCGGTCGGCTGCCAAAACTTGACTCAGAAAACTCTGGGTCAAAGATGGGCGTGAGCACTTGCAAGATGGCTTGCTGGATGACCCGGTCAATGACACAAGGGACACCCAGTTTTCGCTCTCCCTTGCCATGGCAGGGTTGTTTCATTGTATGAGAGGAAAAATGATCTCCAACTGATTTGCTAGCTTTCGCTTAGCAGAAGCAATTGAGGTAAACCCTAACGAACGAGCAATGGTAATGAAGAAGTTCCGGACCACTGACCAGTTCGCTGCAGCAAATCGTCCATGCTGGGGAGCACTATCTTCGTTAAAGGTCACATCCTTGACCCAATGTAAGCGATTCTCAATCCCCCAATGACCTCGGATGATACGATGAAACTCTTCTGCACTCGTGATAACGCTGCTGATATAGTACTGTCGCTCACTGAATTCTTGCCCTCCTCTTGTCCCACAACGTTCTACACAAATACACCTCTGTAGTCCTGCCCACTCCGTTGCAAACTCTCCTAACTCCTCAAACACTGATACTCGCCATCGCATGTTGCGGCCATGACTGCGTTCCTGCACCTGATAAACACTCTCCGGCAATCTGGTCTGCCACTGTTGCTCAAT
>LUGL01000194.1 GCA_002796835.1 Elainella saxicola E1 | reverse complement strand
ATGACTGGCACTTGAGATTGAAGATCTTTCGCCAGAAAGGTTCGTCGTCCAGCTTTTTGACTCAATAATTCTTCGATTTGATAACGATCACTGAGAATGGTATCAGTTACCATCATGGTTATCCTTCTTCACTAGTAAGGTTTTACAGCCATTCTAGATAAGCGATCCAGTAGGGGCGTGCTCTTGTAGGCACTGAAGGTTCTAAACGGTATAATCATCATTGACTGCGTCCATAAATGCGTCAATATTGGGGAACTGTAGTGAAGTGTAATCAGGTGTAAGGGAGCTGCAGAATGCTATTGTCGTTTTGTCCATTGCCAAGTAGTGACTGATTATGAGTTGGAATTCGTTTTTAGAAACACTTTCCAAGTGTCCGGAGTACGGATTGACTTCTCTTGAAGCTGAAGTTGTGATGTGTCTTCAAGAATCGCAATGTCCAACTAAAAGTGAATTGCTAGAAGCGTATATTAAGTCATACTCGACAATTGAAGAAGAAGCTTTCACTCAAAGACTGAAGAATATCTATAAAAAATTTCAGATTGTGGGTAAAGGACATAAACTTCCACAACTTTACAAGCGTTTAAATGAACAGTATCTTCAATATCAGAAGAAAGACATATTTTTTTCGGAAATTGGTTTAAATTACATTTATCCGAATTTTCCTAGAGATGGATTTGGGCAAGCCATTGACAATTTGATTAGTTTGGACAATCCGGAATATAAGCAAGTAGATATTCTTCAAACCTTTGCGCCCAATTTGAATGACTATTGTGACCATCTCATTCGATGCCTCCAAAATGGCGTTCAGGTCAGAATATTACTAGCTTGGCCTTATTCTGAAGCAGCAAAGCTGCGAGAAGAAGTTTTGAGAAGATATGCTAATAGCAGCATCGGGGATGAGATTAATATTCAAGATTATGTGATTGCCAATCTGGAAACGTTAGAAAAAATCATCATAGTTTCAGACACTTCTAGGTTTATCGAGATTAAGCTATATGATACGCTTCCTTCTCTCGCAATTTATCGAGCTGGTCGTTATATGTTGGCAGCACCTTTTCTACACGGATTGCTTGCTATTAATACATTTCAGTTAGAGTTCACGCTAAGCTCTGCCAATCAATTTATCACGCAGACCTTACAAAATGACTTTGAGTTAATGTGGCAAGTCGCTCGTCGCTTTCATCCAGATCCAAATCAAAATTGGAGAAATGATCTGAAAATCTTATTTACGAGTTAAAAGTTATGATTGAAACCCTCAACGATTATGAAATTTCCTTAATCACGAAGTTTAGATCTCATCCATTGTTTAACCAGATTGATGCGATCGCTTGGCAAGATCTGCTTACAATTCTTATCCAGCGCCGCTTTTTATCACTTTCCATCGTCAACCTTTACGAATTTGCAATTGATGCTCTGACAGATGAGCAGATTAAACGAACCGTTAGAGGGATCTTGAATGAGGAATTCCCACGCAATACAAAAGGAGTTCCCCTACCTTCTCATCGAGAGCTACTTTTCCAGGATTTGCTCAATCTCGGTGCTAGTTCTGAAATGATATTAACAACACCGGAAACACCTACCACTCAAAAGGTTAGAGATGAGAGCTATCAGCATATGAACAGTTGTCTAGGTGAAAAGTATTGTCAGGCGGGGTTAGTCACATTTCTTCGTTTTTGGGCAGAGGTGCTGGTCTCAGTTGAATACTCCTGTCTCTGGCAACGAATTTCTGAACGCCTATCTAATGGACAATCACAGCACAAAATGAGATCAGAGTTCTACTATTTCCATATGATCCATGACAGTAGAAATTCAGATATTGGACAAGAAGGCATTCTAGGCGGATTGACCCATTCTCAAGAACTGGCGATTCATCTAAAAAGACTCATTGCGACCGAGGACGCTCTAGTTTACTGCCTTAACCTTCAAAAGAACGCATATCAGCTTAAATGTCAATTTTACGATCAGTTCATCAACGATCACTTCGATTAGAATCTTTCACTCACATAAATGTGAGGCGATTGACGCATAACAACCAAGCTCACCAGACTCAGACAACCTTTGCCACCTCAGCCAATCATATTGCGGCGTTCCGGTGCGACGCCGTTATGGGGGGACAGGACTGAAGCCGAAGAGATAAACTCAGCTTCAGCACTGGGACGCAGGGTGGGAGACGACCATGCAACGAGCGACATTCGATGTCTACTAACATATCGCCTCGCCCCACCCTGTGCTTCTCTCTCCAACGAATCCTCAGAGGATGGTGCGGCTACACCTTCCATAATCTTTTCGCCTTGAGCAGAAGCCGTCCCAGTTGCATCACCAACTGTAGTTTGAGGATAACATCATGAGTCAGGACGTGTACGCTGCTTATATTGGCATTGATTGGGCTGACCGCAAACACGACATTTATCTCCACGATTGCACTACTGGAGAAGGCGAAGAGTCGGTCATTGGTTCCCAACCCGATGCGATTGCTGCCTGGATTGAGGGGTTACGAAAACGCTATGGCAACGCATTACTCGCCGTGGGTTTGGAGCAAAAGCGTGGCCCACTGGTTTATGCTCTATGCCAGTACGAAAACCTGGTGCTTTATCCTATCAATCCGCGCACCGTTGCCAATTACCGCAAAGCCTTTCAACCCTCTCGGGCCAAGTCAGACCCAATTGATGCCCGGATTCTGGTCGAACTGCTGCGAAAGCATGGAGACAAACTACCTGCATGGCAGCCAGAGAGCGCTCAGATGCGGGCACTGCGCCAGTGGGTCGAGTCCAGAAGAATGCTGGTGGGCGAGAAGGTGCGGTTAACCAATCGCCTCACCTCAGCCCTTAAAAACATATTATCCTCAGGTGCTCGACTGGTTTGAGGACAAAGACACCCGAGTGTTTTGTGAGTTTCTCGAACGCTATCCCACCCTCAAAGCTGCTCAAGCAGCAACCCAAGAAGAACTTACCCAGTTTTTTCAACGGCATCGTGTGATTCGTCGCAGTGCGATTACTCGTCGGATTGAACAGATTGCCACTTCTGGTATTCCTTTGACTGAAGACCCTGGCATTGTTGAACCGATGCAATGGTTAAGCTGAACGACATTTAGTTTGCATCATCAAGCTGCGATCAGAGCATTGCCTTTGTTCTTCACTTTGCGTTTCCACTGAATCACCAGTTCCCCTTGATTGAGTAATCTGTCGAGCAAGGAGTGAAGTTCCTCCACCGATTGAAATAAACGATGCGCAATAAACTCTTTGCACGAATGCCACACCAACTCAATTAAGTTGAAATCTGGACTGTAAGGCGGCAAAAACAGCAGTTGCAGATTGGGGCATTCGACTGCCAGTTGTTCGAGCATGGCCTGTTTTTTGTGATAGCTGGCATTGTCAAGCACCACCAAAATTCTCGGTCCCCACTGCTCAAATTCCTGCTCTAAATGTCCTGCTGCCAACCATTCTTGCTTGACGAACTCATTGAGTTTGACCAGATTGATGTAGCAACTTTCACTGTTGCCTTGCTCAATGAAGTAGCATTGCCGGTTGCGGTCATGATAGCGCAGTCCTCCCA
>LUGL01000193.1 GCA_002796835.1 Elainella saxicola E1 | reverse complement strand
AGTATGAAATATAAAAGCGAATAATAAGACCATAAGGAATTCCAAATAGAAGCCCCAGAAGCATTCCAATACATAAAAGAACTGTTAGATATAGGTTCTTTTCCTTTTCTACTAACCATGAGGGCTGCATTTCCTCAACCAGAAAAACTGCTTTACCTTCGGATTCCAGCTTGGATGCTAGCCAAGTTAACCACTTAATTGTCGCTTCCTTGCTATATCTCTGGCGTAGATCTGATCCATCAAATCTCTGTCTAATATATTCTTTGAACAATTTATCTTGAAGTTCTTTCGATGAGCCTTTTGTAGGTAGGCTTTTACCTACATCAATCATGATATCAAGCCAGAAGGGAATTTTAGCTAAGCCTCTTAAACTCTTATCTTCATCAAGCATCTGCTTTAGTTCTAGCTTATTCAGTGTTTCTAAATACTTTTTAATCTGCTCATCCTCTAAAGGTCTAATATAGACTGGAAGATCAACTTTTAAGACAACATCCGTTAAGACAATGTCCGTAGATTTGGACTGTTCTTTGTAATCATTAAAAATCCTGGCATATTCGTCGATACGGCTACATACTGCAATGTCACTTGCTCCAAATTTATTAATCTCATTGGCACACTCAATCTGGAGACCAGGATCAACCTGATCAAGACCATCTAGTAGCAAGAACAGCTTTCGCTTTTCTACCCAAGCTTCTCCGATCGATGAGTGAACGCCATAAATTTTGTCTAGTCTTTGAATTAACCAATTCTTAAACTTATCACCAGATTGCTCTTTCCCCGATTTATCATTGGATTGCTCTTCTCCCCATGATGATAAGTGGAACACTACTGGAATCGGCTTTTCCAGAAGGTTGTCGTCATTAAGCCCCTCACAAAATTTTTTGGCTAGTTGCAATAGTGTTACTGATTTACCAGTTCCAGGACAACCTAAAATTAATAAGCGTTTTCCAGGTGTCCATTCGTCAACAATCTTCTCAATATTTGTATCTTCATGCTTCTTGTCTGATTTTTCACTAAACTCATAACGAGTTTCTAATACGAGTTTAATTGCCTGCTTAGGCGATAGCTTTTCACCGTCATCAAATTTATACAGAAAATATTGTTGAAGCCTAGTTAGAAGTTTCCGTCGGTTAACCCACTCGTCTCTATCTTCCGGAGACAGCCGTGCTTGAATAGTCTCAGTAATTTGCTGAGAAACGTTTATCGAAGCATCTCCACCAATTTTCACATTCTCGACAGCTACTTGCTTTTGCAATTTTTTGTGCACCTTGGTAGCTCCTTCGCTTTACGTTGATCTCAATTTCAACCTGGGTTTTAGCTTCCTATATAAAGCTTAGGAAATATTTCAATTTAGTTAGGAGCAGATTCCCCGATGCTCTGCAGCAAAGAGAAACTGTAATCCGAAGTTTTAAGTCCAACAGCAGATTCTATTTCATACCTATTTTGCTTACAGTAGGATTCGTTGATTAGCCTCTTTGCTTCAATCTCTATTGAGAGAGGGCTTTTTACTAGCATCAGCTAATTGCTCTATACCTTCAATTATTAAGCTACCACCAATCTCAACATCAGTGACAGCTTGTTGCTCTATAGAACCGCTTCCTGCAGCACTCTGTTTTACATTGCTGACCTTGGCATCTTGCTGCACCTTTATACCCTTAAAAAATACCTGCTTAATCTGCGCATCTGATTGAAGTTCCTCAACCAAAGCTTTTAGCTTGTTGGCAAACTCACTATCATCTTCCATTTGATCTTCTAATTCCTGCTCAAATCTTAATCGATTCTTCTCAGAGGGATCTTCTTGGACTTTGACAAGTTTTCCTTCAACACCTTCTGTCTTGAACTTCTCACGAATCAAATTAAGTAGTTGACCAAGTTTGCTTGAAACTGCCTCTCCTAATTTCTTTCCACCTTCTTCAGCTGCCTTTGAAAGGAGCAAGGTCACAATCATTGTAGTGCTAATGGGTTCCACCATATAAGTACCTATTTAATTAGCAACTGTATTTGCAAGACTTACTTGTGTAAAAAGTGGCTCAATTTAATCCCATAATAAAGATATAAACTCCACATATGTATTACCCTTTAGGGTACTTTAAGGAAACTATTTGTAACATAAGCTACATTAAAACACAAATCTTTTTTAGTAAAAAGCAGGTATGCCTGTCAAGAGCTTACACTAACCACGAGATATCAGAACAATCTTTTTTCTCTATATTCTCCATATGAGAGGACGCACCCATACAAATAGTCTCTCAGCTAGGTTTAGCAGATAAGAGAGGTGATCCAATGTATTTACTAGTACATTTGCACAGTAGATTCTACCGCTCTCTCCACACAGAACCCCATCCCAAAAAATCCTCGATCGCCCTCACGACCCAATCCATCTCAAACGTTACGTTTGCCTTAGAGTGCAAGTATTCCAACGCCGATCGCAGTTGGATTTGGCAATCTGCTTTTCCTTCCCCTTGAATCGGCAGATACATTCAGGCTTCGACCAGTCCAATTACCCGACCCAAGCCTCCACCGAATCTAAAATCCAAAATCCGATCGGTTCTCACAAAATATTGACAAACTCTAACTTACGCTTGTGTTCGATCGAACTTTGTTTTATGCTGAACAACACTGGTTTTTCAGATTAACCAAGACACCAGTAGATCGACTCAAGGTATGGCGCTGACTACAAGTGATTGACCCCACTTATAGCCAGCTGTCTAACGCTCTGTTTCGCTCAGAGAGCTAGCCTGCTGAGATCTTAATCGATCTTCAGGGCTTCGCAACGGCTAGACAGCCATACCTTGGGCTTTTCTTCCCACAAACCCAACCTCAGAGAGGGAAAATAGTATGACGACAGAGTTCAACGAACTGCTGAAAGTTTCGCATACCGATAAATCGCAGATCTGGATTATTGGCACGCGAGAGCAGGTCTTACAAACGATCAACGAGTTCTACGTCAAGCGGATTGCCACCGATCGCGTCAAATTCACGCCCATCATTCCTGCGCCATTCGAAGGCAAATCTGCTTGACTGACAAAACTAAGAAGACGGAATGCGGCTAAGGACGGTAAATTCACGTCTGAAGGAATCCTCATGTTGTCGGTTGGAAGCAATGGCAGGTTGAGGGTCAGGCAGACTGGATAAGAACTGAAAAACTTGAATTTTCCATTGCTGGGTGATAGCAAGGCGAATCCAGTTCCACCCGAGTTTGAGATAACTCATCCCTCGCTGCCAATGAGTATCCACTTGACGACGCTTGCCTGAAGCCACCACTTGTACTCCTTGCAACACCAGAAATAACATCGTTAAGGCAATCACCCCACACAATTGGGACAGGGCAAATTTGTCCCGGAGCCTGGAGGCTTCCAGATTGAATCCATTCGATTTGAGATCTAAAAAGGATTCCTCCACTTGAAATCTCAAGCGATATTGGGCAAAGGTTTGCAAGTTTG
>LUGL01000029.1 GCA_002796835.1 Elainella saxicola E1 | reverse complement strand
GTTCCGCAGTCCGCTAATCGCTGGCAGTTGAGTTGCCAATGGCAAACCATAGATGTGGTAGCACACATACTCGGCTCGACCCGATATGAACCGCCATGCGTATTGTTGTCGTTGTTCAATACATTCCGATTTCGCCACACCCACCGGATAGATATCAACGTCGTAGCTCACCCAGTCAAGCTTTGCATCTTGTGCCCGTCGTCCCGTTGATTGTCGCCCTCGTTTCCCCTTGCCTTTTTGTTTGTCAACGCTATAGTTCTCTTTGAACTGGGGCGCTTTGGCATCCTTGGATGCACCTTGACGATGTAACAAGTCCTTCAGATGTTTGTTCTCTGCTTCCAGTTCTTGATTTCGTGCTTCCAGTTCTTGATTTCGCTGCTCTAGCTCTTCCACCCGCTTTGTCAGGCAATTAATCTCCTCAATTAGTCTCGCTAAAATCGGACTGGACTCATCAGACATCGCAGGTTTGACCGAGTAACTTAAGGGCAATTGCCCTGAAATTTAGCATACTTCTCCACAACTTTCACCTCCCGGAAAATAGACAGCTACCTCAGGAGTGCAGCCCTTCTGACGTGCATGCAGGTAGGGCGCATACCAGTCCCACCAGTGATGCTGGGCGTGCGTTTTCTCATAGTGGTCATGGTGTTCTGCCGTCTCGCGCAGAAGGGTTGCCAGGGTTGCAACGTCTGCTTCTGGAGAATTCCACAGGCAATTGGGAAGCCGCGGATCGCTGCTCATTTTGTTTTCCTTCTGGTTAGTAAGTTTGATGTTTAGATAGGTTACGTCTCATGTTTCTGCGATCGCCCCATGCACACTACTCAAATTCTTTGAGTTAACACGCGATTTAGATATGCGTCCGCCAATAAAAAGTGCAGTGATTTATTACGCGGCTGAGGTTGTTTGTAGGCTGGTTTGCAGCTGGTGTTCGAGCTGCAAAATTTCCGCTGCCCGCTCTCCGATGATCACGCAGGGAGCCATTGTGTTGCCGGTTGTGATTCGCGGCAGAATCGATCCATCCGCAATCCGGAGATTGTCGATGCCATATACTCTCAGGTTGCTATCCACCACCGACATCGAATCTCGCCCCATTTTGGCAGTGCAGGTTTCGTGCCAGAAACTCGTCGCCGCATCCCGAATAAAGCGTTCGAGTTCGGCTCCTGTCAAATTACCGGGCATCACTTCGCGCCTGACGAACGGACGCAGCGGAGCCGAGTTCCCAACATCGCGGCAAAGTTCTACACAAGCGATCGCGGCTTTGAGATCATCCGGCTCAGACAGCGTGTTGGCATCAATCAGAATTGGGTCAGACGGATTGGCTCCCGTCAGGCGCAAGCAACCACGGCTTTTGGGCTGGGCAACGGCTCCAAATAGCGTCCAGCCTGCGGCGGGTAGTCCAAATCGGGCGGCATTCTCGGCACTAGATTTGGGCACCTCCGCCTGACAGACAAACAGGTCTGGGTTGTCCAGACCGGACTGGCTGGTCGAGAAAAAGATTGCCTCAGACAGGTTATTGCGGGGGGCGATCGCGTCTTGATATTCCCAAACACAATCAAAAGCAACATGGTCTTGAAAATTTTGCCCCACACCGGGAAGGTGCTGCACGAGCGGAATACCCCACCGCCGCAACTCGGCTTCATCGCCAATGCCGGACTGCATCAGTACCTTTGGTGTGTGGATAGCACCCAGCGACAGCACCACTTCAACTGCTACGCCAATCTGATAGATCGCGTCACGATAAGCGATCTCCACACCCGTGACCCGCTTGCCCTGGAAGGTCAGCCGCGTTACCAGTGCCTGAGTCAGAACCGTCAGGTTTGGTCGATCCATATACGGAAAGACGTAGGAACGGAAAATCGATTCGCGCTTGCCGTTGCAGACTCGGACATCGCTGATCGCCGCCCCCTTTGCCGCTTCCATCATGCGACCATTGGGATTTTCAAACGTCGGAATACCGACAGATCTCGCAGCTTCAACCGTTGCGGGTGCGAGCGGGTTCGGGTCTGGCGCGGGCTGCACAAAGACGGGACCTCCGGTGCCGCGATACATTGGGTCTGGTGCGCCATGCCAATCCTCCAGACAGCGATAGAGCTTCAAAACGGATTCATAGCTCCAGGCTGGGTCGTTGGCTTCAGCTGCAAAGAGATCCCAATCGTGCTTGTGTCCGCGTGCCCACACCATAACGTTGATGCTTGATCCACCACCGAGCACCCTGCCCATCGAAAACGGCAGCGATCGCCCGTTCACGTGTGGATTCGGCTGCCCCTGAAAACTCCAGTCGCGATCGGTGCCCAGATTCATGGGCCATTGGTTGGCAGCGATGACGCTGGGCACATCATCAGTGCCTCCCGCTTCCAGCAGCAGCACGCTGACATCTGGATTCTCAGCTAGTCTGCGGGCAACCACTGAGCCAGACGATCCCGATCCGCAAACAATGAAATCATACTGGTGCCGTAGCTCAGCGGTAAGCTGATGCTGGTTACTGTGGACACGTTCTGCGAAAACATCGCGGCTATCAGTCTCACGTTGACCGTTCTCACATTCATCTTCGAAGGACTCATCCTCAATATTTTCTTTCATTCTGCTTACCTCACTTTCAAAATCAAATGAACTGAGAACCCATCGCTTACCTCACCGAGGAAAAGGCAGTTGGTGCCAGCAATTCGTTGCTGATGTTCTGCACAAGTGGACCATCCTTCTCACTTTCCTTGCTGACTGCGATCCATTCGGGGTCAGTGATGAACGCACTCCAGCGCTTCTCGCGGTCAGCCATGCTGTCCCAGGCAAGCATATAGGTGAGTTGCTGGTTGCTTTCGCCGATTAGCGTCGTCCAAAACCCAGCCTGGCGGATGCCATGCTTTTCCCAAATCTGTATCGTGTGGTTTTGAAAGCGGGAAATCAGCGCTGGCAGTTGTCCAGGTACAGCGTGATAAATGCGTAATTCGTAGATCATGTTTGTGTTCCTTGTAGAATTGCGGGTGGGTGTGGGGTGTGGGGTGTGGGGTGTAGGGTGTAGGGTGTGGGGTGTGGGGTGAAAGTCGCTATCAGTAAGGTTGGGCGATTGCACAATTTTGTTTGGAAGTGTCAGCGTTACAACCGTTTCCAATTGCATTAACCACACCCATACCCCACACCCCACACCCCACACCCCAATTAATGACCCGCGCTCTGACCACCATCGACGTGAAGGATTTCGCCCGTCACGAAGTTGGCTGATTCGAGGTAGAGGATTGCATCAACGACATCGGAGATCTCGCCCATATGACCGATCGGGTGCAGGACATCGAGTTGGGCATGAGTTTCGATGGGATGCATCGGCGACTTGATAGTACCCAGCGCCACCGCGTTCACCCGAATATCTCGCTTGGCATACTCAATCGCAAGTGATTTAGTTGCACCATTCAGCCCACCTTTTGTTAGGGATGCAAGCACCGACGGCACGCCTGCGATCGCGTGATCAACCAGACTGGTTGAGATCTGCAGGATATGACCACCGCCCTGCTTCTCCATCTCGGCAATGGCGAGTTGTGTAATGTGAAAGAAGCCCGTGACGTTGGTGCCCAGGGTCGCTGCGTAGTCAGCTTCGGTGTACTCGGTGAATGGTTTGGCGATGAAGATACCCGCGTTGTTGATCAGCGTATCAATGCGCCCAAATCGGGTTACACCCTCGACGATCGCACGTTCGGCAGTTTTGCGATCGGCAATGTCACCGGACACCGCCACAACTTCATCATCGTCCGATGGTTGAATTGAGCGTGAGATGGCAATCACTCGATAGTTGCGATCGCGGTATGCCTTGACAAGAGCCGCACCGATGCCTTGTGACGCACCAGTAATCACAGCAACTTTCTGTTCGATGCCCATATAAACCTCTATATTTTTGAAGGGTTAGTGGAAAAATTTATGCACTGCGGAATGTCGCGCCAGTTGGAGAACCCACAATGCCACCATCTACAAACAGTTCAACCGACTGGATGTAGGACGAATCGTCTGAGGCAAGAAAGAGGACGGCTTTGGCAACGTCGTCTGGTTCTCCTAAACGACTTAATGGAGTTACTGTAGCCCACTGTGCTGAGCGCTCGTCAGCCTTCTCAGACGAAGTAGATCCACGGCTCCAGATAGGGGTTCTTGTCGCTCCCGGTGCAACGATATTGACCCGAATGTTGCGCGGAGAAAGCTCAGATGCGATCGATCGTGCCATACCGCGAATACCCGCTTTACTTGCTGCATAGGCTGCACTTCCGGGATGCCCCAGTGAGCCGATCACGGAACTGTTCAAGATAATGGAGGCACCATCGTTGAGCAACGGTAAAGCAGCTTGGACTGTAAAGAAAGCGCTGGTGAGATTGATGCGAATGATGTTTTCAAACACCGTTTCATCAGCGCTTCCCAGCGGTGTGGCTCCAGCAATACCAGCGTTAGCGAAGACGATATCCAGGTTGCCAAACCGTTGACCAATTTTGCTGAAAAGGTCAGCACGGGCATTGGAGTCTGTCACGTCTGCACGATAGGCAACGGCTTTTGAACCCAGTTTTTCAACAGCCGCATCAAGCGTCTTCTGATCTCGACCCGTGATTGCCACTTCAGCCCCTTCGTGAATGAAGAGTTGAGCGGTGGCAAAGCCAATGCCGCTGTTTCCTCCAGTAATCAGTGCCTTCTTACCTTCCAGTTTCATAACACTCTCCGTTGGAAAATGAATGTGCGAATCTTGCATATCAAGCGATGCTCGCAGCCGTTACGCGCTGATCATGATCGGTACTTGTGGAGACTGGCAGCCATGCTTCAATGTCCTGTGCCATTTTCGTGGCACTGTTCCGGTACATCGCGATCGCGTCATTGCCGACAGGCAAATGTAGCGGCAGATGTTTTGCATTGGCGAGTTGAATCATCACCTGAGCAAGCTTTTTCGGATCACCGGGTTGGTGCCCGTGTAGCGCATCGGCTCCGCTCCGCATCGGTTCTACCGTTTCCTGGTAATCGTCGATAATCGTTTTAGCGGCAACATAGGATTCAGCGCTCAAAAAATCGGTCGTAAAAAGACCGGGAGCCACTACCGTAACGTAGATGCCAAGCGGTGTTAGTTCGACTGCTAGCCCTTTCGAGAGACCTTCGATCGCAAATTTAGTAGACCCATACAATCCCCAGCCCGGAACCGCATTGTAACCGAACAAAGACGAGATATTAATGATGTGCCCGGACTTTTGCTGGCGCAGATACGGCAACACGGCACGAGTCACGTTGAGTAAGCCAAACACGTTGGTCTCATACAATTTGCGGACTTCGATATCCGAAGCTTCTTCGATCGCCGTAACCATACCAAACCCAGCATTATTGACTAGGACATCGATCCGCTCAAACCGGGCAACCCCTTGCTTGACAGCCGCTTGTACCTGGTCTTCTTGAGTGATATCCATCTGCACCACGTAGAGATCTGGGTGGTTGTGTAAAGCTGTGACAAGTTGTTCAGGTTTACTGCGAACCGTCGCCACGACCTGATCGCCGGATGCCAGGACTGCTCTGGCAATTTCCAATCCGAAGCCCCTGGAGGCTCCGGTAATGAACCATACTTTCTGTGTTTTCATTGGATGAATTAGTTTTTAGGTGTTGCTTGGTGTGTGGATGTCCGATTACCGTCCGGGTGCGCGTGTCTTCACTTCCTGGAGTACCCAACCGTTGCCATCTGGATCACTGAATGAGGCAAAGGAGGCATAGTCGCGATGCTCTGGATCGGAACCCGTTACTCGTCCCTCAGTTCCGGCACGGTGGAAGATGCCGCCCGCGTCGTGGAACACCTCACTCACCTCGATCCCCTGATTGACGAGTTCGGTGCGGGCTGCTTCGATGTCGTAAACAATGAGGTGTAGCCCCTGAACTGAACCCGGTGCGGCTGATGTCACTCCTTTCCCGAAGATGATCGAGGCTTCCGATCCAGGAGGGGTCAACTGTATCACTCGGAAATCTTCACCAGTAACAAAGTCGGCATCCAGCCGCCATCCCAAGGTTTTATAAAAATCCTTGGAGCGATCGACATCGGAAACAGGCAATACTACCACTTCGAGTTTCATGGTTTGACCGTTTACAGGATTGCTACTCATCTTGATCTCCTTTAGGTTGATGAATTTGATGTTCAGATTGGTTGCTTTTCATCCTTCAGCGATGCGAAGCAGTTCCCCCTGCGGGGTAATCGCTCAATTCAGACTCTGTGTCCCTAATGACTTGCCGCCTTAATGGCTGCTATTAATTGCTCAACAGTCCAGCGATCGCGATAACGAATCCCCTTAATAAATAAAGCGGGTGCCGCTTCTACGCCACTTTGTTGTCCGCTCTGAATGTCCGCAACGATGCGATCGACATACACTCGTCTAGATAAATCTTGCAAAAATCGGGAAAGATCAAGTCCCAGACGATTTGCATATTCCACCAAATATCCGTTCTTTAACGCTTGTTGATGGATAAAGAGCATTTCATGCATCTGCCAAAACTGACCTTGCATTGCTGCTGCTTCTGCTGCTTCTGCGGCCCGCTGAGAATGTGGATGAATCTGTATCTGGGGGAAATGACGAAAGATAAGACACACATCATTCTCCTCGAAAGCAGGACTTAACTGCTGTTGAGCAGCTTTAATCAACCGATAGACATTTGCACTTTGAGAACATTCATAATCTCCATACAGGACGAGTACAACACTGGCACTTAGCACACCTTGAATGTGATCCTGAACTGAAGGCGGGACAAATAAGGAATGATGCTCGCGATCGTCAGCCATCGTTCAGCCCTGCCTAGCAAACTTGAATTCTGCAACTGAATTGCTGTTGGTGTTTGCATAAATTCAATATAGGTAATAGCTTCCCATCTGTCATCCGCCAAGAGTCCACACTTCTGTACAATCTAGAGACGGATGAAACAGTCCATCCTTGGTGGAAGCTTGTCTCAGACTAAAGTCGGAGTCAGTAACTCAACCAAAACACAATTTATAAACTGACAAGCCCACGCTTGACAGCGACAATGACGGCTTGTGTGCGATCGCTCACTCCCAGCTTGTTCAAAATATGAGTCACATGGGATTTGACAGTGCTTTCACCAATATTTAAATCAGTTCCAATGTCTTGATTACTCAGTCCCTGCGCTATCAAACGGAGCACTTCTAACTCTCGTTCACTGAGTATTGGATTATTCATCCGCTTGACAAGCTTGCTTGCCACAGCCGAAGAAACATACTGCTGACCACTGTGAATGATACGGATTGCATTCAAAAGTTCATTAGGTTTTGCATCTTTAAGCAAATAGCCTTGAGCACCTGCCTGCAATCCTCGATAAATATCTTCATCACCATCATAGGTAGTTAGCACAATAATTCGAGCGGACTTAAATTCAGCACGAATCGCAGTAATCGCTTCAACTCCTCCCATTCCTGGCATTCGTAAATCCATAAGGGTGATATCAGGCTGGTGTTCACGATAACGGTCGATCGCCTGTTGCCCGTTCTCTGCTTGAGCAACCACTGTCATTTCTGGATCATAATTAATGATGTTTGCCAATCCTTCTGTAACGAGGGAATGGTCATCGACAATCAGAACCCGAATTTTAGTGGATTGGCTCATGGTGTTCACTCCCGGTTAACAGTGACAATAATTTCTGTTCCTTGCCCAGGTTCGCTTTGAATCGCTAGCTGTGCACCAATCCGTTCTGCTCGCTCGCTCATTCCTAACAAACCAAAGCCACCCAGTGATGAGATGCTGCCAATCCCAAAGCCCTGTCCATTATCTTTAATGCGCAAAAGACACTCAGTATTGTTGTACACCAGCTCAATCAGAATTTTGCTGGCATTGGCGTACTTGATGGCGTTTGTTAAGGCTTCCTGCCCAATCCGTAGTAAATGATTTTCTACTTCGGTCGGTAGAGCGTAAATAGCACCCTTGCTTTCGTAGATTAACGTGGTCTTAGTAGTGGGCTGCATTTGAGTCACGAGACGTTGTAGAGCGCTCTCTAAAGTACCCTGTTCCAATAGTTGGGGACGAAGCGCTACCACTGAGCGACGAGCTTCCGCAAGTCCGGTTCGAGCTAATTCATCAATTTTTTCCAGCCTTTTCAGATATATCTGAGCAGATCCCGAATCATCTACCAACATTTGTGTTACCGATCCGACATGAAGCAAAACACCCGTAAAAGCTTGCGCCAACGTATCGTGAATTTCTCGTGCCATACGGTTGCGTTCTTCCAAAATTGAGGCTTGTTCGGCGCGTCTGCGATCGCTGATGTCCGTGATCAGACTGTAAAATCCTCTCACCTGAGCCTTGGCATCAAAATCAGGGATCAAGATGGCACTGATGAACCGTTTACCGATCGGAAACGGGATTTCTGCTTCCAGGGGTACCGTTTGCCCTGCAAATACCTGGTTAATATACGGTTCAATTCGTTGATAAACTGCCTCACCCAGAAGTTGGCTAACAGGTTTGCCCAAAATTTCATCACAGCTACGGTTGAACCAGGCTTCATAGGCGTGGTTGATGAATTGATAGCACCGATCGCTATTGACATAGCTGATGAGAGCCGGGAGCGCGTTGGTGATTAATCGTAGTTCCTGTTCTCGTAAGCGAAGCTCGTCGTAGACTTGGCGTAGTTCTACTTCACTTTTCTGTAAAGCCGCTGTCCGTTCTCCAACCTGCTGCTCCAAGGTGCGGTTGTAATCGGCTAATAATTGCTCAGATTGTCTGCGTTCAGTGATGTCTTGAAATGCAACGATCCCATAAACCACATTACCCTGCTCATCAAACACAGGAGTGCCCCATACTTCAATGGGAATGGTTGCATTGCTCTGCTGAATATCCATATCATCAATCCTGGTATGCTCCCCGCTCAATGCTCGGATGGCTGGCAGTTTCTCTGTCGGATATATTTGATTCGTTCCGCTCACATAGAACTGATAAACTTCAGCGAGTTGATCGGGGGGTACGGCAGGATCAATGGCTTTGCCCATGAGCTGAATCCCCCGTTGATTGGCATAATAAGGGCGTCCTGATGCATCGACGATGCCAATTCCGACGGGAATCGCCTCTAAAAATTGAGCCATCTGGCTTTGACTGGCGCGGAGCTTTGAGTAAAGTTTTGCATTTTCAATCGCGATCGCAGCTTGAGTCGAGAGTAGATTCAGAAGTTGCGATCGTTCTGCCGTGAATGCTCCAGTTACCAATCGGTTTTCCAGATACAGCACACCGACAAGCTTGCTTTGATTTAACAATGGTAAGCACAAGACGGATCGAGCCTGGTAGTGTTGAATATAGGGATCATTGATGAAATTACCTTTACAAGTGGCATCGTCTAAGAGGATTGCCTCATGCGTCCGGATGACATATTGAGTCATGGATTCAGGTAATCGATCTGCGATCGGCAGTGATTGCAGGACTCTTGCAATGCAGGACTGCTCACCATCAGGCAGTTCACACGCCGCTTCGATCGTCCATTTTTCTGCGTTTTCTAAAAGCAGATATCCAGTTTGTGCCCCAGCATTTTCAATCAGGATCTGCATCAACGAACGAAGTAACTTTTCCAGTTCAATCTCACTTGAAATTGCTTGAGATGCTTTCATCACTGCCGCTAAATCGAAAGCGATCGATGAAGGATTAGAAGTCGTTTCAGCAGGGGTACAAATTGGCACGGGAACCACATTACGCGGAGGAAAAAACTGGCAATAGCGAGTCTCCAAATCTTTGGATTTAGCGATCGCCCCCCATCGCTCGTAGCAGTAATGGGCTTCCTTTATATAAAGCTGAGCAAACCTTTCTCGACCACGCGCCAGGTAATGTTTGGCAGCTAACTCATAGATTAAGGCTTCTTCTTGAAGATACTCGTGTTCTTTAGCCCCTTGAATGGCTTGTTCGTAAAATTCCTCTGCCTCAAACCATTGACCCAACACTCGCGCTTTTTCTGCCTCGACTAACTGAAATTTATGCAAAAAATTCATCGGGGCATGGTGTGCCCAGTTCTGCATCTTCTTCTGATTAGCGTTAACGCGATTTAACCAGGTTTCTTTTTCAGCATTTGAAGCATCTGCCCATAAGCTTAGGACTATGAGGGAGTCATAGAAATGAAAGATAGCGACAGAGAGGATTGCTGTGGCTGCGCCTAAATACGGTTCTGCCAACGTAGCCGTTCTGGCAGCTTGCTCATACTCCCCAAACAGGTAGCATAAGATCAGTTTATTTAAGTAAAAGTAGTGAAGACTGGTTCCATCCTTGACCGCGATCGCAGGGGCGATCGTTTGCTCTTCGTCATAGAGAGAACCCACTAAACGACTTGGATGTTCAGATTGACCTCGCAGGTTCAGGATTGTTTGTTGCAACATGGCTAGCCAGATGGAAGCCGTCTCTCGTCTAATTTGATGGGTGGCTTTCCGATAAATTGCTGTTTGTTGTTCCAGTTCTCTCAATCCTCGTCCTGCAAAAAAGGGGTAATAACAGAGGCTAAATGCACAATAACTCGCAAATTCAAACTCCCCACTTTCTACACCGCTTTGATAGGCTTCCGCTAAGCTAGGGAACGCCTCTTTAAGGTGGGCTCTCCAGTGAATGATATGGAAATTCACCATCAGCAGTGTTTTGCAGTGACCTCTCTTGTTACTTAACCGTTGCGCTAAATTTAACGATAGTTTGCCAAATCGATAGCCCAGTTCAAGGTCTTGTACAACTCCACAGAGCATCATGCCATAGGCAGCATAACCAAGCAGCGACCAGTTAGCGTTTCCGTGGGCGATCGATAAATTCACCATCTTGCACACAATCAGCACCATCAGAGCGGGTGACACATTAAAAGCTGCTCCTAGTGTGCTGACTAAAATATAGATGGCTGCCAGTGGCACAGCTTCAGTCATCTCTGGCAGATCAATCAAATCTTCGACTTCCCGTCCAGCCAATCTTGCAGCGGTTTCCTCTAATCCGGCTTGAACATCTAATTGGCTGGGAACTTCCACCAAATCAATTCCCAGGAGTCGTAGCACTCCCAGTCCAGTTTTCAGGGCTTCTTTCGGGTCTCCCCGCGACAGCCATGCTTGAATCCTGCTATCGTAAGCCTTCACGGTGTCTAGCTCTGTCTTCGCATGGTTGAGCACTGCTTCTACAAACCGCTCCATTGCGTCATAGTGACCACCAAGGTAGGCTGCCTCTGCTGCCTCTGAGTGCAACGCCAAAGTCAGGTTATATTCACGCTGCCAGCTCTCGACCTCAAGGAGTTTCAGCCCTGTATTGAAATAGTTGAAAGCAGCTTCATAAGCCGTTGCTGCCAGCGCTCTCTGACCTGCTCGCAAATTCAGGTTGGCAATCTCATTCCGTTCACATTGCTCGGTGATCAACTCAATTCCATAATTAAGATGGTCAACAATTTCAAACAACCGATCTGCTTGTTGCTCTGGAGAAGTCCTTTCGAGTAAATTGCGACCGATTTGCAGATGTATCCCTTGTCTCTGCGATGCATCGATGAGAGCATAGGCAGCTTGCTGTACGCGATCGTGCAAGAACTTATACTCTTGAATCAACAAATTCTCGTCTAATTCAGAGTGAGGCTGAACCAATCCAGCTTGAATGGCGGCTAACAAATCCTGAAAAACTGTTTTAGGCGATTGCTTAACGACGATCGCTAACGTCTCCAGATCAAAATCAGATCCAACGCAGGCAGCGAATTGCAGCAGCTTCTGCGTGTTTTCTGGCAGTTTTCTCAACTTGCTCAGCAGCAACTCCACGACATTATCAGTAATATTCTGAGCTTCAATTTGAGCAGTGTTCCACTGCCAGCTTCGCTGCTCAGGATTAAAGCTTAAGAGATTTTCACTGTACAACGATCGTAGAAATTCGCCTACAAAGAACGGATTGCCGTCGGTTTTGTACAACACTAACTTGGCGAGGGTAGCAACAGTGTCAACATTTTGATGTAGCGTTTCGGCAATTAGCTGGCTCAGTGGTTCCAGCGTGAGGGGTGCTAGAACGATTTTCTGAGGCACTACCCTTTGCTTGCGCAAGTTTTCCAATGACAACGCTAGCGGATGGGTTGAAGTGACTTCATTGTCTCGATAGGCTCCAATCAGAAATAGCGCTTGGGTTTGCTCATCGAGCAGTATCAGTTCGATTAATTTCAGCGTCTCGGAATCAATCCATTGCAAATCATCTAAGAAGATGACCAGTGGATGATCTTTAGCGCAAAACACCCGAATGAACTGCTGAAAGACTCGATTAAAGCGATTTTGCGCTTCCGTTGCCCCAACTTCCGGTACGGGTGACTGCTTGCCAATAATTAACTCAACTTCAGGAATGACATCAATGATGAGTTGCCCGTTAGTTCCTAACGCTTCTAGAAGGCGCGATCGCCACTGGTGCACTTGCTCATCCGGTTCACCTAGCAGTTGCTGCACTAGTTTGCGTAAGGCATCCACAATTGCACTGTAGGGGATGTTGCGCTGCAACTGGTCAAACTTACCTGAGATGAAATACCCGCGCTTTGCTGTAATCGGCTTGTAGAGTTCCTGTACTAAGGCTGATTTGCCGATACCAGAATAGCCACTGACTAACATCATTTCAGAAGCGGAGGTGTTCTCGCTTGTTGTACTTCCCTGTCTCCCTGTTTCCGTATCCTCTCTCCCTGCGACTCTCTCAAACGCTTCTAATAATTCTGAGATTTCTTTCTCTCGACCATACAGTTTTTGGGGAATCTGAAATTGATCGGGAACATCTTGCAGACCCAGTTGAAAGGGATTAATTTGACCACTTGCTTCCAGTTGATCCGCACAATTCTCTAAATCCACTTTGATGCCCCAGGCACTTTGATAGCGGTCTTCGGCATTCTTCGCCATCAGTTTCATAATAATGTCTGAAACTGATTTGGGAATTTTAGGATTCAATTCACATGGCGGGATAGGGGGTTTGGCAAGATGACAATGGACGAGTTCCAGGACATCTGCTGTCGGAAACGGGACTTGTCCGGTAAGTAATTCATAGAACGTTACGCCAAGTGAGTAAAAATCGGTGCGATAATCAGTCGCCCGATTCATCCGTCCGGTCTGTTCTGGAGAGAGATAGGCGAGGGTTCCCTCTAATACATGCGGGTTTTTGAACGTTTGATTAGTGCGGTTGAAGCGAGTGGCAATCCCAAAGTCGATAATTTTAACAACACCTGTGTCGGGATTAAGAATAATATTTCCAGGATTAATATCTTTGTGAATAACGTTCGTAGAGTGGATTTTGCCAATAATATTTACAAGGTCGATCGCCAACCGTAAAAAGTTGGCTAAAGACATGGGATAGAAGTTTGGGCAATTTCGCATCCACCATTCGATAGATTCTCCACCAAAATCTTCTAAAACAATGACGAGGGTTCGCTGATAAGCCTGCTGGCTATAGGCTTTAACCACACCCTCCAAATTGAGGGAGCAAGTAATTTCATATTCCTGCCTGTAGCGCGTTAATTCTTGAGAAGAAGGATAATCCTGCTTAAGCTGTTTGATGACGATCGCTCGGCCATCTGCTTCTCTAACACCTCGATAGACCAGAGATGCTGAACTCTCATAGATTTTGCTTTGAGCTGTGATTCCGGTCGGCGCACTCATAGAACTCCCGCACAATAAATGCAATGAGTTATGCCGCTAATTATATCGGTCTCAAAAGAATTCCGAAAATTAAGGCAGTTCAGCAAATTAATGCGATTGCGATTTAGTTGTCTGGCCAGACGTACAACAGGACTCAAGGAAGTTCAAAGAATAATTTCAAAGACTTTAGGCGCAGCAGGCAAGAAATCACAACATATGCTTATAAGAGAGGTTTGAACTTTCGGCAAAGGGTTGCTCTAGATCTGGGCTTTCGGCAAAAAGATGACTGAATCAAGTGGAAAAGCAGGATGATGGTTCAACGAAAGAATCCAGACTGCAGGTTAGACTGCGGCAAAAGGATGCTTTATTAAGCGGCAACCACTTACCTTAAGTCACACAATTTCTCATCAATTTCTACCCCGACAGAGTTGAGGTTACATCACACTTGCTTCATGCGTGCCTCACCAAATGGACAGAGATCGAGGACTGAACAGCGATCGCACGCTGGGTTGTGATAGTAGCAGCATCTTTGTCCATGTAGCATCATAACTTCATGGTTGTCATAGACCTGTTGGGCTGTCCAGTCTTCAGGTAATTGTGCCTCTAGAATGGCATGGGATGCACCAACGGCAACGTTAGCAGCAATTAAGCCAAGCCGGATGGCGACTCGATGATGATGGCTATCTACCGCTAAAGCCCGCCGCCGCAACCGACTGAAGGACAACACTGCTGCACTCGTCTTAGGTCCCACTCCTGGCAACGATTCCAGCCATGCTCTCGCTTCCGGAACGGGGATTTCTCCCAGAAAATCGAGTGACCATTTGCCCTGACATCGTTCTCCCACGAGATGCAACACCTGTTGAATTCGGGGTGCTTTTTGCTCTACCCAGGTGCAGGACGCGATCGCACACTCAATTTCTGATGTCGGTGCATCCCGGACTGCCTGCCAAGTGGGAAATTGATGGGTAAGCTGCTGAAAGGCGCGATGGGAATCTGCGTTTTTGGTACGGTGAGAGAGCAGGGCTGAAATTAGCTCGCTGAGCGGATCGTGGTTGCTGAAATAAGCAATGGGACAACCATAAACCGCACAGAGTCGGCCATGAATTTGTATCACCTTCTGCCGTAGTGGAGAAGCGATCGGTTGGTGGAACGGTGGATTTAAGGGGAGATTGGCCGACAAGAGAGCACACGATTTTTTCAAATTGCCTTATTAGAGTAGACAATTGCTGCGATATTCGAGATCTATCGCTTGCCATATTCTTGATTTATCAGATGCAAGATGGGTCTGTTAAGGATCAACTGTTTGCTTGCAGTAGCAAAAGTAAGCAGTGATGGCGATCGAGAGAATCGAGATTTCAGCTGGTTATTTGGCTAGAATTTGGGTATGCTGTTGGCCAACTTTCAGGTAAAGTCATAGAATGTGTGATGACTGCTGCCCCTCGATCGGATTTTTGGGAATATTTGCGATCGACTGTGGATCGCTACGAAAAGTGGTGGAAAATCGATGCTTTGACGACTACGATCGCCAATCGGCAAGCAACGTTCACGTTTGAGCAGCAAGTGCAGACGGAGGAAAAGCCCACTGGTGAAGCTGACCCCCAGCAAGGTCGCAACCCTCGAACGATTCAATTCCCGCTAATCTCAGGGATTCAAACCTATGCCAAAGTTGAGCCAGTTTTAGTGGTGGGTTCTCCTGGGGTGGGTAAAACATCAGCGCTTTTGCGTTGTTTGCTTGAGTATGCCAAGCAAGAGTTGCTGAAGCCGGAGCATGAACAGCGAATTCCGGTGCTGATTCGACTCAAAAACTATGACGGTAAAGTTGTGAGCGCTGACGATCGATCAGGTTTACTGGGAATGATCCAGGATGCTCTAGATCCAGAGCTTTGTCTTGAGCTTGCGGACATCAAAAGATTACTGTTTCAGGAAAAGCGATTAATTCTGCTTCTGGATGGCTTGAACGAAATGTCATCTGATGCGGTTCGGACAGGCTTGATTAACTTTCGAGAAAAGTGTGTTCGTGCCAGCGTTCCTTTAATTTGCAGTACTCGTGAATTGGGGAGTGGCGACTTGAGGATCACCCGGAAATTGATCATTCAACCACCTGCACCTCAAGAGATCGATCGCTTCTTAGACGAATGCATCCCTGCTGAGTCTCGCCGAAAAGTCGAGGATTTGCTGAATCAAGATCGACGAGAGTTGAGCCGAACCCCTTTTGTATTGTGGATGCTATACCATGTCGTTCAGGAAACAGGCAATGTTGCTGTCACGTTAGGTGGGGCATTTCGCCAGTTTTTCCAATCCTTCAAATGTCGCCTTGAAGCTGCGCCTGTGCCTGAAAATCGTCGTCAAGAATGGGATGCATGGCTAAAACATCTGGCATTCGCAATGTTTAGTTCTCCTGATCCTCTCGATCCTGGTTTGACGATTTCTGAAGCAGATGCAAACACATTGCTGTTGCAAGCATTTCCTGCACTGCCTGAGTCACCTGCTCTAAGTGAATTGCTCAAATATCATCTTCTGCAGCAGGAAAATAACAAAATTAGTTTTCAGCATCAGCTTGTTCAAGAATATTATGCTGCTGAAGCTTTAGTAGATAGGGTGGAAAGCCAGTTAGAGGACAAGAAAATTCCTGATGATGAGTTCAAACACTATTACCTCAATTACTTGAAATGGACAGAGCCGATCGCTCTAATGCTTTCACTACTGGAGGAAAAGAATGACAGGGAAGCCTTGCAGATCGTGCAGTGGGCATTAGATATCGATTTAATGTTAGGTGCAAGATTGGCAGGGGCCGTGAGATCAGGGTTGCAGGGGCGATCGATTAGATTAGTAGTCCAGTTGCAGGTATGCATTTTATTGAGAATTCAACTCTTAGGTGAAACCCGTGCAGAAGCATCACTGGTAGAACTGTATCAGTATATGGAATATTCAATTCCCAGCATACGCAAGGAGGCGTCTGAAGCATTAGGAAGAATTGGTTCGTCACAAGGTGTTTTCGCACTTGTTAAAGCCCTCAAAGATTCAAATCATGATGTGCGGTGGAGAGCTGCTGACGCTTTGCAGAAAATCCGTTCAAAGAAGGTCATTCCACATCTTCTTGCTTTGCTCGACCATCCGGACTTTGATATACGTAGAAGATCAATTGAATTACTTGGAGAAATTGGTTCTGAACAGGAAGTTGGTTTATTGCTTCTAAAAGCAATTGAAGATCCAGATTTCGTTGTACGCTCAAGTGCTGCCGAAGCATTGGGAAGACTTAGAGTGAAACAAGCTATCCCTGCACTTCTTAATGCTGCTCAAGATGCAGAGATTATTGTACAGCTCAGTGCAGTCAATGCTTTAAACAGAATTAACCCAGAAAACTTCTTATGGCTAGATAAGGTAATTCACCATTCAATTTCTTCCTTATATCCAGAAACAACGTTGAAGAAAATCAAATCTGAACGATCCATCGCAGAACTTTTTGTGATGCTACAGTCTCCAAACTTTAGATGGCGACGTGAAGCAGCGAAGGCGCTTGGAAAGATCGTAACTGAACAATCCATGATTGCATTGCTTAGTGCTATTAACGATCCCCACTACAAAGTCCGTAAAGCTGTTTGTAATTCGTTAGAAAAAATTGGAAATCCTCAGTCGATAGAACAACTTTGGAAACGTCAAATAGTTTATCCTGAGTGGTCTACAGAGCGAGCCATTTCTAAAATACAAAATTGCTGTCAGTTCTACAACTATGCAATTTATAAACAATCACAAGTAATGCGAGAACAAGCAGAACAAAAAACTGAGGACTTACTACACGATCAACTCAATCACATTAAGGAGAAACTAGAAATCATGACAGATGGATCCAAATACAATTTTCCAAATGCCCAAAAAGTTCAGATCTTTGAAAAGGTGGAAACTTACCATGAGCATAACTATGCTGCTCAGCCAGATAAATCAAAAGCAGTGGCCGAAATGCATCAGCTTTTAGAAAGTTTAGAGCGCCAATATCCCATCGTAACAGAGGCAGAGGCAAAAAATATTATTGAGGCTGAAATTGTCAGTATTCAGACTTGCGAACCGCAACGTTGGCAAATGCTTCGGAAAGAGTTGCTCAATCGAGAACGTTGGTTTAACGGTGGTAAGGCGGCACTTGTGGAAGCCACACAGACATTAGCCGATAAACTATGGTTGAACGTACTGGTTGCATTTTTAGATGGTTTTAGTGCTGATGTTTAATCCCAACATTGAAAAAATGCAATTTAGAGTATAAAGGAGGGCCGGAAATGCAAATTACGATCGACATCCCAGACGAACTGGCAGAACAATTAATCAAGAGCGATCGGCCAATTTCCCGTCATATTCTAGAAGCCCTTACCGTTGAAGCTTATAAAACAGAACGAATCACAAGTGCTGAAGTAGGGAGAATTCTTGGCTTATCTCGTTGGCAAGTAGATGCTTTTCTCAAACAGCACCAAGCTTATTTGCATTACAGCATTGAAGATCTCGAACAAGACATCAAGACGCTGCGACAACTTCGGCAAAATCAAGCATGATCGTTGTTTCCGATACATCTCCAATTCTGTATCTACTGCTGATCGATCAGATTGAGCTACTTCCAAAACTTCATCAGCAGATCCTCATTCCTGAAGCTGTACGTGATGAAATGTTGGCGACAGG
This sequence comes from Elainella saxicola E1, assembly GCA_002796835.1. Taxonomy (GTDB): domain Bacteria; phylum Cyanobacteriota; class Cyanobacteriia; order Elainellales; family Elainellaceae; genus Elainella; species Elainella saxicola. The sequence goes on along the minus strand of LUGL01000029.1, from coordinate 160,761 downwards.
AGCACCAATGGCATTGCAAAAATGGATTGCAACCCTCCTAGCTGGCTGGAGATCTGTACAGTAGAACCACTATCTGATCCTAATCTGATGCGACTTGATCCAGGTGAACGGGCTGCAATTCAACTTGCTCAACAGGTCAATGCTGACTTGCTCCTGGTTGACCCTCATGCATCGATCGTGATGGAACTCTTGCGGTATGGCCGAATTAGCAGCGGGTATGCGGCTAAAACTCTGAACCTCAGCCGATTAGAAATGTTGGAACGTATGGGACGATATCAAATTTCTGTTTTTCCAGAACAGACACCTGAAGACCTCGCAAAAGAAGTTACTGAAACCCTGCGATTAACTCAGCCAAACTCATGATAGTTAGTGATGCAGCACCCGATTCTGTCCAATCTACTAGAGGAATTACACGATCAACTGCAGCAGTTTTATGGCGATCGACAGAGGCGATCGCCCATCTCCCCAACCTCCGATCGCTCCTCCGGCAAATCAAATACAATCTCATAAACCGCATCTGGGCTGAGCCGCCGCAAAATTTTTAGATGTTCTTCAGCTTCAGTGCGTTTGCGAAAGCGTTGAATAATCAGCGTTTGGGCTCCCGGCAAGCAGCGAATAATGCACCAGGGCGTAAGGCGATCGTAGTAGGACATAAAAAATTCCTGATGAAATTAGGGATTTTTGAGCATGAAAAGGTTGCAGTTTTCCCAGTAAGCGGAGAAAATTGCGATGCAAGATTTAGCCGCTGTGTGAAACACCAAAGCGACAAGTCTATGAGCAATCAAGGCTCAAATCTTTGTAAAGTGACGTGTTGCTGAGGTGCTAACACGAGTTCTGTAAACCGATCGGAATACACCGATCAGTGCATATCGATAGCTTACTATGCCAGGTCAAGATGATCAACTGACATTAGCAAAATTGCGTTTACGTGCTGGCTTGACTCAGCGCAAAATGGCAGATGAGCTTGGCATTACGATCAAAACAGTTAGCGCTTGGGAGCGGCGTGTTGTTGAGCCTCGGTTAACCATTCCAGAAGTACAGCGGTTGATGGATGTGCTGAACTGCACATTTGAAGAACTACTAGAGGCCACTCAGGATCGGTAGATCGATCGACCCATAAAAATCTCATAAGAGATTAACCTTTCCCCAATTGGGTCAGAACCGCTATTTTGGTAGAAGGAATTGCAATTGCTCATTTAGCCTTTGCCTTCCACCTTGCACTTTCTGAAACTCGATCGACTCCCATGACCACTCGCCGTATCCTTGACCTTCTAAGAACTGGCCAGCCTGAGGAATCCGTCACGATCCAGGGCTGGGTGCGCACCAAGCGGGAACAGAAAGAATTTTGCTTTGTCGAGGTCAATGATGGTTCTTCCATGGCGGGCTTGCAGACTATCTTGAGTCAGGATCTGCCGGACTATGAGGCGATCGTCAAAAAGCTGAACACGGGTGCATCGGTGGAGATGGCAGGCGTGCTGGCGGCTTCTCCGGCTAAAGGGCAGCGGATTGAGTTGCAGGTTGCTTCAGTCACAGTCTATGGCGAGGCCGATCCAGAAACCTATCCGTTACAGAAAAAGCGGCACTCCTTTGAGTTTTTGCGAGACATTGCCCATTTGCGAGCGCGCACCAATACCCTGGGAGCTGTGTTTCGGGTGCGGAATGCCTGCGCGACAGCAGTGCATCAGTTTTTCCAGGAGCGGGGATTTCTCTGGGTTCACACACCAATTATCAGCGCCAATGACTGCGAAGGAGCGGGAGAGTTATTCACAGTCACAACAATGAACTTAAAGGATGTGCCCAAAACCAAAGAGCAAGAGATCGACTACAGTCAGGATTTCTTTGGTCGGCGGGCCTTCCTGACGGTGAGCGGTCAGCTGGAAGCCGAAATTATGGCAATGGCCTTCACCAATGTCTACACCTTTGGACCGACCTTCCGGGCCGAGAATTCCAACACGTCGCGCCACCTTGCCGAATTCTGGATGATTGAGCCAGAAATGGCCTTCTGTGATCTGATCGGCAATATGGATTTAGCAGAAGCTTTCCTCAAGCATATCTTCAAATCTGTGTTGGAAGCCTGTCCGGAAGATATGCAGTTCTTCAACGATCGGATTGATAACACGGTAATGGTTACTGCTGAGAACATTATCAATAACGAATTTGAACGCATTACCTATACTGAAGCGATCGCACTGTTGGAAAAGGCCGATCGTAAATTTGAATATCCGGTTTCCTGGGGTCTGGATTTGCAATCGGAACATGAACGCTACTTGGCTGAGGAAAAGTTCAAGAAGCCGCTGATTGTGACGGACTATCCCACTGCGATCAAAGCCTTCTATATGCGTCTGAATGAGGATGGTAAAACGGTGCGGGCCATGGATATTCTTGCGCCCAAAATTGGTGAAATTGTTGGCGGCTCTCAGCGGGAAGAAAGGTTGGATGTACTGGAACGGCGGATCGAAGAATTGGGAATGCCAAAAGAAGAGCTGTGGTGGTATCTCGATTTGCGCCGCTTTGGCACCGTACCCCATGCCGGATTTGGCTTAGGCTTCGAGCGTGTTGTGCAGTTTATGACAGGCATGACCAACATTCGTGATGTGATTCCTTTCCCCAGAACTCCCTTGAGTGCAGACTTTTAGTTTCTAAATTCAATACAACAAGATTTCTTGTGGGGTAGACATCTTGTCCGCCCGGACAGTTCAAGCATCTTATGCTACATGATTTAACCACAATCCTTAGCATTGTCCTAACGTCGATTTTGGATTAGTACAATCGAGCCAATCTCAATCTCAGTAACGTTCCAATCTGGACTAACGCTAACGTTACAACGCGATCGCTCTGTTCTACGCCTCTGCCATCATTGGCCAACAGAACTCACCAGCAGCATTCGGTTCAAACTCAATTACTTGATTCACCGCATCTAAATTAATCGGACCGTAGATATGCGGAAAAACTCCAGCCTCTGGCACTTCGTCGTAACGCAGTTCCGAGGTCAACCGATCGCTGGCAATTTCCAGCAATAAAAGAGAATGCTGCCCCTGAAAGAAAGTGTTGGCAACCCAGGCAAGCTGCTGAGCAGTTGAGCAGTGGATAAATCCTTCAGCTTCCAGAGAATCATGACGATATTCTCCCGCTGCTTGGGCAGTCTGCCATTGGGCGCGATCGGTAATGTGAAAAATGAGAGTCATCACAAAATAACCGTTGGCCTGCAATAAATTGGCCCCTGATGATCGTCCAATTTCAATCTTCAACTTCTAGATTGGCAACCACGATCGCACAGAAAGCAAAGGCAGCAACTAACGGCATGGGAGACTGCGAAAAATAACTTAAGGCAGCAGCGAAAGCAGCAACCGTAGCAGCAATTGAGCACCAGAATCTTTCCTCACCGCTTAGCCCTTTTTCCGCTTTAATTTGCCTGAGCGCTTGTGTTGGGATCGGTAAAGGCATGACGGCGTTGGGAGGAAACGCCCAAAATTCATTTCGCTTTTGCAAAAATAGCTCAGTCCAACCGTTTTTATGACACCAATCCTCGACCCAGGTGTAGCAGTAGTGATTCATCATCCGACCTTCGTCTAAAAGCTTTTAGGACTGTTTGAGATGAAGCAATTCGCTCAATCCCATCAAACAAAAATAGGCGATAGGTAAAAACTCTCAGTCTAAACTGCACTGCAAACCTTACCTTCTTTCAGCAGGCTAACAGAATCAAATCGATATCATGGCATTCGAGTTATCAAAGTTAACTTAATCGCAGGCTCAGGTGAAGTTGAATTAAGTTTTGAATCCAGGAATTTTAATCTGTCTCAATAGAGGTTTAGAAATTTCAAGATTGGCAAATTAACTGTTCTGCAAATTGGCGAATCTGGACCGATGAGAATGTGAACCGGTTAGATCTAGACCCAGGCATCACAGTAAAATAAACTCCATCTGTTGCTCTATAGACTCTGCCCATGTTTCGTGCTGCGATGAACGATCTTGCCCGCAAAGATTTCTTTGTGTCTTTGGGAATTTGGTTGGCCCTTGAAGTCGTTTGTTTTGGGATTCTACCGCTGCTGCGTATCACAGCCCCTTGGAAAGAGTTGCAGCCCTGGTTTTTGTTGAGCTTGCTGGCAGGGATTGGAGGCGCAATTCTCACTGCCGGAAGCAGTCAATTGACTGATTTTCTGCGATCGCAAGATTTTTTTGCTAAGAAGAGAAAATTGTCTGCTTTGTTAGCTGGAAGCATCAGTTGGCTGGGGCTGCTGGGTATCGCCTTTCCCCTGTTTGTGATCAGCCTACAAATTTTTGGCAAGATTTTTGGTGTGCTCAAGGGCTGATGGGCAAGATCTCTGCCAGTCCTTGATGCTGCCAGTCCTTAAAAGGCTGCACTAAAAAAGGCGACTGATAACAGCCGCCCTCCCTTCAGTCGAGATAAAGCTTGTTTTTCGCGTCTGGTTTATTTCGGGTTTGCTGCGATGCAGGCTTCAACCAGCGGCATCACCTGATCGACATCTTTCCAACCCAAGATTTCAGTTACTTTCTTTTCCAGGTTCTTGTAAGTTCTGAAAAACTCAGCGATTTCTTCTAGACGGTGAGGCGCAATGTCTTTCAGCGATTTCACATCCGCATAGCGGGGATCTTTATCAGGTACGCAAAGAATTTTTTCATCCCGATCGCCGCCATCCACCATTTCCAGCATGCCGATCGGACGGGCCGCAATGACGCAACCTGGGAAGGTGGGTTGATCCATAATTACCATGCCATCCAGAGGATCACCATCATCTGCCAGCGTATTGGGCACAAACCCATAGTCATAGGGATATTGCACCGAGGCATACAGAACCCGATCGAGGGCAAACGCCTGTAAATCTTTATCAAACTCGTATTTGTTTTTGCTGCCAGCAGGAATTTCAATCAACACGTTAATCAGCCCAGGTTTTGGCTGAGCGGGAATCCGCGACAAGTCCACAGCGTTTCTCCAAATCAATTCATGACAAGGGTTGCGCTCAACTCCAGTTATCATAAAACCGGGTTCATCAAGCGCTATCCCCATAGCATTGTAGGGGAAGTCGGAGACAGTTACGGACGAATACCGCAATCTTTATGACTTTATTGTAAAAAAGGGCTATTTCCTAACATTTGGCAGCAATTGGGGGGCAGATTGCCAAGTGGACTGCTCCATCGGAGCAAAATGGGCGATCGCAAAAAGCGGCACGGTCAGGGTGAGCAACGCAATCACAGTTCCTATAAAGTTGGCTAGTTTATAGGATGTTGGTTCAACTGAGCTGCTCGCTCGACTACTACCAGGTTCCATAATTTAATTTTGAACTCGCTTTATCAATGAATTTGACTTATCTTGTTAAGCTAACCCAGCTCAAACAGAAAACTGGGTATTCCTATCTTAATTTTAATGATTCTTCAGGGTTGCCATCATTCGCAGAAATTCGAGCGGCAGGCCATCACTATCAGCAATAAAAGTTACCTCATACACATGCTCCCCAATCATTTGCTGGGTTGGCTCCAACAGAATTTTCAGCGGCTCAGCCTGTCCTGCTTCAGCAGCCTGGGCAAACCGTGCTTTCAGCTGATCTAACCAGTCAGGCAGATCGTCAGTGCGATCGGTCAAATCAAAAGACAGATGGTAATAGCCCGTATAGTGTTCATCTTCAAAGGCATCGGCAGCAGGTCGGGGCTGCGGCACCTGTAACAGCTCAATTCGGCCACCTAAGCCCTCCATCCAGCAAGCCAGCGTAATTCCTGCCGTAAAGCGCTCACAGACCTGAAAGCCCAGCAGCTCATAAAATGCGATCGCTCGATAAATGTCGGCAGTGCGAATAGAAGCGTGATGCATAGATTAAGGTTTGAGCTTGATTTGCACTATTCAAACCAGCAACCTATTCAAATAGGCGAAAGTAGGGATAGCGTACAGGAGCACCAGGTTCTTTCTCTAAGTCAAAGTTGATCACGTCCCAGCAAGGATCGTCAGCAGGATCGGGACTGAATTCGACGGGTAAACCATAGAGCCGGGGCCGCACCGAGTCGGGTTGACCGCGCCAAGGAGTGCTGCGTTCCAGATAGGTGCTAATTAAGTCTTTGTAGCGGTTGGCAATAATTACGCGGGTGGCTCGATAACCCTGGGTGTAGAGACGATCGAGCGCTTCGTGGATTTCAAAGCGAATGCCGTCTGGATGGGTGTGTTGGCGATACCACTCGTTATTCCATTGCCGCCAATGCCGTCCCGACTGAAGGTGAATGAGTTCGCCGGTCTTTGGATTCGCCTCAAACGCCCCATGCCGCTGACAGAGGTAAGTATCTGTCAAAGTTAAAGCAGGAATCATTTGGCGGCAGTGAGGACACTGAATTTCCGGACCAAAGATGGGATATTGTATCGCTGGATTCATCATGCAATGCGGCTACGGGCAACCTCAGCCAGTTCTAGTGGATCTATTATACTCCCTAGGAATTTCAGCCTTCTAGGCATTTGGGCGGATGGTTCCCTGCCAAACGTTCTCTCAGACTCTGGTTCAACTATCTTGTTTAATGATTTTTGTTCAATGATTGTCAGACAGAGTTTAGACAAGGTTTAGACAGGCGATCAAACAGGCGATTTAACATGACTCATTCTTCGACAAACCAACTTTTCTCTTCCATCTGGGAACTCCCCGATCTGTCTCAGGCGGCTTTTGTGGCCAAAAATGCCACCGTAATGGGTCGAGTCACGATCGCATCGGGGGCCAGCATTTGGTATGGCGCAGTGGTGCGCGGTGACGTAGAAGATATCGTGATTGGTAGCTTTACAAACGTGCAGGATGGGGCGATTTTGCATGGCGATCCGGGCAAACCCACCGTTTTAGAAGACTATGTGACGATCGGCCATCGAGCCGTCATCCACAGTGCCCATATTGAACAGGGCTGTCTGATTGGAATTGGTGCGATCGTGCTGGATGGGGTGCGGGTTGGTGCAGGCAGCATCATTGGCGCAGGGGCAGTCGTAACAAAAGATGTGCCGCTGCAATCCTTAGTGATGGGTGTTCCAGGTAAAGTGGTGCGATCGGTCTCAGAGGAAGAGGCCGCAGGACTGATCGAACATGCCAAACGCTATGAGCAGCTTGCTTTAGCTCATGCAGGCAGAGGCACGAATCTTGGATTTTGCTAGCGATAGCTTGTCAAACTGGCTCAGAGTAATTGTAAAAAAATGTAAAGGAGTAACTAGCAAAATTTGTCAATTCACCGCAAAATAAGTTTCAAGATGAGAACTATTTATAAATCTTTAAGCGGAGGTCCCTTGGTATGGATTGGCGTCTTTTAATCGTTTTGTTACCTTTGGCATTGGCAATCGGCTGGGTCGCTAAGAATATTGGACAAGCAGCGCTTCAGCAAGGTAAAGATTTTATCGACAAGTAAGATTGTCCTATTTCACGTTGAATTAACCCTTAGTCGATTGCTCTCTACTCAGGAGTGGCAGTCGATTTTTTATGATTCAAAAATTCGTGTAAATTCACAAAAGGATAGGTTGCTTTAGCTACCACGAAATAGCAGACTGACGGTCTGGAGCAACCCAATCACGATGCCTAAAATGCCCCCTAAATTGACGATCGCCTGAAGTTCGCTTTTGACAATCCCCTGAATCGCCAGTTCCAGATCTTGAGAAGAAGTTGCTTTCACCCGATTAATGATGACCTGGTCGATGTTCAAAATAGGGATGGCCTGCATCACAATCAGCTCTAAATCTTTTTCTAGGTAGCGTTCCAGAACGATCGCAAATTCTCGGCTGACAGGATCGAGCGATCGATTTACCACATCTGAGTTGCGCAAGCGGTTCAGCAATAAGGCTGCAATATGCTCCCAATCGGCAGAGCTACTCAGGCCCTTCAACACCTCCACGCCTTTGTCCTGGGCATAGCTGCGTACACTATCCCGCATGGTTTTGCGTAACTGCCTCACGGTCGAAACCGGCAAATTCTGGAACGAAATATTTTGTAGCAATTCCTTCAGCCGATCGGAAATGCCCAGCGAAACGATCAGCTCCGCAATTCGGGCATTACTTTCTTCTCGCTCATCCAGGCAGTAAGTCCGTAAACGAGTCAGGGCATTGCGAACGCCAAACAGATTGGCCACCACCCAATAGGTGCCCGTCGTTTTCTCACGGAAGCCTTCGTCAATGACGCGAATATTGCGATCGGTCAAAAAATCGACCAGGGTTTCGCGAATCACATCCGGCGGGATCACAACATCCAGCAGCCAGTCAGCCACTTGAGCCGCCTGAGCCTCATTCAACCGCAGCTCCAGAATCACCTGCTCAAAAATTTGATTGAGCTGAGGTTCCAGAAAGTCTTCACGCCTTGCCATCACTTTCAAGAGGCGCGGAAAGGCTTGTCCTACTAAGTCCTGGAGAATATTGGCAATAATTTTGACGGTTCTTTCTTGATTCTTGCCCTGAATTTGTTCGAGAACCAACTGAAGCAACCAGTGAATGGCTGCCTGAGTGCGATCGGTCTGCAGCAGTTTGCGGGCCAAATTTTGTAACTCTTCCGGCGTTAGCAGTGACCCCATAATCGCATCAGAAATGCGCTGGGCTAGCCGTTCTTGGTTGCTGGGAATCAATCCAGGCGTAAAGGGAACTTGCCGTCCTGCGAAGTAATAAGCTCGATAGGGACGAAACAGCATTTTGATCGCAATGTCATTGGTGAAGTAGCCAATGATGCCACCTACGATCGGCGGAGCTGCTAATGTCCAAAGCGTGTAGAAATCCAAGGTAGAAACAAAACAAATCTAAAGATAATATTCCAACTCATGGTTGAAATCATGACTCAGTGGAATGGTTTCTGAGCCACCAAAACCCCCATTGTGCCACCTGCAATGGGATAGTGAGTCACTGGGGCAAATCCGGCCTGTTGAGCCAGAGCAACCTGTTCGCGGCCAGTCGGAAATCGATCGAGGCTGGGGCTAATGTAGGCGTACTCTTGTTTCAATCCTAGCGACTCGGCAGCCGGAACGACGATCGTATCCAGATACCATTGCTGCAAATTGCGAATGAAGCGGCTGCTGGGACGATGGAAATCCAGGATAGCAACTCTGGCACCCGGTTTAAGCACGCGATGCAGTTCCTGAAGGCTGCGCGGAATATCCAGCACATTGCGCAACCCATAGCCCATGGTGGCCGCATCAAATTGGTTGGCCTCAAACGGCAAATTGAGGGCATCACCTTCGACCCACTGAATTGCTAACGGTTGAATGCTGTCTGCAGTTTGCTGACGAGCCACTTCAAGCAGCCCTACTGAAAAATCCACCCCATAGACCCTACCCGTTGGACCCACCTGTCGAGCTAAGCGCCGAGCCAGATCTCCGCTGCCACAGCAAACATCCAGACAAATGTTGCCTGGTGATGCACCACTCCAGGCTACCGTCATCTGCTTCCAAACACGATGTTGCCCCAAACTCAGCCGATCGTTCAGTCGATCGTAAGCAGGGGCAATCCGGTTAAACAGAGATTGAATGTCTTGCGCTTGCGGATGGCTGGGCAGAATCGAGGTCACGAAGAAATCAGAGAAATGCTACTCCTCAATCCTACACAACCGCCATCGCTTGACGAACACAAGTAATGGCCATTCCGACCTGCTGCGCGGCTAAATGCATCAGGGTCAGTTCATCTTCCGCCAGCATTTGAGGTTGCTGCCACTGGAGGCACAGCACTGCCAAAGCCTGGTTCTGGAAAAGAACAGGCATGACCAAGTGGAACTGGATTCCAGCCTCAGCATAAGGTTTGAGCGTCTCCAGGTTGGGATCGGCTGGGTTGTTGACGGCGAATTGGATTTTGCCCGTGGCGATCGCATTCTGAACCAACGGATCCTGGCTCACGTCAACGGCAATCCCACTGTTGAAGCCCTTACCGAGGGACTTGTTCTCTAGCAGATACAGAATGCAAGCATCTGATGAAAAAGTTTGCTGATAGGCCTCGACGATCGGCACCAGCACATCTTCTGATTTTGTAGCCTGCTGCGCTGCTTGAGTGATAGCGCTGAGCAAAGCCATTTGGGCATGGGCTCGACGCAGTTCCTCAGTGCGTTGCTTCAACAACTCATAGGTTTCGGCTGCTCGCTGCACCACCAGCTTCAGTTCATTCGGATCCCACGGCTTGGTAATGTACTTGTAAACCTGTCCGGAGTTGATCGCTTCAACCAGGTCTTCCACATCGGTGAAGCCGGTCAGAATGATCCGCATCGTGTCGGGAAACTGAGGCACTGTTTTGCTGAGGAACTCTGTCCCCTTCATTTCAGGCATGCGTTGATCGGAAATGATCACGGCGACTTCGCCTTCTGTGGCCAAAACTTCTAACGCTGCAATTCCACTCTCCGCCCTCAGAACGTTAAAGTCACGCCGAAACGTGCGGTACAGCAAATCAAGGTTGTCAGGCTCATCATCGACAACCAGCATTTTGGGTTTCTTGGGTCGTTCTAAACTCATAAATTGGCGGCTAATGGAATTCAGTTCTGCGTTGGCATCACTCATGAAGCTTCTCTCCTCAGCAAATCCAGGTTGGGGATGACCTGCTTTCAGCTTGACAGTTTATTGTCACAATATCGTTACAATGCTTACTTACCGTTCGCTGGTTCACCATCGACTGGCTTCTAGGGATAGTTTTCACCGTTTTGCCCCTACTCTAACGCTGAGGCTGAAAAATCTAGGAAGTGATGAAACCGTATCAGCAGATCCCGATTCACGAATGTCATGAAGCTCTGGTTGCTATCCCGATCGCCACTTTTGCTGTGGAAGATCCCCATGCCTATGTCAAGCTGGGTGCGCCCTATGGTGATAAGTCACCCTATTACTTACGGCAAGGCGTGCTGGAACGGTTGACCCAAGCGCAGGGCCATCTTCAACAGCTACATCCCGATTGGCGAATCCAAATTTTCGATGCCTATCGACCGATTGCCGTGCAGCAATTCATGGTGGACCATGCATTCGGACAAGCCGTGCAAGAACAGGGGCTGATTCTGGAAAACCTCACTCCAGCGCAGCATCAAGCCATTCTGGAACAAGTGCAGCAGTTTTGGGCCACGCCAAGCCACGATCCTAAAACGCCACCCCCCCATAGCACCGGAGCGGCGATCGATGTGACGTTGGTAGACGAACAGGGACAGCCTGTGGATATGGGTTCTCCGATCGATGAAATGTCGCCGCGCTCCTACCCCAATTACTATGACTCAGTGCTCTCCGATGCCAGCCGCGTTACTCCAATCAGGGCTTCAATCCGTGCTTCGATCGCAGATGAACAGAAGCAAACAAAGTTCGCGCAGTATCGGGACAATCGCAAGTTGCTACAACAAATCATGAACGCCGCAGGATTTGCCCAACATCCCCAAGAATGGTGGCATTTTTCCTATGGCGATCAGCTCTGGGCCTGGTTATGTAGCCAAAAACAACCTGATTTTAAGGCGATCGCTCGCTATGGTGCCAGTTAGATCACGGCAACCCATCACGAGGTTGACAAAATCAAGTTAGACAAACTGAAATCCTCGGAACCAACTGAGAATAGGTCTTAAGGTTATTTAGGCGAAGCACTTGGACTGGTTGTTCCCGTAGCCGAGGCAGGAGTTGCGTCACAATAAGAATTGACTTCGTTCACTAACGGCCCTTCCTGAGAGGTAGCATTTTGCAATGCATCAAAAGCCTTTTGGGCCGCCGGAGCATCTTTTTTCTCGGCAGCTCCCACTAAATCACGGGTTGCTTGATTGGTGTCGGTATACATGGTGATGAAGCGAGTCTGGAAAGCTTTGAGCTTGTCATCTGAGAGCTGTAGCTTTTCCATCTGCGATTTTGCCGTATTGGCGACATCCGCAATCTTGTTCATCGATTCAATGCTGTCTGGCTTGGGATTCTCGGATACAGCTTTCACCCCCGAAACAGCTTGATTGGCGATTTCAATCAGCTTATTGCACTGAGAAACCTTACTTTCAGAACAACTAGTCATCACCAGAGCTAACCCGACCAAACTCAACATTCGGTAAAAACGCTTGCGAATCGGTTTCTCAAAATGCGGCATGAATCATAATCTCCTAAAACCGACAACCATAGATTTCGGATGTCCATCGTAGCAAGAGTGAGATAATTCCCTCTGCTATCTCGGTTAACGATTTTAGATCCAAGTTCTCAATTTGCGCGGCTGAATGTTGATCGATTTGATGAAGATCGCAAAGCTTAACGTTCCTATTCGTTCTCTGTCTTTCGGCGGCTTAAGGCATTCAGAAACTTAAAGAATCTAGTGAGATTCAGTGGGGTTGAGTTTTTCCATCGCCCAGGTTGTGTAAGTACCGATCGGACTCCAAATCAAAAACGGCAACAATAACAGAGCAGCCTGTCCAGAAACGTTGAACACGGCCAGAGTTAACACCAGACCAATCACAAATCCAATTAAGCCGACGATCGTTCCAAGCCGTAGGTTTCGCCCTACCAGAATTGCCGGATTGTAGGCCAGAATCGCCAGTTCCAATAAAATATAACCTGCCATAAATAGCCAGGTTGTTGAAGTGCCTGGAGCATGATTCCAAACCAATGTGGCTGACCACACGCCGCAGGTCAGCACAAAGATCCAGATCAATGGAATGATTTTTTCAAAGGTCAACCAGTTTGGTCGGCGCAACCGCCTGAACCACTGCACCCCTTTAGGTGGAACAATGCTTCCCCCGATCACTGCCAGCAGCAACGCGATGCCGCCAATAACCATCCAGGACTTAATCATAGATTGTGTTGTTTGATGTGTGTTGTTGGATGAGTTGTAAAAATTGCGTATCGTGCATAGCACTCTAGCATCAGCCTGTCAGAACAAGGTCTGTTTGCCATCATTCAAAGGGTTTATCTCAGCACTAGACGATTGCGACCCCATGCTGCGTGTGCCTTGGAGGATTTTGGCAGACAACTTGAGATGATCACAAATGCAATTCTGTCTTGCGTTGGTTTACATGGCATGAGTCGCTCGATAAGCTGGTTTTGCTTAGCTCAATTGAGGAACTGAGATGGCACTGGGTGTTTTGCAGCAAGGTCAATGGATATCTGAGCGAGAACAAGAAGACCAGCAGGGACGATTTATTCGACCGTCAACCACCTTTCGCAATTGGATTCGTGCCGATGGGTCAAGTGGCTTTCCTGCTGAGGCCGATCGCTATCATCTTTATGTCTCACTAGCCTGCCCTTGGGCACACCGCACTCTGATTACGCGACAACTTAAAGGACTGACAGCAGCAATTTCGATTTCCATCGTCGATCCGATCATGGCAGAGCAGGGGTGGGAGTTCTCGACCGGACCAGATTGCATTCCTGATACGGTCAACCAGGCTCGCTACTTACGGGAAATCTATCTCAAAGCCGATCGCGACTATAGCGGACGAGTCACGGTGCCAGTTTTGTGGGATAAGCAGACCAACACGATCGTCAACAATGAATCCCGCGAAATCATGCGGATGTTGGACATGGAGTTTGGGGCAGTTGCTGAGTCTACCTGCAATCTTTATCCTGAACCGTTGCGTCAGCAGATTGACCAGACGATCGATGCCATTTATCAGCCGATTAACAACGGCGTGTACCGGGCAGGATTTGCGACCCAGCAGGCTGCCTATGAAACTGCCGTTACTGAATTATTTGAAGCCCTGGATCACTGGGAACAAGTTTTGCAACAGCAGCGCTATCTCTGTGGCAATCAGCTCACGGAAGCAGATATTTGCTTATTCACAACGCTCTTGCGGTTTGACCCTGTCTATTACGGGCATTTCAAGTGCAATTTGCGCCGCATTGTCGATTACCCCAATCTCTGGGGATATTTGCGCGACGTTTATCAAACTCCAGGGGTGAAGCAAACCTGCAACCTCGATCACATCAAGCGCCATTACTACATCAGCCACACCAGGGTGAATCCTAGCGGTATTGTGCCAAAAGGACCAATTTGGGATTTAGACAGCCCATCCCAGCGCGATCGGTTTATCTGATTGGCTGATCAGCCACAAAGACAAAATCCTTAAAACGCTGTAAACTTTTATTAAGTTTATGGATAATTGCAATGTCAGCAAACCTGGGATTCGGCAAACCTCAACCTCAGCCTAAAGTTTCGAAGCGAGCAGTAGAACGGGAAAAAGCGGCCAAAGAATATGAGCAGATGAAGGCCGATGGGTTGCCAGATTTTGAGGTTTACATTCGCATCCAGGGTAAAAAGAATTGGTACCCCGTTGGTGTGATTACCGTGAAGCGATCGAGCCAGATCAATCAGGCCGTTTTTGCGAATCAGCAAGAGTTGCTGCAGGGGGCATTTCGTCTCTATCCTGTGCTGAAAAAGCACCAGAACCAACTGGAATATGGGTATCGCCTCAAGCAGTTTAAGGATGAACCGATTCAGCTCGCCACAAAACCTGAATCGATCACAACAGGTGGCATTGGCGCTGCCGTGAATCAAATCAAAGATCGAGTAGTGTCCATCTTCAAGCGCAATGGGTAGGGCAATCGAATAAACTTCCAGATCCAAAGTGCGGGCAAGATGCCCGCGAGCGAGACGCTCGCCCTATTGCCGATCTGCAAATTAATCACGCCTACCTACTTAGTAAGACATTAAGCATCTAGAAGCTAAGCATCAGGGGTGAGCTCTTGCCGGAGGCGATGCAGCACAGTTTCTGAATCTACCTGCTGCAATATTTCCTGCATGACGGTGTTAACCCCCTGCGGTCCCCAAGAGCAGCCTTGCTCCAGATAAACCTGTGCCGCTTTCCCCACCCGGTAAGAACCATATCCGGCTAAACTCGCCTGCGCCACTGCCGCACTGCCATAGGCCATCACCCCAGAAATTCCGTCAAACGTAGAGGCGACTGCTGCTGCACTTTTTCCGGCACCAAACAGCAAGCTGCTGCCAACTTCGCCGACGAGCAGACTGCCAGAACTCCAGAGGATCGCCCGCAACAACTTACCTGCCTCATGATTGGTCATTGGCAACCCATACAGTCTCGCCAGGTTGCGAATCATCACCAGATCAGTCACCGCTCCACCCATTAAGTCCAGTAAGGCAATGGGATTGGCCGCTACCGCGATCGCCTTCCACTTGGCAAACTGCCAGATCAAATCTTCGGCTTCAGTCCTGTGCAGCTTGAGGGTTTTGCGCGCTAAATTCAAATCGGTTTCACGAGCTTGCCGCAAGGCATTCAGCGCTAGCAAAGACTTGCCTTCGCGATCGAGAATCTCAATTAGCTTTTGCTGCAATTCTGCAATTTGGGCAGGTGGAGTTTCCCATTCATGCGTGACTCGGCCATCTTCCCACTCAACCCGCACTTCCAAGGGTGCTGGTTCAGCAGCAACTCGGACAATATCTTCTGGAGCCAAAATCGGACGATTGCCTGAAGGGGCTGAAAGTCGATCGGCAGCAAACAGCGTTTCAAGCTTGCGATAGATCGTCTGGCGATCGAGATTGGGGTAGAGATCGGTTTTGTTAAACACCAAAATAATCGGTTTGCAGGCTGCTTGCAGCTCCGTCAAGGCTTGATATTCTGTGCGCGTAATGTCACCCGCGACAACAAACAAAATCAGATCGGCTTGCTCAGCTACAGTTTTCGCCATGCTGGCCCGACTTTCGCCACCCACNTTCATCCAGTCCCGGCGTATCGATTAATTCGATTTGGGTTTTTCCTGCCGCAAAAGTCCAGTAGACCGATCGAGGATATTGAGTCACACCATGCAGGGGACCCGTTTGCAGGACTTTTTGTCCCAACAGCGCATTAATCACGGCTGATTTACCCCGACTCACCAGCCCAAACACGGCAATACGAATCAGGCCCTGATCTAATTTCTCTAAGACGGCAGTGAGGCGATCGCAATCCATTTTCACAGAGGCTTGCAGTTCAACGGCTGCGGTGCTGCGCTGTCCTCGATATTTCAACTGCTGCATATAGCGATTCAGCGTTTGCTTCAGGCTCGATCGGGCCCGATTGAAATGCAAATCTTGCAGACTGGATGACATTGGTTTAGCAGCAGTCGCTTCAGAGGAAGAAGGATCGGTCATAGCAGCAGTTTTAGCAATGAAATCCCTGATTGACTTCAGGACAACTCCATTCTCTCTCAGGCTGATTAATTCCTAAACAGATTCGGGGTGCGGTTCCCTAGATGGAATGGGGGGTAAAACCAGTCCCGGATTTTATGTTTGTGTTATTAGATACATCAAAAACCAGTTATCAATTCGCGTTCTATTCCAGGATCCTGATTCTCTCGTGCTTTCCCAAGACTCAACGATGGGTATGCTGATCTCATGTTTGATTTAATACAATTTTGATGATCTCGAGGAGATACTGTGATTTCTTCCGAATTAATAGCTGGGTTAAGCGCAAAACCTGTACTGTTTATCCAAACTGTCCTGGTTAACCCAATGCTGTTTCTCACCACAGTTGCAATCGTGATTGTCTCAGTCATGCTGCATGAACTGGCGCATGGTTTGGTTGCCCTTAGTCAGGGAGATGATACGGCCCGTGTCAGCGGGTATTTGTCTTTCAATCCGATCCGCCTGATGAGTTGGCAATCCCTTGTATTTCTTTGCGTCGCAGGAATTGCCTGGGGACAAATGCCAGTCAACCCAACCAAGTTTCGGTTCGGCAAACTGAGCAGCATTCTGGTGTTTATGGCAGGACCATTGGCCAATTTAGCGATCGGCTTTTTGCTGATTCAGACCTATAAGCTGGAGCATACAAGCATTTTGCTCAATCTGGTGAATCCCCAGTTCCTGCTGCTGGCGGCCCAAATCAATTTGCTGCTATTTCTGCTGAACTTGATTCCGATTCCGCCACTGGATGGGTTTCAAGTCGTTTCTGAAATCATTCCACCGTTGCAATCTCTGCAAAGAAGTCGAGTGGCGCTCTTTGTGCTGATGATTCTGATTTTGATTCCTGCTTTTGGTGGGGGATTAACCACCATGGCTAAGGCTCTTGTCGCAGGAGCGATCGCTTGAAATTGAGCATTAAGCGGGTTTGGTCGATCGGCGTTGGGCAAACCAGGTTTGTAATTGTTGGCGGCAGGGCGCTTCTAAAATGCTGCCCAGGACAGCGAGGCGATGATTGGAAGCCGGACTATCGGGCAAATTCAGCACGGTTCGAATTCCGCCCGCTTTGGGATCATCTGCACCATAAACAAGCAGTCCTAAACGCGCCTGAATGATTGCGCCACTGCACATCGGACAGGGTTCCAGCGTCACATAGAGGGTACAGCTTTCGAGTCGCCAGCTTCGCATCACCTGCCCTGCTGCTCTCAAGGCCAGCACTTCCGCATGGGCGGTTGGATCGTGATCGCGTTCGCGTCGATTTTCTGCTGCGGCAATCAGACGATCGTTCCCATCCACCACAATCGCACCCACGGGAACTTCTCCTGCCTCTCCGGCTGCCGCTGCAAGAATGATTGCTTGCCGCATCCAGCCATAGTGACGCAAATAGTCAGGATGATCGATCGCAGGTGGGGGAATCTCAGGCAGCACCTTCCGCGCTCTGCATCAGCAGGGGATCTAACTGACCTTGGCGATCGAGCGCATACAGATCATCACAGCCGCCGATATGCTGATGATTAATGAAAATCTGGGGAACGGTGCGTCGCCCATTGGCACGCTCTGCCATCCGCACCCGGGCAGCGCCATCTCCATCGATCTTATACTCGATGAATTTCACCCCTTTCCATTGCAGCAGCATTTTGGCGCGAATGCAGTAGGGACAGGTTTGCCAAGTATAGATCTCAACCTGAGCTTTCACGGGCTGGGGCTTGCGGCCTATCAGTGAATTGAGGAAATTGAACATAAGGGTTTTGCCTAAACGGTATCTATCCAATAATGCGTTTGAACAGTCCTAATTTGCCGGCATAAGGGGCATAGCGCAACTTCACGTCAAACCAGAAATTTTTCACCATAATGCTTCTGTAATGGCTGAAAGTATCAAAGCTGGCCTTACCGTGATAACTGCCAATGCCGCTTTCGCCCACCCCACCAAACGGCAAGGATGAAGTGGCGATATGCATGATGGTGTCGTTGATGCAGACACCGCCCGACGAGGTTTGCTGCAAAATTCGGTCCTGGAATTGTGGATCGCGCGAGAAGATGTAGAGGGCAAGCGGTTTTGATTTGGATTTGATCAGGGCGATCGCTTCAGCAATCTGCTCATATTCAATGATCGGCAGGATAGGGCCAAAAATTTCCTCCTGCATCACAGCGGCATTGAGGGGCACCTGATCCAGGATTGTTGGTGCAATATAGCGATCGGCAGCGTTGTGAGTGCCACCCACAAAAACTTGACCCTCATGCAGGAATTGGATCAGTCGGTTGAAATGGCGATCGCTAACGATGCGGGCATAGTCAGGGCTTTGGGCCGGATCTTCGCCGTAAAACTCCTGCACAGCCGTTTTCATAGCCTCCAGTAAGGCAGGTTTAATGCGGCGATCGACCAGCATATAGTCGGGAGCAATGCAGGTTTGCCCTGCGTTGATGAATTTACCCCAAACAATACGTTTTGCGGCATATTCTACCTGAATCTCGGTATCGACAATGCAGGGACTTTTGCCACCCAATTCCAGCGTGACTGGGGTAAGATGTTGAGCCGCTGCTGCCATAACGATTTTGCCGATCGCCGTTCCGCCTGTGAAAAAGATATGGTCGAACTTTTCTGCCAGCACTGCCTGACTCACCTCAACGCCACCCTCAACCACTGAGATATAGCCCGGATCAAAGGTTTTGCTAATCAGCGAGGCCACAATCCGAGAAGTGTGAGGCGCAATTTCAGAGGGTTTAAGCAAGGCGCAGTTGCCAGCCGCGATCGCCCCAATCAGCGGAGAAATCATGAGCTGAAATGGGTAGTTCCAGGGACCAATAATCAAAACAACGCCCAGAGGTTCGGGGCAGATCCGGGCTTTTGCTGGGAATTGTTCCAGCGGGACCGGCACCGACTTGGGTTTCATCCACGATCGCAACTGCTTGATCGCTTCATTTATTTCCTTAATCACCCAGATTTCGGTGAGATAAGCCTCCAGTTCGGGCTTGCTCAGATCGGCTTTCAGCGCGGCCAGAATTTCAGTTTGGTGATCCAACACGGCTTGCTTCAAAGCTTTGAGTTGGGCTAACCGAAACTCATAGGATTGGGTCTTGCCAGTCTCAAAAAAGGCTCGCTGCTGCCGCAGGATGTCTCGAATCGCGGTTGAGCTTTGCAGTGCGGCAGGATTGTCTTGTGAATTGGGGGAGGAGGCAAACTGAACCATCTGGCTATTCCCATACAACTCTTCTACTGTCTAAATAAACGCCGAATTTGGCAACTTAGATTGCTGCTCCATTGGATTCAGAAGAACTAGCATGGCGATCGGCAGCCGTTTGGAGCAACGCTAAGGGAGCCTGGTAAAAGTATTGCCGCATAAATTGTTCTTCCTGAATGGCTTGGGTAAACTGCTCCAGAGCGACGATAAATCCCCTATCTTCGGTAGTGGCACTGATAGCGGCACCTGCTTCCCAGAAAATCTGTAAGCCTGATTTGCTTGTTTTCACCTCAAAGCCAAGTTTTTGCAGCGTTTCAAAGCCAATCTGTAAAGATCGATCGCCCAAATTCAGTTTTTCCTGCAACTCAGCCAGACTGGCGGTTTTGCCCGTGCGACTCAGATATTTGGCGATGCCAACGAGCTGTTGCCAGAGTTCCTGCGGCGGCTGGACTACAGGAGCAGAGTAAGCCAAAACGAGCGGCTGTTGAGTTTGCTGGGCACGACAACACCAGGCATAGAATTCTGCCCAACTTGCGGGACTGGTGTGCATCTGTAAGCCTTGAGCAGAACTGGAATCAGTCAGTTCGATCGAGTCATGGCGGCGATCGATCAACCAATGCTGGGGATTAGGCACTGGCATCAACTCAGCGGTTTTACAAACAGCAATCAGCCGCACTTCATAGCGTTTCTGGCGTTTGGCATCTTCATAACTGTTGAAATCCAGCTCAACTATGGCATCACATCGTCCGATCGGCAGCTCATCCTTATAATGTCCCCACCACACGCCCGGGAAACTGTGAATACAGGAGTCATCCCGGAGCTCAAATTCGGTTTTGAGATATTCCAGCTTTTGGCCCGTCAGATCTTTGAGTTTGCGATGCCAGCTCCGGCTAAACCAGCAATTTTGGATCAGCAATTTAGGGACAGGATTGCCCATGCCACAAGGCTCTAACAGCTTCAGCTCCTGAAACAAGCCTTTGCCCAGTTCCGCGACCGTCACGATTAAATCAACAACAAGCGTGAGGTGAAAATTGGGCTCCGGAGATTGCGATCGCAATTGCTGATTCACGGCCTCAGTGAACAGCGGAATATGTTCGACGGGTAAGCTCAGGCCTCCGGCCAGAGGATGGCCACCAAAGCGATGCAGGAGATGTTTTTGCTGTTCCAGCAGATCGTATAGGTCAATTGGCGCGATCGATCGGGCAGACCCACGAGCCAGAGGTGGAGATTGATCGGGTCCAGCCGTTTCATCAATACACAGCAAAATGGTCGGACGATTGTATTCCTGGGCGATTTGGCCTGCGACCAGACCGAGAATGCCGATCGGCCACTGAGCATCGACGAGGACAATCACGCGGGTGGTCGAGAGATCTAAATCTGCAAGCTTGGCTTTAACTTGCTGTATTACTTCTCGCTGCAACGCACGACGGCGAGTATTGGCCAGTTCGGTTTCCAGAGCTAACTGCTGGCAGCGATCGCGATCCTGACTGGTCAGTAACTCAACACAAAATCGAGCATCGCCCTGAATCCGGCTGATTGCATTAATCCGAGGGCCTAAACCAAAGGAAATGTCGGTAGGCCGATCACCACTGCGCCGACAAAGTTCGAGCAATTTCGCAATGCCGGGTCGAGGCGGCTGAATCGGGTCTTGGTTCTTCTGCAACTGAGCAATGCCGATCTGCCCAAGATAACGACATTCGCCCGTGAGGTTTACCAAGTCAGCAATTAGACCGATCGCCACTAAATCCAACAAATTGGCAAGGGGCCGCTGAGGCATGTCCGGTAGGGTTTGGTAAAGGGCCTCCACTAACTTATAGGCAACTGCAACGCCTGAGAGGTGGGCAAACGGATGGTCTGAAGGTAAGGAGCGAGGATTAATGATGGCGATTACAGGTGGGCGATCGATCGGCAACGTATGGTGATCGGTGACAATCACATCAATGCCGCACTGCTGCGCATAGTCCAATTCGGTGAGACAGGTGCTGCCAGTATCACAGGTGACTATCAAACGGTAGTCTTGAGCTGCTAAAGCATCAATGCCGCTGATTGAGAGACCATGGGATTCGGTCAGACGATTGGGAACAAAATAGGTGAGGCGATCGGGCAAGAAAAACTCTCCCAACCCATCCCACAGCACCGCAGTGGCAGTCAGTCCATCCGCATCAAAATCGCCCCAAATCGCGACTTTCTCCTGGCTCTGCACGGCTTGCTGAAGGCGTAGCACAGCTTCTTCCATTTCTTCGCCAAATGCAAATGGGCTAGTAGGCTGGTAATGCTGATAGTTGATAAAGCCATCGATCTGATCAGGATGCTGAATCCCTCGTTGCCAAAGTACTTGGGCCGCATATTGTCCTGAGGCATCTGGGAGATAAAGGCGCACTGCTGCCAATAACCAGGATGGGAGTGGAACTAGGGGTTGGATTCGCCAGTCACACAATTCAGACATGAGGATTGTCAAGAGGTGTTCTCTTACTGTAGCGACAGCATTTAATGCATCAGGGGCATCGGGTTAAAACTCGGGTTAAAACAGAGAAGAGTTAGGACTACTGAATTAGAAATAAGAGCCAAATTGACTTTGTCAACCGTGAAAATGCGTGTAAATCTTACATTGCTTTTGCGAAGTTTTGGCGAAGAAGCGTGCTTCCTCAGTAAAGTCTTGGGGAGATCGTCCAGTTCAATGCCGGTTTCCTCTACAACTTGTGGTACGTTGAATCATAAGTTTGACTGCTGTTTTCTTCACGCTAGCTCCTCGCTAATTTAGGAATCTATAGCCGTGCTCCGCATTCTCGTTGTGGGTTCTCTGAATGTATTTGTTTCTGAAGATGCGGGTTGTTTTAGTGAGTTGGCGTTTTAACGATGTTTTTGCAGTCTAATCAAGCAGAATTTTCACAGCTAGGCTTCCGGATGACAAGATTAGAGTGTCGAACAGGGAGAAAATGGCATTGGCCAAGACTATCTCGAGTGCAATGACATCACCCCTAACAAGCTGCCCTGAACCAACCATTTTCCCAATCCTGAAAATTTCTAGAACTGCTAGATGATGATGAGTGCAATTGTGAATCAGGTCCAACCTGCGCGGTGCAGAGAGGTTTATCAAGGTCCGTCTTTGTTCCAGCGTCTGCTAGTTTCTGACAGCAGATTCAAGGGTTTGCTCTTGCCACGCTGGCTGAGTCTGTTTGTGCTTGCTGCAAGTTTAAGCTGGGCAGTTCCAGGACAGGCCTCTACTGCGGCATCTGCTGAAGCGACCAATCCTTCGACTTCGCTTCTAGCACAGCAGGCAACTCCTGCTCCTGTGACGACACCCAGCCCAACAACTCCGACAGCACCGCGCCGAGGCGTCATTTTGACTCCTTCCTTGCCAACCAGAACGATCGTACCGCCACCCACTTCCGCTTTTCCCTATGAAGAGTCATACACATTGGGGCCCAGTGATGAGATCCAACTTGACATTTTCAATGTGCCGGAGCTGAGTGGTGCAACCGCCGGCCATTACATTGTTCAACTGGATGGTACGGTTAATTTACTTTGGGCGGGGACAGTGCCAGTACAGGGGTTAACGCTACGTCAAGCAGAGGATGCGATCGAAGCTGCTTATGCCCGCTATATTCGCGATCCGCTAATTTCGGTTAGTTTATTGAATACTCGATCGCTGCGAATTAGTGTTTCTGGAGAGGTGAAACGACCGGGAGCCTATGTCATCAGTCCTGAAGGTGCAACCGATAACCGCATTTTGGTTGAAGCGGCGGGGACAGGTGGAGGCGTGGCGAATCAATGGCCAACGGTGACAAAAGCGATTCAGGCTGCGGGTGGATTGTCTCAATTTGCCGATCTGCGTCGAGTGCAGGTGCGTCGTCCCCTCTCAGATGGCTCGCTGGAAGTCATTGATGTTAATTTGTGGGAACTGTTGCGATCGGGCGAGCTGAACCAAGATATCCGACTGCGCGATCGTGATGCTTTAGTGATTCCGACTGCAACAACCCTGAATGAAAACGAGGCTTTGGTACTGGGTTCAGCCAATTTCTCGCCTGAAACAGTGCGAGTGAATGNTCATTGGAGAAGTGAATGACCCTGGGGTTGTTGAAGTTCCTCCCAATACACCTATGAACCAAGTGCTATTAGCAGCAGGGGGCTTCCAGCGACCGAGGGCACGCACCAGTAAGGTGGAGTTAATTCGGCTGAACTCAAATGGCACGGCAGTGCGTCGGACTGTCGATGTTGACCTGACGGCTGGCATCAACGATGAGACCAATCCGGCTTTACGTGACTATGACACAATTATTGTCAGTCGCAATGGCAGAGCGGTCTTTTCAGATAATTTAGAGTCAGTGCTCACGCCGTTTGAACAGATGTTTGGCATCTTTAACACGATCTTCGGTACGGTGAATACGATCGATGACATTGGCAACTAGCACTGAGATTGATAGACCATTTCGACGGGAGCTGATACAAAAACTAGCCGTGTTCAACAGCCATCGCATAAAGTGTTTACTATCGGCCATCCAACTTCGGGGTTTTGGGTGGTTCTTGCCCACAAGCCCGCAATGCCTCTTTTTTCTTGTAGCGGCGCAAAAATCTAGGGTTTCTCTTGAACAAGTCGGTGATCAGCGACATAGAGGTCAATATGGAGATTGAACAAATCACTCAAGCCTCAGCGCCTAATATGCGGGGTAGATCGATCGTACAGGCTCCCCCTTCTGAAGTGGATGAAGTCGATAGTGCGCCAAATCGAGGACTGAATTTACGATCGCTAGGTCGAACAATTCAGCGACAGGCACTTCTGATTGCAGGAATTGCAACGATCGTCGCAGTTGCCGCTAGCTTCCAGGCGATGAAAATTCGCCCCAACTATAAGGGAGACTTCCAGCTCCTGGTTGAGCCTGTCACAAATGCGGGGCGGGCAACAGATCCCCTCACGGTCACTCGCTCCCAGGGTGATGCAATTCCTTCTGGCGATGTCTTCCGGCTGGATTACCCCACCCAGATTGAAATTTTACAAAGTCCAGGGATGCTGAACTCGATCGCTCAAGAGGTTCAGACCCAATATCCCAACTTTACGCTGGCCCAGCTGCGGACTGGATTAAAGGTATTGCGGCTGGTGCCGGAAAATGCGGGTCCGAATGATGCAACTCGCATTATCAAAGTCACTTACGAAGATGCAGATTCTTCCTTGGTACAGCAGGTGCTGAAGGTAACTGCCGATCGCTACCTCCGCTACAGTTTAGAAGAACGGAAAACTCGCTTTGGCGAAGGGATTAAGTTTATCGATGACCAATTGCCTGAAGCCCAAAAACGGGTGAGCAGCATTCAGGATCAAATTCAGCAGTTGCAGCAGCGCTATGATTTGATCGATGTCGATGCTCAAGGCGGCCAACTTTCAGAGCGTATCGATACCATTAATACTCTGAAGCAAGAAACCACGCGGGAGTTGCAAGAACAAAAAACGCTTTACAACAATCTCTATACTCAGATTGGTCGTTTGAGTCCACAAGCGGCGATTGCTGCTTCAGCTTTAAGTGAAGATCCTACCTACACCACGTTGCAGGCAAACTTGGCGGAGGTGGAGAACCAGATTGCCACAGAATCCGTACGATTTAATGCAGACAGCCCAGTTCTAAAATCGCTGCAAGAGCGCAAAAAGGAAATTTTAGGGTTGTTGTCGAAGCGGGTGCGTCAGGTCACAGGGCAGCAGATTGCAGCGGAGCAGATTGACTCTCCAGATAACTCTGCAGCACTGACTTACCAAAATTCGGTTCGCATTGATCTGATTGGACAACTGGTGGAAGCCGGAAACCAGATTCAGATGCTGGAGGTGCGCAATCGAGAGATCGATCGAGTCCAGCGTGGTTTTGAACAACGCCTACAACAGTTTCCTTCTGTTGCTCGACAGTATAACGATCTCACCCGCGAGCTGGAAATTGCGACGCAAACGCTGAATCGACTCCAAACTCAACGGGAAACCCTGCGAGTCGAAGCTGCTCAAACGGAAGTTCCTTGGGAATTAGTGTCTGAACCGATCATCCCTCGTGATTCTGAAGGGAATCCAATTCCTGAACCAACGAAGGCATCTAATTTAGTGATCGCTGGAGCGGCATTAGGGTTGCTATTGGGCACCTTGCTTGCTCTGTTGTTAGAACGCTATCGGAATGTTTTTTATACTGCGGAAGATATTCAAGAAGCCATCAAGCTCCCCTTGGTTGGCGTGATTCCGTTCTCGCGTGGTGCAAAGCAGTCGCTAGAATTTCCTTCAACTTTTGGCACAGCCGGTGAAATTGAAGATAGCCGTCTAGAAACCGCCTCGTTCCGGGAGGCTTTTAGCGATCTCTATTCCAATATTCGACTGGCGGAACCTCCAATTCAATCACTGATGGTTTGTTCTGCCGAACCAGGGGATGGGAAGACGACCGTTGCCCTTTATCTAGCTCAAACAGCGGCGGGAACTGGTCAGCGGGTGTTATTGGTAGATACCAACTTGCGGTTACCTCAAATCCACACGCGGCTTGATTTACGAAATTCACGTGGGTTAAGCGATCTGTTGTCAAACAATCTCAATCCTGAAGAACTGATTCAAAGATCGCCCCTAGCAGACAATTTATTTGTGTTACCTGCTGGATCTTCCATGCCGGGTTCAGCCCGACTGCTGGCCTCGGATCAAATGAAGCTGCTGATGGAAAAATTCCAATCGCTCTTTGATCTGGTCATTTATGATACACCCCACCTGTTTGGCTTGACGGATGCCAGCTTCTTGACGGCTCAAGTCGATGAAGTACTTATGGTGGTTGCAGCAAATAAGACGAATCGGACAGCGCTCGATCGGGTGCTGAATAAGCTCATGAGCTTGCGGATCGCGAATGTGAGTATTGTGGCTAACTACCTGCGGGAGCATAGCAATCCTAGCAGTACTGCCTATACTCGCTATAACCAGAGCCTGAATCAAACGCGTCAAAATGCCCTTCCAGGCTCGGATGTTTAAACATATGCCGATCGTCTAGATCAACCAAGTCAAACAGTTAATGGACGAGACTGTTTCGTTAACAGCCTGATCACGGTGACTTCCGGAGGACAGAAGAGTCTGCCGGGTAAGTAGGTTCCCAAGCCACGGTTGACATATAGCCAGTTGTTGCCAACTTGGTGTAATCCTTGTGCCCACTCCCAGTGACGAGCAACTCTGTAGCAGTCCTCCCGCATGTAGGGAATCCAACGTCGCAATGATTTGGGGATATGGCGGCGAAATGCTTGA
The DNA here is from genome assembly GCA_002796835.1 of Elainella saxicola E1. GTDB lineage: Bacteria > Cyanobacteriota > Cyanobacteriia > Elainellales > Elainellaceae > Elainella > Elainella saxicola. The sequence goes on along the minus strand of LUGL01000029.1, from coordinate 134,315 downwards.
TAACGGCTGGGTATCGGTCCGAGTCCCGGAATCACGATCTGTCCGCCATGAGTATGGCCGGAAAGTTGCAAATCAACCCGCCACTGTTTGAGGAGAGCTGCTGAATCTGGGTTGTGAACAAGGACAAGACGGGGTGTGTCGGGATCAACCTGGTTTAGGACCAAGTCCGGATTAAAGTCTCTAGACCAAAACTCGGCTAGCCCGACGATCGGTAGTTCTGATCCCAGAGGATAGGCAATTTGATTCCAAAGCACATGAATGCCAACTGCCTCAAGCGCTTGTGTAATTTGGGCCTGTGAGCCTCTGGGGTAGATATCGTGATTGCCGAGAATTGCGTAGGTGCCCAGCCGACTCTCCAACCGTTTTAAGTGATTTGCTAAAACCTTGATTGGTTCGGGATCATCTGTCACATAGTCTCCCGTCAAGATGACCAAATCAGGGTGCACGGCGTTGCTAGCGGCAATGGCCTCTGTCAGCATCCTTTTAGATAACCGCAATCCATCAAAGTGCAAATCCGAAAGCTGGGTCAACTTGGTCCCTTGCAGCGACAGGGGTAGATCAGCAATTTCGATCGCGATCTGTTCAATGCTCAATTTACCCGAAAGCAATCTATGCATGGTTGAAGTCTTGATTCAGAGAACTTCCTCAGACTAGCAAACGAGAGTTCTCTCTCCAGTGTTACCAAGATGACATTTCAATGTGAATCTCGTATGAACTCCGCTGAGATGCTTAACTGCCGGAAGTAGAGCAAACAAGTGAGGCTGTAATGAGTAAGGCTGTTGGTTGATAGTGTAGTAATTTCAACCTTCAGAGCAAAAGATTGGCCTTAGATCAAGCACTGATTTATTAAATCGTGGTTACAAAATTTATTCGCTGAATTACTATCTGGATCTAAACCTGGTGCCGTTGTATCTAGTAAAGGGAATGCTAGACAGCGTCCTTGTCAACCCTCATGAGTCAAGAAATATCAATGTCCATCACATCGGCCAAATGGCTGGTAGTTTTGAAGATTAGCTAAATAAATCATAATAATTCCCCGATCGCTAGGGAATTAAGGCAAAGTATGTCATAGGGTTGGCTGCCTAATACTGAAGACATTTTAAGGAATCGGCTGAATGACCGTCGTGCTTACCATCGGGAATCGCTCTATTAAGGCTGAAGAAGTCCTGCCAATCATGGCTGGCTATCAGATGCTGCCCCAGTTCCTGCAAGAGATTCTGATTGACCAGGCAATTGAGTCGATTGAATGCACCTCCGAAGAGGAGACAACCGCCCGACAGCAGTTTTATACCCAGAATCAAATTACGACAGACGAAACTCGTCAGGCTTGGCTAAAACGTCATGGCATGACCCAGGCCCAGCTCGATTCTTTGGCAACGCGTGATCTGAGAGTTGAAAAGTACAAGCGACAGACTTGGGGACCGAAATTAGAGTCTTATTTTCTCAGTCGCAAGGATCGGTTGGATAAGGTCATTTACTCTCTGATTCGAACCCAGGATATAGGCATTGCTCAAGAACTATATTTCCGCATCCTTGAAGGGGAACAATCTTTTGCAGAGCTGGCACGCGCTTACTCACAGGGACCAGAAGCCCAAACCGATGGTTTGATCGGTCCAGTTGAATTGAGTGTTCCGCATCCAACCCTGGCACAGATTCTTACCTTGAGTCAGCCCGGACAATTGAGTCCGCCGACTCGTGTTGGCGAGTGGATTGTGCTAGTCCGTCTTGAGAGATTTATTCCTGCTCAGCTGGATGAATCAATGCGACGGCGATTGTTGAACGAATGTTTCAATGAGTGGTTGCAAAACCAACTGGAGCAGCTAAATTCGTTTATCTCAACCGACGTTAATAGTGACTCTGCCGTTACCCCCACAGCACCATGACCTATACAAAATCAAATGTTCAAGAGTTTTTAACAACCGTTGAACCATTTAATCAGCTTTCATCTAGTACTTTGGACCGGCTGACTGAGCAGTTTCAGCTCCTCCGATATCGCATTGGTCAAGCGGTGTTGGTGCGCGATCGTCTGCCCAATCAGGTCTCGATCCTCTATCAGGGGCAGATTCGACTCTTAGGCTATGATCCACGCACCCAAAAACCAGTCACGTTGGCATTGTTGCAGCCCGGTGAAATTGTCGGGTGGACCGGTTTAGTTAGGGAAGTTCCCTGCGAGACAGCAATTTCTTCCCAGGAAAGCATCTGCTTAACGATTTCAGCCACAGACTTTCTCAATCTTTTACAGCAAGAACCGAAGCTGGCTGAAGCCTTCCGAAATCGCTGCTCTTTAATTGAACTCTATGATTTGCTAGGTGCAGAGCTGCATCGGCAAGCCAACGGAAGTGCTGATTTGAAGGCTTTGGCTGCACAGTCTGCCACGAATGCTGTCGTCTGCAATCTGCCGCCTGGTAGAACCCCAGTTGCTCAATTGGAGCCGAATCGTATCTGGTTAGTCAGTGGCGGTGGCAGCATCAGCAATGTCCCTCCGGGCAGTCGTATCGATAGTGAGAACGTTGCAGGGGGCTATTTAGAGGTTAATGGCGATCGCCCAGCCCGCATCATTGGTTTTCCCACTTCGATCACGGAAGAAATTCAGGGTAGTCCAGACACTGTAGACTCCGTGGTTCCTGAAGTTGTAGGAGATGCTGATATTCCGTTTGCGCCCGATCGGCCACCTTCCCTCGATCCTGGACTGCTTGCACAAAGTCAACAGACCGCGCAAAAGTATCCCTTTGTTCGGGGCAGAGGAGATCTTGAGGTTGCCATGGCTTGCTTGCAAATGCTATGTCAGCATTTCAACATGCCGTTCCGTCGTGATGTGATTAAGCGGGTGCTGGTCAATCAGATGGAGAGAACTGGCACTGTTTCCCTAGAGCTGTGCGGAGCAGTGGCCGAAATGATGGGATTACATGCCCAACTGGTTGCTGTGCCTGCCAGTGCCGTAGGCCGTCTGGAAGCACCCGCGATGGTGCAGTGGCAAGACAGCATAGTCCTGCTGTACAGCATTAACGAACGTGAGATGGTGATCGCGGTACCTGAAATGGGTATCATTCGCCGCAAGCCGTCCGAATTCACCGAAACCTGGGGAGAACGGGGTGAAGTTCTGCTGTTGCAACCTACCAAGCAAACTCCGCAAAAACGCTTTGGCCTCTCTTGGTTTGTTCCATCAATTCGTAAGCATCGTCGCGTTCTGATTGAGGTGTTTGTTGCCTCTTTCTTTGTTCAGCTCTTTGCCCTGGCAAACCCACTCATGATTCAGGTGATCATCGATAAGGTGATCATCCAGAAGAGCGTCGATACGCTGCATGTGCTCGGCGTTTTGCTGCTGGTATTAGCCGTCTTTGAAGCAGTGTTGAGCAGTTTACGCACCTATCTGTTTGTCGATACAACGAACCGGATCGATATGACCCTGGGTTCGGAAATTATCGACCATTTGCTGCGTTTGCCACTCCGTTACTTTGAGAAGCGACCCGTTGGGGAGTTAGCAACTCGTATCAACGAACTAGAGAATATCCGCCAGTTCCTGACAGGCACGGCCCTCACCGTTGTACTAGACGCAGTCTTCTCGGTGATTTACATCGTGGTGATGTTTATCTACAGTTGGCTGCTTGCTCTGGTTTCACTGGCAACCATTCCCCTGTTTATTCTCTTAGCGGTCGTCGCTTCACCCCTGATTCGCCAACAGCTTCGAGTCAAGGCAGAACGCAATGCTGAAACACAGTCTTACCTCGTAGAAGTGGTATCGGGCATTCAAACCGTTAAAGCCCAAAACATGGAACTGCGAGCAAGGTGGCAGTGGCAACATCGTTATGCTCGCTATGTTAGTGCGGGCTTCAAGACCGTCTTGACTTCAACCACGGCGGGATCTGCTAGTAACTTCTTAAACCAGCTTTCAGGCCTCTTAGTGCTGTGGGTTGGGGCTTACTTGGTGTTGCAGAACGAACTGTCTCTGGGTGAACTGATTGCTTTCCGAATCATTGCTGGTTATGTCACCCAACCGCTGCTGCGTCTGGCCCAGCTCTGGCAGAACTTCCAGGAAGTGGGCCTGTCTCTAGAACGCTTGAGTGACATTATTGATTCTGCGCCAGAAGCAGATGAGACCGATCGCCGTAACATTCCAATGCCGCAAATCAAAGGCAAGGTGAAGTTTGATGATGTCTCGTTCCGGTTTGGTACCAGCGGCCCCTACCAGCTCAATAACGTCAGCTTAGAGTTTCCAGCGGGTTCATTTGTGGGCATTGTAGGTTTAAGCGGTTCTGGCAAGAGCACGATGATGAAACTCCTGCCGCGTCTGTATGAGTTGGAATCAGGACGGATCTTGATTGACGACTACGACATCAGCAAAGTCGAACTGTATTCCCTGCGGCAACAAGTTGGGATTGTTCCCCAAGACACCTTGCTGTTTGAAGGTTCCATTCAGGAAAACATCGCACTAACCTGCCCAGATGCTTCAGCTGAAGAAATCATTCGAGCTGCAACCGTGGCGGCTGCTCATGACTTCATCATGGGTCTACCTAATGGTTACAACACTCGAGTGGGTGAGCGAGGAGCTTCACTATCAGGGGGACAACGTCAACGGATTGCGATCGCTCGGACGGTGTTACAAAATCCCAGTTTGCTGATCCTGGACGAAGCAACCAGCGCCCTAGATTACGATTCGGAACGTCGTGTCTGCCTCAATTTGGCAGAAGAACTGGTTGATCGAACCGTTTTCTTTATTACCCACCGTCTTACCACGATTCGGAACGCAGACATTATTGTCTTGATGGACAAGGGTTCTCCGGTTGAAATGGGAACCCACGATGAACTGATGGCACTCAGAGGCCGGTACTTCTGTCTGTATCAGCAGCAGGAAGCGGAAATGTAGTGTTTGTGGACGTTACTCACTTCAATCATCCAACACGAAAATCAATTGCTGACATCTAGCCAGAATCACTTGCCTTTTCTCAGGAGGTTTCGCAATGAATGAACAAAATAGGACAGCAAACGGCGCTTCATCAGGAGATGCAGAGGGACAAAATCCAGGTCGGTTAGCGCTTAGAGGTAAGTCTGATCTGGCACCTCGGGCTCAAACCGCTGATAGTAAAATGATTCGGGCTGAGGCCTTCGATCAACCGATCATTCTGCAGCAGCCTAGCACTTGGTCACGCGCTATTTTATGGGGAATTGTTGGCGTGGCATCGTTCACGGTGCTGTGGGCTTCAGTCGCCAAGATTGAAGAAGCTGTTCCCGCTCAAGGGCAACTCCAGGCTCAGAGTGCAACGCAACCAATTCAGGCTCCCTATGGAGGGGTTGTCGAAGAGATTTATGTGAAAGATGGGCAGGCAGTCAAGCAAGGGGATGTGTTGGTGCGGTTAGACCCAACTGCGGCAGAGGCTGACCAGCGTTCTCTCGAGCAAGTGCGGAATTCTCTGATTCGGCAAAATCAGTTTTATCGATCGCAATTGGCAGGGGCAGCAACCAATGTTGATATCAGTCAGCTGAATTTACCTCCAGAAATTCTGTCATTGACTAAGAATCGGGCTGCACTGATTTCAGAAAATCAACTTTATCAGGCGCAGCTTACTGGATCGACAGGTGGAGCAAGTTTAACGCCAGAGCAGCGAATTCGAATTCAAGCAGGTTTGATGGAGTCGGAAACACGCGCAGCAGCAGCCCGATTGGAAGTTTCGCAGTTACAGCAGCAACTCAGCCAAACTCAGGCTCAACTTGCCTCTAAAAAATCAAGTTTGGCGATTGACGAGAAAATCTACAATGACCTCGTCCCGTTGTTAGAAGAAGGCGGGGTTCAGCGGGTGCAGGTGACTCGTCAGGAACAGCAAGTGATTGAGTCTCGTGGAGAAGTCGATCGACTCACCCAAGAAGCCCAGCGCTTGCAGTATGCGATCGCTCAGGCTCAAGAGAAGCTAGCCAATACGGAAGCTCTATCCAGCCGAGATCTATTGGATAAGATCGCAACCAATAATAAACAGATTGCTGATATTGACAGCCAGATCAACAAACTGATCCTGGACAACGAAAAAGTGATTGCTGAAACTGAAAGCAAACTCAGTCAAGCTCAACTTACCTTGAAGTATCAGGAACTGCGGGCTCCCATGGATGGGGTTGTGTTTGACCTCAAAGCAAAAGGACGAGGATTTGTTGCCAATTCGACTGAACCCATTCTCAAGATTGTGCCGAATAATGCTTTGATCGCCGAAGTCTATGTCACAAACAAAGATATCGGTTTTGTGAACACCGGTATGCCTGTCGATGTGCGGGTAGACTCTTTCCCCTTTAGCGAATTCGGCGATATTAAAGGCAAGATTGTGACGCTGGGCTCAGATGCATTACCTCCAGACGAGACCTATAAGTACTATCGGTTTCCTGTCAGAGTTGAGCTCGATCGCCAAACCATCAAAGTTGACAATAATGAGATTCCGCTACAGGCAGGCATGTCGGTCAGCGGCAATATTATTACTCGCAAACGGAGCGTGATGAGTATCTTCACCGATCGATTCACTCGTACGGTGGATAGCATCAAAACGGTGCGCTAGCTGATCTATCGCGAGCTATTGCAATCATCAGTTGGGGTGGGTTTTGCTGTTAAATCCATTGCAGCATGCAGATTGGTCTACTAAACCCACCCGTACAATTTTTGGATTGATTAAATCTACGATCCTTAGCTTTGTCTAATTTAAGTTAAGGACTGATTGTTGGTTAGTTTTGGCTGCCATCTGGCATGATCGTACCTGTCAAATCGGCATTGGTCAGGTCTGCATCGATCAAATTCGCTTGATATAGCTTGGCGTTGGCTAGATTTGCATCCACCAAAATTGCGCCAGTCAAATTTGCTTCTGTTAAGTCGGTATTACTCAGATTGCCCCCGCTCAGGTTGGCATAGGATAGATCCGCCTTTACAAAATTAGCCCAGGCTAAATTGGCATTGCTTAAATCGGCACTGGTCAAGATCGCTTGAGTGAAATAAACGCCACTTAGATTTGTGCCTGCTAAATTGGCATTGCTGAGATCGGCGAGCCGAAAGGTGACATTCCGCAAATTCGCACCCGTTAAGTTGCTCCCAGCTAAGTTGGCTCCTTGTAAATTTGCACCTTTCAAGTTGGCTGATTGTAGATCTAAGCCCGATAGATCTGCATTGGTTAAATTGCAGCGGATACATCGATTCGTATCGATCAGTTGTTGAACTGGATCACCCGATTGTGCTTGTGCGATCGGGGATAGTTGCGTCATGCCCACTGCACCAACTGTGCTGCTCAACAAGACGATCAACCCAACTCTTAAGCGAGAACACTGCATCGGTTTTGCCATATTGGTTTTTAGAGATATGAATAGCCTCGATAATTTCTGAAATTTCTGACCGAGTCAAGGGTGCAAATGCCCCTCCCAAGCAGTACAGGTCAGTCTGGGGTTCTGCTGCTGGATTCAGATAAAAATCAAGCTCCATTTTGCAGAAGATGAGCTAGCCTTGAGGGCAACAATTGGGAAAGATGGATGCCAACAGTTTCAGGTTAATCAATGTCTCGCTCAAGTCTTCGCAAGAGATCATCCTCGCCGATTCAGTTATCTGGATTCTAGGGTTCTCGACTGATTCTGTAGAAGCTGTTGCCGCCCAAAAATGGGTTTGCTTCTTCTATGAGTGCGGCTCTACTCAGTTTTGATATGTTTAATCTGCTCTGGTGAAGGGCTAATCCTCTTAAAAGGGGAAAACTTTTTCTAAATTATTTCTGCCTGTATAATAATTGAATTATCTCATATGATTTCCCGCCGAGATTCCATTCTAAAGAGTGGGATTGGTTGTTTCTCAGAAAAGTAGAAACGTTGTATAAGCTGCTTTTGAAATTCCTTTACTGAGTTTCAGTATTGCTTTTCTGGCTACAGCAAGAAATAAACAAAAGGCCGATGAGCTAGGTAATCATTTTATCTTGAATTCGAAAAAGCCTAATTGAACTTTTCTGGAGTTAAGTTTATTTAATGATTGAAATTCGATGAGTCATCTGTTGAGGTTGGTGCTAAACTTTTCGGCTGAATGGTATGGGGAAGAGTCGCCGCAACCGGATTGCGGAACTTGATTGCTCTAGCAGTGCTTGAGTCACAGGAGAGATTATGTCGGAGATTGTTTCAGTTAGCCCTGGGACTTCTGGTCCCACCCTGGGTTTGAATATCATTAATGAGCAGCCTGTTTTAGTCTTTCAGGACTCTTCTGTCAGTCCCGTTATTGCAACAGGTAGCTTGGGAAATGACAGCTTTCAGGTTGCATCTCCTGNATAATACGACGACCTATGTGATCACAGGTGACGCTGGAAATGACAATATTCGAGGTGGTGCAGCACCTGATACTCTATCTGGCAACGGGGGAGACGATCGCATTGCGGGTGGTCGATCGGAAGATGCTATTACGGGTGGAGTTGGAAGTGACCGACTTCAAGGGAATGAAGGCTTAGATATGCTGGATGGTGGTCCTGGGAATGACACCCTGAGCGGTGGCGATGGTAACGATGCGCTGCTCGGTGGCCCTGGGAATGATGAGCTGTTTGGTGGTCTTGGTGAAGATTTGCTGCGCGGTGGTGATGGTCAAGACATTTTGTACGGTGGTCCTGGAAGTGACACCCTCAGAGGCGGTACTGGTAATGACGTCCTGATTCCGGGGCCGGGTGCAGATGTGATGAAAGGGGGCGCAGGTCAGGACACGTTCCGCTTTGAGGCAGGTTCCATCACGCCCGGATCACTGAAGCGGATTGTCGATTTTCAGGCAGAAGAAGATCAAATTGAACTGAGTCGATCGATCTTGCCTGGTTCTGGCCTCGATCGAGGAACATTGGATAGCGAAGATTTTGCGATTGTCCAAGATATTAAAACTGGCGTGACGACAGCGGCACTTGTCTATGATCAGAAAACGGGAATTGTATATTACAATCCTGCCAGTGGAAAAGATGTGCCATTGTTCCAGTTAAGACCTGGACTGAGTGACATTAGTGCGTCAAATTTCACGATTTTGTAGCGTTTATTCGTGAATTAAGCGGCGTTGAAGCTTCGTCTTGCGGAACTCCATTACAATCTAGGGCATGTGCTGCACCAACAAGGCAATTTGGCAGGTTCGGTTGCAGCGTATCGAGAAGCGATCCGGCTCGATCGTTCCTTTGCTCAAGCTCATCATAGTTTAGCGGTTGTGTTAGCTGACCAGGGTCAGACCGATGCAGCCATTTTTCATTATCGACGGGCAATTGCTCTTAAGCCCCAGGCCATTAAAGCCTATAACAATCTGGGCTGCCTCTTGGTTGCCCAAAATCGATCGGCAGAAGCCATTCCGCTCTATCAACAGGCGATTGCGATCGATCCAAATCAGGCCACTTTACACAGCAATTTCGGTAAAGCGATCGAAGCTCAAGATCGGTCAGCAGCCATTGCGGCTTATTGTCGGGCGATTCAACTCCAACCCAATTTCGTTGCAGCTCATTACAACTTAGGGCAATTGCTTCTGCGCCAAAAACAGTATCCAGTAGCGTTAGCCTGTTTTCAGAAGGTGTTGCAGCTCGATCCCGACCATGCTAAAGCCCAGACAGGTTGCGGGATTGCTTATTTGTCAATGCGATCGTTCGATCGGGCTTGGTCCCACTTCCGTGAAGCGCTGTACTCTTCCTTACCCTTTTTAGAAGCATTTTGTCAGTGGGCAGAGGGTCTGTCAGGGAATGATGAACTCACGCAAGCCCGCCAAGCCAGCGGTCAGTTTGCCCGATCGCTATTAGACGCGGATTTAAGCAATCCAGCAGACCACATCAAAATCTGCTATGACTTGGCCCAAACTTGCCAGCATTTAGGAAACTTGCTGCTGCAATATGGTGGTATGGCTCAACTACGGCAGGCGGAAGCCTATTATCAACAGGCGATCGTCCTCAATCCTGAGGTGATGGAACTGTATTTGCAACTGGGAAGTTGTTTAGAGCAGCTGCAACGTTGGAATGCCGCATCTGTGTTCTATCATGCTGCGCTGGCTCGCTATCCCCATACCGCACCTTTTCATCATCGCTTAGGTCGGCTGCTCGAACAGCAACAGCGCTGGTCCGAGGCAATTTCCCATTATCGGCAAGCGATGCAGTGGGTGCGGCAGAGAGGTGCTGCTCCAATCACTTTGCCTCAACCAGTCCTGTCTAAGCCAGTTTTGCCTCAACCAGTTCAAGGAATTTATCTCCATACGCTTGATTGGATTGCGCAACATTCACAAGGTCACTTCATAGCGTTACAGCCGGATGTCGATCATCAGCTTCGCCCCATTCCTGCTGCGACAACTCCTGTGACAACTGCTGTATCAACCATACTGCCGCTACCAGATGCCAATCAGTCCGCAGATTGTGATGGTTTAAATTGTCATCCCTGTCTAGAGAAATTAACGCAGCAATTTTCACCGCTTCATCTCGGTTCGCAGGTACATCGACTGCCACATGCCAGGACGGCTCCATCACCTTCAACTTTCTTTGTTGCCCATTTGCCTCAGGCTCAGGCTTGTATAACCCCCTATCAGGCTGCCTGGATGGTGACAAATTCGCTGGCGATCCTCTCAGCCGATCGCTACTTGCTTGCAGATATATCGCGAGAATATCCTGGACAGTTGCCCATTTGTACTCGAACCCATGCTTCATTTCAACGGTTTCTTCAGAATTCGCACCAGGCACCTGAAGTGATCAAAGGCCGAGTTGCTGTACTGGCCGGTCTGTCTGGCCACAACTACTTTCATTGGATGGTTGATGTCTTGCCGAGATTTGAGCNTGTTGCGCCGCAGTGGGTTGCGCTGGTCTGATCTGGATTGGTTTTGGGTGCATCAGGGTCAAGCAGCCTTTCAGCAAGAAATGTTGGACTATTTGGAAATTCCATCCCACAAAGTTCTGGCAGCCGATCGCCATCCGGTGATTCAAGCAGAGACGCTGATTGTGCCTTCGTTTCCCGGTCATTTGGGCTGGCTAGAACCCTGGGCATTAGCCTTTTTAAGGCAGCAGTTTTTGCCGATCGCCACTTCTGAGTCCCAGCGAAGACATCAAGCTGAACGGATCTATATCAGTCGGGCTAACGCCCATCATCGACGGTTATTGAACGAAGCGGAAGTAGTGGCATGCCTCCAAGCCTTGGACTTTAAAGTTGTGGAGCTGGAAACGCTGTCCGTAGCGGAACAAATTGCTCTGTTTGCTCAGGCCAAAGTGATTGTTGCACCCCATGGCGGTGGATTGACGAACTTGATTTTCTGCAAACCTGGGACGACGGTGATTGAGTTGATGACCCCCAGCTATATTCGTCACTATTACTGGCAAATTAGTCAGCAGTTAGGGTTGAATCATTATTTTGCGATCGGTTCAGAGTTTTCCTGTGCTTTCATCCATCGCCTCATGTATCCCAGTCCTTTGATGGAAGATATTTGGTTGGACACTAAAACATTGGAGGTTGCTTTGACCCAGGCCGGATTGGTCTAAATGCTCAATTCTCTGCATCCTGACTTTTGGCGTAATTGCTCATGAGCAGCTCTGAATTTCAACAACCTTATAAAAACTTTACATAAATCTAGAAGCGTTTCCTGAAAATCTTGTTATCCTCCCAGGATGTTTGGCCCCTTGATTTGACAACATCCATGTTTGCTGTTCAGCTTGACCATGCGATCGCTACTTGTGAGCAGGCTCTTTTGCAGAAGGGCGATTTTTCTATGGCTTGTCGCAGTTTGGGCAATTTGTTGCAGAGCATTGGCTGGTTTCGAGAAGCGATTATCTGGCATAGTCGATCGCTGGATCCTCAGCCCAATTCGATCGAAATTTATGCTGGCTTTGGCGCACTTTATTCCAAACAACATAACTGGCAAAAAGCCCTGGCTGCCTATCAGCAAACCTTAAAGCTCGATCCAAACTATGCCGAAGCCCATCGCAGTCTGGCAGGCATCTATGCCCACCTGGGTCAACGTCATGAAGAAATTGCCTATCGCTATCGTGCAGTGGTGTTGAAGCCCGCCTGGGCGACGCCTAGCAATCAGTTGATTTTGGGAAATGCATTAATCCAATTAGATAAAACGAAAGAAGCGATCGACTGCTACCAGCGTGCTATTCAGCTTCGTCCTGATTTTTATGAGGCTTACTACAATTTAGCCGTTGCGGAAGCCTATCAGCAGAATTGGCGTGCTGCTGCTGCTGCCTTTCAGAAAGTGCTTCAGCTCAATCCTCAACATGCTGAGTCTTACTATGGGTTAGGTAAATTGGCCGAACAGGCAGATAAATCCAAATTGGCTGCCACCTGCTATTTGCGATCGGTCCAGCTCAATCCCAAGTTTGCGGCTGCCTATTTCAGTCTGGGCGAAATGCTGATTAAGCTGCGAGAGTGGGAAAAGGCCTTGCCTGTTTGTTACCGCGCTGCCCAAATGAATCCGGATCTGTCCTGGGCCTATAACAATTTGGGCTATGCGTTGCTGAAACATCAAAAATGGCAGGCAGCTTTTTCAATGCTGTGCCGCGCGATTAAGCTTAATCCTGATTTTGCCTGGACCTATTATCATTTAGGACAAGTTTTGCTGCACCAAAAGCAATGGGATAAGGCGATCGCAGCATTTTTAACAGCATTGCAAATTCAGGCGGATCTGGGGGCTTTTTATCCTCGTTTGGGCTGTGCGCTGCGGCGTAAGGTGCGTCATATGGGGATGAAACCCACCATTCAAGCCTATCGTCGATCGATCCCGTTAAAATCTGCCTACCGGACTCCAGAGTTTTACATTCAACTCGCGACCCGGTTTGTGCAATTCAAACAATATGCAGCGGCGATTATTTTCTACAGTTTGGCATTGGTCCAACGCACGCAAGATCAGCAGCTTCGATCGCAGCTCCAGCAGACCATTACTGAATATCAGCGGTTAGAGCAAGAAATTAGCTGGCATCGTCAGGAAATTCAGCAGAATCCTAGCTATCACTGGCTCTATTCCCATTTAGGAAATTTATTAGCTGATCAGGGTGAATTAACCGAAGCGATCGAACTCCATCAAAATGCGATTGTGATGCGGGGTTGGCAATCGGCTGCTTATCGCAACTATCAGTTCACGCATGATTGGTTTACCCACAACATTGACACCTGGGAAAGTTATCTCAAACCGTTTACGAACTATCCCAACGTTCATGCCTTGGAAATTGGCAGCTATGAGGGCATGTCGGCCTGCTGGTTATTAGATCACGTCTTAACCCATCCCCAAGCGAAATTGACCTGTATCGATCTGTTTTTCCAAGAAAGTTTTGAACTGAATATTGCCCAATCCGGATCTGCCCATAAGTTGATCAAGCTCGTTGGAGATTCTCATGCAGTTTTAAGAACTTTATCGTCCGAAACTTACGATTTCATTTATATTGATGGCTGTCATTTAGCAGATCATGTGCGACAGGATGCCATGTTGGCTTGGCGATTGCTGAAGCCGGGAGGGTTGATGATTTTTGATGATTATCAATGGATTGATCCCACGCATCCAGGTCAGGAAACCTATCGCGGCATTGATGCTTTTTTGGATATTGCCAAACATCACTTAGCGATCGTCTATCAAGGTTATCAAGTCATCGTTCGCAAACTAAAATTACCGGTTAAACCGATTGCAAAACCACAGAAAACTCTGTATCCTTCTAGTTCAAATTCCAATTCTCAAATTTTAACTCGATCATAATATTTTTGTTTTGGAAAAGTATATTAGGTTTTCCGGCAGGATCGAATTCGATCTTTTCGTTTTGATTGCGTGACTGTGTCTCCTACCATCTCCCAACCATGTTGAACTTCTTTCGCGAGCCCCCACTCGGTGTAGATTCATCAATGTCTATTGCCCCCTATCCCAATGCTGCCAAACCGCGTTTTCGCAAAGAGCGACGGAAGGGATTTTTAAATCGTCTGCTGAGCTGGAATTTGGTAGCGTTGTCCGATCGCCCAAGTGATATATCCAGTGATGCGCCAAGTGATGCGACCGATGAATCTTTGTCAAACTCACAATTGTCGGCTGAGCCGATCGCTCTGAAGGCTGGGGATGAGGCCGACTCTAGTCGATTGAAAGATTTAATTCAACAAGGATATGCCTGTGCTCAGCAAAAAGATTGGAACAGTGCGGCAGCTTATTACCGGCGAGCAATTCAGCTGGATTCACAAAATGCTGAACTCCATCAATATTTAGCAGAGGTTTTGTCTCAGCAGGGCGACCTAGAGGAATCGGCAAATTATTACCGTCAAGCCATTGAATTAGCGCAGCAAACCGATCGAACTGCACCTCAACTCAGTACTAGTGCCTCGCAAGACCAATCGCAGTCTGCTGCTCGGCCTAAAGTTAGCGCAGAGCCAATGCCTTGGTTTGAGCAGGCAAGCTTTCATCTCCAGCAGGCGATGGTGAGCTGCAATGCAGCAGAATGGCAAGATGCGATCGCGGCCTGTCAAATGGCGCTTTCCCAATTGGAACCAGAAGCTTCGACTGCTTACTTGATTTTGGGCCGATCGCTGCACGGACAGCAGCAGTTAGTAGAAGCTGAGCAAATTTATCAAAAAGCGCTGACGCTCAAGCCTGATTTAGCAGAAGTGCATGCCCGCTTAGCCAGCCTTTATGCCGACCAAAACCGCTTGTCTGATGCTGTTCAATCCTATCAAGCGGCCATTCAACTCAATCCCAACTTCGCAGGAGCCTATTGGAAGCTGGCGCAGGTGTGGCATCAGCTTGGCGAGCATTTATCTGCGGCGACCTGTCTGTATGAAGCATTTCGACTACAGCCCGATTGGGCTAGTGCGATCGACAATTGCCGACTGGCCGATCGGTTATTCCAGCTCAATCAATTGGACTTGGCTCGCGAATGCTACGATCGGGCGATTGGACAGGATCCAACGCTGGCTGCTGCTTATTTAGGGATAGGTTCTCTGTTATTCAAGCAAAATGAGTCTGTTACTGCAATTTACTATTATCAGCAGGGTATTCAGCAATGTCCTGACTGTATGGATCTCTATGTTCAACTGGCTCATGCGTTAGTCACGCTAAAGGATTGGCAACTTGCTGCGGATGCCTATCGTCCAGTGCTGAACCAAGAGAGTGAGCGGATTGAAGCGATCGAGGGTTTGCGAACCTGCTGTTATCAATTGAAACAGTGGGATGAGGCGCTGGTCTACAGCCAGAAATTAGTCGAATTGCAGCCGCAAGTGGCACAACATTGGCACCAACTCGCTGAAGTCTATAGTCGATTGCAGTACTGGTCTGCTGCCATTCCTGCCTATCAGCAGGCAATTCAGCGAGAACCAACCTTTTCCTGGTCGCACAACAATCTAGCCGACGCGCTGATCCAGATGGAACAGTGGCAAGATGCCGTGAATCCGCTCCGAACTGCGATCGTGCTCAATCCCAGCTTTCCCTGGTCTCACTATAACTTGGGGGAAGCACTGGTTCGCTTACAGGATTGGGATGGAGCGATCGAAGCTTACCGGACTGCTTTGAATTTACAGCCTGATCTGCCCTATGCTGCTGCCCATTTAGCAGATGCATTACAGCGACGTGCTGTGATCGATCGCAATAATGCCTTGACATTTTACACTCAAGAAATTCAGCGCAATCCGGCGGATCCAGAGAACTATTACAAAGCGCTAGAGCTACAGCCCGATTCACTCGATCTGTATTTGGGATTGACTGATGCGTTGATGGGTCAGGAAAGATGGGATGAGGCGCTGGCCTGTTGCCAAATTGCCCGACAGATGCGACCCGAAGCTGTGGAAATCATTGCCAAGTTGAAACATCTCTTGCAGCTACAGGTCAAAGCTCGTCGACCTCAGATGCAGGATGAAGCCGCTTACGATCGCTGGATGGCGAAGCATACTCCCACCGCAGAAGATTTGCGGCAAATGGCGACTAGTATTGCAGATTGGTCTTATCAGCCGGTTATTAGCATTATGATGCCGGTGTACAATCCACCGATCGCCTTTTTAGAGGCTGCTGTGCAGTCGGTGCTTGACCAGGTTTATCCACATTGGCAGCTTTGCATTGCGGATGATGCGTCGGCAGATTTGGAAGTGCTGGACCTGCTGAATCAGTTGACTCAACAAGACGATCGAATTCGGGTCGTATTTCGATCTGAAAATGGCCATATTTCAGCTGCTTCTAATTCTGCACTAGCATTGGCAACCGGGGAATTTGTGGCGCTGTTTGATCACGACGATCGGCTCGCACCAGAAGCGCTCTATGAGGTGGTGTCTCTGTTGAATCAGCACCCTGAAGCCGACATGATTTATTCGGACGAAGACAAGCTGAATCTACAAGGAAAACGAGTCCTGCCTTTCTTTAAACCCAATTGGTGTCCAGATTCCTTTCTGTCGCGGATGTATACCTGCCATCTTGGCGTTTATCGTCGGCAATTGGTTGAAGCGATCGGCGGTTTCCGGGTGGGCTATGAAGGGAGTCAAGATTACGATCTGGTTCTGCGGTTGACCGAGCAGACCGATCGGATTTTCCATATTCCGAAAGTTCTGTATCACTGGCGCGATCATGCAGCTTCGACATCCAACAATCAGTTCGTAAAACCCTACGCTGAAGAGGCTGCAAAGCGGGCTTTACTGGAGGCTTGCGATCGGCGAGGAGAACCTGTTCGTGAGATCGTGACTCATGCAACAGCGCGGGGAGTGTATATTATCCATTATGAAGTTACTCATTATCGGCGTGTTAGCATCATTATTCCAACGCGAAATCTAGGAACCACGCTTGATAAATGCCTGCAATCGATTTTTGACCAAACAACCTACCCAAACTATGAAGTCGTTCTAATTGACAATGGCAGTGACGAGATTGAGACACTTCACGTAATCGATCGGTGGGAACGACAAGAGCCAGAGCGATTGAAATGCTATTCCCTCAATATTCCGTTCAACTATTCCACGATTAACAATCTTGCCGTTACTGAAGCATCAGGGGACTATTTATTATTCCTCAATAACGATGTCGAGGTGATCACACCAGACTGGATCGAAGCAATGGTGGAACAGGCACAGCGATCTTCGATCGGCGTAGTTGGTACATTGCTGCTTTATCCTGATGACACGGTCCAACATGCTGGAGTGATTTTGGGGATCGGTGGTGTTGCCGGACATAGTCACAAATATTTTTCGAGAGATGATTACGGTTATTTCTCTCAGTTAGTCTCGATTAATAACTACTCAGCAGTAACGGCTGCTTGCATGATGTGTCGGCGCTCCATCTTTGAGGAAGTGGGTGGCTTTGATGAGGAATTAGCGGTTGCTTTTAATGATGTTGATTTTTGTCTGAAGGTTCGGCAGTTGGGATATAAAAACCTGATGCTACCTCATGTCCAGCTTTATCATCATGAGTCTAAAAGTCGGGGTGTAGAAGATAGTTGGGATAAGCAGCAGCGGTTTGGGCAGGAGCGAGAATTCATGAAGCAGAAGTGGGGTGATTTACTCCAGCAGGATCCTTGCTATAGTCCACACCTCTCATTGGAGAGAGAAGATTACAGCATTCGAGCGTAATGAAAATTTTTAGGGTGAAAACTACAAACAATTCTATGGAAGCAAATTCTGACTCCAAAATCATTAATTTTTCTGAAACTCGACTTAAGCGGTTTTCCCTCAAAGAGAAACTTGGCAGAATTGTTCCTTTTACTAAATCTCAAGAGCCCTCTTTTCAGGAACCTTCGTCATTTTCAGATACTAGCTTTGATTGGCAATTTTATATTGAGTATTATGAAGATTTGAGTGACTTAAGCTATGAATTAGCTCATGAACATTGGATGGTTTTTGGGAAGCTAGAAGGGCGTTTTCCTAGCCAATCTGCCTTAGAAGAATATTTTGAGATTAAACAATTAGATTTGCCAGAAGATTTTAGCGTTGAACAATATCTAGAACTTAATCCTGATTTAGGGGTGAGATTTACAAGTAAGCAATATAGATACTATCAGGCGGTCGAGCATTATTTGGATCATGGTAAATGGGAGGGACGACTATATCGAATTCCGACTCAGCCTTGCCAGGAAATCAAGCCTCTCTCGGGCAAGGATCGAGTATCCGGCAGTTCGTCTTCGGAGAATGGGCATCAACCAAGTGAAGTAGATAATCTAAAAACACACTCAGAAACCCGTCTGATTGCTTTCTATTTACCTCAGTTTCATCCAATTCCAGAAAACGATCGATGGTGGGGAAAAGGGTTTACAGAATGGACAAATGTTAGTAAGGCACAGCCTTTGTTTGACGGTCATTACCAACCCCATCTTCCTGCCGATCTAGGTTTTTACGATCTGCGGCTTGCGGAAGTTAGGGAGATGCAAGCTAATTTAGCCCGTAGTTATGGAATCCATGGTTTTTGCTATTACTATTACTGGTTTGCTGGGAAACGGTTACTGAATCGACCTTTGGATGATGTATTAGCGAGCAAAAAGCCTGATTTCCCATTTTGCATTTGTTGGGCAAATGAAAATTGGACTCGAAGATGGGATGGGCAAGAAGATGAAGTTCTAATTGCCCAAGATTTCTCGGATGATCAGAACCAAGCTTTTGCAGAAAGTGTTGTGCCGATTCTGCAGGATGAACGCTATATCCGGATCAATGGTCTTCCATTGTTGATCATTTATCGAGCCGATATCTTTCCAGATGTTTTGCATACAATACAACAATGGAGAGAATGTTTCCGAAAACATGGAATTGGTGAAGTTTATCTTGCTGTGACACTTACATGCTTTTCAGGATTGCTCTCAGGATTAACTGATCCAACTCAACTAGGATTTGATGCTGCTGTACAATTTGCTCCTCATGAAATCCCTGCCCCTGAAATATCACCTGCTGGAGTACTGACTTCAGACTTTACTGGAAAGTTCTACAATTATAAAGCGGCTGCGATTAATGCCGTATCAGCAAGAGTTCCAGAAACAAAAGTGTTTTTATCAGCGATGCCTTCTTGGGATAATACTGCTCGTCGTAAAAATGCTGCTCATGCTTTCCTCAATTCTAATCCTCAAGATTATGAATTTTGGCTACGGGGTGCAATTGAAAAAACCCGTCAACGTTATACCGGTGACGAACAACTTGTTTTCATCAATGCCTGGAATGAATGGGCGGAAGGTGCTCATCTTGAGCCTGACCAGAAACATGGGCATGATTTTTTAGTTGCGACCCATCAAGCTTTACGCGGAACCCACACTTGGGGTACGGTGATCAATCTATTGAAACATTTTCCTTTCAATCAACATGCTCATTTATACGAGCTACTTGAACAGTTAGAGATGAGAATCAAAATAATAGACAGAAGTTTTACTCTGATGCAAAAGCTTCTCTCTCAAAAAGTTGGAACAGTAGTTGGGATTTCTAATGCTAACTCACCAACTGATATTTTCTGGAACTTGGATTCACTCTATAATCATCAAAAAATTAATCTAGGCTCAATCGAGCTTCAAGGCTGGGTATTTAGTTTTTCTTCTACTATCTGTACATTTGAGGTTAGATGTGATCACGAATTGGTTGTTCAACTTCCTGTTTATTTAAGTCGTCTAGATGTTGCCAACCAATTATCACGATCAGATGCAGAGAAATGTGGTTTCTACGCCCAAATAGATCTTAGCAGGCAAAAATTTTTGAAGCCTGAACTGAGTCTATGGGTTATGCTTCAGAATGGCCGGTACATAGAGTTGGGTACAGTGCATTTAGAAATTTTAGAAATCAGCAATAGTGACATCAGTTTGTCTTCTAGCTTTTCTAGTAATGACGAACAATCGCTGATTGATCAGATTAGATCATTGCAATTAGAGGACCATGAGCAACGTTATGAATTGTTGAGAAAGTTAGAGGCTGTGATAAATGGGAAGGAAGAATATATCAAAGCTAAACAAAAACTTCTGCAAGAATATTCTGTCCATCATTTTTTTGAGCGGTTTTGAAAGTAAATTTAGAGTGCGAAACAATGATATCTAACTTGTCTCCCAACCCTCTTGTCTCTGTAATTATTCCCTGTTATAACCACAAGCCTTTTCTGGAGCAGTGCTTAAAATCTGTAGCTGACCAAACTTATACGAATATAGAGGTTATTATTTTAGATGATTGCTCCCCTGATGGTTCCGCTGCAGAGATCGATCGGCTAATTCATTGTAATACTTGGAAAGCTAGATTTCCGAAGCGAACTAGGTTTTATGCTTTCACTCATAATCAGGGTGCTCACAATGCAATTAATTATGGAATCAATCACTCCAACGGAGATATTATCGCTCTATTGAACTCAGATGATATGTATCACCCTGATCGAATTCAGTTGATGGTCAATCAGATTCAACGAGGGCAAGATTTTGTATTTAGTCGTGTGCAATATATTGATTCAAAGAACAGCTATCTTACATATTTTAATCCACGCGCAAATATCTATTTTAGGGCACAGCAAAATATCAAGAGATTGCCAACAGTTGGTTTTGCATGTTTGACATTTAATGTCAGCATCTCAACGGGAAATTTTGTATTAACGAGGTCGTTGTACAATCGCGTAGGCTTATTTAATAACTACCGATATTGTCATGACTGGGACTTCCTACTCCGATCGCTTATTCACACTGAACCTTTTTTCCTGGATCAAGACCTCTACTATTATCGGTTTCATGGGGACAATACCTTTGAATCTTTGCATGCGATCGGTCCACAAGAATCAAGTAGCTTGTTAACTAATTACTTTTCGGCCGCAAACTTTCAATGGACGCCCAATCCATTAGCTCCTTCTAAACTGAATTGGCCTGGTTTTTTTGAACAGTTTATTCGTTGGTATGGATTGGAAGATTTTCAACAAATTGCAAGTTGATAGTAATTTCTCTTGAGGCAATGCGTAATAAATGAAGCAATTGGGTTGTTATTGATCATAATGAATGCAATTATTAGTAATACAGGATATTGTTGTACGTGCGATAATTATGTCACTTTCTCCTCTCATAATGAGTGGTTAAGAGATCATTACATATGCGAAAACTGCCGTTCTATTCCACGAGAACGAGCTTTATTCTATTGTATAGAAAAATTCTATCCTAACTGGGCAGAACTTGCTATTCATGAATCTTCGCCTGCTAATCGTGGTGCTAGCTTTAAATTGAAAAATAATTGTAAAAATTATCAGGCAACGCAATTTTTTCCTCATCTACCGCTTGGTTGGTGTGACTCTAATGGTTGGAAAAATGAAAATCTAGAGAATCAAACTTTTCCAGATGAAAGTTTTGATTTAGTTATTACTCAAGATGTTATGGAACATGTATTTGATCCTGCTAAGGCTTTTGGAGAAATTGCGCGGACACTGAAATCTGGTGGAGCTCATATATTTACTGTTCCTCTTGTCAATAAAAATCAACCATCTCAAACTTGTGCGGTCCAATCAGGAGGTGAAACTTTATATCTCAAGGAACCTGAATACCACGGCAATCCGATTAGTGAGCAGGGTTCTCTAGTTGTAACGAATTGGGGTTATGATATCTGCGATTTTATATTTAAAAATAGTGGTTTGTATACCTTTATGGTTTATACTCATGATGTTTCGCTTGGTATTGAAGCAGAATATATTGAAGTGCTAATCAGTCGGAAAATCTAATCAGGCTTAGTATAGTTGAACTTTATTGCATTTGAGAAGAAACGATGATTTTTGTTGATTCTGAATCAGGGAAAGTTGATATCTTTTCTACAGTTTTACAGGATTGTCATCAAAATTTAGAACAGCGATCGATTAGTAGAAAAAATTATATTATTTGTTTTACAGAGCGTTCAGGGAGCACAATGCTATGTTCCTTGCTTAAAGAGACTGGTGTTTTGGGAATGCCAGAAGAATACATTAATCCGCGCGATGTGATGCAAAGCTATCTAGAGAAGTATCGTGTGTCAGATATTTCTCAATACATCAACATATTGCGTCATTGCCAAGTTTGTGAAAATGGCATATTCGGTATGAAGACCTGCTTTATGGATTTTGAACCCCTGATCAATCAACAAATAATTGGTAGATCAATAAATCCAGTCAAATTTATTTATTTGACAAGACAAGATATTATCCTTCAAGCAATCTCTGCCCATGTGGCCCGATCGTCAGGGGTGTGGCATGTAGCTGAGAGCGGAATTGCTGAACCTGAGTGTGAGTATGACGAAACAGCTATTCTTAATCATGTTGATCGATTATTGTATGAACGATCGCAGTGGGAACGTTTCTTCTCATTCTATTCCGTTGAACCTCTGAGAATTACCTATGAAGAGGTTTTAGAAAATGTTGAAGGAGTGATCAAGAAAATCTTGAGTTTTCTGGGAGAAGATGTGCAGATCAACGTTGCTCTATCGATGGCTGCTACTCAGAAGATTGGCGGAGAAAGGAATCAAGCTTGGGCTGATAGAATTCGCTCAAAGTATGTCTTGTAATAGATTTACTATTGATACTTGCGCCAATTTTGAAAGATTTGCTGGCTAAATGTTGAATCCCTCATGCTTTGTTTATTTCCGATCCAATTATTTCCGATCCAACGATCTACACCGATAAAGTTGATAAGGAAATCCCTGTCGGTACAACCGATCGCCCACCAAACACCGCATTTTGGGACGAGTACCGGGTGTGGATGGTGCATTTAAGGTGAGCTGTTGCGGATAATCCTTTGTCCGCATACCAGGGGATGCTACTACCCAAAGATTCAGCGGCGGTATTAAAGACTGTTCTATCTGGCTGAGCTTTTTCCAGGCTTCGCTGTATCCCTCCGATCGATCGACAAACGCAAACCGCACCAGCTGATCGATCGTTTCGGGCGGATATTGTTGGCGAAGTGCCAAAGCAAAGCTGAGCCCGAGAGCAACTTCCTGGGGCGATCGATAATTCACAACGACCGCTAATGGCTTTTCTGGCTCAAAGGCCATGTTTTGGGCGACCTGATCGGGATGATAAGACTTTTGGAATACCAGACCATTGACGACAAAAATACTGCTGAGTAGACCAGCGATGAGAGTCAAGGTGAAGGGGTGAATCAGTGGATGGGTATGAGCGCGGGGGGACGTAAAGCAGGCTCCGAGGAGCGCACAGACGCTGGGATAGTAGATGAAGTTGTAGCGGGGAACGACTGTTAGATCTTTGTTGAGAAGATAGACGATCGCAAAAAATTGCAGCAGAATACAGGCGGTAAATCCTGCAATCAAAAGCGTGCCAGGGCGATTGGAGATATTTTGCCAATGTTTTTGCCAGCCTGTTCTGAGCTGCCAGACGAACCATAACATAAAGCCAATGATGAGCAGCGTCACCGGAATCACAATCCAGTTGGGCTGACCTTCAACCGGCAGGGCAATCACCATCAGCGTCCAACCGACCAGCGTTTGGTAAAGTGGTTCTAAGCGATCGAGCCAGTCTGGTTTGTAGGGAATCAACCAGTCGGTTTCGGGGCGGCTAAAGTGGCTGATCATTGTTGGGAGCCAGGGTAGATAGCTGAGGCCGATCGCGCTAATGGCCAATCCCCAGCCTATCCAGTAGCGGCGGGCGATCGATCGATGGTTCCAGAGCAACCAACCTGTCAAAGCGGCAATTTGGGCGATTAGGGATAGCAGACAAAAGTAGTGGGTGTAGAGCGCCAAACTGTTGAGCAGCACCCAGCTTGTCCAAACGAGAGGACGTAATCGTTTCTGAAGGATTACATCCTGCTGCATCTGAACGAGGAATGCCAGCGTCAACGTAATCAGCAACATGGGCAGCGTGTAGTGGCGAGCTTCCTGAGAGAGATAGACCGTGAAGGGTGAAACGGCCATCAGAGCAGCAGCCCGCAATCCAGCAGCAGTTGAAAACGCGACTCGATTCAGCCAATACATCGCTGCGATCGCCCCTACGCCGAACAGAGCAGGCAGAAATCGCATTGCCCAAACCCAGTTTTGCGGATTTAGCCAACTCATCCAGCGATAGAGCAGGCAAAAAAAGACAGGGGGATGCACCGACTCAGTAGTAATGCGCTGCGTAATGTCGGCACAGCTTAAACCGGGCTGCACGGTGAACACCTGATCGAGGGCAGTCAGCGGAAAAAATTGATTCAGCGGCACATCCTGATAGCCACGCCCCATCGTGAAAATGGCCGTTAGCACTTCATCCAGCCAGAGGGGTTTGAGGTCCAGATGCCACAATCGTAAGCCGAAGCCCAACAGCAGGACGATCGCTAAAACCATGCCCGATTGACCCAAACGAGTAAATAGTGGGGGAATGAAGATTGAATTTTGAGGGCGGCTCATCACGGTTCCCGATTCGGCTGATCAACAATACAGGCGGCATCTAACAAAATAAATTCCGTGTTTTGGGAAACGGCGCACGGACGAGTCATTTTTGCCAAGGCCGGACCTGCTGAGGTTTTAAGGCTGCGCTCTGCTAGCTTGGCTGCTTTGGGATATTGCTTAAACCAGCTTTCTTCTACATACTCAGGCGTAAAGGCGGAGCGATCGAGCAACCAGAAATCTACACCCGTGTCGCGAATGAATCGCTTCAGTTTGGGCAGACCGGGACTGTATTGTGCCCCAATCAATGCCTCAATGCGCTGCTGCAACGGTCGGTAATAGCCCATGTGATAAGGAATTGCGTATTCTTTCGAAACGTAAACCGATCGCTGAGTCAAGCTGGGCAAATTATCTGCTTCAGGAGACAAGGAAGCGATTAGGATTTCTTTGGGTTGTTGAGCCAGGAATCGATAGAGGTCGGGTTGTGTACCCACCATGTAACCAGTGTACGGGAATGCACGTTTGTAGCTGGGGTAGAAGATTAGTGCGGCTGCGACTAAACCCGTGAGGCCGATCGCCACAATCTGTTTAACGGGTTTTGGATTTCGGTTGACCCACTGGCGCAAGGCATCTAGGCCAATGATGATAGCAATCCCGGCGGCCCAACTCAAAATTAACCGGAAGCTATGCTGCGTGTAGCGACTCGGTAAATGCAGCTTGAACAGTAGGGCGTGGGCTGCACCAAACCAAAACAGCGACACCAGCATGAGCTGCGGTAAAAGGCCGATCGCAGGCTGAATCCGTTGCACTAAGGGGAACTGCTGGGGAAACCGTAGGCTAATGGGCAGCAATAATGCCAAAATCAAGAGCTTCGGTAAACGGGAAGGATAGGGCAACAGACCGCTCCGGGGACCTTCCACCCAAAACCACCAAAAGTCGTCGCTGAAAAAGGCCGATCGCCCTCCTTTTTGAAATTCCGGCATTTGCTGCGCTTCGGCCAGCGTCACCACCGGATCAAATTGGGAAATCGACAGGGCATAGGGCAACATTACCCCGATCGCCACCGCCAAGCCCAGGCCGCAGAACCAGTAGTCTTGAACCGATCGCGATAATCGAGGCCGCCATCCCTGCCACTGTAAGATTTGAAAGGGCAACAGTCCGGCGGACAGAAACACGCTCTGAGGATAAAACAAGCCTTGCAACACAATCATCGCCAGACAGGGGAGGAGCGATCGGCGCAGCAGAAAATAGCAGAAGCCCAAAAACAATGGATAGATAAAGGCGCGCGGCGTGGCGGATACTAGATCATCCTGCATCCAGAGCACCTGATTCAGCAGCAATGACGAAACAAAAGCGGCGGCTGGAACCGGAAATATTTCCAGGACAATACCAAAACTGGCGATCGTGCTGAGCACTCCCAACAGCGGCGGTAACAGCTTGCTAAACAACAACGGATTGATGCCCAGAGCGGCAACCTGATACAGCCATGTATAGCCAGCGGGAGCAACCGACTGAAAATAGTCAGCAATCCAATCCTGGGGAAACAGCGACGAATCGACAAATCGCTGCATCCAGAACACATGCTGCCGCGCATCATCCTGCACGACAAATTCGCTGCTAAATGCCTGCTTCCAGACCAAAATTCCGTAAACCAGCGCGAACACCAGGCTGAGGCCAAACCAAAACAGGGTTGAACGGCGAGAGGGACGGTTGGTCTGCTCTTCCTTGAAGGGGGAGAATTGCCGCAGGTCTTTCACAGATGGCTCTCTACTTGCGCTTCAACGTGGGGTGGCAGCTATTTCAGCAACGGCATCCTATCACGTTTGGTTCCCTGTCTGATTATGGCTGGTTGGCTGAAGTTCCCTTCCGGGTAAACAGATAAACGCCATCTCGCTCATAGCTGATTTGCAGGTCTGGACGCCGCTTTAATCGATCGAACATGCGATCCGTGAATTCCTGATTGTCGTCCCAGGGATGCTTGACGTTGATCAGCACATAGTCGGCTTTAGGTAGATCTTCTTTGAAGGTAGCGTTGCCACGAAACAGGAAAATATGCTCTCGCTGGCTGAGTTGTGCCCCATGCCAATTGTCGGTAATGACGCCGCCTTCATGTCGGGGAATCAGGGCGATCGCTTCTTGGCTAGCCTGCCAGGTATCGAGATTTTGCGCATATTCCGAATAGTAGCGGCCATATTTTGCCAGCGAGACAAAAATGACTAACGCCCAGAGAATAATCCAGCGGCGCTGTCGCAATAAGCCCTGTCCATCGGCCAGCGAATCGATGACTGCCACCAGAAAGAACGGCAGGAGCGGCAGGGAATATTGGTGCACCAGGTCACGCTGTCCGCCATTTGAGGAGAGAATATTCAGCAAAATCACTGGAATTGTGCTGACCAGTGGAGCTAAATGCCGAGGCGACAATCCCCAGAGAAAAGGCACAAATAGCAAAGCCAGATATTGCAATGAGCCAGGATAGATTAGCCTGCTGAGCAGCACATGGGGCTTCAGAAACAGATTCAGCGCTACTTCCAGCACCGAATCGCCCCCCAACGCCTCATAGCGTCCCACGGCTGCGGCCTCACTGCCGCTGAGGCTAGGAATAATCCACTGCGTCGCCAGTAAAAACCAGGCCACCCCGACAATCAGAGCAAAGGCTCCATAGAATCGGCGCTTTTCAAACACCAGCAGCCAAAATCCCATGGCGGCGATCGTTACCGATAGCGCATCTTTGCAGCCCAGGGCAAACAGTAAAGTCCCCACAAACCACCATTTCTGGTCCTGTCTGGCGAACAAAATACAGAACAGCAGGGCGGGCAGGGCCATCACTTCCGGGTGGAAGTCGAACATATTGACGTTGAAAATTAGCGGATGCAGCAAATACACCGCCGCCATCGCCATGGATAATGAGCTGGAAAGTCCGGCTTGCTTTGCCAATAACCAGGTCGGCCATGCGCCCAGCGCCAAACAAACCGCCTGCACCCCAAACAGCCAGTAAACCGAGGGGAATATGAGATAGGGCAACGCCATTAGATAGAACGAATAGGCGGTGTGGTTGCCCATGTGGTGGAATCCCAAGTAGGAAGAAATGGGTTCCTTGCCGCGACTCAGCAGATAGGCCACCTGATCGTAAATGCCCAGATCGAACGCGGTGGACATCAGCATCCAATGCCGGACAGAGCTGGCGATCAGCAAAATCACAACTGCAATGGCAATCCATTTCGTCAAAAAATGGCTGCGAATTGCTTTCAACCGATCGCCCCAATCCAGCGTTTGAGACCGATCGATCTGGGTTTTCGAAGCATCCGACAAATCAGGCATGAGACGTTTCACCTTCAATCTTCAACCCAATCACATCCATCGAGACAAGGGTTAGATTCTCCTCCAAACAGGCTCTCCAATACAGCAGGCTTGGATCCGCTATGATCTTGGCTAGGATAGAATCTAATACAAATGTTCGTAAAGATGTTGTGGAATTTTCTGAACATCGCGCCTTCAATCGCTATTTTTTAATCGATTGCATAGAGGCTTGAGGCATCGCGCAGCGCAGCTCATTCAAAAGTATTTAGATGCAAGGTTACAAATGTCAATCAACCTGACGCCATCAATGCCACCCTCTCCGCTTCTGCAGGCCCAATGGCTCGATCGCCTCAGGCAAGGACTGCGGCCCGGACAGCGACGCATCGCCGATTGGCAGGGAGGCACTTTGGCGGTTTCTGCGGTGCCCGGATCAGGTAAGTCTACCGGCATGGCGATCGCAGCCTCAATTTTGTTAGCCCAACGTTTCATGGCTCGCAGTCAACAACTCACGGGTTGGGATGGAGCGATCGATCCGCCAGACATCAGCCCATCGCAACCCCCAAGCATCTCATTCAATCTCCTGCCAACTCCCCCCCTATCCCCTGCTCCCCCTTCCTCCTCTCACCTCCTGCTCGTCACCTTCACCCGCTCCGCCGTCGCCAACCTGAAAAACAAAATTCGCCAGTATTTACGCGAACTGTCGGTGCCGCCCCAGGGCTTTATGGTCTACACGCTACATGGACTGGCCCTCCACATCGCCACGCGGCATCCAGAGCTGTCGGGACTGGATTTGGAACGGCTGACGCTGATTTCTCCCAATCAGAGCAACCGCCTAATTCGCACCAGCGTCGAGCAATGGCTGGCCGCCTATCCCCACACTTATCAGCAGTTGCTGGAAGGCACTTACCTGGATGGCGAGGAAACTGAGCGGCTGCGACGACAGTCGGTTTTGCGCACGGAAGTCTTACCTGATCTGGCCTATACGATCGTTCATGAAGCCAAAAGTTCAGGCTTGTTGCCGGAAGCAGTTTGGCAATTGGCTCAACAGCAAACCTGGCGCAGCGCCATAGAAGGTCCGAATTATGATGTGCTGTCGATCGCAGCAGGGCTGTACGAACGCTATCAGCAGTTGCTGCAACAGCGGGGATTGATCGACTACGACGACATGATTTTGGCGGCGCTGCATGTGCTGCAGGATGAAACGGTGCGACGGCTGTGGCAATCCCAAATCTTTGCGGTGTTTGAAGACGAGGCCCAGGATTCTTCGCCACTGCAAACGCGCTTGCTGGAAATTTTGGCTGCCGATCCGCAAAACCCGTCTGAGTTGAATCTAGTGCGGGTGGGCGATCCGAATCAGGCAATCAACTCTACCTTCACCCCTGCCGATCCGATTTTCTTCTCCGACTTCTGTGAGGCTTGCGCTGCAATAGGCAACTTAGCCGAAATGGATCAGGCGGGGCGCAGCAGTCCGATCATCATGGAAGCCGCCAATTTTCTGTTGAGCTGGGTCAATCAGCGCTATGGCGAGCCGCGAACCCAGCCGTTTCGTCCCCAGGTGATTCAACCCGTTTCTGGCCATGATCCGCAGCCGGACGCTAATCCCGACCCCGAAGGCAGCGGCCTGGAAATCCGGTTTCCACCCGATATCTACCAGTCGGTGAATCTGATTGCCAAGCGGGTAGCCAGCTTGCTCAGCCGTGAACCCGAAGCTCGTGCTGCCGTCTTGGTCCGAGAAAATCGGCAGGGGAGGTTCATTAGCGAGCTGTTGCGCAATCCAGAGCAGCATCAAATTGATGTCAACCTGAAAGAGCTGGGTATTTCCCTGTTTGATGTGGGCGAGCAAGATCGGCATTCCCATATTCCCACCGAGATGCTGGCGGTGCTGCAATTCCTCGATCGCCCCCATTCGCCCGATTACCTGAAGGCGATGCTGCAGTTATTGGTCGATCGCCAGCTTGCACCCAACCAAGATTTGAATTCGCTGATCAGCTTGCCGGAGCAGTTTCTCTATCCAGGGCCGATCGATCCACCCCAACCTGAATCGGCATTGCAAGCACGCCGCTATTGCACCGGACTGCTGCGAGCCAGATTGGAGCTGCCGCACTATCAGTTGATTCCGTTTGTAGCGCTGACCCTGCAATATGACCAGACGGAACTGGCGACGGCAGATAAATTGGCACATCGGATCGCCCTGCAAACGGCTGGGAATTCCTCTATGGCCGCCACTCTAGAGGCGTTAACTGAAATTGTCCGATCGGAGCGGTTTGAACCCGTCGAAACGGACGATCCGGATTCTCGTTACATTCGTCCCGGCCAGCTCACCATTATTACGATGCACAAAGCCAAGGGCCTGGACTGGGATTTCGTCTTTATCCCGTTTTTGCACGATCATGTGATGCCGGGAACGCTGCGAGTGCTGCCACAAGCCCAGTTTTTAGGCAACTGCAACCTGTCGGAAGTGGCTCGTGTCCAGATTCGGGCCTGCATTCATGGCGAATCAGAAATTCCCGATACTCAAGCGGCCTGGAATCGAGCGGCTGCACTGAAAACTGCAGAAGAATATCGGCTGCTCTATGTGGCGATGACGCGAGCCCGACGCTTGCTGTGGATGTCGGCGGCTCATCAGGCTCCCTTTACCTGGAGCAAACCTGAGAACTTGGATAGTCGATCGCCCTGCCCGGTACTGCCTGCTTTAGTAAAGCAGTTTCCGCAAGCGCTGCCTCGACGCAATGGTTAACCTATGTCGCAGGTAGCAGTTTGAATTCGGACAACGGGAATCCTGGGTTGTAGAACTCTGTATGAGTCAAGGCACTTTGCCTCACATTAAAAAAACTGGAGGATTTCGCGTTGAAAGACAGAGATTACACCCTGATTATTGATAAAAGCGGCAGTATGTCTACCCCCGATCAGCGAGGTGGACGCAGCCGTTGGCAGGAAGCCCAGGAGTCAACCCTGGCGCTCGCTCGCAAATGTGAACAGTTCGATCCAGACGGCATCACGGTTTATGTCTTTTCTGGTCGCTTCCGTCGCTATGACGATGTCACGGCTGCCAAGGTGGAGCAGATTTTCATGGAGAACGATCCTTCTGGCACGACCAATTTGGCGAGTGTGCTTCAGGATGCCACGAACTCCTACTTTCACCGCAAGGCGGCAGGACAGACCAAGCCCGCAGGCGAAACGATTCTGGTGATCACTGATGGCGAACCGGATGATCGCCGAGCCGTGATGGAAGTGATTATCAACGCCAGTCGGCAGATGGAACGGGACGAAGAGCTGGCCATTTCCATGATTCAGGTGGGTTCGGATGCCCAGGCCACCAAGTTTTTGCAGGCACTCGACGATCAGCTGGAAGGCGTGGGAGCCAAGTTTGACATCTGCGACACGGTCACCCTCGACGACATGGGGGATATGAGTTTGGCTGATGTGTTAATGAATGCGATTGCCGACTAAGCGAATCGTCAACCTCTTGCTGTACAGGAATGCAGGTGCTGAGTTTAGAGGAGCTTGCTACGCTGAAATAAAGGAGTAATAGCTGCAATCAACTCCTTCCTCAAAACTTAGCGCTTGCTTCAAGACTCGATATGAACGATCCGATCGACCAGTTGCTGTCTGAAATGAAAGGCAAATACAACCCACAGGATCATCCCCAGAAATCATCGCAGCTTCAGCCTGACTCAGGATTGTCTGATTCGGGTCTTCCTGACTTGTCTGCCAAACCGGACCAATCGGCTAAGCCTGCACCGCTGAAGACCGATCCATCGACGAATCAATCGATCGATGATTTGCTGAGTTCGATCGAATCCCCAAACCAGCAGTCTGCTATCCCTGCACAAAAAACGATCGTGCCCATTCAGCCCAGCAAGAATCCAAAATTCGATGCATTGCTGCATCCGCCTCATCCAAAACCGCAGAACCGACCGAATCCCAAGCTAGATACCCTCTTGCCTTCAGAGCCACCAGCCGCCACCAAAGGCAACATGGACAATCTGCTCAGCGACCTGCAGGCGATTTACACAGAGCAAGATCGGGCGATCGAGCAAACGCAACAGCAAGAACGAGAGGCTGAACAACGCCGTCAGACTGCGTTGCGCCGCCAGCAGGCAGCCAAAATCAAGCGTCAGGCCCAAGACTGGTTAGACAAACTGGATGCCAAAAGTAGTGAAGCGGCCTGGTTTGAAGAATTTGCGGCCAAATATGAATCCCGAATTGCGGCAGCGATCGATTTTCTGGGCCTGAAATAGTTGGCTTAGCACCTGTTTCATTTTGAGCTGCGTTCAAACCCCCATTCCGAATCCGTTAAGATGCGAGCGGCCCCAATTCCACAAACTAAGGCAACGACATCAAACCCTGCTTCGATCGCGCTTTTCAGGCCACCCAAAATATCTCCCTGGTTGAAATAAACCAGCACCTTATAGGCCGCGATGCCAGGAACCATACAAATAATGCCAGTGATGGCAAACAGGACGAGGGGCAACTGGAAATGGCGAGCGGGCCATGTCCCAACTAAACCAACAAACAGCGCACCAAAAAAAGTAGCAACCTCCCAATCGAGGCCCATCTGAAACAAGAACGATCGCAATACGTAACCTCCCATACCCACCACCGCACACATCAGCAAGACTTTGCGGGGCACTTGATAAAGCAGGGCAAACCCAAACGTGCCAATGAAACTGAGAAATGCTTGCTGAACCAGATCGGAGGGAACCACCATCGCGGAATATTCAGAGAATAGAGAGATTTGTAAAGGTCATCACGATCAAAATGCCGATCGCCACGCTAAAGAGCTGAATCAAGGCATAGGTTACTCGGGCCAGTCCTGAAATCAGGTCCAGTCGGACCAAGTCGAGCGTAGCTGTGACCAATAGCATTCCCGGCACCTGGAACAAAACGGCGGCCAGAAAACTAGATTGGGGTAACGGTGACGTGATCTGAAACAGGGCCAATATCTTGACAATGCCGCCACAGATGAGGGTTGCAACTGCGGCACAAATGACGGTAATGGCGATCGAGTTTAAATGCTGATGTTGCAACAGCATTCTCAACCTTAACCCCAGGGCCGAACTGAAACAGGCCGCACATCCATCCATCCATTGGCCACCGCTCAGCAAGGCAAAAGCACCACAAGCCGCCGCAACTCCAGCAATGACCAACCCATCAGGATAGGGAGGGGGAGACTGCTCAATCTGATCCAGCAACGTGCAGATTTGGGTCGGTGTGGCAGCTTCTGGGAGATGCAGCGACAAATATTCCACGGCGCTGAGACGATGCATGTCAACCCCAAGACTAGTCACACGGGAAATTTGTGTGTAATGCTGATCGCCACAATGCAAAGAAGCCGTAATGCCAGTCAGGGTCACGTAGGCATCTAGCCGTTCTGCACCCAGTCCCACAGCAACCCGATGCATTGCCTGCTCGACCCGAAAGCTAATCGTGCCGCTTTTCAGCATCAACACCCCAACTCGCATGACTACCTGCATGATCTCGACAAGCTCTGGCAGCGTTAGCGGAGGCCGTTCAGCAGGAAGCGTCATGCAGCCCCATTAACCGTTGAGTTTGGGAATCGGCTGCGAAGATCGCCGTTCAGAACTGGGAATTTCTGGATTGGGTCGTTCGGGTTCTTCTTCCGATCGAGGAGTTAGTCCCAACGTCAGCTGTTCTCCCGGTTCTGATTCTTCGCCTTCGCCTTTGCGGGTCGATCGCACTGCTACTAAGGCTTCCTTCAAAACTACAGCCGTTGGAACCGCTACCACTACGCCCAGCAGGCCACCTACCCTGGCTCCAGCCAGCAGCGAAACAAATACCCAGAAGGGATTCAAGCCAGTGACGCTACCCAATACTCTAGGCGCAACCCCATTTTCGACAATTTGCTGGACAATCAGCGCTACGGCTAAGACCTGCAGGGCTGAGCCAATATCGCGCAGCGCCACCAGGGAGGTGATCAAAATGATTCCTGCCGTGCCGCCAAACGGAATCAGCGCCATCAGACCGATCGTCAAGCCAAACAACAAGCCAAAGGGCACTTTCAGTAGCAGAAAGACCGAAACGAGGCCAAAGGCCATGCAGGTAGCCGAAATGATTTGCCCCAGAAAGTAGCTTTGAAAGCTCGATCGCAGCGTTCTGGAAAAGGGCTGTTGCACATGAGTCGGCAACCAACCAATCAGACTTTCCCAAACATCGCGGCCATGTTGCAGCAAATAGAGCGTCGAGATGGTGATCAGAATGAAGTCCAGCAGTTTGGAAACGGTAAAGACAGCCAGGTTTAAGCTGAGATTGAGAGCACGTCCGGCGATCGTTTGTAACTGGGCTTTGAGACGATCGTTAATTTGGGTAATCAACCCATCTAGACTGATCGGCAAGCCAAAGATTTCGATGCGCTCGTTCAGCATCATCAACTGTCGCTGCCCTGAATCAAACCATTCCGGCAGACGAGCCACCAACTGCTGTGCCTGCGTGAAGGCCAGCGGCAACAGCGTCACTCCCAAAAACGAGAGAAACAGGATCGAGGCAAAGAAAACGAGAATGGCCGCCTGTCCTCGACGAATTCCGTTCTGTTCTAGCCAATTTACCGGATAGTTCAGCAGGAATGAGAGGAGTGATGCCACCAGCAGCACCACCAACAGCGATTTGAAATAGCTAAAAATAGTCGCCAAGGCCCAGACGTTAAGGACTGTTAGCGGCGCGGCTAAAGTGATGATCAAAAACCGCGACAGGGGGGATAGTGAATCCCACCAAGTCAAAAGACGACTGCGTTTTGGCGTGGATGACCCAGAACTAAACATGAACCCATCCCAGAGAATGAGTAGTGATAGGGATATTATCCTTAATTTTTAGGATAGGCTGACATTTGCGGGATCATTCTTTAAGCTTGTGGCTTCTGCCAAGTCGGGCGATCGGCCACTCAAACCCGTCATTAACTGCAATGCCAGCGTTTTCAGCGGACGCAATTGCCGCATGGTGCGGAGTCCCAACCTGCGAATGGCAACCAGGGGCAGCCAATGGTTCGAGAAGCAGCGATCGAGTAAATCGGTAAAGCCTAAAATAATCAGATTTTCGAACTGCCGCCAGCGTTCATAGCGTTTCAGCACCCTTAAATCGCCGATATCTTCGCCGCGCTGATGCGCCGTTTTCAACACCTGAGTCAAAGCTGCCGCATCGCGAATGCCCAAATTCATGCCCTGGCCGCCTACCGGATGACAGCAGTGCGCCGCATCTCCCACCAACGCCAAACGGGATCGACTATATTCGCGGCTCTGCATCAGCTTCACCGGGAACAATGCCCGATCGCCCACCAGCTCCAGCTTGCCGAGTTGCCCCTGATAGCGGCGATTCAGCTCGGCTAAAAAGACCGATTCATCGACATCCAGCCAATGTTTCGCCTGGGCATGAGGAGCAGTTAACACAATTTGGCAACGGTTATCAGGCAGCGGCAAGGTGGCAAAAGGACCACTTTCCCAAAA
Source organism: Elainella saxicola E1 (assembly GCA_002796835.1). Classification (GTDB taxonomy): domain Bacteria; phylum Cyanobacteriota; class Cyanobacteriia; order Elainellales; family Elainellaceae; genus Elainella; species Elainella saxicola. Next base: position 99,378 of record LUGL01000029.1, on the reverse strand, counting down.
ATGCTCGCGGGCAATATTCTCATGGGAAGCTTCTGGCCGAATCACTGCCGTGACGCAAGATTGCCAATATTGCCAGCCTTGGGTGTGAATGCCCGCCCATTGTCGGATTGCCGATCGCGACCCATCTGCCGCTACCAGTAACCCCGCTCGAATTTGCTGGGTTGATTCTGCGATCGTCAAGGTTAATACGGCTGCATCGGCCTGATAATCCACCTGCGTCACTTCTGCTGGACAAAGCCAGGTGAGATGCTCAGCAGTTTCCAGAGCCTCTAGCAATGCCTGCACCAACACGAAATGTTCGCCAACATAGCCCAGTTCTGGGGTACCTAAATCGTCTGTTTGCAGGTTCACGACGGCTGGACTAGTTTCATCCGCCAGCCGAATTTGCTTGAAGGTGGTGATGCGCGGCAAAATCTTGTCCCAGATGCCCAGACCGCTAAAAATTTGCCCGGTCATGAGCGTGATAGCATAGGCGCGACGCTGCTCTAAACCCGCTGACTGGGGTTTGGCATCAATCAGGGCAATTCTTAAACCCGAATCTTTTAAGGCACAGGCCAGGGTAAGACCGACGATGCCGCCTCCGGCGATCGCCACATCGTAGTCCAGGCTGGAATTGTTCGATTGCTGAGAAGCTGTTACAGGATTAGGCAAAACTGTTACGGACTGATCCAATACCATCGAAATTTATTTTGAAGAGTTTGTTATACATCTTCATATTTTGCCGTGATTCAGAAGGGCGATCAACCGCTCACCATTATCCAAAATGCTGAAAGCCTTTACTGAGACTGAGAATTTCATCTGGATAAATGCCGCTACTATCCTTCAGCACCACATCCGATCCGGCTGTAATCGTACCGACGATCGCCGCACCCGGTCCCAATTGTTCAATCAGTGACTGAGCGATCGATCGAGGCAAACAGATAACCAGCTCAAAATCTTCGCCGCCATACAAGGCCCAATCGATCGCCTGCGCTTCTGATACCCAGGCCGTGAGACAGGGCGGTAGGGGAATCAGGTTGCGTTCAAGCTGTGCTCCAACTTGGCTGGCCCGACAAATTTGCAGCACTGCATCGGCTAACCCATCACTGCTGTCCATACCTGCGACACGCCACTCAGTCCCCTGTTGTTCAGCCCAAACTGCCCGCAGAATTGGAACAACATCCAAACGAGGCTGAGGTCGTTGATGCGCCTGGATTAGGATCGATCGATCAGCTTCAGATAAACCACGACCCTGTTCAGGATGCAGCAACAGTTCTAAGCCTGCTCGCGATGCCCCATGTACACCTGTTGCCACAATCACATCACCGGGACGGGCTTGCGATCGCAAAATAGCTCGATCGGGACGGACTTGACCAAAGGCGGTAATCGAAATCGTGATCAGCGGCGATCGACAAATATCTCCCCCGACGATTGGGGCCTGAAACGGCTGCAAACAGTCCACCATGCCTTGATAGAGCTGCTCCACCCAGTCCACGTCCGTTTCTCCTGGCAAGCACAGCCCGATCGTAATCCCCAAAGGAGTGGCTCCCATCGCGGCAAGATCTGATAGATTGGCGGCAACGGCTCGCCACCCGGCATCAGCAGCGCTTGTGGTTTGAATCGGCGCAGCAACTCCAACGCTGAAATGAACGCCGTCTACCAAGTTATCGGTCGTAACGACCAGGGAATAACCGGGAGTGGTAGAGAGCAAGGCCGCATCATCGCCGACCAGATCGATCGGACAAAAGTTTTGCAGTCGCTTCAAGAGTCCCTGTTCGCCTAACTGTCGAATCTGCACGGGTTGGATTAGGCAGGTTCCACCAGATTTTCCAAACCTTGAATCACTTTCGCTGAAATGATCTTGTCGCCCTGCTTCAGCTTTTCCAGCACTTCCTGATTTTCAGTGACATAGCCAAACACGGCATAGCGACCATCCAGTAGATTCAGGCCAGCGGGAGTCAATTCAGGTTCAAATAAGAAGAAGAAGAACTGGGAAGAACCGCCATTCACGTCGTCACCCGGACGAGCCATGCCCAGTGCACCAAAAGACGAAAAGGGCAGCACCGGCTGATCGAGGTAGCGACCGATATCTTCTAAGGTGGTACCATACACTGGCTTTTTGTCGCCCTTCACCATTACTTCTAGCGGAATCGCCCGATACTGTTTCGTTTTGGGATCGATGAAGCCCACTTCTTTGCCCGGAGGATCGCCGATTTGCAGCACATAGTTATCTTCAGCGCGGGTGAATTCCAACCCGTCATAAAAGCCACGCTGCACCAAATCGACAAAGTTGCCAGCAGTAATCGGCGCATTATAGCCATCCACGACGAGCGTCAAAGCGCCTTTGCTCGTTTCCACTTCAACCGTGGCACGGCCTTTGAGCTGAGGCAGATTGGCATATTCGTCAGGAATTTCAAAGGGGAATTTGGCGACCATCAATGCTTCGAGCTCACCAATGGTGTCGAGTGCGATCGCTCGCTGAGTGCGGATGGCTTCTTTGTTGCCCGTATCCGCAACGAGTTTGATTTCGTCCAGTTCAGCTCTAAGTTGGGCCAACAGAGCTTCTGCCTGGGTTTTGCGATCGTCAGGAATGCTGTTCAAAATATCAGCCTGTTTACGCGTCAGCAGCTTTTCGGCCTGCTCAACGGTACGCACCACAGCGGGAATGCGGCGAGCTCGCAGGGCATCTGAAGTGCTTTCGATACTGGCTTGAAGGTCGCGAATCGGCTTGTTGTCGATCGGTAAAGCATATCTCAACAGCGCTTTACTATCTGTAATGGCGTTTCCGGGCGGCAGCGCTTCTGCTGAAGGACTCCACCCAACACTCCAAGATAAAAAGATCAACAGAGCAAAACCCACTTGCAGCAAGGTTCTGAAGGCAGAAATCAACTTACGTTGCAGCTTAAATGGACTGACAGCCATAGTTCTTCCTAACGAGTTTGTGCGATCGCAACGACCGAAAATTCCACTCACCATCTTCCCATGCTTACGAACGAATTGCCGTTGAGTTTTCTAGAGAGGCAGGTGATATCTATCCCCCTAGAGCGGTAAAATGAGTTGCCGATTGTTCTCCCTTTAAAGTCAAGATTCATGATTTCCAGTAATGATTTTCGTCCCGGCGTTAGCATCGAACTCGATGGCTCGGTGTGGCGTGTGGTTGAATTCCTGCATGTGAAGCCGGGTAAAGGATCTGCCTTCGTGCGAACTAAACTGAAGAACATCCAGTCCGGGAACGTCGTGGAGCGTACTTTCCGGGCAGGTGAAACGGTGCCCCAGGCTGTGATCGAAAAGAGCACGATGCAGCACACCTATAAAGAGGCCGATGACTATGTCTTTATGGACATGGAGACTTATGAGGAAGGCCGATTGAGCGCTTCACAAATTGGCGATCGAGTCAAGTACCTGAAGGAAGGAATGGAAGTCAACGTGGTACGTTGGGGAGACCAGGTACTGGAAGTGGAATTGCCCAACTCGGTTGTTTTGGAAGTGACTCAGACTGATCCTGGCGTGAAGGGTGATACAGCTACGGGTGGCACAAAACCCGCGATCGTAGAAACAGGTGCTCAGGTAATGGTGCCTTTATTTATTTCGATCGGCGAACGTATCAAGATCGATACACGCAACGATAGCTATTTAGGCCGCGAATAGATTTTTCCGGGTTTTTCTGGTTTTTAAGGTCAGCAGGTGCTGGGCTAGCGACATTTTTGTTACATCACTTAGGCGATAGGAATTGTGGAATTGGAATTTAACGAACTCCGCGATCTGATCACGGTTATCAACCAAACCAATATTGCAGAGTTCACCCTTAAAAGTGGTGATTTTGAATTGGTTGTCAAAAAAGAATCTCAGGGTAGCGGTGCTGCTGCTGTAATTGAACCTGCGCTCAGTTTGCCGAGTGCTGCCCCTGCTCCCATCCTGCCCAGTGCTACTGCTGCCCCTGCCCCTGCTGCCAGTCCGCCGCCTGCTTCGCCCATTGTCAACGATCGCTTGGTCGATATTATTTCGCCCATGGTTGGCACCTTTTATCGTGCACCAGGACCGGATGAACCACCTTTTGTCGATGTGGGCGATCGAATTCGAATTGGCCAAACGGTTTGCATCATCGAAGCAATGAAGCTGATGAATGAGCTGGAAGCTGAGTCAAGTGGCGAGATTGTTGAGATTTTGGTGCCCAACGGTGAACCTGTCGAATATGGGCAAGTGTTGATGCGGATCAATCCGAGTTAGGACGATCGGGGTTACCTGTCTTCAGCGATTTCCGTAAAAGAAATGGATGAGAATCCCTGCTGCAATGACCTGTGTTAATCGGAGACTTGCAACAGGGAATTTTGTGGTGATTATGATGAGCGACTTAGCCGTTTACAGCTTCTTTGACTTCAGCGAACTCTGGCTGATTTTGGGTAGGTTGGCGGAAGATCGCCCAAATGGCTTGGACCACAAACAACATCATTGCCAGCGCACCAACTGTAAAAATGACATCACCGGGAATGCGCAGCCAAACGGTCCATTCCATAAAGCGAGAGTGGATGACTTCCGCACTGCGGGCATACCAGGTGTAGTGATTGACGGATTGAATTAATTGGTAGAAACCGTTGGGAATCAAACCAAAGATCATCATCACTGCCAGTCCACCGTTGATGTGCCAGAATGAGAATCGCAGCAGCTTTTCATTCCAGGCTTTTTCAGGTGTAATTTCGCGCAGGGCGAAAAATCCAGCCCTGTTGAAGGAAATAGACGGTAACCTTGCTGTAAATCACCCTATATCAGTAGATTCATAAGAATTATCCACAGTCCAGTTTTAGTAGGAGTTAACGACAGCATTACAGTTAGGAACTAGCGATGTTGATGCGCGAGACATACGCCCACGAGATGTGAAAAAGCTTTATGGGTTGATCCAGGATTAATGCACGATCGTTCACACAACTTATCCAACTTGCTATCCAGGTAAATGCACTGGTAGTAGAGACAAAGCCGCAATCAGCAAAAACAGTGAAGCTGTTCCAGTCTCCAGCATGGCAACGAATTGAATCTTAGTTGTGCAGTACCAATCTTTCCGCAAAAGAATAATGCCCAGCTTAAGCAGCGCCAGACTGAACGCAATGGCTGTGAAGGGGAGTAACCAGCCGATCGCCCAAAGACCGATAACCAGTAAGGATGCGATCGTGTGATAAATCAGGCTTGGCGTGATTGGATGTTGCTTATGCTTGCGAAACTTGACGGTAAAGATGGCGCTGGAGAAAAACAGGCTATTTAAGAGCCACAATCCCAAGGCTGAAGTTGAAAAGGTTCCTGTTGTGGCGATGTATGCCAGAGGCGCGGCTAAGCAGACGGCTGCAAAGGTAATCAATTCATTCAAAACTGATTTCTGTTCTTTACGGAATACAGAAATTGCATCGATCAGAAATGCCGCGATCGCGCCCAGGTAAATCCAGAGTAGGGGAGACAACAGGTTGTCTTGCCGCCAGTACAGATAGAGCGCAATAGCGACCGCAACTCCAGCGTACAGACCACCCCAGATCAGCAATCGCGGTTTTAGGCTACGCCGTTGCTTGAGTTGCACCACTAGCGGATGTTCTGCCTGAAGACCGCAGAAGGCACAAATGAACGCCAATGTGGTTGACCATGTCCAGCTAAAAGCCAAAGCTGCACCTGATAGAAAGGATACCAGCAGCATAATGTAAACGCCATGCTCTGGAGAAAGGGTTGGGCGATACCAAGCCTGTGAATTTGTTTTTTGAGAGGATGGCTTTGTAGTCGTTGTAGTCACGGGAGATGAGGGCATAAAAGCGCTGGAGAGAGGAGCTATCTCTACTCTGTCAGATAGGGTGCGCCAAGTGTATGAGATAGCTCAGTTTAAGAAAATTTCTATCGACAACGTTTCACCCTCAATAAATCAAAACATGGTTTTTATCCCATGTCCCTATTCGGGCTGTACTGGATTAAGTGGAAAAACAACCGTAAAAGCAGTTCCAATGCCTTCTTGGCTTTCAACCTGGATCTGTCCGTTCTGCAAATCCACACATCGCTTAACAATTGCCAGTCCTAAACCTGTTCCCTGAATTTGATGAACATTTGCAGCTCTGTGAAACGGCTCAAACAATCTTGCTTGGTCTTTTTCGGGAATTCCAAGTCCTTGATCTTGAATGCAGAGTTTAGCTTGATTCTCCTGGCTAGTTAGTGTGAAACGAATCACCCCTCCTTTCGGAGAATATTTAATGGCATTGGATAATAAATTATCTAAAATATGCTTCAGTAAGTTTGTATCTAGTTTGGCTGGAATAGAATTGTTTTCAGCTACAAAAATAATCTGGTGCGCTTGTCCTTGCGTCAGTTGTGAAGCTTCTAGAATTTCACTGCAAAAATCTTTCAGGTCAAGCAAGGTATAATTCACTTCGATCCGTCCAGATTCAGTCCGTCCTAAAAGCAGAATTTCATCCAGCAACTGAAGTGTTTCATCAACAGACTTGCGCATTCGCTCATAGCACTTTGCTCTCTGGTCTGCTGGTGGATCAAAATCTTCTAAAAAATCGATCCCATAACTAATCGAAGAGATAGGATTGCGAAATTCATGAGAAACCATTGAAATGAAGCTATTTTTCATCTGGTTAAGTTCTCGTTCTTTTTCGAGCGCTTTCAGGGTTTCTGCCTCTGCTTGCTTGAGCTGGCTAATATCGTGTCCTTCGGCAATTAGGAACATAATGTCACCCTGCTCATCTCTGAGTGGTTTGATAGAAAAGTCTAACCACCGTGAGGCTCCTTGCGAGGTAAATGACTGGAGTTCTGAGCGCATGGTTTCTCCCTGACCAGCCCTCAAAACAGCCATTTTCAACCAGGATTGAACTGGTTCTAATAGCTGCCAGCAGGGTGCTTCCCAGATGAACTGGAAGTCTATTGCTTCATCCTGACGACCCATTAAATCTCTGGCAACCTGATTCATCCTCAGAACAAGACCTGTTTGGCTTAGCAAACCCATGAACTGAAACGTTTGAGCAAAAACGCCATGAAAGCATTGTTCACTTTCCCGCAATCGCCTCAAGATTTGCGATCGCTCGATCGCATAAGTCACAGTTTTTATCAATAATTCTGAAGAAACCTGCCCTTTGACAAGATAGTCTTGTGCTCCTTGGGCTACTGCTTGGCGGGCAATTGTGTGATCTTGTAACCCGGTTAGCACCACGATGGGAAGATCGGGGGCGATCGCTTGAACCTGAGCTACAGTATCCAGCCCTTGGGAATCAGGTAAAGACAGGTCAAGCAGAATCGCATCAAAGCTGGCAGCCTGCAAATGATTCAGTGCAAGACTTAACCGTTTGACCTCAGTGATCTGCCAAGGCTTCGCATCACTAGCCCGCAATAGCGTTTTCAAAAATGCCACATCTGCGGGGTTATCTTCTACTAGAAGGATCGTGAGCGAATCAGTGCTCATAAGCTACTGAAGTGTCGATAAAATAAAACACGAATAAGACTAATCTAATCTAGCTGCTGTCAGTCCTGATGACTTGTATTGATGCTAAAGCATTGAATTTTCTTGCTCTGCCTTAAATTTCCCCGCTACGGAGTTAACCGACACAAAAGCAAAAATCTTAACCTTGATCAGAGGGAAGCTCAACCAGCGCTAGCCAGAAGTGCTCGATCGCTTTAACAACCTCGATAAACTGATCCAATTCAACGGGTTTAACCATGTAACAGTTGACACGAAGCTGATAGCTTTTGAGGATGTCAATTTCATTAGAGGATGTTGTGAGGATAACCACAGGAATCGTCATCAAATCCTCATCGGCTTTGATCTCAGCGAGCAACTCACGACCATTCTTTTTGGGTAAGTTCAAATCCAGCAAGATCAAGTCAGGACGCGGGGCGTCAGCGTATTCGCCTTGTTGATAAAGAAAGTCTGTGGCTTCAACCCCATCTCGAACCAAATACAGCTCGTTCAAAAGCTTACTGCGGCTCAACGTTTTCTGGATTAAAACTGCGTCACTTTTGGAATCTTCAACCAACAGAATTCTGAGTAACCTAGCGTGGGCTATCATTGTGTACCCCTCTCGATCGGAATTGTGAAGAAAAAAGTTGCTCCCTGACCCAGTTGAGACTCAACCCAAATTCGGCCTGCGTGCCGTTCAATGATTTTTTGACAAATTGCCAGACCCAAACCTGTACCAGGATATTCATCGCGGGTATGCAGGCGTTGAAAGATACCAAAGATTCGTTCAGCATACTTAGGTTCAATCCCAATGCCATTATCTCGAATAGAAAATACCCATTCCTTTGCAACCGATTGGGGAGAAACTTCCTGGATGGTATCATCCCTTGCTTCTTCTATATTGTTTTTGGCTGAAATATGAATGGATGGAGCTGCTTCACTGCGGTACTTTAAAGAGTTGCCAATTAAATTTTGTAAAAGATAGGTGATTTGACTAGGATCTGCCGTAATCGTCGGTAAAGGATCAGCTGTAATCACGGCCTGGTTCTCGGCGATCGCGACCTGTAGATCTCGTTTGACCCGCTTTAGTATTGCATTACAGTCAACAGGCTGCAGATGCAGTTCATAGCGCCCGGTTCTAGAGTAGGCAAGCAAATCTCTGATCAGTTGCTGCATTCGAGTTGCGCCATCCACAATAAACTCGATGTATGTATCGGCATCGGCATCGAGTTGTCCTTGATAATCCTGGGCTAAGAGCTGTGTAAAACTTGTTACTGCCCTCAATGGCTCCTGTAAATCATGGGAGGCAACATACGCAAATTGTTCAAGTTCTTGATTCGATCGCTGCAATTGATCCGTGAGTTTTTGCAGTTCTCTCGTGCGTTCTTGCACTTGCCGCTCTAACTCATCGCGAGCCGTTTTTAAGACCTGCTCTGCCTGTTTTTGTAACGTAATATTTTGAGACATCACCATCCCCAAATTCACTTGCCCCTGATCGTCGTAAACAGGAATGAAGTGAACCGAATAAATGCGATCGCCAAAAGGGATTTCTACAACGTGGGAATTGCCTGCCAGGGCTGTCCGGTAATGCGGTTCAAGCAACTGACAAAACTCTGGATCAAATGCCTCCCAAATCGTCTTTCCTTCCAAGTTAGTTAAATTTAATTCAGTTTCTGTGAGCGCTTGCCCTGCTGCCAGCATATAACGCAGGTCATGGTCAAAGAGCAGGACGGCTCCGTTGGGGAAATTTTCAACCAATGTGCGATATCGTTCTTTGCTTTCTCGTAACTCTTGCTCGGCCCGTTTGCGATCGGTAATGTCCAGAATTAATCCATCCCAGATAATATCTCCGTTGCTCAGTCGTTCGGGTTGAGAGACAGCCCGCACCCATCTCACAACTCCAGACGGCGGCAGCAGGCGAAACTCTGTATCAAAGCGGTCTAGATGTTCGGCAGAGTTGAGCTTTTGTTGCCGCACTCGTTGAACATCGTCTGGATGAATCATGTCCCAGCTTTGCCCAGAGTCCTGGAGTAATTCGTCGGGTTCTAATTCGTAAATATCACGACATTTCGCACTAGCGTAGGTAAACCGGTCAGAACCATCAGGGTGAAGCATATATTGATACAGCATCCCTGCAATATTACTGGCTAGCCGTTGAAATCGGGCTTCTCTTGCTTGTAAATCCAGCTCCGCTTGTTTGCGTTGATCGATCGACAAAATAGTGCCGCTTATTCGCACGGGTTGCCCATCTTCACCGTACAAAGTCTGCCCTCGTCCTTCAACCCAGTGAATGCTACCATCTGCCCAAACTACGCGATACTCGTGATAATAGGGGACTCGATTTTGCAGAGAATCGGTGACGGCCTGATTCAGTCCTTCCTGATCATCTGGATATACACAAGCCTCAAAGGTTTCATACCTGCCATCAAAGGAACCAGGAGACAGACCAAGCAACTGCTCATGCTCAGGCGACCAGGTAATTTCTCCGGTCACCAGGTTCCAGTCCCACATGCCCATCTGAGCCGCCTTCAGAGCCACTCTCAAGCGGCTTGCACTTTCTTCGGCTAATCTGCAATTGAGTATTTCAAGCTTGCGTTTGCTCTCTTGTAAATTGGCCGTCAATGTATTGATAATTAGCGCAACTGACACAAAGAGAGCCAGACGGAAAACATCCTGCCAATCTGAAATATAAATTTGACTGATGGGGGGCATGAAGTAATAGTTGATCGCCGAAGCAGAGAGCGCGATCGCAACAATTCCGGGTCGCCGTCCGCCATACCAGGTACTGATGACAATCGCGATGTAAAAGAAAGTACCAATAACCGATCGACTAATGATATCCTGCAGCCAGAGGCTGAGGAGAAGGGCAACGGCAGTAGAGGCGATCGCTACACCATAAGGTAAGAAAGGTGGGAGGCGTTGAAGCACACGCATTCTTTATTGTTTCTATAGAAATATTGCTCAGTATATCCGAAACCGTATTATGAACGAGTTTAGTCAGCTTGACTTAAGGATCTTTTCATCAGTTCAGATCCTAGCGATGTCTTCAAAGACTACAGTTTTTAGTCCAAGCAATTCAAAAAACGTTCAACCGTATGACTTAAATGTGCAGATGTATCAGCATCATCTATCTGCATTGAAGCAGCCTTTTTTCAATCTCCATCAAGCCCATTGACCTTTCCTATCTGGTATTCGCTGAGCAAGCGCTTGGTTGAAAGTAGCGAGATATGAGGTAGCTCATAGAAATAACTCGACGGGTTTGGCAGAGTAGAGAAGTGAAGTAAATGCTGGCTTTGAACTTGGCCTCATTGACCTTGACAAGTCCTCAGCCATTCATAAAACGGAGTTTAGAAGCAATGATAACCTTTCAGCTTGATCACACGGTAGGCTCTATTGTGCGAGATCACCCTGCTTTATCTCGCCTCTTCGAGCAAGCCAAAGTAGACTATTGCTGTGGCGGACAAAAGACATTAGACGAAGCCTGTCGCCAACGTGGGATTGATCCTCAACGCTTTCTTGCCCAGTTAGAAGACTATGCAGCCTCAGAAACCGCTTCAGAAATCAATATCGCAGAGCTCTCCCTGACTGAACTGGCAGATCATATTGAGCGAATTCACCATGCCTATTTGCATGAGGAGCTGCCCCGGTTAGAGAAAATGGTGACGAAAGTTGCGGCAGTGCATGGGGAGAAAGAACCTCGCCTTACCCAAATCAGAGACGTTTTTCTGGCACTTTCGACGGAACTGACCATCCATTTGATGAAGGAAGAGCAGGTTCTGTTCCCCATCATCCGACAGTTGGAGGCGAACGACACCCTACCCAGTTTTCATTGCGGTACGGTGGCAAATCCGATTAGCCGCATGGAATTTGAGCATGATGAAGCGGGTGCTGCGCTCGCCCAACTGCGTCAACTGACTGATGATTTCACCCCTCCAGAGTGGGCTTGCAATACCTATCGTGCTCTCTTTGATGCGCTGCTTACGTTTGAACAGGATATGCACCAGCACATTCACAAAGAAAATAATGTCTTGTTTCCTCAGGCAATTCTGCTTGACCAGCAAAAAGCGAATTAATCCAAGTTCCAGAATAGAACTGTGATCGTATCCTTCTGTTTGATTGAGTTTATCAAGTTGGAAGGGTACGATTGCGTTCATGAAGTGTTGTACCGAGATAGTATCGACCCTCTAGAATTGAAGGACGTGAAGAAGAACTGATTTTCTAGTGAAAAACTGATATTCATGAAAGCAACTGTTGAGCAATTGGCATCGATCTCAGTCTTCACTCAGCTCCAGTCAGACCAACTCGCGAGCCTACAGCCCCACACGACTGTTCGAACCTACCAAACCGGGGAAATTGTCTCTCATGAAGGCGATCGCCTACCTGCCCGTCTGTATGCGCTGATTAACGGTCTGTTAAGAGTTTCTAAAACTGCCAGCAGTGGCAAGGAGACGATTCTTCGCACCCTGGCCAATGGGGATATCTTTGCGGCTCCTGCCCTGTTTGGCAACGGCATTGCACCGGCTACCGTCATCGCAGAAAGTGAAGCGCAAGTGCTAATGGTCGATCGTGAAGCTTTGCTGGCTGTGATTCAAGCCAATCCAGAAATTGCTCTGAAAANTGATGGCAGTTTTCAATCAGCGACTTCAGCAGCTGCATGAAATGGTACATGGCTTGGTTTCAGAACGAGCGATCGTTCGTTTGGCGCGTTTCATTCAATCTGCTGCGGGTGAATCCAATGCTGAGGTGAGTGAGCAGGGAGCCTGCCTGCGCCTACAGCTTTCCTATTATGAAATTGCTCGCAGTATCGGTATTACCTATGAAGAATGTGTCCGGTTGTTTAAGCAGCTTCAAGCTGTGCTGTCTTATAGTAGGGGTGGAAAAATCACGATTCTTGACTGGGCTGGATTAGATGCGATCGCCCATGGCACGGTTGAACTCGATGCGATCGGTGCTAAACAGGCTGATAAAATATCCGCTAATAAAATATCTGCTAATAAAACATCTGCTAATAAAACATCTGCATTAAACAACTAGAAACATTGAGCAGCAATACCGTACTGTCCGTCTAACTGATTATTTTCGTTCTGCACATAAAGCGATATAGCCTAATTCCTGCTTATATTGCTTGAAGATGCGCCGAATGGTGAATAGCCGATTCCGTACCCTGGCTTGAGTCAGAACATTCCAGAAAAATTTAACTGCATCCCTGAGCCCTTCATCCTGAATAATGCGAGTTGGGTTGAGTAGGCCCATTTCGCCTGTCTGATGCTGCAGAACCTGCAATCCAGCCGCTTTACAAGTATCAATCCAGGTAGTTTCAGACAACGGAGTAGAATTGGCTCGGAGGGCTGCCGCCAGGGCACGGTGGATTTCTTCTTGCCGATCGTTTGCCAGCAGTTCATGGCAGAGCAACTTGCCGCCCGGTTTGAGGCGATCGTGAACGCCATTCAGAATTTTGACTTTCGCAGGCAAGGATTGCATGGTCAGAATTGCCTCTGCTAGCACATAGTCAAATTGTCCAGGAATCTGCTCCAGGTGGAAAACATCACCCTCAATTACCTGGACTTGTGCTTCCAGACCAGCAGCTTGAATATTGGCACGAGCACGGGCAACGCTTTCAGGATTTTTCTCCACTCCCACGACCCGCACTCCGTAACGCTTGGCTAGGGCAATTGCGCTATATCCAAAGCTGGCGGCAAGTTCTAAAACCGTGTCACCGGGCTTAAATTCAGCCCACTGAAATAATTGCTCAGTTGCAGCTTTACCGCCTGGACGCAAGATTTTCTTCCCAGCTGCTGCCATTACCTGGTGTCCGGTGGCAGTCTCAAAATTGATAGTTGATTGGGTCATGACTTTGCCCTTCAATGCAGATGTCCCTACTGTGNCCAAAGTTTTGGCCAGGGAAATATGATCTACCTCATAATCGCAGCAAGGTTTCATTGGCTGAACTGGCGATTGAGGGTTGCATGAACCTACATTTATGGGCTGGAGCTGTGTTTGCCACCTTGACCACGAAAATCTCCCAACGGTTGCCATCTGGATCAGTGACCCAAACTTTGGCCTGCGAGGCATCGCAGCAATCCCTGTTGTGTTCTTCAAAAATTGTTCCTACATTTGGCTCAGATTGACCCCATTGATTGATTTACCAATGTCGCCCATGGTTTCCTGGAAGCCTTGCTCTTTTCGCTCGCTATAGCGATCGGTTAAGTAATCGACCTGATCTCGCAACAAAAGCGTGAACTTATAGAGTTCTTCCATGACATCCACAACCCGATCGCGATAGGGTGACTCTTTCATCGTGCCGTCTTCATTAAATTCCTGGTAAGCTTTGGCCACAGAAGATTGGTTGGGAATCGTGAACATCCGCATCCATCGCCCCAGAATCCGCAAGGTATTGACAGCGTTGAAAGATTGAGACCCACCGCTAACCTGCATTACCGCTAATGTTCTGCCTTGAGTGGGACGAACTGCGCCAATACTTAACGGGATCCAGTCAATCTGATTTTTCATGATGCCGGTAATTTGGCCATGCATTTCTGGGCTAGACCAAACCTGTCCTTCTGACCAGAGGCTCAGCATTCGGAGTTCTTGGACTTTGGGGTGTGTATCAGGAACGCTGCCGTAAATTGGCAAGTCTCGTGGATCAAAAAACTTTACCTCAGCGCCAAATTCCTGAATAATCCGAGCTGCTTCCTCGGCCAACAGACGGCTATAGGATCGCTCTCGCAAAGAACCGTATAGGAACAAAATTCTGGGTGGGTGATCAAACTTGGTCATATTGTGTTGATTAATCTGTAAGCGATTTGAGAAAGTTTATTTGAGCGTCTCGCAATTCCACATCATGATTAGCAGTTAAAACCGTTTGCAATGCATCCTTGAAGGTTGAACCAGTTTTCATTAAATAAGCAGCCAGCATAGTTCCGGTGCGTCGTCGACCACTGGTGCAGTGAACTGCCACTCCATGACCCAAACGATTTTGCTGATCTACAAAATGTTGCAACTCCTGAATTTGCTCAGTACTGGGCGCAGTTCCGCCTTGCGTCGGCAACCAGAGGTGGGGAAGTTCTGCCTGCTGATACAAATCCAGATTAGATGGATCATCCATTACAGAAACGATCGCTCCAATACCTGCTGCTCGAAGTTCTGCAATTTCCTCTGAGGTAGGTTTTCTGACGCCTGCCAGTTTTTCAGAAATCACCCACCAAAGATTTGCTGAAACGGATTCGATTGGTTGTTCTTCCATTGCAGTGAGCTACTTGACTGTTGTAGTTTGCAGGATCTCGATCAACCGAATGACTCGTTCCCGAATCTCTTCTCGCACCCTGGGAAAAATTTCTGGTTGCTCTGCGGGATCATCCAATTGCCAATCCTCAAAAACCTCCCTTGTCAACCACTCTGGAGGCAAGTTAACGCCGCAGCCGCAGAGCGAAATCACGACATCAAAATCTTCTGGCTGAAAGTCACCTAATGCCTTTGAGGTCTGATCGCTGATGTCCACACCGGCCTCTTTCATGGTGGCGATCGCCTCTGGTCTGACTTGACTTGCTTCCAGGCCGGAGCTGGTGACTGCAATTTTTCCCATGCCCAAATGCTTGGCAAATCCCTCAGCCATCTGCGATCGAGCGGAATTCTTTTTACAGACAAACATTACTCGCTTCATGGTCATTTTCCTCAAATACTACAGTCTTTTAGATTGAGCCGGTTGAAAATAGCGTCGCTCAAACCAGAACGCCAGATTCACGAGCGCAATTAAGGCAGGCACTTCCACCAGCGGGCCAACCACCGCTGCAAATGCAGCCCCTGAATTGATGCCGAATACTGCAACCGCAACTGCGATCGCCAATTCAAAATTGTTGCCTGCCGCAGTGAAAGCGACACTGGCAGCCCTGGAATAGTCAGCTTTGATCCGCCATGCCATGTAGAAACTGACCAAAAACATTGCCGCAAAGTAAATCAGCAGAGGAATGGCGATCCGCACCACATCCAGCGGAATTTGCACAATCTTTTCCCCTTGCAGGCTGAACATTGCCACGATCGTAAATAGCAAGGCAATTAGAGTGATCGGGCTGATCTTAGGAATGAAGGTTTCGTGATACCAATCTTTCCCTTTCGCTTTCACCAGGAAGAAGCGGGTAAAGTAGCCTGCCAGGAATGGAATACCCAGATAAATGAACACACTCTTGGCAATTTCGGCAATGCTGATATTCACCACACTGCTCTGTAGACCAAAGAGAGGGGGCAGAACACTCAGGAAAAACCAGGCAAACGGACTATAAAAGATGACCTGGAAGATGCTATTGAAGGCAACCAAGCCTGCGGTGTACTCGGTGTTACCCCTTGCTAAGTCGCTCCAGACGACAACCATGGCAATGCAACGCGCAAGGCCGATCAGGATCAGGCCCACCATATATTCTGGATAGCCATGCAGGAAGGCGATCGCCAGCAGGAACATCAGAATCGGACCAATGATCCAATTCAGCAGCAGGGAGACCCCTAGAATTTTGCCGTTGCGAAAGACATCTGCTAATTCCTCATATCGCACCTTGGCAAGGGGTGGGTACATCATCAGAATCAGGCCAATGGCGATCGGGATATTGGTTGTTCCTACCTGGAATTGATGAATGAATTGCTCCACGCCCGGAAT
Source organism: Elainella saxicola E1 (assembly GCA_002796835.1). Lineage (GTDB taxonomy): Bacteria > Cyanobacteriota > Cyanobacteriia > Elainellales > Elainellaceae > Elainella > Elainella saxicola. Next base: position 83,335 of record LUGL01000029.1, on the reverse strand, counting down.
GAAATAGCCGAGTGCTACGCCCAGCACCATGGCTAAAAAGATCCAGAGGGTGAGAAAGCGATCGAGGAAGGAGAGCTGTTTAACCGTTGCTGTTGTTGCCATAGAAATACAGGCGTGAAGGGGGAAGACCAGAATCTAAATCGAAAGTCACTTCACATCATATCTAAAAAAGTTGATGTATCAAAAAAAATTAGTAGGTTGGGTAAAAAAATTGTGAGGCTGGCTAAATTTGAGACGGTTGATTGAAATGACGGTGCAGAATGGCGCAGTCAGTCCTCACAGGGACGAGCTGGGACAATCGGGCTAAAGCGGCGAAACTCAGCCAGATACTGCTCTAACACTACAAATTTGGGTAAGTCGAGACTGTAGTAAATCCAGCGCCCCGCTTGACGGGCACGAACTAATTCAGCCTCTTTGAGTACCTTGAGATGAAACGAGAGCTTAGATTGCGATGTGCTGGTTGCCTCACACAAATCACAAACACAGAGTTCTTGGGTTCTCAGAAGCTCTAGAATCTGGATGCGCAAGGGGTCGGACAGGGCATGAAACCCAGAGACGATCGCGATATCTGTTGCAGTTGGAGGTGTAGCCATCAACGTTGATGAAGAAAAAACGCAAGATCTGGTGTCGATTCAAGATTTCTTAGTATAAGCGACTGCCTCGACAGTTGCCCGATCGATTGAAGGGGAACATCAATGGATCGCTAATGATGATAGAGCGATTTGCCCAAACAGGGTTTGCCTGAAGGGGGATGATATCTCATTGCTCTGTTTATTTTCTTCTTTGTTTGGGTAAAAGCAACTTCTGAATTTCGACGCTCCAAAAACCAAAGGTGCTGACCGCTAAGCCGATCAGTAATTCGTTGCGAGGCAAAGGCTGAGTCTGGAAAATTGGCTGTAGCCAGGGAGCGTAAATGACTGCCATTTGCAAGGCGAAAGTGGTGATTACGGCAATCAACATTGTTTTATTGCTGAGCAATCCTTTGTAAATCAGCAAATCGCGATCGGACCGCATCGCCAAGGCCAGAAAAATTCGCGAAAAGGCAAGTGATGCAAACAGAAGGGTTTGCCAATTTTCCCAGCCGATCGATCGAACATAATAGCCAAAACCCAGCAACACCAGTCCCAGCAGGACCCCAATCACAGCAATATCCCGTCCGACACCTCGACTAAACACACTTTCCTGGGGCGGATAGGGTGGACGCTGCATCACATTTTTTTCGCCCGGTTCCACGCTTAAGGCCAGCGCCAGTAAGCCGTCTGCCAATAGATTAATCCAAAGAATTTGAGTTGGGCGGAGAGGCTGCGGCAATACTAGAAACGGTGCAAGCAGCATAATTACAACAGTGCTGGCGTTCCCTGTAAGCGTATAGCGAATGAACTTGCGGATGTTGTCGTAAATGACTCTTCCTTCTTCGATCGCTGCTACGATCGTCGCAAAATTATCGTTGAGTAGCACCATGTCAGAGGCTTCTTTAGCAACATCTGTGCCGGTTATACCCATGGCAACGCCAATATTTGCTTTGCTGAGTGCTGGAGCATCATTGACGCCATCTCCCGTCATCGAGACAATCTGTCCCTGCTTTTGTAAAGCATCAACGATCGTCAATTTCTGTTCTGGTGAAACGCGAGCATAGACAGATGTATTAGCGATTTGGGATTCTAACTCTTTTCCAGCAAGTTGATGGAGCTGTTGACCCGTTAAATATCGACCATTACGTGAGATTTCTAATTCTTCGGCAATGTGGCGTGCCATCAGCGGATGATCTCCTGTAATCATCACAGTGCGAATGCCAGCCTGATTACAAATTTGGACGGCCTCTTTGGCTTCAGATCGGGCAGGATCGAGCAGACCAACCAGTCCGACGAAAATTAATTCTGCTTCTGCCTGTTTTTCCTGGCCAGAGGCAGGAGGGCGATCGAGCCAGCGGAACGCCACACCCAGGACACGAGTTCCCATTGCCGCTAATTTATCATTCTCGCTTTTCACCTGTTCTCTTAAATGTTCGTCCAGATTGACTGATCCTGATTCCTGCCAAATTTGCGTCGCAACTTGCAGTACACTATCAACTGCACCTTTGCTAAAAGCGATATAAGGCTGCTGGGCTAACGCTTGCAAATTGCTGATCTGTTTCGCAACTCCCGTAGACCAATCCTGCACCTCTAGTTTATGGATCGTTGTCATGCGTTTGCGATCGGAATCAAACGGAGCTTCAGCCATGCGGGGGAAAATATCTTCGAGGTCTTCTTTGTCTAAACCCAACCGATCGGCAGCAACCACCAGGGCAATTTCGGTCGGATCGCCAATCGCTTTCGGATTCTCTGTTTCATCCGCAGGGGTTTCCTCAGTTAACGTGGCATTATTGCAAAGGGCGCTTCCAATCACCGTCAGTAAAAGTGGCGTTTCTAAAGCGCTACCTTCCCCGGCTGGAAATTGGGATTTGTTGCCTTCTAATCGAGCTGTGAGTTGGGAATAAGATTCTCGCAAGTCAATCCGTTTACCTGCCAGCGATAGGATCGTCACTGTCATCCGATTTTCAGTTAACGTGCCAGTTTTATCAGAACAAATGGTCGTGACTGATCCTAACGTTTCAACCGCAGGCAGTTTGCGAATCAGCGCATGTCGTTTCAACATTCGACGTGAACCGATCGCCAATGTAATTGTCACGACTGCTGGTAATCCTTCAGGAATGATTGCGACCGCCAAACTTACAGCAGTTAAGAACATCTCAGTGATATTTTCGCCACGGAGTAACCCAACCCCAAAAATTACGGCGACTAAGACCAGAGCAGCAATTGCCAGCCGTTTACCGAGCTGATCGAGCCGTCGCTGCAAAGGCGTCTGTTCTTGTTTGACGGTTTGAACGGAGTTGGCAATTTTGCCTAACTCAGTATTCATGCCAGTTTCAGTCACCACCGCTTTGGCCCGCCCATAGGTAACGATCGTTCCCATGAAAATCATGTTATGTCGATCGCCGAGTGGTAAATTATCGCCCTGGATGGGCTGTATCGCTTTTTCGATCGACTCTGATTCGCCTGTAAATGCAGCTTCTTGAGTGCGGAGATTGTTGTTTTCCAGAATTCTGCCATCTGCTGGAACCTGATCACCATCTTCGAGTTGGATAATGTCACCAGGAACGAGATCGCGAGCATCTACCTGCTGCCACTGACTGTTACGCCAGACACGAGCTTGAGGAATAGCTAATCGCCGCAGAGCCGCAAATTCTTTCCCAGCTCGATATTCTTGTGTAAAGCCCAGAATGGCGTTGAACAGAACAACAATGAAAATGGCGATCGCATCTTCAAATTCCCGTAGAAAGAGTGTAATCACACCTGCAACAATCAGCACTAGAACAGTCGTGGAAGTGAATTGTTCCCATAACATTAACCAAGGACTTTTGGGTCGCTGTTCGGCTAATTCATTGGCACCAGATTGCGATCGGCGTTGACTGGCTTCTGCTGGACTTAACCCAGTTTTATCAGTGGTTTGCAAAGCTTGTAAAACTTGGGTGGATTCTTGTTGATACCAGTCGCTCATGGGCTTTTTGCAATTGGATAGAAAATTGACATCCGTATCAAATCATGAATTTCAGTATAGACGCCTCTATCAGAGTGGGTAATGTCACTGTAATTGGGCCGCAATCACGCAGCGATTGCCTGTATCGATCCCCTATCGCTGTGTACAGTATCGGTAAATACTGAGCGTTGAAGAGATGCTTTTGAACATCTCCTAAGTTTTGTACTAAATACTTACGAAGAGAATTGGCAGTTTGTATATTGGTTAGATAGTGTCGCTCTCAGGGCTAGATCATATTTCTTTGCTTTCTCGATCGCCATATTTTGAATCGCTAGAAAGTCATGGGAATAATAAATTACCGCAAGATGTCAGCTGGAGTGGGTTGAGGAAGCATACATGGAGCTCAGTATCCTTGAAAATATTCTGGATCAAGTTTTAGCAGGCTATTGGGATGCTGACCTAGTCAACAACACGCAATATATCAGCCCTGGGTTTAAGCGCATGTTTGGGTATCAAGACCATGAGTTGAGCAACTCCCCTGATACCTGGAAAAAACTTGTCTTTCCGGAAGATTTGCCCATTGCTGCCGCTGCCTACCAAAAGCATGCTGAGAGCCACGGTGAAATTCCTTACCAGGTTGAATTACGCTATCGCCACAAAAATGGCTCAACGGTCTGGATTATCTGCATGGGCCAAGTGGTTGAGTGGGACGACACCGGCAAGCCCCTGCGGCTGGTAGGTTGCCACATTGACATTACCGATCGCAAACGAGCTGAACTTGCCCTACAGGAAAGCCAACATTTGATTCAACGCATTGCGGATGCATCGCCTAATATTCTCTACTTGTACGATTTGCAGGCAGATCGCAATATCTATGTGAATCAGGCAATCAGTACGATTCTTGGCTATGCACCTACAGAAGTCCAGGCTATGGAGTCCAATCTGTTCAAGCATCTAATGCATCCAGATGACTTCAGCCGATTGCCTGAGTACTATTGCCAGATTTATGCGGCGCAGGATGGTGAAATCCTGGAATTTGAATATCGCATGAAGCATGCAGATGGGGAGTGGCGTTGGCTTCACAGTCGAGATACCATCTTTAGCCGGGATGATCAGGGGCAAGTTGCTCAAACGCTGGGGACTGCTCAGGATGTTACAGAGCATAAACAGGCAGAAGCCCGGTTGCAACAGCAAGCCCATCGGGATTATTTGTCGAATGCCATCTCTCAACGGATTCGAGCATCCCTCAATCTGCAAGAGATTCTGAATACGACAGTTGCTGAAGAACATCAGGTATTGCAAACGGATCGGGTTTTGGTCTATCGCCTGTTGCCAGATGGTCAGGGAGAAGTGGTTGCCGAATCGGTTTCCTCTAATTGGCCAGTCATGTTAGGCCGGGTTTTTCCAGCGGAGGTTTTTCCGCAAGAAATTTATTCCCAATATCTGGAGGGACGAATTTTTGCTTTGGCCGATCGGGAAAAGAGCAGCATTTCACCTTGCTTAGTCGATTTTTTGAGAGAGATCCAGGTGACTGCAAAACTGGTTGCCCCGATTGTGCAAAATGGAACGCTTTGGGGTCTGTTGATTGCCCATCAATGTGACCATTCCCGACAGTGGCAGTCCTGGGAGATTGAGCTATTGCAACACCTTTCGGGACAATTGACCATCGCCATTCAGCAAGCTCAACTCTATACGCAGGTGCAAGAAAAACATCAACAGCTCACCTACATCAATGCCGAGCTGATCCGAGCAACGCGTTTGAAGGATGAGTTTCTTGCCAACATGAGTCATGAGTTGCGGACACCCCTCAATGCCATTTTGGGGATGTCAGAAAGTCTGCTGGACAAAATTTTGGGTCCGATTAGCGATCGCCAAGAAAAGGCAATTAGCACCATTGAACGGAGCGGTGAGCATCTGTTGGCTTTAATCAACGAAATCCTAGAACTTTCAAAAATTGAAGCAGGCAAGTTAGAGCTAGATATTTCAACGGTTTCAGTGGCTCAGCTTTGCCAAGATAGCCTCACGTTCGTCCGTGCCCAGGCCTTTAAAAAACAAATTCAGCTTAATCTTGCCATCTCGCCGGATTTAGGAGAAATTGCGCTGGACGATCGTCGTATTCGCCAAGTGTTGATCAACTTGTTGACGAACGCGATCAAATTTACGCCCACTAATGGACGAGTCGTCTTAGAAGCCCACCGTGAACCGATCAATATCAATTTGGCCGATCGGGTGCCTGTTACCCGTCCGTTTCCAGCCGCTGGCTCTAATTGCGATGACGGTGTACCCGGTTATTATCTCTATATCTCAGTGATGGATACGGGAATTGGCATTGCTCCTGCCGATCAAGCAAAACTGTTCCAACCTTTTGTCCAAATTGACAGTAGCCTCAATCGGCAATATGAGGGAACGGGGTTGGGACTGGCGCTCGTGAAGCGAATTGTCGATCTTCATGGGGGAGATGTTCATTTGTGGAGTGAACCAGGACGCGGCAGTTGCTTTACGGTTTGTTTGCCCTATATGTGCGAAATTGTGAATAACCCAGGCTCGATGTCGCCGCCTTTACAGCAGTTCCAACCTCTCCAATTGCAACAGCCTAATGGTCATTCCCTTGAAGGGGTTTCCTCCAATCCCGTTGCTGCGCCTCTCATCCTTTTGGCAGAAGATAATGAGGCCAATGTGCTCACCCTATCAAATTATCTGACCATTAAGGGCTACCGTGTGTTGGTAGCAGCTAATGGAGCTGAAGCGATCGCACTCACCAAAGCCCATCATCCGACGCTAATTTTGATGGATGTTCAGATGCCGGAAGTAGATGGTCTGGAGGCAATTCGTTTAATTCGCCAAGACCCACAATTTACTCAAACGCCGATTATCGCGCTCACTGCTCTGGCAATGGCAGGCGATCGGGAACGCTGTTTAGCAGCAGGCGCAAACGATTACATGGCGAAGCCTGTTAAACTCAAGCAACTCGTGACAATCATTCAGCAAACTTTAGCTGCTGAGTCGCATCAAATGCAGCCGTCTTGATTGACGCAGCAGCCTAATCTCAATGCCTCAAACATTCACCACGTTGTCATGCTTCCAGAACTTAACCATTTATTTGCGGTCTCTCATTTGTCTCCCGGTCAGGAAGACTTTGGCGTTTTGCTCCAAACCAGTTCTTTTCGATTGGAGCAAATTACTTCATACAGTGCAGCCAGTCCGCCCAATTTCTGGTACGACCAGCCTGAGCATGAATGGGTCGTGCTGGTGAGAGGAAGCGCCACACTGCAATTTGAACCCGATGAAATGCTGCCTTTACAAGCAGGGGACTATCTCATCATTCCGGCTCATCAGAAACATCGGGTAGAACAAACTTCTGAGGATGCCGTTTGGCTGGCAATTCACTTTAGTACTGCGTCAACTTCTTAAACTGATTTGCTATAGTATTTACGGCTTCTACTCGGCTGTAAGTTGCCTGCAACCACTTTTTGATAAATTGTTAGTACCCGGTCTATTTTGACATCCCAATCAAACTCCTGACGCGCCTTGTTTTGGCCAATCTGACCCATGGCTTCCCGTAATTGAGGATGCTGGGCTAGCGTGATTAAAGCCTGAGATAACTCCTCAACAAACTGCTGTTGCGATCGAGGCTCAATCAAAATTCCGCAGCTCGAATCCAGATAATCGGCTGGTCCCCCCCACTTGGCAGCAATCACAGGCAGGCCCAGCATCATGGCTTCTAGGACAACCGCGCCGCCGCACTCCAGCAAACTGGGCAACACAAAGATATCTGATTGGTTGAGATAGCTGGCGCAATCTGTCTGTGTTAACCAACCTGCAAAGTAGACCTGACCGGGCTGACGTATTTCTGTTCCCAATATTTCTAGCGCTTGGGCCTGCTGCATCAGATTTTCCCGCTCTTTCCCGTCTCCAATGATCGTGAGACTAATCGGAACTTGGGACAAGGCTTGCTTAAACGCTAGCAGCAATAAATCTACTGCTTTCCAATCCACTAATCTTCCAACAAACACGCAATGAACCGCCGAAGATGGGGATTTGGCATAAACCGGAGAATTACTGCTCCATAGTTCTGCATCAACGCCATTTTCTACCAGTTCAATCACATGCTTCGAGACGCCAGCAGGTAATGCTTTGCGAGTTCGTTGATTTGCCACTAATAGCGCAGATGCTTGCCGTTTTCCTGGAATCATCCAATTGAGCAAATTAGCGAATTGTCGCCCTAAATACACAGTAAAGTCCACCACGCGACTGTGCTTTTGTTGAAACCCCGGTGGATAGTCCATTCCACCATTCATTGGCCCAATCACGACAGGAGCACCCATGCCAAAAATCATAGAAGGTTGCTTGGGAGACACCGGAATCGGTTGGTGAATTACATTAATTTGATGCTGTTTGACAAGCTGCCGAATGATGCGTCGCTGAGCTAATTGAGTCAGAATCCCCATGCAAAAACCGATCGTGAAAGGCCAGAGCCGTTCGGGTAGAAACTTGCCAAAACGATTCAGCAGCAAGTGCCAGGTTGTATCTGGAACATAGACAATCTGATCGCGATCGTCAGGAAATAATGCTTGCAACTCTGGTCGAATTCGATCGTGAACCAGCAACCAAACAGGAATTCTGCGGCTGCGAAGCAAGCGATAATAATGAAGTGGGAGGGCAGCTTCACCACCAAATTGAGCAGAAGCGTGCTCCGCAACAATTAAGATGCGTAAGTTCATAAACAGGGAATATGCAAATGTGAAAGTCGTCTAGGTAATACTAGTTTGATCTACTTAAACACGTCTACTTCAATTTAAAGATTAATCCGGATATCCAAAGAACCTTTATCAAGGTTTATGTTTGCTTTAAATACGGGTTCCTTTTATTTGTAGTGAAGAATATAAACGCATGAATTTAAAATGTGTCTAAATTTACAATTTAAAGTTGTATCAATGCGATTGCTTGCTGTTAGATTTCTAAAATAGGTGCTGCTGTGGTCGGGTTGATGAGTCTGATTTAGCCCACTTCATCTCGACGAGGGCAGAGATCGCAAGTCATCCCCAAACGCAGGATAATGGAGGGATGTCAGAGCGTGATTCAGTCCCTTTTGGTTATGTCTAGAGCCTTTTCTCTCCGCATCGATCGATCGACCCACTGGCCCGGTTTGCTAGCCGATATTTTGCTGATTGCCTTACTGAGTGGTCCGATAGCTGCTCCCTTTTTAGCCGCGATCGGCATTTTTCCGTTTTCTGTGATTTCCGGCATCATTTACTTTATGGGGCAGCATGTTTGTCCGCAGCCGGAAATGGGGCTGATGTTGATGCCGCCTCATTTGATGGCTGTTTGTATGCGCTGTTATGGCGTGCTGCTGGCGTTGCTGACGGCTAGATTGCTCTATGCCAGCGATCGAGGGACAGGTTTCTATTGGCTCAACCAATATCGATTTGTCGGTGCAACGATCGCTACAATTCTCACGTTTGCCTATCCGATCGAAATGATTGCGGAACTGTCGGGCTGGTGGAGCTACAACAATTTCATCGTCACGTTTTTTGGCTATCTAACCGGTCTGGGCATTGGTTTATTTATTGCCCCAGTTTTATATCGATCGACCTGCCGTGCCTAGCCATCTGCCATGCCTTCTGACGCTGAAACCTTTGCTGAAACCTTGCGATCGACCCTTCAAAGCCTGCTGACCGACGAGATGGGCTGGGCGTTGCGCTTTCCCAATCACGAGGATGGCAGCGAGTTGCAGCCGTTCATCTGGGATGAGTCTGTTCAAGGTTTGTTGAATCCTCTGAATTTGCTGCGATCGAAAAATTGGCTACGGCCTATTGAGTCTGCTCAGGTTCTCGCAGCCTGGTTGCAGCCCGAACAGGTTGGCGCAGTCAATGGCGCGAAGTGGCTCATTCCCGACGAGGACAAAGCCGGAATTCTGATCGATCCAGCGACTCAAACTATGCGGCAACACCAGTATGAAACCCTCCTGCAATCCCTGCAATCAGAGCTGGCAGATCGGCAAGCTGTGGTTCTCAGCCATGACGAAGAATACAGGCTGGTCGTGCTGTTCGGTCAGGTTGCTACATCAGAAGCGGTTGAAGTCTGGATTGGGATTGCGCCAGTGGTGCCGATCGCCACACCCAACCGTGATCCGCTGATTCAAAGTGCTCCGCTGCCGCCGCTTGACCTGTCTAAAGCCGAGATTGGGCCAGAGGCCGCTCAACTCACCCAGCGCATTCAAGACCAGATCGATCGACTCGGTAACGTGAAAATCTACGGCTACTATGGTGGCGGCTACAACCAGATCCATAATTACCATTTGGTGCAGGCATCTGGCAAAAATGCCGATCGCGCCCTTGAACGAACCCTGATACAGGCAGGCTTATTGACGCTCGGTCAGTTTGAGCGGTTTCTTCCTGCTCCTTCAATCAGTCAGTTGGATGTTACCTCGATCGAGCGGTTAAACCAATGGTTGCGACAGGAACTGGTTGATTGCCAGGTTTATCAGCTTCATTTCTGGAATCAGGAACAGGTTTACGTCGTGGGGCGATCGTCTGATGGCATTTGGGCTGGAGTGGAGCTGAGCAGCCGTTTTACCTACAATCCATAGTCGGATCGGGTTGAGAGATCTAGACAGAAATAATCAGACCCATAGCAGAATCAAATTGTCGTTCTCATCGATCTGGGGACACAGAAGGTTATCTTTAAAGCTGAGGCCCGCAGGAGGAAAAGAGCATGGCAGAAGTGAAGCAAAGAGATGTTCAGGTTGCTGAAATTGGCCTAAATACTTTGGTGCTGCGATCGCGAAGCTGGTCCCGCCTGCGATTTGAGACCGAATATGCAAGGCAGAAAGGCACGACTGCGAACAGCTATTTGATTCAGGCCCCCCAGGTTGCTCTGTTTGATCCACCGGGTGAATCTTTTACCGATATTTTTTTAGAAGAGCTGCAGCTCCATCAGTATTATCAGAGAATTGACTACATTATTCTCAGTCACGTCAACTTAAATCGCATTAGTACGCTTAAGCAGTTGTTGAATTCAGCGTCCTATGCCACGGTGATCTGCTCGAAGCCAGCGGCCAATTTTTTGCAGGTTGCCTTTGCTGATCAACCCTTAGAAGGTCGAGCAACGCAAGAGGATGAGGCCCTTGATTTTGGCATTCAATATGATGCAGAGCATTCCTTTAAGCTGCATGTGGTACGCGATGAAGAAATTCTCGATTTGGGCAATGGGCACCAGTTACAGTTCCGGTTTGCCCCCACGCCGCGCCATCCTGACCAACTTTGCACCTACGATCCAGCAACAGACATTCTTTACACCGACAAACTGTTTGGTACCCATGTTTGTGGTGATGAACTGACCGATGCTCACTGGCGCACCTTGGCAGACGATCGCCGTTACTATTTCGACTGTTTGCATGCGGCCCAAGCGCCTCAAGTCGAGACAGTCATGGACAAGTTAGAACCGTTTGCCGCCAAAATTTACGCACCCGCCCATGGACCGATCGTCAAACATAGCCTCAGCCGTCTGACGGTGGACTATCGCGATTGGTGTCAGCAGCAGCAAAATAAAGAGCTGAATGTGGCCCTGCTCTACACGTCGGCCTATGGCAACACAGGCACTCTGGCTAAAGCAATTGCCCAAGGCATTACTCAAGCAGGGGTGGCTGTCCGCACGATTAACTGCGAATTTACTGAACCCGCTGAAATTGCCCAGGCCGTAGAAGACTGTGATGGTTTTGTGATCGGTTCACCAACGCTGGGTGGCCATGCTCCTGTTCAAATGCAAACGGCTTTAGGAATTGTGCTCTCTTCGGCCACAAAATCAAAGCTGGCAGGAGTGTTCGGTTCCTATGGCTGGAGCGGTGAAGCCGTGGATTTGCTAGAAACGAAACTTCAGGATGCTGGATATCGCTTTGGGTTTGAGCCGATTCGGGTGAAGTTTAAGCCGACCGAAGAGGTCTTGCAGCAATGCGAAGTTGCAGGTACAGAGTTTGCTCAAATTCTGCGGAAGACCAAAAAAGCCTGGGCTCCCCGTCAGCAAGTGGCCGATGCCAAGAGCGATCGAACTGGACAGGCTGTCGGTCGGGTAATTGGCTCACTCTGCGTTATCACCACTCATCAAGAGAATCAACATCAGGCAATTTTGACTTCCTGGGTGTCGCAGGCTACCTTTAGCCCGCCCGGTTTGACGATCGCGGTCAGCAAAGATCAAGCCAATGCCCTCGCGGATGCGGGCAGCCCCTTTGTCCTGAATATCCTCAAAGAAGGACGAAATCTCCGACGCTACTTCATGCGATCCTTGCTGCCGGGAGAAGATCGGTTTGCAGAAGTAGCAACCCATCCGGCCAATAATGGCTGCCTGGTTCTAGAAGATGCCCTGGCCTATTTGGAATGCACCGTAGAAAATCGAATGGAGTGTGGCGATCACTGGTTGATTTATGCCACTGCCGATAACGGCAAGGTCTTGGAGTCAGTTGGCGTCACTGCAGTACAGCATCGCAAAGCGGCAACTCATTATTGAGGTAGATGGGGTAGCAGGCTAGTGGGTCAGTGGGTCGATGAGCGATCGTCCTTGCTGTTATCGGTTTACTGGAAGTCTAAGAGCGAAAGTCATAGTCACTCTCCCACTCTCTTACTCTTCTACTCCCCCACTCCTCCTTCCCTCACTAACTCAAACTACTAATGCGCGATCGGTAAGCTGAATTATCCAAACCTTTGCCTGTACTGGCCGTCCTTGGATCGATGGCCTGATTGAGCGCCTGGATTCGATCGGACACGGCAGGGTGAGTGCTGAGAAATTCTGGTAGAGAAGCCTGATTCCGCAGTTTTTCCATGAAGGTGGGCATGGCGATTGGAGCATAGCCTGCTTTCTGCAGAGTCGCTAGACCTTTCTGATCGGCTTCAAACTCGTCACGGCGGCTATTGGGACGACGCAGGGCTAACTCGACGCCTAAATTGACTGCGGTGTTGCGATCGAGTCCAGCGACGCTGGCAATGCCTTGAGCAACTGCTAACTCCCGCATTTGCTTGAGAGAATGGCGAGCCGCAATGTGACCAATCTCATGACTCATAACGCTGGCAAGCTGTGCTTCGTTGTCAGCCGCTTTGATCAGACCTGTCGTGACATAGACAAAACCGCCCATGGTGGCAAATGCGTTTAAGTCATCGCTTTCCACGACCTGAAATGTGTAAGCAAGATTGGGGCGATCGCTATAGGGCACGAGATTTTGCCCCACCTGATTGACATAGTTATTAATGGTGCGATCGGAATAGAGGGTGAGTTCGCTGCTGACGAGTTGATCGTTGATTTGTTGGCCAAGCGCCACTTCTTGATTATCTGAAAGGGTAGAAAGCTGAATAATCTGAACCCCGCGCAACAGCAATTCCAGCACGGAAAAAGCTTGAGAAGACTGGGGTGTAGTAAGGATCACGCTAAAGGCCACCAGCAAGGAGGTCAACCCATAAACCCAACGGCGGCGCAAGTGATGAGAGAAATTGAACAAAAGGTCCAACATAGGTGAGAGGAGAGTAATCAATATCTAAACGAAACCAGCTTTTCATTCCCTGACGCAGATATTCTGCAGATTGTTGCCAGCTAGCTCCTTCTAAGATACCCAGCTGAACTAATGAGGAATTGCGGCTTGACAGCAGGATTCAACTCAGGAAATCTGATAGGGGACGATCGCAGGGTGACCGAATCTGGTACAGTGCTATCTGTCATCCATTGCCTAAGTTTTGAGGAGGATGCTGAGAGATGGCTATTCTGGATTCCAAAGGTCGTTTGTTTGGCAAAATTAGCCTGCTAGATATCGGAGCAGGATTAGTTATCCTCATGGTAGTGGCAGGGTTGTTTCTGTTACCTGGTGGTTCTGGTTCCTCGGTGGCGCAGATTGGCGCAACGACGAAACCGATCGAAATCGATGTGATTGTGCGGGGACTAACGGTGAGTAATCCCACTGCTTTCGTCGAATCCTTGCAGCAACAGCAGACCACGAATATTATTATTCGGAATCAGCCTGCCGGTTCAGTGAAAGTGCTGGGCGTGAAGTCCTTACCGCGATCGGTTGCAGTGCCCCAGCCCGATGGATCGGTGAAGCCAATGCCCGATCCGCGACCGGAATTGGAATATACCGTAGACATGATGGTGACGTTGGGCGGAGACGCGCAGGTTCAAGAAGATGGGGCAGTGATTGCTGGCAGCAAAGTGAAAGTAGGAACGCCGCTGGAGTTGGAAGGTCAAACCTATCGCTTTAATGCGCCAGTTGTTGGTGTCCGCATTCCGCAGGATCCAAAACCTGCCAGCTAATCAACTTCCGTGAACTGAAACGACAGGCAACGTTGCAACGCAACCAACCTGAGTTGCGTAGTTTACCGATCGCATGAGTAATTCTAGAATTTCAGCAATTCTGTTCAGTTTCACAAGCACCAATACTGACCCAAGTACTGGACAATGTACCGTCCTGCTCGCTATACCATTCCTTTTTCCAGATCGGCGCATTATGTTTTAGTGTGTCGATCGCATATTTACAGGCAGCAAATGCTTCCGATCGATGGGGACAGCCAACCGCAACCAGAACACTAATTTCGCCGATTTGTAATTTGCCGGTCCGGTGATGAATCACCATATGAGTCACATCGGGCCAGGTTTGGCGTATTTCAGTGGCAATCTGCTGAAATACCCGTATCGCCATGGGTTCATAGGCTTGATATTCCAGAGCCACGACTGCTTTGCCTTCCGTGTTGTCGCGGACCATCCCGCTCATCATCACAATTGCCCCATTGGTGGAATCATCAGCTAACTGATACACCTGATCGAGCGAAAGGGGTGCAAACGTGATCGCGAAATGATCGTGCGCATGGGTTGAAGCTGGAACAGAAAGCAGAGCAGGGGCGATCGAATTCATAGTCGGCAATCATAAAAGCTTACTTTCCAGGATAAAGGGTGCCTTGTCAGAAAACACTCCTTCCATGACTGCATATCAGCTTTATTCCTCCTCAGGCTGGCCTTGTTCTCCACTTCACAACATTGCTGCATCTGCCTCGTTATACTGGCGATCGAACGAAAGATGCCGTGCTAGAGGTTGCAAACGAGCGTTTGAATGTTAGAAATTACCCGATGCATCCGTAATACGCCAACCAGTCAGTGGGCTTCCTTCAGCTGGCACTTGTTTGATACGGTCACGAATCCCGCGATTATTCTGCCCCTGCTGTTGATCATGATTATCCTGCCCTGGGTTGTTCGATCCTGGCGATGGAAACGACAGATCAGCAGTTTAGGATTGTTGTTGTTTCTCAGCTATAGTTTACTTGCCTCTCCCATTGCTGTTCACTTAGGGAATCGACTGCTGCTAGGGCTTTTGCCGCAAGATACGGGCCACAAGGCAGATGCGATCGTCATTCTAGGGCGAGGACCAGACTTACGACGGGACCGGATTCAAGCGGCAGCTCAACTCTGGCAATCTGGACGGGCTCCGGTTGTGTTTGTCAGTGGGGCGGGAGATGCAGAACCGATTGCCCAAGCCTTGGCTCATGCTGGATTGCCTGATCGGGCGATCGAAGGTGAACCTTGCTCGCGTACGACAGAAGAGAACGCTAAGTTTACGGCAGCTTTCCTGAAATCCCAGAATAAACAGCGAATTTTGCTCGTGACTGACTGGCCGCATATGCTGCGATCGGTCTTAACGTTTCGCAGTTTTGGCTTGACTGTGATTCCTCATCCCACTGCTTTCCCAGCTCAGTATCAAACCCGCAAACAGGCTTTCTTGATTCTGCGAGAATATTTGGGGCTAGCCAGCTATGGGCTGTTAGGTAGATTTGAGCCGCGACCAGCCCCGCCAGTTGATTCAGTCGCAATGGTTGATCCGATCGCTAAACGTGACTTTGAATTTGGCCATGCAGCAGGGTCAGACTTTGCACAAGCTGGTTGAGGCGGTTTTCCAGGGTTTGCTTTTGAGCCAGCAAAATTCGCAGTTTTTGGTAGCGGGCGATCGCCAATCCCACATAAGGAACCTGCTGAGCCGGACAGGGACGTGACCAGAGTTGTCCTTCCGCATCAAGGCCACAGAGCCGGTAGCCAGTACGTGGTACTTCTCCCGTTTCCAGAGTTTGGGGAACACGACAAATTTCTTCGACATATTCCATCAGGCGATCGATTTCCGCATGCCGCAACATCGCCGTTCCGATCGGCTGCATGACTTGAGGTGACCCGTAGGGATGGGATTCCAGCCAACCATCGACGATCGGTCCTTCCATATATAGGGCCTGAATTTCGAGAACGGCCTGTTCTAACTCAAGCTGCCATTTCACAACCACCGATTCGACTTCTTTGAGGATGCCTACCGCCAGGTTTGGATTGGCCGCATGACGGTGACTGCTGAAGCTAGGCGGTTTCGACTTGGGCAGTGTTGGGGTTTCTGGATCGCTATTTCGCGTTGGGAATGCCTTTTGAGCCGCAACAGGCTGAGTAGCAATGGGCTGAGAAGGTGCTGATTTGACAATTGCCCCAGGTTTACGGACTTTCATCCCCGATCGATTGATCGATCGACCTGGTTTAGCCGAGGTTGGATGACTGCGTGATGGCTGGGGCTGAGAGAGGGGAGCCTCCGCACTGGCTGTTAAGTGCTGAGTCGCTGTGGAGTGTTGAGTAGTAGACTCTCTGGGGATAGGAAAGGGTTGAATCGTTTTAACCGTGGGTTTGGCGGATGCTGTTGCTAAACTGCGGGGCACATTACTTGTGATGATTTGGGCCATGGCCTGCGGCTCTGTGGCTAAATCAACTGTGATTGGATGCTGCGTATGCAATTGATCAAGGGTTGCTTCAATGCGCTTTAGTCCAGATTTCATAACCGCCTCATTCCCTAGCAAGGATTGTGAGTCTACAACACCGTTGGTGAAAATATCGGGTAGACCTGTGATGCACCTTCAGATTTGGGTATTCTATCTGGTTCACCTCCAGATGACTTGGTCAGATTATGACTTTTCATGACAGATTTATAGCAAATGTTTTTTCGCAGGGGCGTCACAAAGCCGATTTATGACAAATTCGATCGCGATACCTTCTCGCCTCAGTTTGGTGACTGGACCCGCTCGTTCGGGCAAAAGTGAATGGGCGGAGTACCTGGCAACTCACTCCGGTAAAACCGTAATTTATGTTGCGACGGCTCAGTTGGATCCAAACGATGCAGAATGGCAGCAACGCATTCGTCAACATCAACAACGTCGTCCCCCTGATTGGCAAACCTGGCATATCCCGATCGATCTAGCCGACAGTTTACGCCGAGTTGATGCATCCCATTGTCTGTTAATCGATTCTTTAGGAACCTGGCTGGCCAATTTGCTAGACCAGGATGCCTCTACTTGGGCCAAAACCTTAGAGGACTTATTACAGATTTTGCGACAGACTGAGGCCCAGGTGATTTGTGTGGCGGAAGAGACTGGCTGGGGAGTCGTTCCAGCTTATCCAATCGGACGCTGTTTTCGCGATCGGCTAGGGCAACTGACGCGCTGTATTGGCAGGATCGCCGATCCGGTCTATTTGGTGACAGGAGGACATGTGCTTAATCTCAGTCAGTTGGGGCAGCTCTTGCCGATGGACTGACTAGCAGACAGATCTATCCAAAACCTTAAGCTTTGCTCTAGATTTTAAGCCAATAGGTACAGGAACAACTCGGTAGCATGGAATTAGGGTGAATGGATGTCACCTAGAGGTTTGGGTTCGCACATGGCATCTCAAGAACAGGTCAAACGCTATCTAGCCTACTGGCTACAGCTTGGCAAATCCTTAGTGCTCGATCGTGGTGAAATCTTACAACCTCGACCGATCGAGGGAGACCACTACAGCAGAGAATTTGAAGCTTGCTGGCAGCGAATTTTGGCAGTGGGTGGAGAAAACTGCTATCTAGAAGGAACTTTGCAAACGTTGAGCGATCTGCTGTCCGAAACCTGGGATATTGCAGATTGCGCTCGCTGCACAATGCCCGTACCTATCGTGAATATGGGAGTGCAGCCGAATGGTTGCCCCTGTTTTGATTTGCCTACTTGGCCCAACACCGATCTGCCGTCGCCCCGCATGCCTGTTGATAGTCGTGGACAGCTAGAGCAGATTCGCAGACGCCTGTTGTAACGCATCTATGTCATTTTGTAACAAAGGCATTTTGTAACAAGCAATCAGCGGCTATTCGGGTTGAACTTTGATTTGACCTGACCGCACAGCTTCAACCAAAAGCTGATGATCGTGTTTGACCTGGTTGGTATAGGCTGCCGCAAAATCTGCCACTGCTTGATCAAACCGATCGCGCTTGCCAAGATAGCCGCTGATTAAATTCGGACAGCCCGATCGCGCATGAGCACGGGCCAAACCCATCCCGCAAATTTCGGCATAGTTTTTTAAGCAGGAACTCGACATCCCCTTCAGCTTGATCGAAGTTTTCATATCGCGGAGCTGACGGAAATAGAAGTCTGGAGTTTGCCCATTAGAGTGAAGTTCTGTCCAGCCGAGAAAGATATCGCTGGCAGACTGCATCAATCGTTGGCCGTTGATGATGCGCTGACTGTTGCGGGAATAGGGATTTTTGCCGACAAACGGTTCGAGCACGGAGGAACGCGCTTCTTTGAACTGAAGCAACAGAGGCTCTTGATTTGCCGTTAACAACAATGCGACTCCACACCGAGTTCCCACACTGCCAACGCCAGCAACTTTCATGGCGGCATCTACTAAACGATAGCGATCGAGCAAAAATTGACGATCGGGTGGCAGGCTCTTACGGTATTGCTGAAAGGCATGCTGCACCGTCTCAAAATATTCCTCTGCGTTGGCAGGATGATAGAGATTTGGTGGCTGATCGACCAAACGTGGCTGGCCATGTCCTGATGTAGTGATCTGTTGGTAGGTTTGCTCCAGGGTTTGCGAAAAAGCCTTTGCTGTCATCTGGTTCCATCGATCGCGGGTGGCTGCATCGGGTGCATGTTCGATTAAAAAATTTGGATCCAATCGGTCATACCACACTTCTAAGGTCTGCATTTCGGCATAGATCGCCATTTTGAGGCGATAGGCTTGAACGGCAGCCAGAGTTGCTTCATAGCAATGCTCCTTCGACAAATCAATATCTCGTCCAGAGACAAAAACGCTGGTTGCTAGGCGTTTGACATCCCATTCCCAGGGAGCGGGTAAAGTTTCGTCAAAATCGTTCAGATCGAAGGTGAAGTTGCGTTCAGGGGTGGCAAATCCGCCGAAATTGAGCAGATGCGCATCCCCACAGGACTGAACCCGAATTCCCGTTATCGGAGTGGTGGCCAGATCGGTGGCCATGATCAGGGCAGATCCCCGTAGAAAGGTAAACGGAGATTGCAGCATTCTGCCGTAACGCAGTGGAATCAACTCAGCAAGGCGGCCCTGGTTTGATTGTTCCAGCAGCTTCAAGGGATGGGGCCGATCGGCAGCAGGATGCCATTCGCGGTGGGCCGATCGGGGAACCGTTTGGCGTAAAGCTCTCCCAGCGTCTCTTTGCTCGGCAGCAGGCAACTTAGACAGGGTCAGCTCAGCGAATGATGCTTCTGGAGCCATGGCAATGTCGTTTTACTCTATTGCGATCGATTCTATTCCCCATTTTTGAGGCTGAGCGATTTTTGGGGCTGAGCGATCGTGATTAAAGAGCTTGCATCCACGCTCTTGTTCCAAATTGTTGGCAGGCCCGACCTGCAATCACTGCGGCTTGTTCAAGGGCTGCTTGAAAATCCATTTGCAAAATAAAGTGACAAAATGCGCCATGGAAAATATCTCCTGCGCCCAGGGTGTCTACGGCTGTAATTGGAGCAACGGGGATTTGGCCTTGAGTTGCAGGTTCGCGAAACAGGATGGGCTGCGATCCTTGCGTGATCGCTACATGGGAAATTCCAAGGGTTTGTAAATACTCCAGCACCTGTTCAGTAGTCTCACAGGCAGGAGGGTGAAAATTCGCAGAGCAGATCGCATAGTCGGCGTAGGGCAGCACTGTCTCGAAGCCCGGTTTCCAACTGCCGCCATCAATTACGATCGGAATTCCTCGCTGCTTGGCTTGCTGTGCGATCGCTCGTCCGACTGCCATTTGATGTCCATCAATCAGGACAATATCTACGCCAGTCAGCACTGCGGCTGGAATTTGTTCAGGCTTGGCTTGAGTCCGGACGGCATTGAGCGAAATCACCGCCCGATCGCCCGTTCCCTCAGTTACCAGAATCGAAGAGGTGGGCAAAGGCTCGGTTTGCAGGGTATCCAGATCAATCAGGTCGATCGACCATTGCTGTAAATCGGCTAGAACGAGCTGACTGAGGGCATGAGCACCCACAACGCCCATGAGCCGCCCGGAATTCTGAAAGTACTGAAAAGCAATCGCCGCATTGGTGGCAGGACCTCCAGCGGCGATCGTGTAATTTGAAGCAACTAATTTTTGATTGGGTTGGGGCAGGGTAGGCGTCAGATAAATCAGGTCTAGGGTGATTAATCCGACGAACAGCCCGGTTGCCATTTAGCAAGCCCCTTTGCGTTGCAGTACTGCCTGAATTGTTTGCAGAATCAACTGTACATCGTAGAGGACAGACCAGCGGCTCATGTAGCGCAGATCCATGGACACAATATCCTCGAAGTCACTGACGGTCGAGCGTCCGTTTGCTTGCCATTCGCCTGTAATGCCCGGTTTCACTTCAAGGCGCTGCCAGTGGCGGTTGTTGTACTTTTGCACTTCATCCACTGTAGGCGGACGGGTGCCGACCAAGCTCATGTCACCCATCAGCACATTCCAAAACTGAGGCAGCTCATCCAGGCTGGTGCGGCGCAGAAACCGTCCAACGCGCGTAATGCGGGGATCGTTGTCGTTCTTGAAAATATGGCCGCTAGCTTGGTTTTGGACCTGATGCTTAAGCTGCTCTGCATTCGTGACCATCGATCGGAATTTCCAGATGCGGAACTCCCGTCCTCTCCATCCACAGCGCACCTGGCTGTAAAGGATTGGCCCAGGATTGTCGAGATAAATGGCAATTGCGATCGGAATGAAAATCAGCGCTGTGATCAACAATCCAACCATTGCGCCTAGAATATCCAGACCTCGCTTTGCTGGGCTGTATAAGGAGGGGTGGGCTGTGGTATCGATCGTGGAGTCAGGAGGAAGACCAGCGATCGCAGCAGAGAAAAGTAAGTAGGGCTTCGAATAAGTCGTCATGGTCGGAGGGGTGAGAACTAGTCAGCGGAATTGCCTTGCCAAAAAATCAATTTTGAAATTGTTTTGTTGTGGGGCAGGTGAGGATTGTTTTGCTCCTCTTGTCTAAGCAGTATGCAGCCTCTGCTTAGGAGATTTCAGTAGTTTCCGCAGTCCTTCATTAAGGCTTTACGAATCTGCAAGGTTTCTGCCAGAAATTTGGAGGTTTCTGTAAACCCTGGTTGTCTGATGGGGGACAAAACATCTGCTGAACAAGATGGGATAGGGAAATGGGATGATTGGGATAAGATGCTGATATGCAGGTGCAAGCTGGAACTCTCTACATCGTGGCCACGCCGATCGGCAATCTGGAAGACATGACCTTCCGGGCGATCGATGTTTTGCAAAAAGTGAATTTGATCGCTGCTGAAGACACGCGCCACACGGGCAAGCTGCTGCAACATTTTCAAATCACCACGTCTCAGATCAGCTATCACGACCACAATCGGCACAGCCGCCTTCCAGAACTGCTCCAGCGGTTGCAGCGAGGAGATGCGGTTGCCTTGGTGACGGATGCTGGAATGCCGGGAATTTCCGATCCGGGCTATGAGTTAGTTCAAGCCTGCGTTGCAGCGAATTTGCCGATCGTCCCGATTCCAGGCGCGACTGCGGTGACAACGGCTTTAAGTGCGGGTGGGCTGCCGACCGATCGGTTTGTGTTTGAAGGCTTTTTGCCCGCGAAAGGTCAGGAACGCCGCGAAAGGCTGGAGTCTTTGCAATCTGAAGCTCGGACGATCGTGTTTTATGAAGCGCCACATCGGTTGTTGCAAACCCTGCAAGATCTGATGACCGTGATGGGGGCCGATCGATCCGTAGTGCTGGCCAGGGAACTTACAAAGCTGCATGAGCAATTCTGGCGCGGCACTTTGGCAGAAGCGATCGCCTATCACGACAGCCGCAATCCGCAAGGAGAATATACCTTACTGCTGGCTGGTCATCAGGCTGCGCCGCTGCAACTTTCCGAATCTGCGCTGCTCGCCGAACTTCAGCAGTTGCTAGAGCAAGGACTTTCACGATCGCAGGCCAGTCGCCAGTTAGCCCAGCAAACTTCTCTGCCGCGTCGTCAACTCTATCAGTTGGCCTTGACCCTACCGGACGATCAGGACTAAATCTGCCGCATTCCGTCCACTCAGGGGTGGCTAACCGAACTCGATTGCCCCTTGTCAGCAGGTCAGCATCCCCTTCTAGAATGAGATTTAAAAGCCTGATTCCTTCAGTATTTGGGGCTACGACGAATGATCAAGTGTGTCATTGCAATTCTTCTGGGTGTTTTTCTTGGGTTTGCGCCGATCGCCGCTAGCTGGGCCGTTCCTTTACATGCAGCCGCTTCGCTCCAGACTGGAACTGGACTCGATCGATCGGCGGGACTGGTTGCTCAAGTGCCTTCGCGCAGCAGTAGTTTTGTGGCTGCGGCGGTGGAACGGGTGGGTCCAGCGGTGGTGCGAATTGACACGGAACGCACGATTACTCGTCAGCCCGATCCTTTCTTGAGCGATCCTTTTTTCCGCCGCTTTTTTGGCGATAGCGGATTCCCACAAGGCCCCTATGAGGAGCGGCTGCAAGGCCAGGGTTCCGGCTTCATTGTCGATGCCAACGGTACGATTCTGACCAATGCTCATGTGGTGGAAGGGGCCGATCGCGTTACCGTGATTTTGAAAGATGGTCGTCGGTTAGATGGCAAGGTGCTGGGCGTGGATGAAGTTACCGATCTGGCCGTAGTGAAGGTGGATAGCGGTAGTTTGCCTGTTGCATCCCTGGCGGATTCCGATCAGGTGCAGGTGGGTGATTGGGCGATCGCAGTTGGCAACCCCTTTGGTTTGGACAATACGGTGACGCTAGGGATTGTCAGCACGTTGAATCGATCGAGCGCCATGGCAGGCATTCCCGACAAGCGGCTGGACTTCATCCAAACGGATGCGGCGATCAATCCCGGCAACTCTGGGGGACCGCTGCTGAATGAACGGGGTGAAGTGATTGGCATCAATACGGCAATTCGAGCTAATGCTGCTGGGATTGGCTTCGCGATTCCGATTAACAAAGCTAAAGAAGTAATGCCCACCCTGGCGCGTGGTGAAAAAGTTACTCACCCTTACTTAGGCGTCCAAATTGCTACCCTGACTCCAGATTTAGCGAAGCAAAATAATAGCGATCCTAATTCGACGGTGATGTTGCCAGAAATTTCCGGAGTGCTAGTGGTTGGAGTCGTGCCCAATTCTCCGGCTGCAAGTGCGGGCGTTCGACGCGGCGATGTGATTACGCAAATTGATGGTCAAGCGATCACCCAATCTGAGCAGCTGCAAATGTTGGTCGATCGAAGTGGCGTCGGCAAAAACCTGCGGGTCACTTTACGACGCGGCAATGCTACCCAACAGCTCTCAGTTCGCACGGCTGAGCTGCAAGACCAGGCTTCTTGATGCTGTGCTTACTATTAAGCCTCAAACAACGCTTGAACTGTCAGCTTTAGCTCTGAAAAGGGGGTGAAAGGATAGGCATGTTTCTCTGAAATATGTCTATCTTGAGGTATCGTCGCCAAAAAATGCATTGTTAGCAAAAAATACCGCTCATAATGAACGGCAGTGAGCACATATGAATTTTTCCTTCGGTTTTTACTTGTTTCTCTCATTTAACTGAGGGATAGAAGGCTGTTTTGCTTCATCGTTTTGAACCTTCAAGAAGGTCGCTGCACCCGTAACTAACCCAGTAACAATCAACACCAAAAATACACGCCAAAGGACTTGGATAGCGTTCCTGCCTTTCGCTCTGGCTTTAGCGTTACACAGACCTTTAAAACCGAAGCTGAGATGCAGTTCGTCACTGTCATTATTTGGTTGTTCTGGCAGCAGGGTCATAAGCTTATCCTTATTTCTAATGTAGGAAATGGACTTGACGCAAATTCAGGCTTCACTCAATCATCAGATTCACTGATCTCAGACGTATGCATTACCTTCAATCCACAGTAGCTTTGGAGTTGAGAAGAGGAAGGAAAGCCCAAAGCTCGCGCCAATGCTGACATTAAAGCTGCATACTCTACGGAGTGCTGATTAGGGATTTCTTTATCAATAAAAATCTGCGCCAGACCGATCAAAATCAAATTATGTTCAGGAGTTTGTTCGTCAAAGTAAGCTGCTATCCACCGGGCAAACTCCTCAGTATCTCTTAGCCCATGTCGATCGGCCAGGTCATTGATCATCTGGATCAAAGTATCGATTGCCGGTTTACGTCCTAACGGAATTACACGAATCTCACCAGCATCCCAAGCTGACACATCATCAGCAGCGATTTTCAATGCTTCTTTCCAAAACTGAACTCGATCGACGATCGGAGTTCGTTGCAGGTGCCAGAGTGTCGCTGTCCATTCCTGAATCTCGCGTTTTTTCTTGGGTCCCCTCGGCTCGGAGCTCGGAGCGTCATCCAGCATTGCCAGTAATTCTTCTGGTCCGACCTCCACACCTAGGACGGTTTTGAAAGCATCTGATATTGTAACTGAAGTGGAACGTGAAATTTCCGCCTGAGCCTTAGTTAACTGATACACGGTCGATTTTGGAATTCCTGCCCTGTCAGCAAAAGACGATGGGGTAAAGCCTGCTTGTTCGATCGTCTCCTTCAGATAACGCGCAAGTTTAATACAATGCGACTTGATTTTTGGGTCTTCCATATAATTATTTGCTTTACTTTGTAATAATATTACTTAGAAACAGACGTTTGTCAATGGAAATGAAACTATAACTCATAGGTGCGGGATTCAGCCTTTACAATAATTCATTGCAAGAGATTGTTTATCTACGCAAGTTTCGGTTTTATAAAATAGTAGTTGCTTTTGTAATGCAGCAGATGTAATGCAGCGGGCTTATATTACGTAGCTATGGAAATTGGCGTGTTTCAGTTTTGTAGACCAGCATTTAGGTTCTGCGATCGCCTAAAGACTTAGCCTGCCGTTTAGGCACAGGTGAGAGTGAAACGCAGCGTTCAGGACCTGATTTTCGATCGACTGAAATTGAGAATGTCTTCAATAGAAGTCTCCTAATTGCCATCAAAGCCTAACGGCCAAAGCGCTGACGTAAGCGAGATACCAGTTGCTCAACTTCCGGTAGACCTGTGCGAGCGGCTAATAAGGCGAAGATGCCTAATCCGATCGCCCCAGCCACACAAATCTGGATCAGCTGAATCAAAATCCCTTCGGTGCCCAGCCAGGATTCCAGTCCCCAGCGGGTAGCCCAGCAGACCAGTCCCGTGATGACGCTACTCAGACTCAATTGGACGATCGGCATACTCCATTCGCGCCAGGGCAGACCGGCAATTTTGCGATCGAGCAGCAGCAATAGCCAGATTACTGAAATGACGTTGACGCTAACGGTGGCAAGTACCAAACCTGCCGCACCAAAGGGCTTAATCAGTAGGAAATCCAGCAGGGCATTCAGGAAAATGTTGGCGACGCTGATGCGAAAGGGGGTATCTCCGTCTCCCAGGGCATAGAAAACCCGCACCAGCACATCCCGACCCAGGTAGAAAAACATGCCGATCGCATAGGCAATCAGCACCTGCGTCACAATCAGCGAAGCCTCTTCACCAAAGGCAAACCGCTCATATACCACACGGACGATCGGGAAGGCCAGCGCAATAAACAGGGCGCTCAGTGGCAGCATGGTCAGGGCGGTGAGCAGTAACCCTTGACGGATGCGTTGCTTTAGCTCCGGCCAGTCTTCGGGATCGGCCAAGCGGGACAAAATTGGCAACAGCGGCACCAAAATTACGTTGGAAATCAGGCCCAGTGGTGTCTGTACCAGCAGGTTCGCGTAACCTAGAGCAGCGGCAGCTTGGGGAATAAAAGAGGCAAAAAACAGATCGGTGTAGACGTTGATTTGCAGCATTCCCGACGAGAAGGTGGCGGGCAGCATAATCCGAATTACGTCCTGGACACCGGGCTGCTGAAAATTAAACCGCAGTCGCAAGCGACCCAATCCCGATTTCCACTGGGCCGGAATTTGTACCAGCCATTGCAGAATTGCCCCTGCCAGCGTACTCCAGGCTAGGACTAGCCCACCGATCAGGGCATATTCAGGTGCGGTGATCTGTCCACCAAGCTGAATCGCCAGAAATCCCAGGCCAATCAGAACCGTAACGCTGGAAAAGAGCGGACTCACTGAAGGTAACCAGTACTGATCGGCTGCATTCAGCGCCCCAAAGCCAATGCCAATCAGTCCGGCCAGCACTGCCATGGGAGCCATAATCCGAAACTGCTGGATCGCAATTGCCCGAGTCTGCAAGCCTACTTCCGTCCGGCCTAAACCAGGAGCCACCAGATCGATCAGCGGATCAGCAAAAATAATCAGCACGACGGTCAACAGCAGCAGTGAGCCAACGACCAGGGTTGTAATGGTTTCGATCAGCGGCGCAATTTCTTCAGATTTGCGTTTGGAGACAACGCTGACGATCGCGCTATGGAACGGTCCGTTGATGCCCCCCAGCAAAATCAGCAAAAAGCCGGGAATCACATAGGCATAGTTGTAGGCATCTGCTGCTGCCCCAACCCCAAACACGGCAGCGATCGCCTGTTGGCGCAGTAGACCAAAAACTTTGCTCAAAAGCGTTGCGGCGGCGACGATTCCAGCAATGCCAGCAAACGAACGAGAGGGTTTGGAAGAGTCAGACACAGGTGTTTCAGGAAGGACAGGTTTTGTAAAGCGGCGTTCGCACTTCACCATTTAAGCGCTAATTGTTCGCAATTCAAAGGTGAAAGATTAAAGGTAGCTTTATAAATCCGATCGCTCCCCTCTCTCGTATCTCTGTTTGAAAGCCGAAGTTAAGCAGCGCTGTTTTCCGCTTTGGCCAAATTGCATCCTTTGCATTGTTCCATCGGGAGACACTTCACATGAAAGATATCCATCATGCGCCGTTGCGCAGCAAGTCTTTTTCGCGTCGCGGTATTTTAGTTGGCGGTTCGATTGCCGGATTGACTGGGGCGATCGGTCTAGCGGGACTCACGGCTCGTGCCAGTCAGGCCAGTCCTGCCGCTCAAACGGGCGATGCTGAAATTCTAAATAATGCGCTGTATTACGAACATCAGGCGATCTGGGCCTATCAGTTTGCCGCCACCAAGTTGAGCGATAGTGATGTGGGGCGGGCGGTGTTGGCCTTGGCGAAGCGCAACATGATGGATCACATGGCCCATCGGGATGCGTTGACCGCAGCCGTCCAGAGTCTGGGTGCAATGCCCGTGATGGCGGAAAGCAGCTACGATGTTTCGTCCTAT
The DNA here is from genome assembly GCA_002796835.1 of Elainella saxicola E1. Taxonomy (GTDB): domain Bacteria; phylum Cyanobacteriota; class Cyanobacteriia; order Elainellales; family Elainellaceae; genus Elainella; species Elainella saxicola. Next base: position 56,360 of record LUGL01000029.1, on the reverse strand, counting down.
ATTCAGCGCGGCGAAGGCAACTTAGATTCGGATGTGAATATTGCCAAGTTAGCGCTAGCGCTGGAAACTGATGCGGCGATCGCCTATACCACTGAAGTCAGCAAACTCAAAACCCCAGCCCTGATTACCGCAGGTGCGACGATCGGCTCGAATGAATCGGCGCATGCCACGGCGATCCGGGCCGCCTTTGTGTCGCTTGGGGTTGGCATTGATTATGTGCCCGCTTCGTTTGTCAGTGCTGATACCCGCATGGAGTGGGTGTTGAAGGTGTGATTGGTCTTGGATGACAGCCTGTGAGTTATGACAGCCTCGATCGCTTTTCCAATTGGGGGCAATAGGAAGAGTGGTTGAGGCTTTTCTACGAAGTCTTTCAGCAACAAGATATTACTGATGGCAGTTGTAACCTTAAGTATTTTATGTGTGCTGGCGCTGGGAACCAAAATTTAGGGAGATAATGGGGTACCCCTTGCCGAATCCTGTCATTTTTTCGAATGACATCCCCTACTTCGCCAGAAACCGCTTTAATTGAACGAATTGCCCAGCGAGACCAAGCCGCTCTTTCTGAGCTTTACGATCGCTATGCGCGAGTGGTTTATTCGATCGCTTATAAAAGTCTCAACTCGGTAGAAGAAGCTGAAGAAGTAGTGCTGGATGTTTTTGCCCAGGTTTGGCGAATTGCAGGGCAATACAATGCAGAAAAAGCTAGGGTCGATACCTGGTTGTTCATGCTGGTCCGCAGTCGGGTGCTCGATCGCTTACGATCGCTCCAGCGAGTTACCCAAAAAATTACTGCTGCTACCCAGGCGGAACCAATCCAATCTCCAGCCCACAGCGTAGATCCAATCGAGGACGTGTTTGTGTCTGAACGACGGGTGCAAATTCTAGCTGCGCTTGATCAATTGCCGATCGAACAGCGGCAGGTGATTGAATTAGCCTATTACAAGGGACTTTCTCATCGTGAGATCGCAGCCCAAACGGGCATTTCATTAGGCACTGTAAAAACGCGCATCCGGCTGGGGTTAACAAAATTGCGCGGCACATTAGCAACCTGGGCAGAAGCATAGAAGATGGAGTTGTCCATGCAGAACATCCCAACCGTGAGCAAGCAGCAGGTAAGCGACAAGCGAGGCCAAGATCATGGAACCATCTGATTTTGAGGAATTAGCAGCCCTTTATGCGCTCGATGTTCTGACCAAAGATGAGCGCAGCCAATTTGAACGTGAACTCGCCCAGTCTGAGTTGACAGAAGAACTCGCAGAATTTCAGGCAGCGGTGGCGGCGATCGCCTATAGTGCCCCACTGGTTCCCCTGGCCAATGACCTGAAGGAGCGGTTGATGCAGCGAATTGTGGCAGATGAGGTCCGACTTCCGGGAGGTGAGTGGGTTGAACCGAGCACGATCGAGACTTTGAAACAGCAAGCAGAAACTGTGCAGTGGCAGCCCTATGCGCTTGTGCCACAGACGATGCTAGGCACGCTGCTCGTTGATGAAACTGCCAGAGAAGTGCAATGTTTTGTGCGGGCGATCGGCTCCGTTACCTTTCCCCGCCATCGTCATGCGCAAAGTGAAGAAATTGTGGTGCTGGAGGGCGATCTGGAAATTGGCGGACAGGTTTACCGCAGTGGCGATCGCGTCATTTCGGCATCGGGAACCGATCATCAACCTGCAACTCAAAATGGCTGTCTGCTGTTCTTGCGCACTTCGATCGACGATGAAATTTTGGCCTAGCTGTTCACTGGACCTCTTCCTTAACATGCAAAACTGCACGAGATTTGCAAGCAAGATAATTGCCCTCAAACTTCAAAATTCTGCTTCCCTTTGGGATAACTGAGATCAGTCAATCCCTGATTTTCGTCTCAGCCAATTTCCATGACCTATAGCCTACGAATTATTGATCTACCCTCCACGGAACGACCCAGAGAACGATTGATCAGCCAGGGAGCCAGAAGCCTAGCAACAGGTGAGCTATTAGCAATTTTGCTGAGCACAGGTCAAGGGTCTGGCAAATTATCAGCCGTGGGATTGGGACAACATATTCTGAACAAATTTAGTGAAGGTCAACGAGATGCCTTGGCCGCGTTGCGAGATGCTAGCGTGCATGAACTGACGCAAATTTCAGGCGTTGGGCCCGCAAAAGCCTGCACTATTTTGGCAGCGATCGAATTGGGGAAACGGGTCTTAGCAGCGAAAGCATCTGACCAAACCGTCGTGGATGATCCAGCAGTGGCAGCAGCAATCCTCAGCACGGACCTGATGTGGCAACCTCAAGAACGATTTGCCATTTTGCTATTGGATATTAAGCATCGATTGATCGGCACCAAGGTGATTACGATCGGCACAGCCACAGAAACCCTGGCTCCACCCCGCGACATTTTTCGAGAAGTGATTCGGCAAGGAGCAGTGCGAGCGATCGTGGCCCATAACCATCCCTCCGGAAATTTGGAACCCAGTCCCGAAGACATTGCTTTAACGCGACAGTTGTTATCAGGTGGCAAACTGCTCGATATTCCGCTGCTCGATCATCTGATTTTGGGAAACGGCGGCTACACTAGTTTGCGGCAGACTACCAAGCTATGGCAGGAGATTCCGCAGGGTGATTGATGTTGATAGCGCAGATTAAAAAATGGCGCAGCTCGAAAAATGGTAAGGGTCGTATATTGCAATGGTCAGGCAATCGAATCGTCGCAAACAAGGCAGTGAAATTTGGTTGGAAACGTTGCGGTTATCCCGAACTCAGCTGTCTCAGGATGAGCTGGCCGTACTTTGTGGCATTCCAAGAGCGACCTATCAGCGCTGGATTGCAGGTAAAACGGAAGTGAAACTCAGCATTCCCCAACTTAAGGCCCTCTGTCAGCAGTTTGGCATCGATCGGATCCAGGAGTTGCCAGATGCATCGGGATTACTGCCTCCGACTGAAACCAACCAGCCACCAACTACCGATTTCAACCTGCCCAATTAGCGCTAGGATGCTGCTAGAGCAAAGTAAATCGATCCATGCATTCTTCTGAATCCGATCAACAGTCCGATCTAACTCTTGAATTTGTCCATATTTCCGTGCTTGGCCAGGAAGTGATTGAAGGACTGATGGTGCGATCGGGTGGACGTTATTTGGATGCAACGGTAGGTGGTGGTGGACATAGTGCGTTAATGCTTCAGATGGCAGATGATGTGACGGTGACAGCCTTAGATCAGGATACTCAGGCGTTGCAGGCGGCTCGGCAAAAGCTAGCGGAGTTTGGCGATCGGGTAACATTCCATCACACCAACTTTGCGGCGTTCAATCCCCGAGGTCAGCAGTTTGACGGAATTCTGGCAGATTTAGGCGTCAGTTCTGCCCAATTTGACTGGGGCGATCGCGGCTTTAGTTTTCGGCAGGCTGCTCCACTGGACATGCGCATGAATCAAACCCAGGAACTTACTGCAGCGGAGATTGTGAATACCTGGGATGAAACAGAATTAGCGAATTTGATCTATCACTATGGTGAGGAACGTCTGTCGCGCCGCATTGCCCACCGCATTGTTGAGAGCCGTCCATTAAATACCACTATCGAACTGGCCGAAATCATCTTTCATAGTGTTCCACGGTCCTATCGCTATGGCCGCATTCATCCTGCAACACGGACCTTTCAAGCTTTGCGGATTGCGGTAAACCGTGAGCTTGAAGTGTTAGAAACTTTTTTACAGCAGGCTCCGCTCTGGTTAAAACCCAACGGTCGCTTGGCCATCATTAGCTTTCACAGCCTGGAAGATCGAATTGTAAAACATACGTTGAAGGAATCTGAATTATTGAGAGTGATCACCAAGAAACCGATCGTGCCGACCGAAATGGAAATTACCCAAAATAGTCGAGCGCGATCGGCTAAGTTACGAATTGCTGAACGTCTTGATGGATAAAAGCTGAGCTGGGCTTCGGGCCTAACTGGCAATTAATGAAGACGATCGCGCTTGAAATCCAGCTTTTAGCAAAGCATTGACGGCTGCCTGGTGATCTTGAACGCGGAACTGTGCGCCTAATCGAACAATTTCGCGACGTTCCAGGCTGGATACCACTGCAATCACCGGAATTTTGCCATTCTCCTCTTCGCCGCGTTGCTCTAACAGCACGGTACGCAAATAATGCTGCTTGGTAATATCGCCTGCCATACGAGCGTCCAGTTCCACCATCACCATATGCACATCTTCGAGCGGCTCAGCATCTTCAATCACAAACTGACTGCGATCGTCCCGTCGATCGGCCTTACCCCAAATCATCAGCCGCATGTCTACCTGGAGGTATTGGCCGATGCGTTCGAAGATCTTGGGAAACACCACGGCATCCGCTTGTCCCGTTAAATCTTCGATTTGGAGAACCGCCATGCGATCGCCCTTTTTGGTAACAATTGGTTTGAGGCTGCTGATCATCACAATGGCGCTGAGGGTGACGTTGTCTGGTTTGTCGGCCAGATCGCTCAAGTTAATTGGAGCCAACATGCGGGCTGCCTGCTGAATGGTTTTCAGGGGATGATCAGAAATATAGAAACCCAGCAAATCTTTTTCCAGCTTCAGCTTTTCCTGCGGCGGATAATCGGCCACGGCTGGTGCTTTAGGAGCCGTTTCAAAGCCGTTATTGCTGGTGGTGCTGCTGTCCCCAAACAGATCGAACAAGCTGCCTTGACCGATCGCCCGATCTCTGGCACGAGACTGAGCCCAGTCCAACACCAGATCCAAATCATGCATCAGCTGATTGCGGTTGGGATTAATGCAATCGAGTGCGCCACATTGGATCAAGGCTTCTAATGCACGCCGGTTGACGGTTCTGGGGTCGATGCGATCGCACAAATCGGGAAGCGAGGTAAACTTGCCGCCTTCGTCTCTGGCTATCAAGATATTTTCGATCGCGCCACCGCCTACGTTACGCACTGCTGATAAACCAAATAGAATGCTGTCTTGCAACGGAGTGAAATCGACACCAGAACGGTTGATATCTGGCGGTTCCACCGTGATTCCCATTGTCATGCAGGTAGCAATATATTTCTGCACCTTGTCCTGATCGCCGCTGTTGGCAGTCAGCAGAGATGCCATATATTCCACCGGATAGTTCGCTTTCAGATAGGCAGTCTGATAGGTGACATATCCATAGGCAGTGGAGTGGGATTTGTTAAAGCAATATTCTGCAAATTGCACCATTTGTTCCCAGAGTGCCTCTGCAACTTTTGCATTAACACCATTTTTTGTAGAGCCGCCCACAAAAATTTCCTGATGTTTTTGCATCTCAGATGGCTTTTTCTTACCCATGGCGCGCCTGAGCAAATCGGCCTGTCCCAATGAATATCCAGCCATATCCTGAGCTATTTTCATGATTTGCTCCTGATAGACCATAATCCCGTAAGTTTCTTTCAGGATCGGCTTCAAGATCTCATCTTCGTATTTGATTTCTTCCCGACCATGTTTGCGGTTAATAAACTTGGGAATTAATCCGGCGTCTAACGGACCAGGCCGATAGAGAGCCAGAACAGATGAAATATCCTCCAGACCAGAGGGCTTCAATTCCCGCACAATTTGCCGCATCCCGGACGACTCTAGCTGAAAAATACCTTCTAGCTCGCCTTTAGCCAGCAATTGATAGGACTTCGGATCATCCATGGGGAGGCGATCGAGATCAATAGCCACCTGATGGGTTTGTTTGATCAGATCCACCGCCTTCTGGATCATCGTCAGGTTCTTGAGGCCCAAGAAGTCCATTTTCAGCAGACCCAGCGATTCAATGTCCTCCATGAAATATTGGGTGAACACCGCCCCATCGGAGTTTCGCTGCAACGGCACTACTTCATCCAAGGGCTGCGCCGAAATCACCACGCCTGCTGCATGAATGCCGACGCTCTTGTTCGTGCCTTCGATCCGCATCGCCATGTCGAGCCAGCGGCGCACGTTTGGGTCATTCTCATATTTCTCTTTGAATTCTGGCGCGGGTGTATTCTCAGAAATCATTACCGCCAGCTTGGTTGGCTTGCCGCGCACCACCGGAATCATTTTGGCCATCCGATCGGACTCGGCATAGGGAATATCCAGCACTCTGGCTACATCTTTCAGCACCGCTTTCGAAGTCATGCGGTTATAGGTGATAATTTGCGCCACCCGATCGCTGCCATATTTCTCGGTAACGTAATCGATCACTTCATCGCGGCGATCGATACAAAAATCCGTGTCAATATCCGGCATCGACTTCCGTTCGGGATTTAAGAATCGCTCGAACAGCAAACCATGATGCACTGGATCGATATTGGTAATCCGCAAGGCATAAGCCACGAGCGATCCGGCTGCTGAACCCCGTCCTGGTCCGACCGGAATGCCGTGATCTCTGGCAAATTTGATGTAGTCCCACACCACCAGAAAGTAGGCATCAAAGCCCATCTGGTGCATCATTTGCATCTCATATTCCAACCGTTCCCGATAGGCTGGGGCAATTTCCTCATAAGACTGGCAATTGAAGCGTTCTACTAAGCCCTGACGCGTCACTTCTTCCATATAGGAAGACAGAGTGTAGTCTGCTGGTACGGGATAGTCGGGAATGCGCGGTTCACCCAAAATCTGGTACGGCTCTACTTTCTCAGCGACAGCCAGTGTATTGGCGATCGCCTCTTCGATCACATCATCAGTGAGATGATCGCGGAACAGGCAGCGCATTTCATCTGCTGACTTCAGATATTCTGTGCCGCTATAGCGTAGCCTTTTATCTTCGGAAATTAGCTTGCCCGTTTGGATGCACAGCAGCGCGTCATGGGCCTCCACGTCATAGCAGGAAATATAGTGGGAATCGTTGGTGCAGATCAGCTGAATATCCAGTTCTCTGGCAATTCGCACAATTTCCACATTAACGATCCGGTCTTCCTGCGAACCGTGATCTTGCAGCTCTAGATAATAGTCGTCGCCAAATAAATCTTTGTACCACTGCGCCACCCGACGAGCAATTTCGGGCTTACCCTGCATGATTGCCTGCGGCACTTCTCCGCCCAAGCAAGCACTCGTGACAATCAGCCCTTCGTGATATTGCTCCAGCAGGTCTTTATTAATACAGGGTCGCGAAAAAATTCCTTTGCCCTGCACGCCCTGCAAATGGGAAACGGTGGTCAACTTCACCAGGTTCTTGTAGCCCAACGTGTTTTTGGCCAAGACGATCTGGTGATAACGAGGACGGCGCTCTTGCTTGCTGATGTCGCCGTTGATCACATACATTTCGTTGCCGATGATCGGCTTAACGCCCTTGGCATTACAAACCTTGAGCAGTTCGATCGCCCCATACATAACACCGTGATCGGTGAGCGCCACGGCAGGCATTCCTAACTCCACGACGCGATCGACAAGTTGAGGCAACTGGCTCGCACCATCAAGCAGGCTGTAATCGCTGTGAATGTGTAGACCAACGAAAGACATAGCGTTTCCCAAACCAAAGGCTGAGATCAGGGTAGCTGATTCTGCTCTCTACATCTAGATCAATTATCGCTTTTTTTGAAATAGAGCCTCCATCTATAGCGTTGATCAGATTCGGAGCACAAACTGCTGGGTCTGTAATAGCTTAGTACCAATGTATCAAGGATGAGTAACAAATTGTAATGGTTTTGAGGCGGCTCAGGACTTTTGGAGAACTTGGCAAAAATTAGTGAACGATCGGGCTGGAACTTCTAGCGCCACCAACACAATAAAAGTAACTGAATGTTAAATAAATGAATTTTTCTGACTCATGAGTTGCTGACGATCGCGATCTGAATGAGATGAGTTGAATCCAGCTAAATTAGGCACTTTGCGAACTATCATGACCGATGATCCGGATGGGGATCATACTCTTGCGTAAGAATTTTTAACACAAACGCTCATCAAATCGGTCTACTGTAACAAATTAGGTGTAGTTCTTTCGGTGCATTTGTAATGTATCGATCGGCATCTCTAAAACACTGAACGTTTCACATAAGCAATCTAGCGTTGGGATAGGATCTTTTAGCATGACCAGTAATCTAGCAACCAAGTTGCGCGAGGGAACCAAAAAAGCTCATACCGCTGCAGAGAACATGGGGTTCATCAAGTGTTTCCTGAAAGGAGTTGTGGAAAAGACCTCCTATCGGAAGCTGGCAGCTAATTTCTACTATGTCTATTCAGCGATGGAAGAAGAAATCGAGCGCCATCGTCAGCATCCGGTCGTTTCTAAGATCTATTTCCCTGAGTTGAACCGTAAGGCTTCGCTTGAGCAAGATATGCAGTTTTACTTTGGTAACAACTGGCGTGAGCAAATTTCTCCTTCGGCGGCAACCCAAGAATATGTAGCCCGCATTCGTGAGATTGGCGATACCGCTCCAGAATTGTTGGTTTCCCATTCCTATACCCGCTACATTGGCGACCTGTCGGGTGGGCAGATTCTTAAGGGGATCGCGCAACGGGCGATGAACCTGGGAGAAGAAGGGACTGCTTTCTATGAATTTCCCCAAATTTCGGATGAGAAAGCATTCAAAGCAAAATACCGGGCCAACTTAGACGAAGCGCCGATCGATGATGCGACTGCTGACCGGATTGTCCAGGAGGCGATCGATGCGTTTGGCATGAACATGAAGATGTTCCAAGAGCTGGAAGGCAACCTGATCAAGGCGATCGGCCAGATGCTGTACAACAGTATTACGCGTCGTCGCACGCGCGGCAGCACCGAATTGGCTACAGCTGAATAGATCTACGCTAAAGATTTAAATTCATGAGTCGCTGATTCCAATTCAGTTGCAAATCTTTGCATTGGCTGGGAATTGGAGATAGGAGACGGGGAAACACCTCGATTTCTGTCTCTGGTTGCCAGCCTCGTCGTTTTTTNGTGTTGTCTCTAGCCATCTCTGGGCTTTACAGTAGGATTGACGGTAGGTTAAAGAAGTAGGCAACTCATGCCTGCTAAAGATCTCTACCACGATGCTGTGAAGACAGCCTTAATCAAAGACAACTGGATGATTATTGCTGCTCCCTACCGCATTCATTACAAAGATGTAGATTTGTATGCAGACCTTGCGGCTGAACAGCCAATTGCGGCTGAACGAGAGGGACAAAAAATTGTGGTTGAGATCAAAAGGTTTGTCGGGCGATCGCCCATGGCAGACTTTCACAATGCAGTCGGTCAATATGCGTCTATCGCTGATTAACAATTCAGACCTTCAAGCTTGAGAACTGTGTAAGGCCCACTCAGCAGAAGTCATCATGCTGCATGATAGGATGATTTCCTAGTCTCGACCTACCGAATCCCTACTGCTTCCTGCACGATCGCGCGTTTCCATGCGATTGTTCAGATCATGGCCGTTCAGGGGAAATCGGCACAGGTTGGTGATCTGCACTTCTTCTAGGCAAGGCTGGACGATGCGTTTCGATAAAATTTTGATTGCCAATCGGGGAGAAATCGCGCTACGCATTCTCCGCACTTGTGAAGAAATGGGAATTGCAACGGTTGCGGTGCATTCTACGATCGATCGCCATGCCCTTCATGTTCAGCTTGCGGATGAGGCCGTTTGTATTGGAGAACCTCCCAGCAGCAAGAGCTATCTCAACATTCCGAATATTATTGCGGCTGCTTTGACGCGCAACGCCACGGCGATCCATCCCGGCTATGGATTTCTCGCAGAAAATGCCCGCTTTGCTGAGATCTGCGCCGATCATCAAATTGCCTTTATTGGCCCCAGTCCCCATTCCATGCGATCGATGGGCGATAAATCAACGGCGCGGGAAACCATGCAGCGAATTGGCGTACCCACGGTGCCGGGAAGTGATGGTCTGCTAACCGATGAAAAAGAGGCTTTGACGATCGCTCAAGAGATTGGCTACCCGGTGATGATCAAAGCAACTGCTGGGGGTGGCGGACGCGGCATGCGGTTGGTGCGCACTGAAGAGGAGCTAGTCAAGTCTTTTCTGGCGGCTCAAGGGGAGGCAGAGGCGGCTTTTGGCAATGCAGGTGTATATCTGGAGAAATTTGTCGAGCGTCCGCGCCACATTGAGTTTCAAATCCTGGCGGACAGCTACGGCAATGTAGTGCATTTGGGCGAACGGGACTGTTCGATTCAGCGTCGCCATCAGAAGTTATTAGAAGAAGCACCCAGTCCGGCGTTGAGTGCAGAGCTGCGCAGCAAAATGGGAGCGGCGGCAGTGCGGGTAGCCCAGTGCATTAATTATGTCGGAGCAGGTACGGTCGAATTCTTGTTAGATCGATCGGGCAATTTCTATTTCATGGAAATGAATACCCGCATTCAGGTGGAACATCCGGTTACGGAAATGATTACTGGCCTCGATCTAATTGCCGAACAAATTCGAATTGCCCAGGGCGAACGACTGCGATTTACTCAAGAAGAGGTTCAGTTTCGGGGGCATGCGATCGAATGTCGCATCAATGCTGAAGATCCAGACCATAATTTTCGGCCAAATCCAGGGCGAATTAGTGGCTATTTGCCGCCCGGTGGTCCTGGGGTGCGAATGGATTCCCATGTCTATACCGATTACGAGATTCCGCCTTATTACGATTCCTTAATTGGCAAGCTGATTGTCTGGGGTGACGATCGGGCCACGGCCTTGCAGCGCATGCGGCGGGCTTTGCGAGAATGTGCGATTACGGGCCTGTCCACGACGATCGGCTTTCACCAGCGTGTGTTAGAGACCCCCCAATTTATTGAAGGAGAGGTGTTCACGAATTTTGTTGAGCAAGTGATGATGCAGCCGAAGTAACTTTCTACAGCAACTTTCTCCCGTGACTCAGCATCGATCCCGATTCAAGCGACAATAAAAGCTGTCGTTAAAAAATGTAAAGGAGATCATGATGTTGAAGGCGATCGATATCATGTCGGCTGTCGCAAAAATTCGGGGCTCAGCAACGGTTGCAGACGCAGTCAAAATCATGCGGGAGAATAATGTACATGCGTTGATTGTCGATCGGCGGCATGACCAGGATGCCTATGGCATCATCACTGAAACGGATATCGTCTACAAGGTGACGGCCTACGGCAAAGATACAAAGCGGGTGCGCGTTTGCGACATTATGACCAAGCCCTGCGTAGTGATCAATCCTGACCTCGGCGTGGAATATGTGGCGCGTCTGTTTGCTAACACGGGAATCCATCAAGCTCCTGTGATTCAGGGAGATCTGCTCGGCATTGTGACGATTCACGACATTTTAGTGAAGGGCGATTTTGTAGAACAGCCGAAAGAGATTGTGCTGGAGCAACGGATCAAAGCAGCGATCGAACAGGCCCGAAAGATCTCTGCTGAAAAAGGCGCGTCCTCTTCGGAAGCTGCGGTGGCTTGGGATGAAGTGGAAGAATTGCAGGCAGAAGCGTCTCACCAGCGGGCCGAGCAGCCATCGAGCGGAAAAACAGCTTTTGAACTTTACTGTGAAGAAAATCCTGATGCCTTAGAAGCGCGGGTTTATGACAATTAAATCCAGATAAAAGCAGATAAAAGCAAAAATTAAGCAAAAAAGGGCTTGATGTCACCAAGCCCTGCTAGCAGAATTGAACCTTCTCAAAGGAGGCTTTAGAACAACTGCTTCAGTTTGCGCAGCAAGGCAGCCCCTGGAAAGGAATCTTGGGATAGGGGAATGAACTCGGATTGCGTAATGTTTTTTAAATACTGCTGAGCCCAAATTTGCACTTGAGCATTTGAGCAACTGGATAACTGATGGCATAGAGCAATTGCTCGATCGGGATGTCCTTGCTGCTCATACACTTTCACCAAATGCATCTGGGCTCGTAAGTATTCTCTTGAAGCGGTTTTCGCTTGAACTGCACAGTCATGACAGAAAGCCTCCAAGGTGCCGATCGCTTCTTGATAGCGACCTTGGTGCAACGCAGCCAGACCAGTATCGAGAGAGACAGATGATACGATAGAGCTTTCCACAGGTTGATCTCCGCTAGGTTGTTATTAATAAATAGAATTCTTGAATAGGGTTGCCCCTTACCCTGCTCCGCAACAGCACAAGAGGCAACTATCTAACAAATACCCTTAACTTTTAGCATTCACTAACCGTAGATTCGTCACAATTCAGCTCAAATTCACTCATTCTTTTTCCGTGTTCTTGACCATGACAGCCCAAACTTTATCTCTCAGTCTCACCACACTCGGACAGCAAACCCGCGAAGCAGCGCGCAAATTGGCGATTTTGCCAGCATTACAGCGAAATCAGGCGATCGAATCGATTGCTCAGGCTTTAGAAGCGGCTACGCCCGAAATTTTGTCTGCGAATCAGGTGGACTGTGAGACGGCACTGCAAGAAGGACTGTCTCGATCGCTTTACGGAAGGCTTAAATTAGACGAGAACAAGCTGAAAGGGGCGATCGCTGGAGTCAGGGATGTCGGACGGTTGCCTGATCCGATCGGCGCGATTCAGATTCATCGAGAGCTGGATCAGGGTCTGGTTTTGCAGCGAATTGCCTGTTCTTTAGGTGTGTTGGGCGTGATTTTTGAAGCCCGTCCCGATGCAGTAATGCAGATTGCGACGCTGGCGATCAAATCAGGCAATGGGGTGATTCTGAAAGGGGGCAAAGAAGCAGTCCGTTCCTGTGAAGCGCTAGTGCAAGCCATTCATCAAGGATTGGAGCAAGTTGGGATCGATCCAGCAGTGGTGCGGCTATTAACGACGCGGGAAGAAACGCTGGAACTGCTGCGCCTCGATCAGTATGTAGATTTGATTATTCCGCGTGGCTCCAATTCCTTTGTGAGGTTCGTCCAAGAGAATACACGTATTCCGGTGCTTGGACACGCAGACGGGATCTGCCACCTCTACGTGGATGAAGCTGCGGATTTGCAAAAGGCAGTTGCGATCGCCGTTGATTCCAAGACTCAATATCCTTCTGCCTGCAACACGATCGAAACATTGCTGGTGCATCAAAGCATTGCGGCTGAATTTTTGCCTCAAGTTGCGGCAGCTTTGCAAGCCAAGCAAGTCGAATTACGGGGCGATCGGACTACCTGCGAGATCCTGGAGGGCATTGCTGCGCTTACAGCCGCAACAGAGGTGGATTGGGAGACCGAGTATAGTGATTTGATCCTGTCCATCCAGGTCGTGGATTCAATCGCAGGCGCGATCGACCATATCAATACCTATGGTTCACGCCACACGGAGGCGATCGTCACGGAAAATTCCCAAACTGCGGCAGCTTTTATGGCTCAGGTCGATGCAGTCGGAGTGTTTCATAACTGCTCGACACGCTTCGCCGATGGGTTCCGCTATGGATTTGGGGCTGAAGTCGGTATCAGCACTCAAAAATTGCCGCCCCGGGGTCCTGTTGGCCTGGAAGGCTTAGTCACTTACAAATATCAGCTGGCGGGCGACGGGCATGTAGTGGCTGCCTATACAGGAGCTGAGGCAAAATCCTTTACCCATCGCGATCTCTAATTTTTCGCGCAATTGCTGAAAACCGGGCAAAATATAGGGGTTCATTTTCGATAGGCAATATTGAATTAACGATGGATGCGTCTCAGCCTCCGATGGAATCGATCCAAGCCGATCGCCCGATCGTCGTGCAGACAACGGGATTGCGAAAAGTGTATCGGACAGGATTTTGGCTGAATCAAAAAATAGTGTCGCTGAAGGATTGCAGCCTGCAAGTGCATCAGGGGGAAACGTTTGGCCTCTTGGGGCAGAATGGCGCTGGCAAAACCACTTTGCTGAAGACCCTGCTGGGCATTATTCGACCAACAGCGGGTCGGGGTACTTTGCTAGGCAAACCCTTAGGCGATCGTAGCGTCAAGCATCGTGTCGGATATTTGCCGGAAAATGCCTATTTTTACGACTTCCTGACGGCCTGGGAGTTTTTGAAATATGCTGCCGGACTGTTTCAAATTCCGCCGGATGTGCAGCGTCGTCGTATCCCCGAATTGCTCGATCTGGTGGGTTTGGCTCAATCTTCGGCCCGCAAAAAGCAGTTGCGACAATATTCGAAAGGGATGCTGCAACGGGTCGGCATGGCCCAGGCGTTGATTAATGATCCGCAGGTGGTCTTCCTGGATGAGCCGATGTCAGGACTCGATCCGCTGGGACGCTACCAGATGCGCGAAATTATCCTGTCGCTGAAGTCGCAGGGCAAAACCATTTTTTTTAATAGTCATGTGCTGTCGGATGTGGAGAAAATTTGCGATCGGGTGGCGATTTTGGCGCGTGGAGAGTTGCTCTGCATTGGCTCACTTCAGGAGCTGCTGGGCAATGCCGACCTCTATCAGGTGAAGGTGCGAAATGGTAATCCGGATGTGTTGCAGCGCTGGATTCCCGATCTGGAATTTCAGGAGAATCATTGGCAGGGTCATCTCAAGGGCGATCCGCAGGATTTTCTCGCCAGTCTGGAACTGATGGGGGCAGAATTGATTGGCCTCAATCTGGCCCGCACTTCCCTGGAAGAGTTTTTTGTGCAGCAATTGCGGCAGCGTGGCATTCACGCTAGCGAGTGAGCGGATGTGGATGGGTAGATCGGTAGATAGGTAAATAGGTGGATGGGTGACAAATGGTGAAACTGCGGCTTTATCAAATCGATGCCTTTACCGATCGCGTCTTTCGGGGCAATCCGGCAGCGGTGGTTCCCCTAGACGATTGGTTGGATGATGTGACGTTGCAGGCGATCGCGGCTGAAAATAATTTGTCAGAGACCGCTTTTTTTGTTGAACAGGGCGATCGGTATCATCTGCGCTGGTTTACGCCAACTCAAGAAGTGCCCCTCTGCGGCCATGCAACGTTAGCTTCCGCCTATGTGATTTTTGCAGAACTCGCCCCCGATCGATCGAGCATCGAATTTGAGACGCTGAGTGGATTGTTAGGGGTAACCCGTCAGGCCGATCGCTTCATCCTCGATTTTCCCAGTCGGCCCCCTTATGCCTGCGATCCAACGCCTGATTTACTAGAAGGATTAGGCCAACATCCGGTCAAAGTGTTAAAGACGGCTGCTGATACGAACTATTACGTTGTGTTGGAGCGGGAAGCGGCGGTAATAGATCTGCACCCCGATTTTGCTCAATTAGCAGCCCTGCATCCCTACGGCGTGGTTGTAACTGCCCCCGGTCAGCAATCCGATTTTGTTTGCCGCTATTTTGCGCCCAGCTATGGCATCCCCGAAGACCCGGTGACAGGGTCGATCCATTGCGGCTTGGTGCCCTATTGGGCCGATCGACTGGGGAAAACCCATTTACTGTCGCGGCAGGTGTCTCAACGGGGAGGCGAACTCTACTGCGAACTGTTGGGTGATCGAGTCGCAATTGGCGGTCAAGCCGTGAAGTATTTGATGGGAGAAATTGAAGTCGCAGCGATGGCAGAATAATTGCAGATTGGCAAGTGCAGATTAGTGATTGCGGGTTTGACAATTTCAGGTTTCGCTGATGGTGGCCCGTTTCCGGTTTGATCGCCGGGACTTTGCAGGTGTTTTTGCTGCGGCTGGAGCTGGTTCTGAAGCTTCTGCGATCGGCAGGGTGAAATGAAAGGTGCTGCCCTGATCTCGACCGGCAGATTCAGCCCAGATCGTTCCCCCCAAACCTTTAACAATTTGCCGACAAATAGCGAGTCCTAAGCCTGTGCCGCCTGCCGTTCTCCGGAGTGCTCCTTCTTCTTGATAGAACCGATCGAAAACGGCCTCAAGGCGATTGGGCTCAATGCCACGTCCTGTGTCTGTAATCGTGACTTCGAGCATCTTGCCATCCCTGGGTTTGGCCTCGATTACAACTTCGCCTTCGGGTTGTGTGAATTTGCATGCATTATCCAGCAGCTTAGACAACACTTCGACTAATCGCTCTCCATCAGCGCGAACAGGAGGTAACTCAGTCGGAACTTGGGCTGTAATGTGAGGCAGCGTCATATCGGTTAAGCGGGTTCGAATGCTGCTCAAAGCCAGACTGACGCATTCATCAATTGCGATCGGCTCCAGATGCCATTCCACTCGCCCGCTTTCCAGACGAGAAAGGGTAATAAAATCCTGGATCAGTTTGCGCATCCGCTCAGCATCGGTGAGGGCCGTGTTCAGCATGACCTGCCGTAATTCCGGCATCATGTCGGGTTCGCTGGCCAGACTTTCTAAACAAACCTGAATTGTGGACAAGGGAGTGCGCAGCTCATGCCCGGTAATGGCGATCAAATTGCTGCGAGTCCGTTCCAGGGCTTCCAACTGCTGATTCAAATCTTCCAAATTGGCGTAAGACTCAGCCTGGATTAAAGCAACTCCCAGTTGGGCCGCCACGGCTTCCACCAGCTCAATTTCTTCAGCTGCCCAAGCATGGGGAAACGATTGGCAATGATGCAACTCAATCACACCCAGTAGCCGCCCTTGGTAAATAAGCGGCACAATTAACCAGGAGCGGATACTCCATCGATCGATCCGGGCCGCGAGCGGGGAGAGGTCAAATTCTTTGGACTCGCTTGTGTCAGGAATGCTGATGGTTTCCTGCTGCGTTGCCATCGTTTGGAACAAGATGTGATCTCGTAGAGACCAGACCTGCCCCAAGAGAGAAGGGAGGCTAGGATCAGACCGAAATTCATGGGCGATCGTCGCTTCTGCATCGGTCGATCGACACCGATAAATCAGGCAGCGGCAGACCTGCATCGCCTGTCCCAGTTCTTCAACCGCCACCTTAAAAATCTCATGGGGATCAAGAGACTGCCGAATTGCAGCGGTAATCAGGTTCACCAATCGCTCTCTTCGTTCTCTCGCGGCGATCGATCGGTATGCCTTTTGCAGCTTATACTGACCTGCCTGTAGATAGGTGACCAATCGTTGGGCAAAGGGGTCTGGATCTACTTCCCGCATGCTATCTGATTGGTCGTGTAGATATTCTGCTTTGGCCTGCTGAATTTTAGTCGCCAGTTCGGGCCGATAGATCAGAATGCGGTCTAGCAAAATCCTGGCCGCCTGACAGCTTGCCTGTCGATCGAACGTCCAAATTCCCTCAAAGCGGCGAGTTTGGTCCATTGTGGGAAGCTGTAGCGATGCTTCTTTCTCTGTTGCGGCAATGGTTGAGCGTTCCTGACAAACCAGACAAGTCGCATATTTTTGTCCAATCACCACTAGGTGCCATTCATGACTGAGCTGATCGTCTGGTTCAAAGGCGATTGTCTCGTAGTCTCGTGAGGCATTTGTAAAGCTAGTTTCAGGGGCAGCTAGCACATAGACATGTGGAGTAATGGCCGCAATCCGCTCATACCGATGGGCTTCCTGGCGATAAAATCGTTCTTGCTGAAAACTAGCAATAATCAACGGGGGTTGCGAGCCACTCGCCAGCACCTGATCCTCCATTGCATGGGACAAAGCCGTCAGGGAGGACTTGAAATAGAGCTGGGGATGTAACTGGGGTGAGCTTTGCAGTAACTCTTCCAGTACGGAAGTTTGGATGCTCATTCAGGGTTTATCAGTACGAAGACTAAGAGTCAGAGAACTGCCAGAGATTCAAATTGTTCTTGCACTTAAACACTTGCACGTAACAATAGATCGAGGCAGGGTAGAAATGGAGATCAGGCAGTGGATTGTGTAGCTCACTCAAAACTGACTATCGATCGCCACACTTTCTACTACGTCTACTATTTATCTACTACGTCCACTATATAGTTTTGTCTAAAACGGACGTGACTTCAATTCGGGATTCCACAACAGAAGCGAATGCTTTGCTGTAAAGTGACAATATGTACGACGATGATGAATTAACGGTACTAGAAGCAGAGATCGAGCTCGACCCGCTCGATCAAGTTGCGCCGGCAGATGATCCAACCGAGGCAGCGCGGCCTGATCCAGATGCAATGCTGTTGCTGTTGGAATCGTCCAATAACCAGCGGCGGATGCTGGCTGCGCGTGCATTTTGTGAATTAGAAGATGCGCGTGCCATTCCCCATCTGATTCGCCTATTGGCTGATCCTTGCCCATTGGTACGGGTAAGCGCCGCCTACGGTTTGGGACGAAATCCGAGTCCAACTGCAGTAGAACCCCTGATTCACCAACTCCAGCGCGACTGGAATGGCTATGTTCGCAAAGGGATTGTCTGGGCCTTAGGGAATTGCCGCGATCGACGTTCCCTCGATCCATTGATTGATGCCCTAAAAACTGATATTTCGGCGGTGCGTCTGTGGGCGGCTAGCGCCTTAGCGCAGATGGCAGATGTCGGTTATGACGTGATAATTTCGGCCATTCCTTGCCTGATCGAAGGCTTACGACGCGATCCGGTTGCAGCAGTGCGTAGTAATTGTGCCTGGTCGATCGGTCAGCTTTGTCGAGAAATGCCTTCTAATGTGGTCTATGCTACTGCGATCGATGCGCTGATTGAGGCATTTGCAGAAGATCCAGAAATGGGCGTGCGAGAGGACGCAAAAACAGCAGTCCTCAAGGTGGGTGACACAAGAGGACTGCAGGTCATTGAAGAAATTGAGTTGGAAGGGTTGATTTAGCTGCTCTAATTTAATTCATGAAATTTCTTAATTCATGAAATTTAACCCATGAGGATCACGGAATCGATCACATGAATGACGCCGTTGTCAGCCTCAATATCGGGAGCAACAACCGTGGCGTTTTTGACTTCAAAGCCGCCAGAGCAGTTGATTGGAATGGGTGAACCTTCCACAGAAGTCACGGTTCCCAACTTGGCCAAGTCTTCCTTCATTAACTTCCCCGGAACAACGTGGAAGGTAAGGATGCGCGCGAGTTGGGGAATGTTTTGCACAAGTGTGGTGATTGTTCCCGGTGGCAATTTCGCAAATGCTTCATCGTTTGGTGCAAAAACTGTGAATGGGCCAGGGCTTTTCAAGGTTTCTACGAGCCCTGCTGCCTGAACAGCTGTGACTAGCGTGGTAAATGAACCAGCGCCCACTGCAATATCTACAATATCTGCCATAAATCCCGCCTAAACTGCAAAAGAAAAAAGCGTTGTATAGATGAAAATTGTGCTGGTGTAAGCCGTTGTGACTACCGACTGACTGTAGGACTTGGGAATTAAGGTGCTACCTAAACCCAACACAATATTTTCAGATTCTATACAACGCTTACTGGAAGGGAACTCATGTAGTTGCCATTGACCTTATCGTAACCTTGAAACCCATAGAAAAAAATCACTAGTTTTAATATCTGTGATAGACTTGGTTCTATGAGACGCAAGGCCAATGCATCGTATCGTAGCTCAAACCGATTGAGCTAACTAGTTCTCAGGATACAGAAGTCAATGTCAACCGCTCTGGCCCTTGCTATCAACGAGTGGGGCATTCCCTATCTCTATACGTCATGCGTCTGGTTTTGGTGATTAGCTGCTGACTCTAGTTTCTAGCCCTAGTTTCTAGATGGTTTTCTGTAGGGTTATTGATACCCTCTATCCGATCCTTTATCCGGCGTCTTAGAAAAATTGAGGAGAATTCGCTCTTGATCCACGCGACCTTACACCAACTAAAAGTCTTTGAGGCAACGGCCCGTCATGGCAGTTTTACTCGTGCTGCTGAAGAGCTGTTCCTGACTCAGCCCACTGTATCAATGCAGGTCAAGCAATTAACAAAGGCGATCGGGCTACCGTTGTTTGAGCAAGTGGGTAAGCGTCTTTATCTGACTGATGCAGGCAGAGAATTATATTCCACCTGTCAGGAAATTTTTCAGCGACTGGATCAACTCGAGATGACCGTTGCCGACTTGAAGGGCATGAAGCAGGGCAAATTACGGCTAGCGGTCATTACAACTACCAAATATTTCATGCCACGGTTGCTGGGTCCTTTCTGCCAAAAATATCCAGGTATCGATGTTTCGTTGACCGTGACCAACCATGAAGGGGTAATCGATCGATTGGCGAATAACCAGGATGATCTTTACGTCATGAGTCAGCTGCCTGAGCATCTCGATATTAAATCGCGTCCGTTCTTAGAAAATCCGCTAGTTCCCGTTGCGCCCTATGACCATCCACTTGCGGGCGAAAAGAAGATTCCGCTCAAGCGTTTGGCAGAGGAAGCCTTTATTATGCGGGAACCTGGATCAGGCACAAGAGGAGCGTTCCAAAAACTGTTGGATTCCCAAAAACTATCCGTCAAGGTTCGTTTAGAGTTAGGGAGCAATGAGGCGATTAAGCAGGCTGTAGCCGGTGGGTTGGGCCTTTCCGTGTTGTCTCGCCACACACTCATCCCAGAAAGCGCAAATACTGAACTGACCATCCTGGATGTGGAAGGATTTCCCATTTCCCGCCAATGGTATGTTGTCTATTTGTCGGGCAAGCAGTTATCGGTCGTTGCAAATACTTTTTTGGAGTACCTGTATGCGGCGGCAGATCAGGTCTCAGGTGGCTTTGCCAATGTCTCTGATTGGGCAAGGTATCGGGAAGATCTGCCTGCTCAAGCGATCGTCGAAGAGCGAGAAGATTTTTTGATGCATCGGTAAGGCTGGATGCTTGAGTGACTCAGTACAGCTGACTGAGTATGATTGAGTCATGTAATGCAGCTTTATCTGATGTTGAAAGCAAGGATGAGCCAATGAGCCAGCCACGGGTCAGTGTCGTTATTCCCTCTTATAACTGCGAGCGATATTTGCCGGAAGCCATTGACAGTGTGTTGGCTCAAACCTATCAAGATTTTGAAATTATTGTGGTGGACGATGGTTCAACCGATCGCACTGCTAATGTGCTTAGCCAATATGGCGATCGCGTGCGGGCCGTTTACCAGCAAAATCAGGGGGTAGCCAATGCGCGTAACCACGGCATTCAGTTGGCTCGTGGAGAGTGGATCGCCTTCCTGGATGCAGATGATGTGCTGTTGCCACACAAACTAGAGGCTCAGCTTGCAGTCGCAGATGCCCATGCTGGCTTAGGGATGATCCATAGCGGCTGGAACCGGGTTGATGCTGAAGGAAATGTGCTGATGCCAGTTGAATTGTGGCGACAAGTTCCAGAACTCACTTTAGAGAGTTGGTTACGCTGGAAACCCGTTTTGCCAAGCGCAATGTTGTTTCAACGCAAATGGCTGGAGCAGATAGGCGGATTTGATCCACGCTTCCCTCCTGCCGAAGATACTGAATTGGTACTGCGACTGGCCTTGAAAGGCTGTCAAGCAAAATGGCTGCCCCAAATTACAGTGAACTATCGGCAGCATGATGCTAGTGCCATGCATAAGGGATTACCCCAAGCCCGATCGCTGGCAGCAGTGATTGATCACTTTTTCAGCCAGCCAGATGTACCTGAGAGCATTCGCTGGCTAGAACAGTCAACTCGGTATAATACGCTGGTTTGGATTGCCTGGTATCTCCACTACACTGGCCATGTGGCAGAAATGGTTGAGTACCTCAAGCGATCGTGGTCGTATTCACCCTATGCTCCCATGGAAACAATCGTCCATTGGGCTGATAGTTTTACGGCCTTCTCGGAGGGTTGGGGCCACCAATTCAATGCAGAAGATGTAGTCCGCACCCCCGAATGGCAAATCTTAATGCAGTGGGTGAATCAACAAATTCCCCAAGTGCCCCAATTGGCGTAATCGTACTAGTACCAACGATTGGGATTGATCGCTAAATAAAGCACTTCACGCGGTGCCACTGCTTATTTTCATCCTGACAGTAATAGCAACCTTCCCACCAAGTGCATTGAACATAAGCCATATCGACTAGGCGGCTTTTGCTGGGCTGCTCGTCACTCAGCAACTCGACTACCTCTTCTTTGCGATCGGTGGATTGATTTGTCACGGCTTCGTTAAGCAACTTTTGCAAAGATTCGGGCAGGATATCGTTGGCTACTATCACGATCGGTTCACCTCAATTTTTGCTTAAATTTTTGCTGAACTGATGATTGATGCAAGGGAACAATGAGAGCATGAAGCACCAGTTCAAGATTGATGCAACAGGTTTTATCTGTTCTACCGCTTGAATGCAGTCAATTCCGCATTCCCTTATAACTTTTTTATAGTCTACCCCTGGTTCAATCTATCTCTTCAGAAAGCAGAAGAGCGATAAGCGCGTCAAAAATGGCCCAAACGCTTCTCTGCTCAAGTATTTAGCGTTTAAGCAGCATGAACAGGGCCTGATTGAAATTTCATATTTCTTATAAAAAACTTTAACAAAAATTATATTTTCTCTTGGTCAGCGAGCACGGTGAGATTCGAAGCATTGGCAATCTAGGATGCCTTCTAAGGTAATCTGAACTTTGGAACGCATTCGACAAACTAGGAGAGACCCTTGGAACGGACATTCATTGCAATTAAACCGGATGGTGTGCAGCGGGCGATCGTTGGCGAGATCATTCGCCGCTTTGAATCGAAGGGGTTTACCCTGGTCGGCTTAAAGCTGTTGCAGGTCAGCCGTGAACTGGCAGAACAGCATTATGGTGTACATCGAGAACGCCCCTTCTTTGCAAGCCTGGTTGATTTCATTACTTCTGGGCCAGTTGTGGCAATGGTTTGGGAAGGAGATGGCGTAATTGCCTCAGCTCGAAAGTTGATTGGAGCAACCAATCCTCTCACAGCTGAACCCGGCACCATTCGCGGCGATTTTGGCGTCAGCATTGGACGCAACTTAATTCATGGCTCAGATGCGCCTGAAACCGCTGCGCAGGAAATTCAGCTATGGTTCAAAGATGAAGAATTAGCAAGCTGGCAACCAACGATTACCCCTTGGTTGTACGAATAAGCTTTGCTAGGGGAAAAACTACCGTTGCGTATTAACAGCCGATTCTGGCTGTGTTTCTTGAGTTATCGAACCCATCGATGATGCTAACCCTGTTGTGGACTCCGGTTCTGGCAGGGTTTTTGGTTCAGCCCGTTTGGAAAAGCCCCAGATAAACAGCAGGGCAATCACTGAAATCATCAACCATTCTGGCGGGACAAAATCGGGTAACACGACCCGAATAAACAAGCGCAAGCCAACCACTGAAACGGTTAGAAAACCTGCATCTTCTAAATGAACAAATTCATCGAGCCAGCGAATAAACAGACCCGCCATAAACCTGAGGGTGATGACACCAATTAAGCCACCAGTCAGAACGAGCCAAGTCTCCTGGGAAACAGCGATCGCCGTGGTCACGCTATCTAAAGAGAAGGCAAGATCGGTAATGGCGATCATTGGAATTGCTTGCCAGAGAGAGGTAAACCTTGGACCGTGGTGATGAGACTCTCCTGTCGAATCCTTTTCATCTGAGCTGAAATATTGAAACACTAGCCACAGGAGATAAACTGCGCCGAGCAGCTCAAATTGCCAAAACTGAATCACCCAAGTCGCCGTCAAAATCAAAACAACTCTTAGCGCAAAAGCGGCAACGAGACCAAAATTCAATGCCCGACTTTGTAATTTTTGCCCTTCTAGCCCTTGTGCAATGGCTGCTAGAGCGATTGCATTATCGGCGGACAACACTGCTTCCAATCCAATTAACACAGGCAGCAGCAGCAGGGTGTCCATCCCAAAATTGGGAGAATATTCGAGCAGTTGATCTAGCATCAATTAGCTATTGTTCCAATTCAAAAAGTACTGCACCAGACAGGGTTTGATTCACCAGCGATTGCTTTGCTAGCTTCAATTCATCCAAACCAATCCACAAAGGGTAAACCAAGTTGCAAGAAAAACGCAAAAGGCGTTGCAAATATACTTAAGCTGAACATATGAATGTTTCAACTTAAGAATTCGCTGCTCTTCCCCAGCTTAGCGCTTTCTGACTGCTCTATGAGTTTGCCTATGAACTGCTGAAGTTCGGGTTTCCCTCCTTAAAACTCACTACACTTGAAATAGGTTCTAGCAGGTGGGTCTCCTTCCACTAGCCTCATTTTCCAATCGAGTGCCTCTGGAAAAACTCAATCTTGACGCAGGTTGAACTTGAGGCTGTCAGCGCTAGAATATTGACCTCAACTTGTATTGGGTAATTGCTACTATGCCAATTTCCGCGCAACTACAGACACTGTGGACACAGCTTCAAACTCGCTACCCAACGAGTTGTCTGTGCTCGGAGTTGCTGATGATTCACCAAGAGCAATTTCTGGTACGTGCGATCGTCCAGGTTGGCAATGTCACCTTGGCAACTGCTATGGCCGCAGCAACAGATTTAGAAGCGGCTGAAGATCGGGCTAAACTTCGGGTTTTGGAGTTTTTTGGCGCGACCTTCGGTAAAAACATCACTCCGATCGCTTCAATGGCTACGGCACCCTTCCTCTCATCATCGGGCTCGATGGCTACAGCTGGAGCGATCGCTGGCCTAGGTGAATCTTCTTGGCAATCAGTCGAGAATTCTGTGCCGTCGGAAGCTGCCATGGTGCAATCGATCGCCCCTCAAGTTCCGCCAAGATTGAATCAGGACTTTGATCTAGCTTCAAATGACCCCGGTCTGGAGCAGACCTGGTCGCAGCAAAAATCTTCGCAAATCCTCGATTACTCTACCGAATCTGGGTCAGAGCATCTGGATCCATCAAACGAGTCTGATTTAGAGAATTCAGGATTTGATTTGAACTTGCCTCGACCCGATCAACGGATTGAGCAATCAGTCGAATTCTCTCGATCGGTTTCAAGTGAGCCGAATCTGCCTGCACCGATCGCTACAGCTACTAGTTCATCAGCTACTAGTTCATCAACTGCTAGTTCATCAGGTCATGGTTCTAGGTCAAGTAAGCCTGCTAAGCACAAACCAAGCCTGACAGAAACGCCGGAGATCTCAATTCCTCCATCTCCCAATTTGTCTGCCAATTTGGCCGATCGATCGGAGGAAATTATGAAAATCGGCATCGAAATGAAGCGATTGGGCTGGAGTACAGAACAGGGGAGAGAGTATCTAAAGCGCACATACGGCAAGCGATCGCGTCAGGAACTGGAAGATGCAGAGCTGTTGGATTTTCTGCGTTATCTGGAGCTTCAGCCTTCGCCGATGCAAACGCCTTTCTAAAGGATGGCAAACGGGACTCAAAATCAATCCTCACAAAAAATTGGTGGGAGCAGTTGTATTGCTTCCACCAGTTTTGAATTATATAAAAGCTCCGAATGATTGACTGAATCAGACGGTTGGTTACTTGAGGCTATACTGCTGCTGCCATCTCAGGACGACTACCGACAGAGTGGCGATCAATCACCTGATCGATCAGGCCATATTCCATCGCTTCCTTGGCAGACATGAAAAAGTCGCGCTCTGTATCTCGTTCAATCCGTTCTAAAGGCTGTCCTGTGTGCTGAGCCAGACTTTCGTTCAGTTGCCGCTTTAAATACAGGATTTCCTTGGCTTGAATTTCGATATCGGCAGCTTGTCCTTGGGCCCCTCCAGAAGGTTGGTGAATCATGATGCGAGAATGGGGTAGGCTCATCCGTTTCCCTTTGGTTCCTGCACTGAGGAGAAAAGCCCCCATGCTGGCAGCCAACCCATAACAGATAGTGCATACATCTGGGCGAATGTGATTCATCGTGTCATAAATTCCCAACCCTGCTGTGACTGAGCCACCGGGTGAATTGATGTATAGATAAATGTCCTTTTCTGCATCTTCTGCTTCTAGAAAGAGCATCTGCGCCACAATGCGGTTGGCCATGTCAGAATCCACGACTTCCGACAGAAAAATAATTCTTTCCCGCAGCAGCCGCGAATAAATATCGAAAGCGCGTTCGCCGCGACCCGATTGTTCAACAACAGTAGGAATCATGCAGTCTTCTCTCTATATGTCCCGTAAGTTCTTCAATTTTAGCGATTTCCTGGTTTAGATCATGGCGAAGGATCGGCTTCCTCTTGAGGCTCTGCTTCTGGTGGCTCGATCGGCAGATTAGATAAAAATGACTGCAATTTCATGCGATGAATGTAGGGCCAGCCTCCACACAGCTCAATATCTCGCAATAGAGCATAAAGTGCTTGTCGATTATCGGGTAAGGATTGTTGGAAAAGACTGTCTCGAATCTCTTGGTGGAGGCTTTCGAGTAGTCGTAAGAGACCCAACAGTTCTAAACTGTTTCCCCGATGCTGTTGAGCAACAGTATGCACTAAAGCCGCGATCGACTCTAGCTCTGGCCTAATTTGAGTTGCTTGTAGCTCTGCTCCATCCATACTGTCTACTCTCTTTCCCTCACTCAACTGGTTGCATTTCTTTAGAGTAACTTCCTGACATGACTTGCTGGAAGCACGGAATTTGTAGAGCAAGTCAAGAAAGGCAGCACAAGGTCTTGTAAAATTCAGTATGGAGTCATTATTCAGCCATACATGACACGCACGATTGAGCAAAGTTCTGCTTTAGAACTACATCGTCAAGTCAAGTGCAGTGTTCGATTGGTCAGACTAAAGCCCCTTTAAGTGAAACAGGATATTCACTTGATGGTACTCTTAGCTGACCTAGCACGCTAAGAAGCATGGCCCATTAAACAGTTTTGGGAAGTTCCTACGCTGTTGAAACTGACATTTTTAACATGACACTGGTAGGGTTTTCACATTAGATACTAGAGGTTGACCATGAGGTATCGCGCTTTAATTGTTGCATTTTTGGCTCTTTGCTTTGGTCTATTGACTGCTTGCAGTGAAGGTCCAGCAAATGCAACGACTGCACTCACCTATGAGCAGATTCGAGGGACAGGTCTCGCAAACACCTGCCCACAACTTGACGTAACGCGACGGGGTTCAATTCCGCTCGATCGCAACAAGGACTATGTCATTACTGCACTTTGTATGGAACCGACCAACTACTTCGTGAAGGAAGAGTCGGTGAATAAGCGGAAAGAGGCTGAATTTATCGCCAGTAAGCCCATGACCCGCTATACCTCTTCGTTGGATCAAGTCAGCGGTAAATTGAAATTTGAAAACGACGGTAGCTTAACCTTTACCGAAGAAGACGGCTTCGACTTTCAAGCAGTGACCGTAAAACTGCCTAGTGGTGAGCTTGTTCCATTCCTCTTTACCGTAAAAGGTTTAGTTGCACAATCGCAAGCTGGCTCAGACAGCATCAATACCTCGACTGACTTTGAAGGTGAGTTTCGAGTACCCTCCTACCGGACATCCAACTTCCTTGACCCGAAAGGGCGTGGTTTAACAGCAGGCTATGACAATGCTGTTGCGCTTCCTTCTCGCGCAGACAATGAGGAAATTCTGAAAGAGAATTTGAAGCGGTTTGACACCGGAAAAGGCCATGTTTCTCTGCAGGTTGCTAAAGTGAACAGCAATACAGGTGAGATCGCAGGGACATTCGAAAGCATTCAGCCTTCTGATACTGACATGGGTAGTAAAGCACCGGTTGATGTGAAAATTCGTGGTTTGTTCTATGCTCGAGTTGAGCCTGCTCAGCTCTAGATTGGTCGTTCAAAGCTTTAACGATTGCTTAATCCGGTGAATAAATAGATAAGGGGGATTCAATGCCCCCTTTTTGATTGCTTTTCCAGGCGCATGTCGCTGTCTTAATAAATAATCAACCTGTTCATCGAACTTGCAGCCGTGCTTAAGTCTGACGGCATCAATCACCAAAAGTAACGGTGAGCGATCGTCAACCCCCAGTATTAAGTATTGATGAACTAGAAGGCCGTATTTTATCTCAGAGTCTCGAATGGTCCTAATCTGGATTCAGTGAATCTGCCGTTGTTGATGCTTAGGTAGACAGAATAACTTGACAGTACGAACCTAAACGTTTGTATCGTAAACCACCTGCCATTTGTTGCAATTCACAAAGTCTCGCTGTCAGGTCGGAAGTGGAAGATAAGATGACAGAATTACCCAAGTCTAAGCGATCGGTTTAAGTTTTAAACCTGAACCTGCTCTAGCTCGATCGCAGTTCTGTTTCAATTCCCCTCAGTGGTGCACTCCCTTGTGAACATGCCAACTCATATGACGGTACCTGTGGAGAACGGTGTCCATTGGCCTTATCTACCTGAATCTTGTCATGTCTAATCCGATTGCCAGTGAACTTAAAAGCGAAAGCCTGGAATTGTTAAGGGAGTATTACCAATCCCCTTCTGCTGAGCTTCGCAATCGCCTAGTTCAGCTCAATCTTGGTTTAGTGCGAAAGGAAGCGCATCATTGGGTCAACCAATGCACTGAAAGCTATGAAGATCTGCTGCAAGTTGGCAGTATGGGTTTGATACGCGCGATCGAACGATTTGACATCGCCAAAGGACATGCCTTTAGCTCTTTTGCCATCCCTTATATTCGGGGTGAAATTCAGCATTATTTACGAGATAAAGGCTCGACAGTGCGAATTCCTCGGCGTTGGCAGACTTTACAACATCAAGCGACCGTCATCACTCGCCAGTACCAGGCTGAATTACGCCGTCAACCGACCGATCAAGAACTTGCAGAAGCTCTGAAGATCTCGATTGCAGAATGGCAAGAAATTAAACTGGCCTTTCGGAATCGATCGCCGCTGAGTCTTGATGCGCCAATGCATGAGGATGAGGAAGGGGCGACTTCTCTGGCTGATATTGTTCCAGATAACCGCTATCAAAGTTTTCAACTGGCTCAGGAAGACCAGATTCGCTTACAACAAGCCTTAGTTCAGCTTGAGAAGCGGACTCGTGATGTGTTGGAATTTGTTTTCCTGTATGACCTGACGCAAAAAGAAACCGCAGAGCGCTTGGGGATTAGTGCTGTAACCGTATCCCGTCGTGTCAAAAGCGGCCTACAGCTTTTGAAAAAAANCGATGACAAGCCCCGCAAATCAAGGCTAATTAAACAAGGACTCATTCAACTTGAGTTCAGCCTCTCCTCGTTGGTAAGTTGATGGTCATCCTTTGTGAATGACCTTGCACCCTTATAGTAAAAGTTTCTGAAACAATTCCAGAGTAAAAACAGTTAAAACAGTTCACATTGACCATGGTGACGCAACAGGTGATCGCAGAGAACTAGCGCTATCATGGCTTCGACCATTGGCACCGCACGAGGCAAGACGCAAGGATCGTGACGCCCTTTGGCTGCTAGGACAGCAACTTCACCTGTATTAGTAACAGTGCGCTGCTCTTTGCGAATGGTTGCTGTTGGTTTAAAGGCGACTCGGATAATAATTGGCTCGCCGTTAGAAATTCCGCCTTGAATGCCGCCCGATCGATTCGTCAGAGTCCGAGTTTGACCCTGGTCGTCGATGTAGAATTCATCATTATGTTCACTTCCCGTCAGAACTGTCCCAGCAAAGCCAGAGCCGATCTCAAACCCTTTGCTCGCTGGTAACGACATCACTGCTTTTGCCAAGTCTGCTTCTAATTTGTCAAAAACAGGCATGCCGAGTCCTTTTGGCACAGACCTTGCCACACATTCAACCACGCCACCGACAGAATCCCCCTCTCGGCCTGTTTGCTCAATCAACTCGATCATGCGATCGGCACAGTCAGCATCAGGACAGCGCACAATGTTGCTTTCGACTTGCTCTAAGGTGACTGTATCGGGATCAATGGCTCCTTCAAGATCCTTAATGCGTTTGACATAGCCAATGACTTCAACCCCAGCAGCCTGCTTGAGGATTTTTTTGGCAATTGCCCCCGCTGCTACACGACCGATCGTTTCTCTGGCTGAAGATCTCCCCCCACCCTGCCAGTTGCGAATGCCATACTTGGCGTCATAGGTGGCATCGGCATGAGAAGGGCGGTATTTTTGCGCCATCTCGTCATAGTCTTGGGAACGAGCATCTTTATTCCGCACCAGGATAGCGATTGGGGTTCCTAAAGTTTTGCCTTCAAAGACACCCGAAAGGATTTCGCACTGATCTGCCTCTTTTCGAGGGGTAGTAATTTTGCTCTGTCCAGGGCGACGACGATCGAGTTCGAATTGGATTTCTTCGGCGGAAATTGCTAAACGTGGTGGACAGCCATCAACGACAACACCGACCCCACCTCCATGAGATTCGCCGAAAGTGGTAATTCGAAACAGATGACCGAAAG
The DNA here is from genome assembly GCA_002796835.1 of Elainella saxicola E1. Classification (GTDB taxonomy): domain Bacteria; phylum Cyanobacteriota; class Cyanobacteriia; order Elainellales; family Elainellaceae; genus Elainella; species Elainella saxicola. The sequence continues at coordinate 26,616 of LUGL01000029.1, read as the reverse complement.
TGTTTCCCATAATGCCTGAGCCGATCGCATAGACAACCATCTTATCAAGTGGTTGAGCATCTCAGCCTGAGATTGTTGGATTAGTGAAGAGAGGATCAGCAAGATCAAAGCATCGATAACAGTTTGTTGGGATCAACTCAATCAAGCTGCGCTCATCTCAATCATTGAACGCTTCAGTGCGTTAGTTCGTCGAAATATTAGTTAGTCGAAATAGAAGAGCGTCACAACCTTCCGCTGTTCTTCAGCATCTTCACAGGTCTTCAACAGGGTTTGACTATCATGAAAGGCAAAGCAAATTAACTGTTGACAACGAGAGATAATCTCCTGGTTACAGATAGCACTTGCTTCTGCCAGCGAAAGATGGTCATGCTCCGAGTTCTCAACCAAATGGATGACCTGCTCGAGCTGATCGCGAGACTCTCGGGGCTGACGCTCCAAACTTTGCGGCAAGATTACAGTAAGTAGATTTGGATCAGCACGCATCGCTCCACGGATGGCAGCCGAGTTTGTGCCAGTTGCACCAGATGTCAAGATGTGGTTTCCTGACAGCACAAGCGCGTAGCTCATCAATTCGATCAGATGTTGATGAGTAATGGGAACATGCCGGGATCCCAATAAGGCAATTCGCTTTGACCCAGTTTGCTGAATCGCCGCAAGCTCCTGCAAAAATTCGTCAACTTTGGGTAGATCTACAGATTGATTCAAAGACTGAAAGAGGGTGAATCAAGAACAACCTCGATATTGTATCAGGTTCAGGTGAATTGAGAGTGATTTCTAATGCCTTGTTGTAGATGAGCTATCCACATAGCATCTACCCCTTCTGCTGCAATGCCTGCTTTAATCGATCGACTTCGGACGAAGAAAGCCTGAGGTGTCATTGTATAAATCTAAGGTTGGAATATTGTCTTCTTCAAGTTCATGCTGCAGGGAATTCGACGCTGTTCTCCCAAAATTTGCCAAATTTTTTTCAGCTTCTAGCGAATGAACTTGATTAAGCTGCTCCATCACTTCAGTCGGAACAGGCTCTAGCATTCGCATTGAATGGCATAGAAAGAAGGTAAAAGATACACTGCCTAAACGAATTTGATCGCCATCTTTCAGCAATGTTTCACGGATAGGTTCTCCGTTGACAAAAGACTGGTTACGGCTACCGAGATCAATTAAGTAAAACCCTTGATCTTCTATTTGTCGAATGGCTGCATGACAGCGGGATAAACGAATATCTTGGATTGAAATTAGCGATCGACGGGGATCTCGTCCGATCGTCCAAGTCTGTTGAGCCTGACTCAAGGCTTGAGTTTTCCCCTGCATCAAATTTGTGATTAAATAGCCTTGCGACCCTGAGATCACCCCTTGCACATAGGGCAATGTGGTCCTTGCTGGAGCACTACTCGAATTTTCTAGCTCTAAGATTTCATCTAATAGACCTCGATGATGTTCGTAGAGCTTCAGGAACACTTGATAGAGCCTCAACCGTTCTTGTAGTTCTGCATGATCGCCCATGCTGATTAAGGACGAAGTGTATGCAGCCAAGTCATTCCGATTTGTCATACAAAGACAACCTAAAATCTCGCATTCTTGATGAACGAATTAAGGGATCTGCTACTTCAAATAGCAGGTGGAAATGCCACTCGATAAAACCAAGTTGAAAACTTTGCTGTCAAGAAATGGTAGGGGAGAAATTTTCACATGCTGGGTTAAGAAAATACTCCTTTCACACAAATGTTGATTAGTCGAAGCTTTAACCCTAAACTAAACTTGTGTTCTACTTTCTAATACAATGTGCCCCCTCGGTTTTTTCAAGTTCATCAACTCCCTTAACAAACCATAGGTTTTTTGTTGATTGGGGATCTTAATAAGTAGATACCGTAAAGCTACGGTATTACTCCATTAAGCCAGAAGAATTAAACCGAATATTCATAAAATCTCTGGCAATTTGAATTTTTGGCGTGAATCAAGGATAAATGAGACTAATTTTCATCTAACAGCCAGCAGGTACTGAAGCAACACCAACCAGCTTAAGCGCCATCAAAAGTGGAGCCAGCACACGCAGTGCCCAAAATACTACGTTCGCTTTACTCTGTATAATTACTGTGGAAAGCCACTAGGTTACTAATATTCATCCGTCATAAACTGCAAAACATACAACAATTTCGACCGGTAGAATGCACCTTAATTGGCATTGTAGGGGCTTAGGTTCTGACGCATTGAAGACGAGGGAACCTGACAAAGTTAAACATTACTGCAAGCTTTTGATTATCTTAAAGTCCCTTGATTGATGGCAAGGAAGACACTTAAGACAACCTTGGAGAGCACCCTTATTACTACAAACTTCCCTAAATCCCAGCTTACGGTTTTCACCCGATCAGCATAACCGAGAAATTACGGGAAAATTCGGAGTACCGAATTAGCTAGTTCCTCAAGAAATTGAGCAACTCCCGATTCACGGTTTGAGGCACTTCTTGTTGAACCCAGTGTCCACAATGGTGGAGGAGCTTCAAGTGGAAAGGAGCGGAAACTAAACGATCGAGCTTTTCAGTGAGTTTTTGGCTAAACAGCAGATCTTCTTCTCCCCACAGGACTAGGGTCGGTACTGTGATCGGCTCCGGGAGCTTGCCCCACTGCTCTAACCAAGTTTGAGGCGCGAGGAGCTGTCGATAGGAACTCAAAACGGCTGATAAGGCACCTGGTTTTTCGAGAGCAGCTTGATAGATCTCAGTATCTTTACTTGTAAATGCGCCTTTGCGGACCGCCTGACCTTGGAAAAAATTTTTGACTAGGCTTCGGAGATTCTGCTGAATCAGCCATTCTGGTAAAGCGGGTACTTGCAGCGCCAGTAGATACCAACTGCGCCGAAGTTGATCTAAATTGCCCACTAGCTCTTGCATGAATTGCTGCGGATGAGGGGCATTGAGAATTGCTAACCGATCGAGCCACTGAGGAAACCTTTGAGCAAAGTGCCATGCGATCGTGCCGCCCCAATCATGTCCGACTAGGTGAGCACGGCTGTAACCCAGGTGTTCAATTAGACCCTGCACATCAGTGCTGAGGGTGTCGAGGTCGTAGCCACTCATGGGCTTATCTGAATCGTTATAGCCCCGTAAATCAGGCACCACAACTTTAAAGTGGCGGGCCAGCGCCGGGATTTGATAGCGCCAGGAATACCAGAATTCCGGGAAACCATGGAGCAATAGGACGAGTTCCCCTTCTCCTTGCGTAACGCAGTGGAGGCGAATGTGGTTCGTTTCAATAAAGCGGTGCTGCCATCCAAAACTGGTGCCGGTCATATGAGCTGTCAGTAGAAATACTGTAGAGGAGGTGAGTGACGGAGCAAGGCGGGCTAAAAATTTGGTGAGATTCAGGAATGAGATCCAGGCAACAGACCTTGAAAATCTTGCATCATGATTCTTTGTCTGTAGCCTAGGCTGCATTCAAATCTAATCATTAGCATACCCAGACTCGGGAAGATTGGTGGGCGATTTGTCTGCTTTCGGATTTAGTCTGCTTTTGGAACTTGGGGAATTTGCTGGCTCTGAATCCATTAAAATATGTAAAGCAATTTTGTGGGAAGGGTTGGAATGCGAATTGCGATCGTTGGTGCGGGATTGGCAGGGTTAGCAGCAGCAGTAGAACTGGTTGATGCTGGGCATGAGGTCGAGATGTTTGAAGCTCGATCGTTTGTGGGTGGCAAAGTGGGAAGCTGGGTCGATGCAGACGGCAACCATATTGAAATGGGTCTGCATGTGTTTTTCAACAACTACAGCAACCTGTTTGCGCTAATGAAAAAAATTGGGGCCTACGAAAACCTGCTGTCCAAAGAACATGTCCACACCTTTATTAATCGGGGCGGCCAGATCGGCAAATTAGATTTTCGATTCTTGCTCGGTGCCCCCTTTCATGGGTTGAAAGCCTTCTTTACGACAGGTCAACTGACGCTGCAAGATAAACTGCAAAATGCGATCGCTCTAGGAACGAGCCCGGTTGTGCCCGGATTAGTCAACTATGATCTGGCGATGAAATGGATTCGATCGCTCGATCGGATCAGCTTTGCAGATTGGTTTCGCAGCCATGGGGGTTCTCAAAATAGTCTGAAGCGGATGTGGGATCCGATCGCGCTAGCACTTGGCTTCATTGACACTGAAGAAATTTCGGCTCGCTGCATGTTGACCATCTTCATGATGTTTGCCGCCAAAACCGAAGCTTCCCGCTTGAATATGCTGGCTGGTTCTCCTAACGAATATTTGCATGAGCCAATTCTGAAATACATTCAGGCAAAGGGTGCCAAAGTTTATACTCGTCGGCAAATTCGATCGATCCAATTTGTGGAAAAAGAGGGGCAAACTCAGGTGACAGGTCTGGTAGTAGCTAATGGTGATACAGAAGAGACGATCGTAGCTGATGCTTATTTGGCAGCTTGTGATATTCCTGGAATTCAGCGCTTGTTGCCTGACGAATGGCGGAAGTGGCCGGAATTTGACAACATCTACAAGTTAGATGCGGTCCCAGTTGTAACGGTGCAGCTCCGGTTTGACGGCTGGGTGACGGAAATGCAGGATGAGGCAAAGCAGCGACAGCTAAACCATGCTGCCGGACTTGACAACTTGCTCTACAGCGCAGATGCCGACTTTTCTTGCTTCTCCGATTTGGCGCTCAGCAGCCCTAAAGACTATTACCGCGAAGGCCAAGGTTCGCTCATGCAGGTCGTGCTAACTCCGGGTGATCCGTTTATTAAGATGAGCAACGAAGAAATTGCCCAACATGCCCTGAAGCAACTGNCATGACCTCTTTCCGTCGTCGCGATCGCTCAATATGACCTGGTTTAATGTGGTGAAGTTGGCGCAGTCGCTCTATCGCGAAAAGGCAGGCATGGATCCCTATCGGCCAGCGCAAAAAACGCCGATCGCTAACTTTTTCTTGGCAGGTAGCTATACCCAACAGGATTATATTGACAGTATGGAAGGCGCAACGATTTCCGGTAAACAGGCGGCCCAAGCCATCCTGGAACCGACTGGCTATAAAGTTCAAGGCACTGGTTTATTCAAGTATTAATGTAACGGTTGTTTTGCGATCGTCCCGTTGCGATGTCGGATTCTTTGCTAGAGTAACCATCAGTGAGGTGGCTACGATTCAGAGCCTCTGACCCTGATCCTGTCCTTTTTTCTCCCAGAGTTTCTATGTCAGATTGGCTGGAACACACCGTGCAAATTGAAGTGGAAGTCCCAATCAATCGGGTGTGGGATTTGTGGTCCGATTTAGAACAGATGCCACGCTGGATGAAGTGGATTGAATCGGTCAAGGTTTTGGAAGAAGATCCCGAACTGTCTCGCTGGAAGCTGGCCTCTGGCGGATTTGAATTTAGCTGGTTGTCTCGAATTACTCGGCTAGTTTCCCATCAAATTATCCAGTGGGAGTCAGTCAATGGGTTGCCAAATCGAGGGGCGATCCGGTTTTACGATCGAGGCGATCACAGTATTGTCAAACTGTCGGTGTCCTACGCGATCCCCGGCATCCTGGGAAAGGTGATGGATAACTTATTTCTGGGCCGGATTGTTGAATCAACCATTCAGGCAGATTTGCAGCGGTTTCGAGACTATGCCCTGGCAGTTCATCAAGCCTGAGAAATTTTTGTCCTTTAAATATCCAACCACTTTGTCAGGGATAAGGGGGGCACGCAAGCAAGATGCGCCCACTATTGGGACTTTACTCCAAATGGGCTGGCGTTGATCCTATTAACCAAGCAGGGCTTGCCGCACGACCTCTTCTTTGAAGCCAACTGCAACGGCTGTTCCTTCTTTGACGAATAAAGGCCGCTTCAGCAGCATGGCATCCTTAGCGAAGGCATCGATCCATTCTGCGTCAGTCCAGCTATTTTTTGCTTCACCGATCGCCCGATAGGATTGCCCCGACGTATTGCGCATTGGCTTGAACCCCAAAGCGTTCACCCAATCTTGAATCATTGACAGCGTGGGGGGATGTTCTTTGGTGTTGATGAATTCGTAGGCAACTTGATGAGCATCCAACCATTGCAGCGCCTTTTTGCAGGTGCCACAGTTGGGAATTCCGTAAACCTGAAGCGACATTTTTTGGGGCCTCGAAACGTCAATAGTCTACTTTTTCAAAAGAGAATTGGCTGCAATCTTACGATCCAACAATCTGCTTCAGACTACGCACAGTGATGGCTCGGCTGGCGATCGTTGCTTGCTCTGCTTCGACCTGCACAAAAATGCGGCCAGAGAACCATTTGCTCCACGAGGAGCGTTCGTACGTGCGAATTCCTTCCTCATTGGAGATTTGTTCGTACCCCATTTCGTTCAGGGTCGATTCTAAGCGGTTGAGGAACTGCTTTTGTCCCTTGATGGGGACTGTAAAGCTAACTGTGCGATTGAAATAGGCTCCTAAAATTCCAGCTAACAAACCGCCGATCGCCCCGAACTGTTGCGGAATGCCCGTGCTGACGCTAATGCCCAACGCCTGGGAGACGACAAAAGCAAGCACAACAGCGGTACTGGTGAAATAGTAGAGAAACGTGACTGCAATGCCGGGACCGAATTCCATGCCAATTACACCACCTGCTTCGTTTGCAGTTGAATCAGCTCGGCAGGACGCATCGCTCCATACTCGGTGATAATGGCTTGAATCAACTCTGCAGGCGTGACATCAAAAGCGGGATTGTAGAACTCAGCCCCGGCTGGACAGACCACCGTCTGACCAATCTGATAGATTTCAACGGGGTCGCGCTCTTCGATCGGAATCTGGGCACCCGTATCCAGCTTGAAGTCGATCGTTGACAGAGGTGCGGCAACAAAAAAGGGAATGTTATGGGCCTTCGACACCAGCGCCAGACTGTATGTCCCAATTTTATTGGCCGTGTCACCATTGGCTGCAATCCGATCGGCTCCCACCACCACCGCATCGATCATGCCGCGTTTCATGCAGTGTGCTGCCATGCTGTCCGTAATTAGGGTGACGGGAATGCCATCTTGTACGGCTTCCCAAGCGGTCAGTTTGGCACCCTGTAAGCGAGGTCGGGTTTCATCTGCATAGAGACGTTCCAGCCGGTTAGCTCGCCATGCCGATCGCACCACTCCTAAAGCCGTCCCATAGCCAGCGGTAGCCAGTGCGCCTGCATTGCAATGGGTCAAAATCCGCAGTTTTTCCGGACTTTCGGGCAAAGCTTTCAATCCGTACTCCCCGATCGCTTCACAGGTGGCAATGTCATCTGCATTAATTTTTTGGGCCGCTTGCAGCAACACCTCTTTGATATAGCTGACACTTCCGACCGTCTGCCTTGCGGTTTTCAACATCCGATCGATTGCCCAAAACAGGTTAACTGCGGTTGGCCGAGTTTCCCGTAATTTTTTGGCAATCTGCTCTAACTGGGTGAGAAACTGATCGCGCTCGGTCGTTTGAATTTCTCGGGCTCCAAGATACATACCGTAGGCGGCAGCTACTCCGATTGCAGGTGCACCTCGGACGATCATAGTTTTGATGGCGGTGGCCATATCGTCGGAGCGGCTAATTTCAACCACTTCGTAACTGGTCGGCAGGTGATTTTGGTCAATCAGCCGAACATGATCTTCGTACCAATAGACAGGAAAAACCTGAGAAAAAGCAGCCATGATCCTGGAAGTAAAAGCTAGATAGGTGGATAAAAATACAGTCGAGTCTGGACTAGTGTCTACACTATATGCTGGCTGGTGCAGCTTGTCACATTTTCGCAGGTGTGCACGATACGATAGGAGCGAATTGCTGATTTAGTCCTGCCTGCTGTTCCTGCCTTGATGCCAAAATCTTATGTCTACTCCGCAATCTGACTTTGCACCTTTGTATTTGCATAATCCGCAGGAGCGGTTCTCCAATCGAGCGGATGACTATGCCAAATATCGTCCGAGCTATCCACCTGCTGCGATCGATCGCATGCTGCAAGATTTGGGGCAACTTGATACGCTGCTTGCTGCCGATATTGGGGCTGGTACGGGCATTTCCAGTCGATTGTTAGCCGATCGAGGGGTGAAAGTTTGGGCGATCGAACCGAATGCAGCGATGCGATCCGCAGCCATTTCCCACCCTCAAGTGGAATTTCGAGTTGGCACAGCTGAACAGACCGGGTTGTCCGATCGATCGATTGATTTAATTACCTGCTTTCAAGCGTTTCACTGGTTTGAGCCAAAGGCAACCCTGCAAGAATTTCACCGGATTCTCAAACCGGGTGGGCGAGTGGCACTCATCTGGAACGATCGCGATCGCGAAGATGCTTTTACCGGAGCTTATAGTCAAGCTTTGCGTCAAGCTGTTGACCTGCGCTATTGGGAACGGATCGACCGGAAAACTTCTGAAGCTGAAGCGCTGCGTTTGAGTTCGCTATTCGATCGCTACAGTACTCACACTTTTATCAACTCCCATCCCCTTGATCAAGAAGGCTTGGTGGGCATTGCGCTGAGTGCCTCCTATGTGCCGAAAACGGGAGCAGAACATGATCAGTTGATTCAAGACTTGCAGCAGCTCTATGACACCTGGCCTGATCGCCTCCCTGATGGCCGAGTTGCCTTGTCCTACCGCACGGTTCTTTACCTGGCCCATGCCAAGCATCCCATTTTAGAAAATTTCGGTTAAAGGATGGCGATCGTGAATGCTCAGCTTGTGAAAGGGGGCTTAGTGGTAGGAATGGTGCTAAGCCTTGGATATCCAGTGTTTGCTGCTTCTGAAGACTCGACTCCGGCAGCTGCATCACAGCTCGATCTGGATCCTGTAGTGATTGAGCAAAGTCCCGTTTTGCAGCGCTGGCTGGAAGATGTGCCTGATGTGCTGACTGAAATTCGTCGGGATCCGAGTTTCCGCACGCGACTGCGGCTAGGCTATTCTCAGTTTCCGGCCAACGAGCAGGCGGCTGGTTTTGACCTCGGTGTCGAAGATGTGTTTCTCGGCCACACTGGGCTGACTCTCAGCGGGGATTATCAGCGGACTTTCAATGGAGCGCGTCAAGCCTATGGAGGCAACCTGAACTATTATGTGTTGCCACTAGGCAGCTCGATCAATGTTGCGCCTGTCTTAGGCTACCGGCGGATTCAGACCGATCGCTACGATACAGACGGCGTTAATGTCGGAGCAAGAATCCGTTTTGTCCCCTCTCGAACCGGAGCGGCTGATATTACGTTTACGCAAACCTGGGTGGCACCGGGTACCAATGAAGAAGTTGGCATTAGCACGCTTTCCGTCGGCTATGCAGTCACCGATCAGCTGCGGGTTTCAACCGATTTAGAAAAGCAAAACGCCCCTGCTCGGAAAGACAGCCGAGTGGCCGTTGTGTTGGAATGGATGCTTCCAGGAGAATAATCCATGCTGCAATTTCAGCCCCCTGGATTTGGGCAACAGGTGATTCCAACCAGTCTGGGCGTGATGGTTTATTACACCCCCATCGTAGATTCGTGGCCGATCGGTCCAGCCACCCAAACCCTGCCGCCGCTTGTGTTTTTGCATAGTTTAGGTGGCGGATCTTCTGCGTATGAATGGTCCAAAGTTTATCCAGCCTTTGCTGCGCATTATCGAATCATTGCACCTGATCTAATCGGCTGGGGCCAATCAACTCATCCTGTGCGAGAGTATCGCGTTGAAGATTATTTGCGCATCCTGACCGAGCTACTGCAATGGATTGGAGAACCGGCAACGATCGTCGCTTCTTCGCTCACAGCGGGCCTCGTGATTCGACTAGCAATTCAGCGACCAGAGTTCTTTAAGCGGCTATTTTTGGTGGCTCCCGCAGGCTATGCCGACTTTGGAGCAGATTATGGGCAGAATCTGGCAGCTCGCATTGCTGGTCTGCCGTTGATCGATCGCCTGATCTATCAGGTTGGTGCAGCCAACGAACTGGCAGTGCGCAACTTTATGGAACGGTTTTTGTTTGCCGATCGATCGCGCATCACGGCGGAAATGATTGCAGCTTACTTAGCTTCTGCCCAACAGATGAATGCCGAATATGCTGCGCTGGCTTCTCTTAAAGGTGACCTTTGTTTTGACCTGTCGCTCTACATGCCGCAGTTGCAGGTGCCGACTGATTTGGTCTGGGGTGAGCGATCGCGGTTTAGCAATGCATCAGTTGGAAAACGATTAGCCAGCTTGAATCCAAAGTGGGTTCGATTGCGAGAACCCATTCCTGAGGCGGGCGTTCTGGCACATTTGGAATGTCCGGCCCTGGTTATCAATCAGCTCTGGCAAACATTAGACCAGCTTGAAGAAATATTTTCGACAAAGGGTTACATCTCTACTTCGTAACCTGTTAATCGAGCCATCTACTGATCAAGTCACGGTCAAAAGCGCTTATTTTCAAATCGATATTTCTTCATCTTTCGCAATATTTTCTGATGTAGCTGCTTATTAGCTATAAGAGGCTTGGGGCAAATTCTCACTGCTTATATTGCTCAAAAAGCAACTGGTCTGAGGTTTTTTAATCAGAAGAAATCGATCGATATTTTNATTAAAAAGTGTAAACAAATATTGAGATTAATCCATTTTAATTGCAGATCATTCAAACTTGACTCTGAAAAACCACATTTAACAGTTCAAAATAACCTGAAAAAACAACCGGAAAAATGAGAAAGATTGATGGAGCGCAATTTTCTGATTTCCCTTAAATCCGTCTTTTGGTACAGACTTGGAGCGATTCAAATCATACTTTTTCAATCCTAAGCAGGATAAAACTGTTATTTATATTTCTGAGTGACTAATTTGTGATTAAAGTTTATGAAAAATAGTTACAGAAATTGATCTGGGTTTCGAAAAACTCAAACTTTCCCATTAAGATATTCAGCATGCAGGTTTAACTTGCTTCATACATCTTTTATCGTTTTGTAACGAAAGCCATCATTATGACTACAACTTTCCAACGTCGCGAAAGCGCCAACGTTTGGGAACGGTTTTGTAACTGGGTCACCAGCACCGAAAACCGCATTTATGTGGGCTGGTTCGGCGTCCTGATGATCCCTACTTTGCTAACCGCAACCATCTGTTTCATCATTGCCTTCATCGCTGCTCCTCCCGTGGACATCGATGGCATCCGTGAGCCCGTCGCTGGCTCCCTCCTCTATGGCAACAACATCATCTCTGGTGCCGTTGTCCCTTCTTCTAACGCGATCGGGCTTCACCTCTATCCCATCTGGGAAGCCGCTAGCCTCGACGAGTGGCTCTACAATGGCGGTCCCTACCAGTTGGTTTGCTTCCACTTCTTGATTGGCATCTTTGCTTACATGGGCCGTCAGTGGGAACTCTCCTACCGCTTGGGTATGCGTCCTTGGATCTGCGTGGCTTACTCTGCTCCTTTGGCAGCGGCAACCTCTGTGTTCCTGATCTATCCGATCGGCCAAGGTTCGTTCTCTGACGGGATGCCCTTGGGTATTTCTGGAACCTTCAACTTCATGTTCGTGTTCCAAGCTGAGCACAACATTCTGATGCACCCCTTCCACATGCTGGGTGTTGCGGGTGTGTTCGGTGGTTCACTGTTCTCCGCGATGCATGGTTCCTTGGTGACCTCTTCGCTGGTGCGTGAGACAACCGAGGTTGAGTCTCAGAATTATGGTTACAAGTTTGGCCAAGAAGAAGAGACGTACAACATCGTTGCGGCTCATGGCTACTTCGGACGGTTGATTTTCCAATATGCAAGCTTCAACAACAGCCGAGCATTGCACTTCTTCTTGGGAGCATGGCCAGTAGTGGGCATCTGGTTCACTGCGTTGGGTATCAGCACGATGGCGTTCAACCTGAACGGGTTCAACTTCAACCAGTCTGTGTTGGATAGCCAAGGTCGCGTTGTCAATACCTGGGCAGATGTGCTGAACCGTGCGAACCTGGGCATGGAAGTGATGCACGAGCGGAATGCACACAACTTCCCCTTGGATTTGGCAGCAGGTGAAGCGACTCCGGTTGCCTTGACCGCTCCTCAAATTAATGGCTAATCTTTGGCCATTTCGAACGGCTTAGGATTTTCTAAGCTCTAGTGAAAGGCGGCTCCAGTGTTGGGGTCGCTTTTTGCATATAGGGGCGATCGGCGTGACACTTTGCCAGGTTTGTTTGGATTGTCAGCTCAATAGTAGACGCGCGCCTAAGCTTCGATTAAACTCGCAATGAACTACTAGCGAGGGCATGAATTATCAGATGTTCAAGCATAAGTCAGGTCGTTCATTAACCTATCTCAGCTCAACCACTGAACTTCAAGGGACTCTGAAAGTTGAAGGCAATCTCCGCATCGATGGGGTTGTACATGGCAAGGTTGAGGTGCGAGGAGATTTGGAAGTCGCAAAAACCGGATTAATTGAGGGACCAGAACTGAAAGCGCATGATATTGTGGTGCACGGAGTGGTTAAGGCCCGCATCATTGCTGAAGGACGGCTGATCCTAACGCGCACGGCTCGATTGGAAGGGGATATTACAGCTCGATCGCTCGATATCGAGGCCGGAGCCCATTATATTGGCCACATTGAAACCCAAGCTGAAACGATGAAAGCCCTTCCAGTTGCCAGTTCATATGCAAAACTCGCTGCCCAGGAAGAGTAACCTCTGAAGCAGGTTGGGGGAATGGCGTGACGATCATCAAGCTGCAAAAGTTTTGTAAACTCTTGATTTTGGGTGCGGCTTTTCCTGATACTGGTATCTGTCAGAGCTGTCGAAAAGATTGATTAGTAATTCGTTGACATATGGCTTCTTCCTATTCATTTGATGTTGTGAGTGACTTTGATCGCCAAGAATTAGTGAATGCGATCGATCAAACGGTGCGAGAGATTGGCACCCGTTACGATTTGAAAGACACAAAAACCACGGTTGAATTGGGTGAAGATATCGTTACCGTGAATACGGACAGCGAATTTACGCTAGAAGCTGTGCATACCATCCTGCAAACGAAAGCTGCGAAACGGAGTTTATCGCTCAAGATTTTTGATTACGGCAAAGTGGAATCGGCAAGCGGCAGCCGCGTTCGGCAGGAAATCAAGTTGCGTAAGGGTATTGCTGCCGATCTGGCCAAGCAAATTTCAAAACTGATCCGGGATGAATTTAAAAAAGTACAGGCATCGATTCAGGGGGATGCGGTACGGGTATCTGCTAAATCGAAAGACGAACTTCAGGCAGTGATTCAGCGTCTCAAGCAGGAAGACTATCCGGTTGATTTGCAGTTTACGAATTATCGTTAAACCCTGTTGCACAAATATCCTGGATTTGCTTGTGATTTAGCAATTTGACAAGCTGATAATTCTTCGTGACTTTGAGCGGTTTAAACCACTGCTGTCGTCATCATGAGCACTGATTCAGGTGTTTCAGGACACTCGCAGGGGGTTGCTATTTGGATGCTTGGCAACTGCGATCGTCACATGGTCAACCAGTTGTAACCATCTGAACCTTTCATTCAATGCAGGACGCCAGCCTATGAAATTGATAGATGTCGTTGGCAGGTTGCTTTGGAATGGATCCATTCAGTGGCATGATATTGAATGAGTAAGCTCAATCACAATCAGCCTATTGGGTGATGAGGGAAGGATTGAGGACAGTCAGTGCCAAAACGGGATTAGCCAGTTAGCTGCACGATTTAGCATCCTCAGCGTTTGCTTTTTAGGCTCGAACTTTACGATCGGCCAATTGTTCCTTGATCCTTTTACCAGTAGTCGCCCATTGAGCGGGTTGAGCCTCGCTGTGTTGACTTCATGTAAAACTTCCGATAACTGAGGACGCTTTCAAGGAGAACCATGTTTAAGAAATGCATCTGGCTTGTTGCGGTCACCCTATTCCTGGCTTTTCAGATGTTCACAGGAGGAGCGATCGCTGCTGAACTGGATGAAGCCACCCGCACGGTAGCGCTGAATGAGCAAGGAGACACGGTTACGCTAAGTCTAGAGCAGGTGTCTGAAGGAAAGCGCCTGTTTAACTATGCTTGCGGCCAGTGTCATGTGGGCGGCATCACAAAAACAGACCCTAACGTTGGACTAGATCCGCAGACCCTGGCATTAGCCACTCCCCGTCGCGACAATCTAGACGCTTTGGTGGACTATATGCATAATCCAACCACCTATGATGGGGCGGATTCGATCGCAGAACTGCATCCTAGCACTCAAAGCACTGATATTTTTCCAAAAATGCGTAACCTGAACGAGGATGATTTAGTCGTAATTGCCGGTCACATTTTGCTGCAACCTAAGGTGGTTGGAGTGAAGTGGGGCGGTGGCAAGATCTATTACTAAGTCAAGCAAGTACTAAGTCAAGCAAGCTCTTCCTCTTCCTGGCTGCTATGCTGTTCTTTCCATTTAGGGAATCTGGGTTTCGACGAATACTGAGCTGCCTTCTGGTTAGCTTGAGCAGTCTAATCCTGTTTGGGGCTCCTGCTTGGGCGGCTGAGGTTGATGTCTATGTACGTCGATATCTCGATGTTCAACAGCCAGTTTCTCTACCGCTCGATAGTCAAGAGCAAGTTCGTTCCTTCTCAGCGACGGATTTAACAGCAGGCAAGCGGTTTTTTGAGGAGAATTGCAAGAATTGTCATGTGGGTGGTTCGACGTTGCCCGATCCAACAGTGCCTCTCTCATTGCAGGCGCTTAAAGGAGCGGTTCCACCCCGTGACAATATTCAAAGCCTGGTTGCATTTCTTCGCAAGCCGATGACCTATAACGGCACAGATGAGACTGATTTCTGTCGGGCTGTGCCAGAGAGCTGGTTGTCGGAAACGGAAGCAGAAAATGTCGCTGCCTTCATTTTGCGATCGGCTCAAAAAGCCCCCGGTTGGGGAAATACTACTTTCTAGTAGCTGTTTAGCATTCAAGAAAGGACAGTATTCAAGATAAACTTTTAGTGAGAATGAATTTAACTTAAATCTCCGAGGTATTTCATGAAATTGATTTCTTCTGTCTCACGGAGTTTAAGTCTCGCCCTTTGCGCAGTTGTTCTAGTAATCGGCAGCTTCTTCATGGCAGTCTCTCCTGCTGCTGCTGATACCGTTACTGTCAAAATGGGTGCTGACAACGGCATGTTGGCGTTTGATCCTGCAAACGTAACGATCAAAGCCGGTGACACCGTGAAGTGGGTTAACAATAAGCTCCCTCCCCACAACATCATGTTTGAAGACAAAGGTCTTGCTAATAAGTCTCATGACCAGTTGATGTTCTCCCCTGGTGAGTCTTATGAAGTGACTTTTGATACAGCTGGAACCTACAAATACTTCTGTTCTCCTCACCGGGGTGCAGGGATGGCTGGGTCAATTACCGTTGAGTAATGGCATCTAAGCCTTTTGTAAACCCATTTGGCTGATTCGATCGCAGTTGCAGGACTGTTTGATCGGAATCAATAGGGCAAGGATCGGTTGATTGGAATGGAGCGAGAGTTCCGCTTTGAACAACTGAGTTACTTGCCCTAATTTTTTTGCTTGAATTTGCTTGAATTTGATCCAACTAGCGCCAAAAGCAGCGGATGCCCTCATAGCGCTGGAAACATTGTTGTTGGCGACCATGCCCATAGTAATCTCCATCTCCATAATGGTTGTCCAACCAGGTATGAGCGGAGGCAGCAGAGACACCAGAGAGTAACGCAAAAGTTGTCATTGCAATGGAAAGGCCAACTTTTTGAATAGACATTGTTTTTCCCCTTGAGAATAAGAAAAATAAGTGGGTAAGCAATTGATTCAGCCAGCTCAGTGAGAGAAGTGGACAAAGGTGAACGATCGTGGATTGGAAAATTCAGCCTTTGTCCTTGAATTGGTTGGATTAGCGCCAGCGCCAGAAGCAGCGAAAGCCGTCATAGCGGTGGGAGCATTGTTGATAGCCATGACCATGGCCATAATCATGGTGATCCCAATGGCCACCGCGTGAGCCACCTGCAATCGCAGCCGAAATGTTTGCGAGCAAAGCGAAGGAAATCAGGGCAGCTGACAGACCAATTTTCCGAATAGACATTGTTTTTCTCCTTGTAGGTGAGTAAGAGGTTGATCAAGCAGCATGAGCAGGAGAAGTAAAATGGCGTGGAACGCTTGATTTATTTGGACTTCAGCTCTTTTGCTTGAGACTCTTTCAATGTATTCGGTTCAGCCTGCCAGGTCGATAACGGTAAATTAGGGAAAATTAAGGAGATTGTTAGGTTGAATTGAAAATGTTGTGGCAAAGAGAAGATGAGACGAAAGAACCCGTTTGATTCAATGGTTGTCGCGATCGGGCGTTGAGTATAGTCGAGCGTAGGTCTTGCTTTATCAATTGGTTCTGGTATATTAGTACAAAAGTATTAATAGGATTGATGGCAATGATGGGTGAGGCAGATGAACTCGGCGGATCGTTTAATGGCTCGTTTGGCGAATTGTTCGATCGCATCACAGAACAGCGGCAACGAGAAGCCAAAGGATTAACCGGACTGGAAGGATTTGAGCGGATCCAAGGAGAATTGCCGATCGAAACCACCTTGGAACTCGCTGTCCTGACCCTGGTTCACCATCGGTATTGCGGTATTCCCCAATGGCGGATTCAAAAAACTTACAGTTTCACGCTAGAGGGGGTATTTCAGCGCAGTTGGGTGGAAGCTTGGGATGCTAATCTCTCAATTCGATTAACGCCAGAAGCCGCGATCGACATTGCACGGCAGCTGAGCCAGCAAGATTGGGAAGAATGGTGAGCGGTCAAAATCTTTGCCAAAATCTTTTGGGTAGAAAATCTCTCAGAAGTGGGATAGGGAGACTGCCGTTAATTCGGTAATCTGCCCTTAAAATTTCTGTATTGATGATCGAGGGCATCGCTTGTGGTTCCAATTCGCGACGACAACCCAACTCGGACGACGGCTTACGTCACGTACACCCTGATCCTGCTCAATGTGCTTGTTTTCATTTACGAAGCAAGCTTGATGGGACCCAGATTAGAATCTTTTTTTGATACTTGGGCCGTTGTGCCCGCAGAGCTAACCGCTAGTTTGGCTGGTAGCCCCAACTTCTCGGTGCCAGGGGAAGCCCTGACGTTGATTACCTCTCAGTTTTTGCATGGTGGGTTGCTGCATGTGGGCGGCAACATGCTCTATCTCTGGATCTTTGGCAACAATGTTGAAGATGAAATGGGGCATTGGCGGTTTTTAATTTTTTACTTACTTTGTGGAATTCTGGCCGGTTTAGCCCAATATATTTTTGCCGCAGGCTCAGACATCCCGTCTCTGGGAGCTAGTGGCGCGATCGCAGGCGTGATGGGAGCCTATATTTTGCGATTTCCCCAGGTTCGCATTACTGCACTAATTCCCATTTTCATCATCTTCTTTACCTTCCGGGTTCCAGCGATCGTGTTTCTGGGCTTTTGGTTTGTGCAGCAAGCCTTTTATGGAGTGGCAAATTTAGGTGCTCCTGCCAACATTGGCATGGAAAGTGGTGGCATTGCCTACTGGGCTCATGCTGGTGGATTTTTGTTTGGTGCAGTTTTAGGCCCCTTATTTGGTTTGTTCTCAACCGCAGGAACTCAACCCTTTTCAGGGGAAGAAGTTTAGAGTAGTTTCTTGAACAAACACTAAGTCGGGTCTCGGAAACAGACGGTTGGAGAGCATAGCCCATCCAATGAGAGGGTCGTAACTTCGATCGTCTTTAGGTCGATGCGACGGATTGTGTGATTGTTAGTATCGGCGACAAATAACCAATCTCCAGCAAGACTCAGTCCTGAGGGTTCATAAAATTGGGCTGCTTTGCCCTGGCCATCTTGCCAGCCCGGTTTGCCATTGCCCGTCATTGTCTGACACTCACCCGTTTGCAGATCAACCCGCTTGATCTTGTGGTTGTAAGTATCTGCGACCCATAAGATGCCCGTATCCCTTTCATGCATTGAATGGGTTGTAGCATATTCAATTCCCATGCAGTGCTGTAAAGCCACGGCTTCTCCTCGACCATCCCGATCGCCGAATCCGAACAGATTACCACTGCCACAGATAGTGCGAGCCACAGGAGTATTGTCCAGTTCGATCGCTCGAATCGTGCTGGTTTCACTGTCTGCTACAAAGAGTTCTTTCTCATTCGTTGCTAAGCCACTGGGTTGGGCAAAGGCAGCAATTTCTACGCCACCATCCACGCAGCCCTCTGCACCTGTGCCAACGAAGGTACCAATTCGGTCATTCGTTAGATCTAACCCCCAAATCTGGTGGGATCCAGCCATGGCAATCAGCAAAAAATGGCGGAATTTCTCAATATCCCAAGGAGAATTCAGCGCAACTTCGCGAGCATCTCCGCTGTGGGGATGAATATTGCGATTTTGATGTCCGACTCCAGCAATGGTCTCAACCCATTGATTGGGCAGATCGATTTTCCGAATTGCGTGATTGTTCGTATCTGCCACATAGAGCCATTGGCGATCGCGATCGAAGGCCATGCCTTGGGGGGAAGAAAACTGAGCTTCGTCAAAACTGCCGTCCCATAACCCAGTTGAGCCAATGCCGATAATCTGCTGCACCTCGCCACTGAGAGTCGTTACCACAATGCGATGATGTCCCGTATCTGCAATAAAGAGGCGATCGGTTGGTAAATCGGCCAGCACTTTACCAGGGAAGGCCAGCGGCATTTCGGTTTGGTTTTCCTTCTCTAGCAGCAGCTGAATTTCTTGAAAATCGATCGTGCCCTTCTCGCGATGTTCCTGCACAATTTTGCCGATCAGCTCATCCAGAAATTCCCGTTTGCCTTCTCCTGACACATAGCCCACTACATATCCTTCTGGATCAATCACCATCACAGTGGGCCAAGCTTTCACGGTGTATTGCTGCCAAACCTGAAAGCCGTTATCGACTAAAACCGGATGCTCAATGTCATAGCGCAAAATCGCCTGCCGAATATTTTCGACTGATTTTTCCTGATCAAACTTGGCAGAATGCACGCCGATCACTGTGAGGCAGTCCCGATATTTCTCTTCTAGATACTTCAGATCAGGCAGAATATGGAGACAGTTGATGCAGCAGTAGGTCCAAAAGTCGAGCAGCACCACCCGACCTTTCAGACTGGTTAGGGAAAGAGGGCGATCGATATTCAGCCAGGGAAAATCTTGCGGCAATTCAGGGGCACGAACACGAGCCATGCGACGGGATAGAAATGAAGGACAATCCCAGTCTAAGCGGATCATGGACCATTGGCCGTTCGAAAAAAGCTTATGCCAAAATAGCGTTGAGGAATTGCAAGGTAAGTATGAAAGGATTCCTAAAAGCGATGTTGGTTATGAGTGCATTCCTATATGCACCCGTTGCTATCGCGGCTGAAAACTGGGTTGAGGTGACAGTGAATTCAGTAGGCGATCGAATTTTGATTGATCAGAACTCAATTCAACGCAACAACAATGAAGTGCGTTACTGGGAATATCAAGACAAACGCCAGTCTCGTAACGCGACAACTGATGTCGTGGGCGATCAGCCCGTTTATGGCATGATGATTTATCGCAGCGTAGACTGTGTTTCAGGTAGCAGCCGCATGCAGCGCCTAGTTTTATTTAATCAAAATCGGGAAGTGATCCGCCGCATCAACTATGAAGACTCAGGCGGAGTATCTCAACCCATGACTGGCAGCAGCACCGAAACGGTCACTCAATATGTGTGTGGTTTGCAGTAAGGATTATTCTGGGCTGCGGCTTGCTGATTGGGTCACTTCCAGATAGATGTGTTCCAACCGGATCGGCTGACGCGCGATCGAATCAATTTCAATCCCTTCAAATCGATCGATCAGCTCCTTTAGCTCCAGATGTTCCGGCAACCAGAAAGCTAGATCGTTATCATAGCGGCGAGGCGTGAATCCAGCCTGAAGGCCCAGTTCGATCGCCTTTTCAGGGTCAGGCGTTTGGATCACCAAAATCTCTTGAGCTGGAATATATTGCCGCAGCTCGGTCAGGCTACCCTCAGCAATGATTCGCCCTTGCCTCAAAATGCCGATTCGATTGGCTAACCGCTCTGCTTCGTCCAGCAAATGCGTGGTCAGCAAGACCGTAATGCCCTGTTGCTGCAATTGCCGAATCAGCTCCCACATTTCATAGCGGGCTTCGATGTCCAGTCCGGTCGTTGGCTCATCCAGAATTACCAGCTTGGGCTGATGGACCAGGGCGATCGCCACATTCATCCGCCGCTGCATGCCGCCGCTGAGAGTCTCGACAACGCTGTTGGCCCGATCGCTCAAATTGACAGCTGCTAAACAAGCCTGCACCTGATGCTGCAAGCGCTGGCCATGAAAGCCATAGATGCGACCAAAAAATTGTAGATTTTCAGCACAGCTCAGCAATCGATAAAGCAAATTTTCCTGCGGGGCAATGCCAATGAAGGGCTTAGTGCGATCGGAAGCAGGCTGATCATTGATCCAAACCTGACCGCGATCGGCCCTCAGCAGATTGCAAATAATGTTGATCGTCGTCGTCTTGCCTGCCCCATTCGGACCCAGCAGCGCATAAACTTCCCCAGCCTCAATGCTGAGCGACAGATCTTGCAGAACGGGACGTTTCCCGTAGGATTTCGATAAATTCTCGATTCTGAGCATTTCCTGAAGCGGTAGCCGCAATGAATGAATGGGTTAGATCACAGTGCGAGCGTCTCGCTCGCGGACCACTTGACTCGCGAATTTCTAGAAGGAATTTGGTGCACTTATAGCCTCCGCTCTACTTGTAACATGCGCCGATAGGAAAGCCAGCCCGCAATCACCATCGCCAAAGCAAATAGCGCTAGAAATCGAAAATGCGGCTCAATTTCTGCTAACCCATCCCCATTCGCCGAAACACCCAGCAAAGCCTCATTCATGTGGTAGATCGGATTGAACTGGGCCAGGTCAAGCAGCGTTTTGGGAAAGAGGGAAGTCGGCAAAAAGGCCCCCCCCAGAATCAGCAGCGGTACCCCAAAGGCGGCTACCAAAGCATTCACATCTTCGGTACGTTTCGCCAACTGCGTGCCCAGCACAAACCCCACTCCCACATAGGCAATGATGCTCAGCAGAATAATCACGATACCCAGCCAAATCGAACCATTGAACTGGGCATCCCAAAAAGCGGCGATCATATAAACCAACAAGGTCTGTCCAATCCCGATCAAGCTATGTGCTAGGAAAATACCTAAAAAGTAGGAAATGCCGCTGAGCGGAGAAATGAACAGTCGCTTTAAGGTAAGCTGCTCTCGCTCTGAAACGACCGTGGCCACACTGCCGCCCAGACAGCTAAAGAACAGGGCTGCTCCCACCAAACTTCCAGGTGCTGCATTTTCGAAAGCTTGATCAAAAGGAAGTTTGGCTCGTTCCGCTAAAATCAATCCGTTGAGCAACAGCACTGAAATTGGGAAAATGCTCCAAAAGATCAGACTGCGTCGTCGCCGGAAAAGTTCGATTAAGATCCGTTGAGCGACTGCTAATGTTTCGTACCAATAATTCATAGGCTAGGGAGGAGGATTGGAAGAAAGTTAGTGAAAAAGCAGCGGTTGTTTTTTCTCGATCGATGCTTAAAGATACTTAAAAAAGTCTACTGTGTGGAGTCCGTGATCGCGTGAATCAACAGCCTCAATTTCTGCCCGATATTTCTCGTCGTACCCTGCTCAAACTCTTTGGGGTTGGCATTCCTCTGAGTGTCTTGGGTTACTCTCGCTTTACAAAACCCCAACCCACAATTCATCAGCAAGATTCACTCGATCTACCCCTCCATTTGACTCAGTCGAAAACAGCGGTTGTTGTGGGTGGTGGTTTGGCCGGATTAGCCAGTGCCTATGAACTCAGCCAGCGCGGATTTGCCGTGACGCTGCTGGAACGATCGCCCCAATTAGGCGGCAAAATTGCCAGCTGGCCGATCCAGGTGGGAGAGGATCAGTTTCAAATGGAGCATGGCTTTCATGGCTTCTTTCCCCAGTATTACAACCTGAAAAGCCTGGTATCGGAATTGGGCATTCAGCAGAATTTTGTCGATCTGAAACTTTACTCAGTGGTGTTTCGCGAGAATGTTTATCAACCGGAGGTGTTTCGGCCTAGCCGATCGGCCTTTCCCTGGAATATTGTCGATCTGGCCATTTCTTCACCGAATCGGTTGCGCTGGGGAATCAATTTGACCCATCCCAAACATTGGCAGGTGTTTCAGGCAATTACTGGATTCCATCCTCAAAAAAGCTATCAGCAGTTGGATCACCTGTCGGTCCAGGATTGGGTCGCCGAAGACTTCCCACAAGGGTTATATGATCTTTACTTCCTGCCGTTCGCAAAATCAAGTCTCAATGCACCTGATGTGATGAGTGCAGCGGAACTGATGCAGTTCTTCCACTTCTACTTTTTTGGCAATCCAGAAGGCTTAGCATTTAACGGTACAAAGCAAGATATGGGTACTTCGCTGGTGCAGCCGATCGCCCAGTCCATCCTGAATCGCGGCGGCAAAATCGTCACGGACGCCACCGTTAGCCAAATTGACTGTCAGGACAACCAAATTCGATCGCTCAATTACCAAGTGGGCGAGGCAGGCAACAACGTTCCATTTTGGGTGCAGCAAAATCCGCTGTTTGCCGCTCAGGTTCCCGCCAAATCAAATCAATATTACGGCGCGGGCGATCGGATGTTTGCGGTGACAAAAGATGGCGAAACGGCAATCTCTCTCACCTGCACGCACCAAGGTTGTACCGTTCAGCCGCAAGCCAATGGCGAGTTCCATTGTCCCTGTCACGGAGCCGTGTTTAATGCTCAGGGAGAAGTGATGAAAGGTCCGGCTCAGCGAGACTTGGCAAAATTTAAAGTGGCACAACAGCAGGACGATCAGGTGCAGCTTGTTGGCATAACTACGCCTCGAACAACTGCCGCAAGCGAAACCCTTGAAGCAGACTATTACATTTTTGCCGCAGATGTGCCTGGTATTCAGCAGTTATTTAGCCGCGTCTCTGGCAACATTTGTCCTGAACTCACCACTCAGGTGCAGTCATTGGCCCTAGCCGATCCATTTGCAGTTTGTCGCTTCTGGTTCGATCGCGATTTTGACTGGCAGCACAGCAACTTCGCTTCCCTGTCGGGCTATCGGTTAACGGACAGTATTACGCTCTATCACCGAATTCAGGATCAGTTCATCGAATGGGCGCAGCGCACAGGCGGCAGTGTGGTGGAACTCCATGCTTACTGCTACAAAGAAAAGGAATTCCCCACTCAGGAAGCGTTGTTAGCTACCTTTGAACAGGAACTTTATGAAATTGTGCCGACTTTACGGGATGCTCAACTTCTACACCGCGAGCTAGTTAACCAGAAGAACTTTTCAGGTTATCCTCCCAACAGCTATGCCGACCGGCCATCCACTTCCACACCCATGTCGAATCTACTGTTTGCAGGCGATTGGGTAAAAATGCCGTTCCCTTGCGGTCTAATGGAACGAGCCGTCAGCAGTGGCCTTTTAGCCGCAAACGAAATTCTGTATCGGGAAGGGTTGCAGCGTCGCGCCATTTTTTCGGTGAATCCGCAAGGCATTTTGCAGATATAGAATTCGGACAAAAATCAAATCGTAGGGTGGGCATCGCCCACGATCGATTCATAGGCAAAAGGCGAAAGAGAGGAGGTGAAGAAAGTGATCGGAGAAAGTACAGTACAGGATACATCCCCTGACGTCAAAACAACATCTCAATCCGTTCGATCGATCGGCATCAATCCAAATCATTGGTATGCGGTCGCTCGCAGTTCTGAGGTGCAGACAGAGCTGGTTGGCGTAGTAGTTTGGCATCAGGCGATCGTGCTGTTTCGCGATCTGACTGGACAAATTCATGCGCTGGAGGATCGGTGTCCTCATCGGCAGGTGAAATTAAGTCATGGTCAGAGAGTGGGCGATCGATTGGAATGTGCCTATCATGGCTGGCAGTTCAATAGTGCTGGTCATTGTGTGGAAGTTCCCTATTTAGCAGAACAGCAAAAGTTGCCGAACTGTCGATTGCGGCGTTATCCGGTGCGAGAACAAGCGGGATTTATTTGGCTGTTTCCAGGTGATGCAGAGCAGGCTGAAAGGGTGCCGCCGCTGAGTTTGCCGGAATGGGACCATCTCAATTACATCGGATCGGTTGCCGTGATCGAATGTCAGGCTCACTATTCATTTTTGATGGAAAATTTAATGGATATGTATCACGGCCATCTCCATCAAGACTATCAAGCCTGGGCGAATCCGGTATTGCAAGATTTACAGGAAACGAACGATCGCGTTGATGCTCACTATGAAGCTCAGAGCTATTACAAAATTGACAAGATCTGGTCAATTAGCCAGCTTTTTATTCCGGCCCTGCGGCAGCTTCACCCTGAGCCGTTGAATGTGAGCTACATTTATCCGCATTGGAGCGCATCATTAGGGCAAGATTTCAAACTTTATTGCTTGGTTTGTCCGATCCATGAAACGGCCACCAAAGCTTATTTAATTCATTTCACATCACTAAATGCGTTTGATAATTTGCATAAATTACCGATCGCCTTTCGACGCTTTTTGAAAAATCGCTTATTTGGATCTGCTAACCGGATTTTGAACGGCTTGATCGAACAGGATGTGCTGATGATGGAAGATGAGCAGCAGGCTTATTTGAACGAGCCCGATCGCCGCAATTATGAACTGAATCGAACGATCGCCAGCGTCCAACGCCTGATCCAAAAACAAGCAAACTACGGATTAGAGAACATTGAATGAAGCACCCATTGAAATCCGCCAGCTACCTGGGTAGGAGATTATCTAATTTCAACGCTAACTCCGGTAAGAGCGGTGATGCGATCGATTGACCGAGACGATATTGTTGCTGAATATAATCCTGGTTCACCAATCGACAAACGGTCAGCGTGGGCTGTTTTGGTCTGCCGATAAACGCGACTCCGCCTAATCCTCGATAATCGACAATCCAATATTCTGGGATACCAAACAAGGCATACTCTTCTACCTTGCGAGCATAGTCAGTTTCCCAATTCGTGCTGACCACCTCAACAATCAGCTTGATGGAACTTGCTAGGGTAATGACGGGTTCTCGTTGCCATAAAGGTTCGTTGGCAAGGCTTGTTTCATCCAAAATTACGACATCTGGACGACGGGCGGTTGCGACGTCAGTGAAAGGTCGAATGATACAAGTGCGAGGAATGAACCAGGGATGATTGTGACGTTCTAGCTCAATGCTGAGTTTGCTGGCAACTTTCCCCGCAACGGCTTCATGGGGTCCTGTGGGTTCCATATCAATCAGTTCTCCATCCGCCAGTTCATAGCGGGGATTGCTCCCATATTGGTTGAGAAATTCATCAAAGCTGAGCAGTTGGGATGGGGTATAGGTCATGAATTCAAACCTCCAGAAAACCCGTTGCCTGCTTCAATTATCTCCTCGGACTGAAGCATCAAATTTCTGAGTCGATCGATCGTTTCCTGGTCAGTCTGCCAAAGTCCTCGCTGATTGGCTTCCAGCAACCGTTCTGTCATGTCACGCAATGCATGAGGATTTTTCGCCTGAATAAAGTCCTGAACTGATGAATTGAACAAATAGGCTTCTGCAACGCCCTGATACATGTAATCCTCAACGCATTGAGCAGTCGCATCGTAGGCAAACAGAAAATCGACCGTTGCCGCCATCTCGAATGCCCCTTTGTATCCATGCCGCATGGCACCCTCGATCCATTTGGGGTTCACGACGCGCGATCGATAAACTCGGGCAATTTCCTGCTGAAGCGTCCGCACCTTGGGATTTTCCGGCAGAGAATTATCACCAAAATAGGTGGTGGGATTTTCGCCGGTTAAGGCCCGCACTGCTGCCGTCAGACCGCCCTGAAACTGATAGTAATCATCCGAATCCAGCAGATCATGTTCGCGATTATCCTGATTTTGCAGCACGACTTGCAGTTCGCGTAACCGCTGTTCAAACGCTTCAGGGGCAGCCAATCCATCACTTTGTCCGGTATAGGCATAGCTACTCCAGTTGAGATAGGCCCGCGCTAGATCCTGTTCGTCGCTCCAATTTTGCGATTCGATCAAGCCTTGCAGACCTGCCCCATAGGCTCCTGGTTTTGATCCAAACACGCGATAGCGCGATCGTTCCATTGACTGCTCTGGTTCTAAGCCTTGCGCTTCCCAAGTTTGCGTGTCTTGTTGAACGCGATCGGCCAGGGGATTCCACTCGGCGGGTTCTTCCAGTGCGGCTACTGCATCGACGGCCTGCTGGAATAGATCGATTAGATTTGGGAACGCATCGCGGAAAAATCCCGAAATTCGCAGCGTCACATCCACACGCGGACGCCCCAAAACCGACAGCGGCAAGATTTCAAAATCAATCACTCGTCGGGCTGCATCCTCCCAAACCGGCTGAACACCCAGTAATGCCAACGCTTCTGCTAAATCATCGCCGCCCGTCCGCATGGTCGCGGTTCCCCAAACAGAAATTGCGAGCGTCTTGGGATATTCGCCCTGCTCCTGCGTATATTGCTCGATCAGCGTCTCGGCGGCTTTGCGGCCCACTGCCCAGGCACTTTCAGTTGGAATGGCCCGAATGTCTACCGAATAAAAATTGCGTCCGGTGGGCAACACCTCTGGCCGACCTCTCGTCGGTGCACCGGAAGCACCGCTGGGAATATAGCCGCCGTTTAAGCCATGCAGGAGATTGGTGATTTCGCGATCGGTCTGTTGGAGAGCAGGCAGGAGGCGATCGGTAATCCAGGTGAGTTCGGGGAGTGGGACAGGGGGG